>NZ_LZGT01000047.1 GCF_001690525.1 Gilliamella sp. App6-5 | reverse complement strand
AACTGCTGTAATTATAAACGCTATTCTTGTTATTAAAAAAATCTTATCTATCATTTTTTTACATATCCAATTTTGATTAAACAAACAAAAGACTAAAAGCCTTTTTTTTACTTAACTTGTTACTTTTTAAAAATTTTCGAAAGATTTTATCGATCAGTGCGGTTAATTACAATAGGTTTAAACTATTGTAATTAATTGTATTGATCTGTTAAATCGATCATACTATACTATATTTGAAGTAAAAATAGACATTTTTTTAACAAAATATAGTTAAAAAAACATAATGTTATAATTAATTAAAAGTTGACAAAATCAGTAAAATCTGATTTAAGGTAAAGAGGTACAGAATTATGCTATGGGGCGCTGCTGTTGTTGAAGATATTGCTAATCATTATGCTAAAAAGAAAGAAGAACATAGGAAAGTATGTGAGGAAATAGATAATCCTTTTGGTAAAGGAATATCTTCATCAAATATTAATTTAAAAAGACAAATTAAAAAAAATAAACAAGATATTATTTATTATCAAAATCAAATTGCTAATTATAAATTAGCTTTGTCTAATGATACAGAAGTAATGTATAGATTGATTATGCAAAGAGATGTTTTTGAAACAGCAAGTAGAAAATTTTTAGAAAAAGTAGATAATAGAACAAAAGAAATTTTTTTAGATACTCTAAAAGAGGTTAAGCAATCTCAAGAAAATAAAAAAGATTATAGAGAAAAAATGTGGGCATGGTGTAATCAAGATAATTTTTCTACCAATTTATTATGGGAAGTAAATAATCAAGATAAGATTGACTATACAGCTACATTATATTTTCCTGATGTAACTAAAAAATAGTCCTATTATAAATAAATTTTTAATTCAAAAGAAAAGGTGACACATAAGTCACCTTTTTTATATATTAATTACTTGTAATTAAATTAGATTTATTAATAAAAAGAGGGAATTCCCTCTTTTTACTTTTTATTTTTAATCATCAAGTTTTGGTTTATTATCTTTATCAACTAAAGGCGAATTTTTGTTTTGTCCGTCACCCTTATCTACTAATGGTGAGCTTGAACCTGTCCCAGCACCACTCTGATTTGGCATACTGTTTTTAGAATTTCCAGAGTTGCCATTGTTGGTTGTAGCATCAGTACCAGTATTTGGATTGTTAGCTTGGCTAGCATTTTCAGCACCACCTTGTTGTGCTGTTCCTCCACTAATACCATTACCTTGAGCTGTTCCAGCAAATGCATGTAAATGTTATTTTATATTGTTGTTTTAATTATTTTTTTAATATTAACTTTACCATCTTCTTTTTTTTCTTTTTTTGAATTATTTGCTGTAAAATGATTTAATAAAAATTCATATTCAAATCGATTTCTATCTACAAATAAATGTCCTTTTATATTAATAGCTGTTAATTTAGCATTTGGGCTAATATTAATATTATGCTTTTTCATTTTTTCTAAAGCTTCATCCATTGGTATTAAATTATCCACATCAATACTTACTAAACTTATAGTTTCAGTTGTTTCAATTTTATTTAAACTACTATTATAAAAACAAACAATTCGAGGTCTGTTATATAACCATTCTTTTACTTCTTCATAAATAAAACAAACCTTTTTTTTGCCAACTTGTATAGGTTTTGGTAATTGTAATGTTTCATCTTTTAACCATCTATATATCGTTGATTCATCACAACCTAGTGCTGTTGCTAGCTGTCCAATACTTATTGTTTGTAATGTTTCCACAAAACTTGATAATGTTGTTTTACTACCCATAAATACTCCAAAAAATAATTTACATTACAATATAATACTATAAAACTGAAACATTACTTACATTTTCTACATAATCACCCCACCACCCCATTAATTCAAATCTTTTTTCAAGGTATTGAGCATTATTATAAGTAGCTCTTACAATATTTTTATCTACATGCGCCAACGATATTTCTATTAATTCTTGATGAAATTTTAAACTTTCATTTAAAATGGTAGAAGCAATAGATCTAAAACCATGCGCTACTAATTTATTTTTAAATCCTGCTCTTTTCAGCATTGTATTTACTGTTTCTTTACTTGTGTGTTTACTTTTATCATTTAAATATTTTCTATTTATAAATACATATTCAAAATCTGGTGGTGTTATATCCTTCATTTTTTGAAGTATTTTTATTGCTTGCTTTGATAAAGGTACTACATGCTCACGCCTCATCTTCATACTATTTGCTGGAATTGTCCAAATTGATTTTTTTAAATCAATATCCATCCATTTAGCCGTTGCTGCCTCCCCAGGTCTCACCAGTGTTAAAAGTTGAAAATAGGCTAATAGTTTAGTTTGCTTAGTGGCAGGATAATCATTAATTGTTTTTAAAATTTGAGGTAGCTGAGCAGGTGGTAAAGTTGGCATATTTTTAGATCTGTGCGTAGCAAATCTTAAATTTTCAAATTTATTATATTCAACAAAACCAAGATTTTTAGCATAATTAAAAACTCTACCTACAACTTGACAAATTCGAGCAACTAAATCGGTTTTATTTTGATTAATTAAGGGTTGTAAATACTCTTTAAAATCTGCTGGTATTAACTCATTAACAGATTTATTAACTAAATCATGATGAATTAAAACATGATTAACTATAATATTTTTATTTCTTCTAAAAGTTCCTTCTGTAATCTCACCTTTATCTAAATTTAACTTTTGATCTTCTACCCAATCCCAAAAAATATTAATGAATTTTCTTTTTTCTTCTTTTTGTATTTGCTCTTCTTCTTCATATTTGTAATTAGCAGGATCTGTTCCATTCAACAATAATTTTTTAAATTCATCCCTTTTTTCTCTTGCTTCAGCTAAAGAAATTAAAGGATATTCACCAAGACTAAGTTGATTTGCTTTTTTTGTATTAGGTCTCAAATATCTAAATCGCCAAATTTTTGAACCATTTTTTTTGATTAAAATTGATAAACTATTACCGTCACTTATTTCATAATTTTTTTCTTTAATTTTTAAATTTTTAATTTTTATATCAGTTAGTTTATTACTAGCCATAACAACTCACATCTAAAAATTTGTATACGTTTTTAGTCACATTATAGTCGTATACAAAAACGTATACAAACATATATGCAATTTAGCGCAATTCAGTGCAACTTAGTGCAACTTAGTGCAAGTGATTTTTTAGCTAAAACCTTTGTTTTTTAATGATTTTTAATGATTGGATAAGGGATTAAAAAAGAGGAATGGTGGGTTGTGAGGGGATCGAACCCGCGACCAATTGATTAAGAGTCAACTGCTCTACCGACTGAGCTAACAACCCACCGAAATATTCGCCTATATTATATATAGTTTTAAGCAATAATGCAAATCATTAATCTGATTTTTATTTACTAAAATTTTGAGATAAATCGCAAAAAAATCAAATTTAATATTCTAAATATCATTAGAATTTTATCATTATGCGACTTAAGTTTAATTTATTATAAATCAATAAAAATTAAATTTAACAAGTAAATTTCAATATTGCTAGATTATTAAATAAGTCTATGTTTTACTGTAGTGCGTTTTTCAACATAATTAAATATTATATAATGAATTATAAATGAATTGGGAGAAAAGAAATGAAAATATCGTCAGTTGCTATGCTTATCACAATGGGATTATCCAGCGCAGTAACTTATGCGCATACTGCAAATGAAATTATCGTCCGTGGTGGGCCTGTTTATGTTCATCCTCAAGATAAAAGTGATCATGTTAAAGTAGGCGGAGCCAAAAGTGATCTAAAAGCAAAAGCCGATAACGATACACAACTTGGATTAAATTTCCAATATATGGTGACCGATAATATTGGTGTCGAACTGTTAGCCGCAACACCTTTTAGCCATCAGGTTAAGCTAGGTGGGGGCAATTCAACGGGACTTTCTGGTGCTCATTTAGGGAAAATTAAACATCTACCGCCAACATTAAGTGCTGTTTGGTATCCACTTGATTCACAATATGAGTTACAACCCTATGTTGGAATGGGTATTAACTATACCTTCTTTTTTGATGAAAAACTTAGTGGTGAAGCCAAAAAAGCGGGATTTCATGGTTTAGATCTTGACAGTTCTTGGGGCTGGGCAGCACAAGTCGGTGCTGATTATTCTTTAAATGACAATTGGCTTTTGAATGCTCAAATTCGTTATATTGATATTGAGACTAAAGCGACAACCCATTTAGGCAATACTAAAGTTACCGCTAATTATAAGCTTGATCCATGGGTTGCAATGATTGGTGTGGGTTATAAATTTTAAATTAGCAAACAAAAAACCTCTCAAACGAGAGGTTCAGATTGATGACAAAGAACTCGCTTTTTGGCGAGTTCTTTGATCTAATAGAGAGGAGTCCATTATAAGAGAAGTTCTTCTATGCTAAAAAAACCAACTCCAGCGACACCAGAAAAAATAGAGCAAATCTCGCTAGATGCGCTTGTCCCTCAAAATCATCTTGTTCGTAAAATAGCTAAAGTCATTGATTTTGAATTTATTCGAGAAGCGGTAGCACCACTTTATTGCCCTAATAATGGTCGTCCAGCAGAAGATCCGGTCAGACTGTTTAAAATCATGTTATTGGGGTATCTTTTCGGTATCCCCAGTGAACGTCGTCTGGTTCAGGAAATTCAGGTCAATTTAGCTTACCGCTGGTTTCTGGGAATGGGATTAACCGAAAAAGTGATTGACGCCTCAACACTTAGCCAAAATCGTCGCCGTCGGTTTAATGACAGTGAAATCTATCAACAGATTTTTGATAATATTGTTGAGCAGGCCATTGCCAAAGGGTTGATAAGTGGTCGGGTTTTATATACGGACAGTACTCACCTAAAAGCAAATGCCAATAAAGGCAAAGCACGTAATGAGCAGCGTATTGTTGAGCCCAGTCAATATATTGATGCGCTTAATCAAGCCATCAACGCAGAAAGAGAATTAAACGGAAAAAAGCCTTAAAGCCATCGACGGTAGAGAAATACAAGGAGGTTAAAGTCAGTACAACAGATCCAGACAGTGGCTTTATGCATCGGGAAGGCAAGCCTAAAGGATTCTTCTACTTAGATCACCGAACGGTTGATGGCAAACATAATTTAATTACCGATACCTATGTCACTGCCGGAAATATCCATGATTCCCAGCCTTACATGGCTCGATTAAAACGCCAGCTAGAGCGGTTTGGCTTTAATCCGGTTGGTGTCGGTCTTGATGCGGGTTATTTTACGGCTCCCATTTGCCATTTACTGCTGGCAAAGCAGATATATCCGGTGTTGGGTTATCGTCATTATCATTCTGATGCAACAACCTGCAAAATCTGTCCGTTATTGTCACAGTGTACACAGAGTAAAAATACACAGAAAGTCATCACACGGCATATTTGGGAAGCAGATAAAGAGATAGCCAACGAAATTCGTTTAAGTCAGTGGGGTAAAAAAGTCTATGCTCGGCGAAAAGAAACCATAGAGCGCAGCTTTGCTGATGCTAAACAACACCACGGACATCGCTATGCACGATTTAGAGGAAGAGCGCAGGTTCAAATGCAGTGTTTATTGGCCGCAATGGCTCAAAATATCAAGAAAATAGCGATAAAGCTATTTTTGTTACGTTTTTTTAAGCTATTTTTTAATTTATTTAATCAAATCCAAATTAAAAAGCCTATTTATGGTTTAAATAAAAAAATAAACCCCGAATTATATCGAGGTTTGTCATCAATCTGAACCTCTCAAACGAGAGGTTTTTATTACAAAGATTAAAAAAAGATTAAAGATTTTTTATGGCAACATACTGCTCTTGCAGTTTGGCTTTATCATCAATATAACCTTGTTGTTTTTCTTTTTCTTTCGCAACTACTGCCGCAGGGGCTTTGTCGACAAAGCTGGCATTAGACAGTTTATTTTCAATACGAGAAATTTCGCCATTGATGCGTTCAATTTCTTTTTCTAAACGCGCAAGTTCGTTTTCTTTATTGATTAATCCTGCCATTGGGATTAGCAACTCGGCGCCATCAACCAGTTTTGTGACCGATAATGGTCCAGTTTCACCATCACCAAGTAAAACAATTTCAGACAATCTTGCTAATGATTCAATAAAATTGATGTTATCAGCGATGATTCGATGTACCGTTGGAGATCCTTTTCGAATCAATAATTGTAGTGGTTTACTTGGCGCAATATTCATTTCGGCACGAATGTTTCGTACGGCAATTACGACATCTTTTATCCAATTAATATCGGCTATTGCTTGATCATCTGAATGCTGTTCATCAAAAGCAGGCATTGGCTGTAACATTATAGTGTCAGCAGTTATATTCATTAAGCCTTTTACATTTTGCCAAATTGCTTCGGTTATAAATGGAATAATCGGGTGCGCAAGACGTAATAGAGCTTCTAATACCGTAATTAACGTATGGCGAGCTGCGCGTTGCTGTGATGGTTCTCCATTGGCTAAAATGGATTTGGTTAGCTCTAAATACCAGTCACAGAATTGATTCCATGTGAACTCATATAAAATATTAGCGGCTAAATCAAAACGATAAGTATCAAATGCTTCTCGGTAAGATTTAATGGTTTGATTAAATTCGGCTAAAATCCATTTATCTGCTAAAGAATAATCTAAATCCCCACTTTTAAAGCCACAATCGTGCCCTTCTGTATTCATCAGCACATAACGACTAGCGTTCCAAAGTTTATTACAGAAATTACGATAACCTTCTAAACGTTTTAAATCCCAATTAATATCACGCCCAGTTGAGGCTAACGCGGCTAAAGTAAAGCGTAGCGCATCTGTACCGTGTGCCTCAATGCCATTAGGGAACTGTTTTTGAGTGCGTTTAGCAATTTTTTCAGCTAATTGAGGCTGCATCATATTGCCAGTCCGTTTTTCTAATAAAGCTGGCAGTGAGATACCATCAATCATATCTAAAGGATCGATAACGTTTCCTTTAGATTTAGACATTTTCTGTCCTTCTTCATCACGAATTAAACCTGTGACATACACCGTTTTAAAAGGAACTTGTGGTTTACCATGTTCATCCTTAATAAAGTGCATGGTCATCATGATCATTCTAGCTACCCAGAAGAAGATAATATCAAACCCCGTCACCAGCACATTAGTTGGATGGAAGGTGGCTAAATCATCAGTATTATTCGGCCAACCCAACGTTGAAAATGTCCAAAGCGCAGACGAAAACCAAGTATCCAGCACATCTTCATCTTGCGATAATTCAATATCATTCGACAGATTATTCTCGCGTCGTACTTCAGCTTCGTCACGACCAACATAAACATTACCTTGTTTATCATACCAAGCAGGAATACGGTGCCCCCACCATAATTGACGTGAAATACACCAATCTTGTATATCATTCATCCAAGAAAAATACATATTTTCATACTGTTTTGGTACAAATTGGATATCACCATTTTTTACTGCATCAATAGCAGGCTCGGCAAGCACTTTTGCTCGCACATACCATTGATCGGTTAGCATAGGTTCAATCACAACGCCACCACGGTCACCATATGGAACGGTCAAATCATGCGGTTCGGTTTTTTCTAAAATACCCAATGATTCACATTCTGCAACGACTGCCTTACGCGCGGCAAAACGTTCTAGGTTCTGGAATTGAGCCGGAATGGTTGGTTCGTAAGCCCCACTTGGCTCACCATTAGTATCAAACACTTCAGCTTGCTGACGAATATCCCCATCAAACGTTAAAATGTTGATCATCGGTAATTGATGACGTCGCCCAACTTCATAGTCATTAAAATCATGCGCAGGGGTGATTTTTACGCATCCAGTACCTTTGGTCATGTCGGCATGTTCATCCCCCACAATTGGAATACGGCGGTTAACAAATGGTAATATAACAAATTGACCAATCAGATCTTTATAACGAGGATCTTCAGGATTCACCGCAACCCCTGTATCCCCAAATAAGGTTTCAGGACGAGTGGTTGCCACCACTAAGTAATCTTTACCGTCGGCTGTTTTAGCTCCATCAGCTAATGGATAACGTAAGTGCCACATTGAACCTTTAACTTCGCGGTTTTCAACTTCAAGATCAGAAATAGCTGTACGTAGTTTTGGATCCCAATTGACTAAACGTTTACCACGATAGATAAGATTTTCTTGATATAAACGAACGAAGACTTCTTTCACTGCATTTGATAGACCTTCATCCATGGTGAAGCGTTCGCGATCCCAATCAACCGAATCCCCTAAGCGACGCATTTGCTTAGTAATGCTACCGCCTGATTCGGCTTTCCATTGCCAAATCTTGTCAATAAAAGCATCACGTCCGTAATCATGGCGAGTTTTATTTTCTTCAGCCGCAATTTTGCGCTCTACCACCATTTGCGTTGCAATACCGGCATGATCGGTACCCGATTGCCACAAGGTATTATTACCTTGCATACGATGATAACGAATTAATGCATCCATAATGGTTTGCTGAAAAGCATGCCCCATATGTAAACTACCTGTCACATTCGGCGGTGGAATGGCAATACAATAACTTGGTTGCGATTTATCACCATTGGGTTTGAAGTAACCACTTTTTTCCCAATGCTTATAAAGAGGTTGTTCAATTTCTTGTGGATTATAAGTCGTGTTTTTCATAATTAATGCATAAATCCTGATTTAAGGCATAAAATGGTTGCTATTCTACAGTAAAATAGACAAACAATAAATTAGCAGAACAATAAACTCATTGATTTAATCGAATTGTAAAAATTTTTAGAATACGATGAATAGCATAAAAAAACCGCCTTGTATTAAGCGGTTTTTTATATCTATCATTGTAAATATAATTGGTAATTAGTAATGTTGATAAATAAAATTATCAATTAATCGTGTTTTACCAATATAAACCGCTAGCGCACATAAACTATCTTGTTCAAGCCTATCAACCGATGTTAATGATGCTAGATCGACAAATTCAATATAGTCAATCTTGGCTAAAGGTTGGTTGACAATCAGATCATGCATAGCTTTTGTTATAACAGTTACCGACGTTTCCCCTTGCTTTATCATTGCATTGGCACATTCAATTGCTTGATAAAGGCACACAGCTGCGGATCGTTCACGTTCAGACAAATAGCTATTACGTGAACTTTTAGCCAGTCCGTCTGCTTCACGCACAATAGGGCAACCAATAATTTCAATGTCGAAATTCAGATCACTGACCATTCGTTTAATTACCGCTAACTGCTGTGCATCTTTCTGTCCAAAATAAGCACGATCAGGTTGTGTGATATTGAATAATTTTGTGACAACAGTGCAAACGCCTTTGAAATGCCCTGGGCGCTTTTTTCCGCATAAAGCATTTGTTAAACCTTTAACATCAACATTGCTATTAAAATTAGCATCATACATTTCACTGGCAGTTGGACAAAAAATCAAATCTACCCCCATCTTCTCACAAGCGATTTTATCCCGTTCTAAATCATGTGGATAACTAGCAAGATCTTCTGAAGGTCCAAATTGTATAGGGTTAACAAAAATCGTCACAATAACTTTTTGGTTGTCCCTTTTAGCCGCAGCCATTAAGCTTTGATGGCCTTCATGCAAATAACCCATGGTTGGAACAAGTCCGATACTATCCCCTGCTTGACGCCAAGCTTTAACTTGTTCTCGTACTTGTCCTATTGTCGTTACAACATTCATCTAGTTATCCCTTATGATTGAAACTCAGATTTAAGTTTGTTCATTACCTCACCATCAATGGCAAATTCATGGGTTGAAGTAGGAAATTGTTGCTGTTTTACTTCTTGGCAATAGTCAGTAAACGCTTGTTTCATATGATTACCAATTGGGGCAAAAGATTTGACAAATTTTGATGCAACACCATCATACATAGACAGCATATCTTGATAAACAAGCACCTGTCCATCACAATTTACACCTGCGCCAATACCAATAGTTGGAATACTCACTAATTGTGAGATCAATTTAGCTAAATCAGCAGGTACACATTCAAGTACAATCGCAATTGCACCCGCTTGTTCAACCGCTAATGCATCAAGAACAATATTTTTAGCTTCTTGATAATCTTTACCTTGAACTTTATATCCCCCTAAAGCAAGAACGGATTGAGGCATAAGCCCAATATGCGCAACAACCGGAATGGAAGCTTGTGTAATCATTTTGATATGTTCAAAAAATGCTTGTCCGCCTTCAAGTTTAACCGCTTGAACTTGACCTTCTTTAATTAGGCGACCAGCATTTAAAACTGCATCATACACAGATGTTTGATAAGACATAAAAGGTAAATCAGTGACAACAAATGCGGACTTAGCTGCTCTTGCAACCGCTTTGGAGTGATGGATCATATCTTCCATAGTAACCGATACCGTGCTATCGTAACCCAGCATCACCATACCTAAAGAATCCCCCACTAATAAACAATCTACACCACTTTCGTCCATTAATTTGGCTGTAGTGTAATCATAAGCGGTTAGCATTGTAATTTTTTGTCGATTTTGTTTACGTTCTTTTAAAATGGCAATCGTGTTTTTCAAGGTAACAACTCCAATTCTAATTGTCGATAGTCCTTGCTTGGATGTTTTGTTCGACTAATATTAAGTAAAATAGCAGATAACTGCTGGTAAATAATTTTTAGTTCGACCGGCATAGTCATTATATGATGTTTGATCGTTTCAATATCGCCTCGTTCGACAGGTCCAGTTAGAGCATCAATGACGCCTACTTCACATATATTTTTAGCATTTTCTAGGAATAATAAACGCCAAGCTTGTTCACTAAATTCAACATTTAATCCGCATTGACTAAGCAAATCAATACCAATTTGTACCAATGCAATAACTTGATTACTCAACATAACACAAGCCGCATGGTAAAGCACTTTTTTACTTGCTGGTAAAATGGCTAAAGGATTTTTTAGTGGGGTTAAAAAAGTCTGTAATTGATGGATAACATTTTCATTTGCCTCAAGCGTAAAAGAAACACCTGACAGAGCTTTATAACAATCAAATCTATCATAAATGGCATATAAAGGATGCAATGAAAACGCAAATGGATGAACGATATTATGCAGGCTAAATATATGTGACGTTAACAGCCCACTACAATGACCGATCCACTTATTAGCAATAGGTAACAGGCAAAGTTCTTGCCAAACAGTGGCTATTTGGCTATCTGATACAGTAACCAATAAGCAATCACAATCATTAACTAAATCAGCTAACGATGTATAAGCTTGACTGTGAGTAAAATCACTTGCCTCTTTTGCATGTTCATAAGATCGGCTATAAAACCCAGCAATCCGCATTCCACATAAAGAAAAATACTTAGCTAAGGTGCAACCTACTTTACCCGCACCAATAAAACCGATAATCATTGTAACTGTAACTTATTAAATAATTGTCGCATTATAGCTCAACTAGCTTAATATTCAATTAAATTAGAGACCAATAACATATGGAACTGAATGGAAAATTATCATTTTTAATAATGACAAAGTGTAGGAATTACTCGCACTATTTATGGTAATTTAAGAAAATACTGTAATGAATATACAGAATTAATGTCGTATCACAAACAAGCGATATGGTGGTGCATGGTGCTTATATCATAGAGAAAAACAACCATCACTGATTAAGTTAAACATTTTATGGTTAGTCATCGGACTATTAATAATGAGCTAAAAAAGCCCGATTAGAGCTATTTGTCCCCTTAATCAGTAAAAATACCACAGTGATGACATTAAACGTCTGGTTAAATTAGAAAATAAAACACGAATACAGGAAACGTATTTTTTACATGAATTTTGTACTCACTATGGGATATTTATACAACTGTTAACTTTTAAGGTTATATTTTTTGTAAAAAATATTCAGGATTCTATACCGTTTGATGGTTAATTGAGAATTCGCAACATCTATTAGTTAAAACGGGAGATAACCGTCTTATCAATCAAACATTTATAAAACCTATTCCTACAAATTACATATTTTTTATCATAAATTCATTTATTTCATCTAAGAACAAATTACCATATTTTTCCAACTTGATTTTACCTACACCAGTAATATTAATGAGCTGCTTTTTGCTTTCTGGTTTAGTTTGAACCATTTCAAGCAATGTCGCATCACTAAAAACAATATAGGGTGGAATATCTTCAGCATCGGCAATATCTTTACGCAATCGTTTAAGATTATTAAATAAAATTCGCTCTTCGTAAGCTAGAATAGTTGTTAAATTAATTGCTCTAGCGTAACGATTTATACGGCTTTTCTTAACAATTTCTAAACGAGGTTTAGCCAATGATAATGATGTTTCCCCCCGAAGAATTAAACGTGCTTTTTGTGTTAATTGAAGGGTTGTATAAGTTGATATATTTTGGTTTAAATATCCCAAATAAACCAGTTGTCTAATAACACTGAGCCAATAGCCAGATGAATGCTGTTTACCAATGCCATAAACGGATAATTTATTATGACCATTATCTTTAATTTGAGAGCGCCCAGAGCCACGTAAAACATCCACAATATATTGCGCCCCATAACGTTGTTCAACGCGATAAACACAGGATAAAACTTTTTGTGCATCAATTAAGCCATCATAAAGTTCAGGTGGATACAAACAAACATCACAGTTATTACAAGGCTCTTCCCGTTGTTCACCAAAATAATTAAGCAACACAATGCGCCGACAAGTCAAACTTTGCCCAAAAGCCTCCATTGCATCAATCTTTTGCAATTCGACCAGTTTATGTTGACCCTCTCTTTTCTCAATAACTTGTTGCTGATACCAATTAAGATCTTTGCTATTAAATAGTAGCATCGCTTCAGCAGGTAAGCCATCACGCCCCGCTCGCCCCGTTTCTTGATAATAAGCTTCAATCGTTCGCGGACAGTCTGCATGAACAACAAAACGCACATTGGGTTTATTAATCCCCATACCAAATGCAACAGTTGCTACGATAATTTGCACATTATCTTTTAAAAAATCTTCCTGTGCTTGTTGGCGCTCATTATTAGACAGCCCTGCATGATAAGCTTTAACGGAAAATCCTCGCGCAGCAAGTCTAGTGGTCATATCTTCCACTCTTGAACGGCTAGAACAATAAATAATGCCACTATTGCCTTTTTGTGTCTCAATAAACGAAACAACTTGCTCAGTTTGATTAAATTTTTCGACCACCGTATAACGAATATTTGGCCGATCAAAACTTCGCACTATTACTAATGGATCGACCAAATTTAATTGATGAATAATATCAGTCTGCGTCATTTTGTCGGCAGTTGCGGTTAATGCAACAATGGGTACGTTAGGAAAACGCGTTGAAAGTTGTCCTAATTGACGATAATCAGGCCTAAAATCATGTCCCCATTGTGAAATACAATGTGCCTCATCAATAGCAATTAATGAAGGTGGATATTCATCGATTAATGTAGAAAAAGCCTGTAATGCTAATCGTTCAGGAGAAACATATAACAGCTTTATAGAGTGATCCAAATATTTTTTGATAACTTCTTGTTGCTCGGTCGATGATAGTGAGGCATTAAGATAGGCAGCAGAAATACCATTGGCTAATAGCTGATCAACCTGATCTTTCATCAAAGAAATTAAAGGGGATACAATAATTGCTGTTCCCGGCAATAATACTGAGGGAATTTGATAACATAAAGATTTCCCGCCGCCTGTAGGAATAATTATTAAAGTATCACGTCCATCGATAATAGATTCAATTATTTCTCTTTGTTGATTTCTAAATGACTTGTAACCAAAAACATTTTGCAAAACATCTTCAATCTGATCTTTTATCGACATACAAACCTAAATATGTTGCGCCTAACTTGAAGTAGCGAGTATAGCTAAATTAGTTTAAACAAACCACCACGAAATTACATAAATTTACAATTCATCCCAATAATAAAAAATTTTTTAGAAAAGATTTTGGATTCAAATATTATAATTTTTTTAAAATCAGAAGCAAAAATGTTTATTTTACAATCCATTTAGTTCAAAAGATTAAAAAATCAGCTATTTTTTTATTTTTTTACTTGCTACAAATCAATTTGCCAGCTAATATTTGCGTGTTTCAAATATACGCCCGTAGCTCAGTTGGTTAGAGCATCACCTTGACATGGTGGGGGTCAGTGGTTCGAGTCCACCCGGGCGTACCATTCTAAAGCCTTATCTAAAAAGCCTTTAAAGTGATTACCTTAAATTCAGATTTTATTAGTAGGATAAAATGGATACCATTAAATAGCCCTTTAAATGCTAACAATTTCAAAATAAACGAATTTCCACATGAAAAAATTTCAATAAAATCGGCGATTTTTATGACTGATTTTTTGCTTAAAATTTGAGTTTTATTTTGGTGAAAGGAATGGGTCTTATTTTCAATAATTGACTTAACTCGTTTCCAGTTTAATAACATTCTACCTGCTTACTTCCCTAATTTTTTCATAAATTTAAATCGCTCTTTAGTCTAATACTGTTTATTATGTAGATGTGTACATAGCATTGCTGTCGACTTGGTATTGAGTGAATTACTCAAAATCTGGACACAAAAAAACACAGTCAAGCGACTTCATTTTTTCTTTTTAAAATTCTTAGAAGTATATATTTCGTATTTCTTGAATTTCTCGTTCACTGGCTTGTTTTTTTGCTAGAACGCACTCCATTTTGCTTTAATTTGTCTTGCTCATCCTTTGGTTTGTCACTCTCTTCTAATAGAAAATTGGCCATAATAAAACAGATACAAATCAAAGCAAAAAAAGATACACCACCGATCAACCTAATTGCATCAGGATCTGAACCACGATACGTTATATTATGGATTACCGCCGCATCTACAATTTGCGACCAAAAAATAATTAAAAATAATACGATTAACTTTTTCATTGTGTACACCACCCAGTAACAAACTTATTATCATTACCTTGCACTTTTGCTATATGCTCATTACGCTTGCATTCCCAATTTTCAGGTGCATACATTTTATCTCACGCCCTCATCAGCTTTTCTTCTTGATTAGATAAATTGATTTTATATTTATCAGACATGTAAAGATATGTACGTGCTATCATTCCTCGAATTTCGTCATGTGGCTGGAATATGCGAGCTTTAAAATCCACAGCACTTTTACACTTTCCATACTGATTAAATGCTTTAGTGAATAGCGAATAACGATAATTAGACCTATCGCCATTCACTTCACCAATAGCCGCTTGAAAGTTATGCATATCACTTGCTATTTGATTGAAGGTAGCATCTTTTTTACACGCTTTACGTCCACCTGCTTGCCAGCATGTTAGGTGTCTACCAAAATTTTCGGCAGGTATAACATGTTCCCACTCAATGCGTTCAGCTCTAGCCTGATTTTTCTTGTCTGGTATCCACATTTGTCAAAATCAACAACATTTTTTTATCTATCCACGAAAATTCTCAGCCGCAATAAAATGTAGTTTGATTAGGGTTTGATTTATATAATTTAGTTAAATGTGTTTTAGCTGAATTAAAGTTCTGTGCTGAATAAACTAATAACGGTGTAAATAAAAGTAAGATAGCTATTTTTCCCATAAAATCCATTTAAAATAAATCCAATAAATGTAAAATGTTATATAAAACATCGACTTTTATAGTAAGCATCCTGCAACAGCAACCATCCAGCAAGGAACTTGATAAAATAAACCCTCAGCTTTCGATAAGGATTTAAAAGAGTAAAAGAATAAATATACGCTTAATTCTCTTGTTTATAATATTGATATCATTTCCAGTCAATTAACCATCAAAGGTGGGACGTACCCACCTCTAGTTTTAAATATATCAACAGATATTTAATCAATCAAGGTGATTTATGGCAAAATCAGTCACTGAAACGCCTCAAAACGGGGATTGAAGTAGAAGATTTAAAACAACACATTGACAATATTGCATTAATTGAGCAAGTAAGTAAAAGCTTAGATATATCACAAACTCAATTCATGATTGATACAGAGTATTTTTATCAAAAATAAAAAACTCAAGTAAAATTAATATGTTATATTGATGATTTTTTAGTAAATAAACGCATAAGCTAATGGATTATTTATAAAAAAGGCAGCTAAATTAAAGCTGCCTTAGAAGAATAAACCAAACTAACATATTGGTTAATTAGAAATTAATTTCAGTACCGACAAAATAGCGTCTACCTTCTAATGTTTTACCAAAATCTTCGTTACTGACATCTTTATCAAATAAGTTATAAACACCAGCATAAACCTTAGCTTGTTTATGTACTTGATAAGATGCCCCTATATCCCAGAAAGTATAGCCTGGATAGTCAACTTTTGTACCATTACGATTATTCGATGATTCCATGCCATAATAGGCCAATTTAACCCATAAGTCCCATTGCTGTGTAGCATACCAATCGAGTTGAGTGTTGAATTTTTGTTTAGGCGTTCGATTTAAAGCTCGTCCTTTATATTGACCACTTTTTTGTTCTGTTTTTGTCCAAGAATAGTTAGAACTTAATAAGAAATCAGTAAATAAAGGTGTTTTAAATGAGAGCTCAAGGCCTTTAAGATCAGCTTTACCCACATTTTCACGACCTTGTATAAAGTCAAACTTTTTACTATAACCTTTTAACAAACATTTTCTGCCACTTTTACGATCACAAATATAATAGGATTGAATTTTATCTTTATATTTTGTGTAAAATGCGGTTGCCGAAGCATCGATACCATAATCATTGGTATAACCTATACCAATTTCAAAATTATTTGATTTTTCTGGTTTTAAATTTGGATTTCCAATGATTACCCCATCAGAATATCCGCCTCCAGTGACTTGCCCCCAATCCGTTACAACATAACGTAATTGTGGAGTCGCATAACCCGTTGAATAACCACCTTTTAAGGTAAAGTTATCATCAATATTCCAAACACTGTAAACCCTAGGGTTCCAGTTGCTACCATAATTTTCGTCTTTGTTGTAACGTAACCCTAATGTTAAACTCCAATTTTCTAAAATACGTAATTCATCTTCACCAAATAGCGCATAATTCCAACGATCAATTTTAGATAATGTGGTTTTTAATTGATTTCCTTTATCGTGCAACTCTTGATAATTATATTTTCCACCTAAAGTCAGCATATTAATACTAAAAGGAATAGTAACACGTGTATCTACATCCGTATTTCGAATTTTCATCTGTCTTTTAGGGTTATTATTACCTTCATAAGCGACAAATGAAGTGGTGGATACATCACCAAACAAGCCATTATGTGTTAGTGCAAATGTATTTCGTCTATTATCTCTATTAAAGTCACTTCTAGATTTATCTCTTGTTTTACCCGCCGTTGCGTTACTATTTTGTAAAGCTCGTCCAAAATCCAGATCAAATTTTTGCGTCTCTGTGGCATTTAACGATAATTTACCATTTAAACTGCGTAATTTTTGCCCAGCATGACCACTGAGAAATTCATCTTCATGACGTTTTGAATACTGTCCATACAGTTGAATACCTAAAACATCATCAATAATTGGTCCTATGGTTGAAAAGCTGCCCGTGTAGGTATCTTTTTCTTTTGAACGATAAGGAATAACCGATTCTAGACGCAAACCACTTTGCCATTTATTTGATACTTTTTTGGTAATAATATTAATAACGCCCCCCATTGCATCAGAACCATACAACGACGACATAGGACCACGCACAACTTCAATACGTTCAATTGCTGTTAATGGTGGTAACCAACCTTGCTCAAATCCGGAATTATCACTGTTTGGTCTGGTTTCACGAGTGCTAATTTTTTTACCATCCACTAATATTAACGTATATTTAGCATCCATCCCGCGAATACTAATATCAGTGGAATCCCCCCCCCCTGTGATATTTACACCTGGGATATCTTTTAGCGCGTCAGTAACATCGCGATATGGCTTATTTTCGATCTCTTTAGGTGTAATAACCGAAATAGTTGCTGGCGCTTCCTTAACTTGCTGAGAAAACCCTGATGCAGTAACAACCATAGTGTCAGTATCTATATTGCTAGCCGCGATAGCAGTGCTTGATAATGACAACAAAATGCCCGTATTGATGACATGTTTTGCCAATTTAAACTTCTTTTTTGCGTTCATTTTTATAACCCCATTATTTATAATGATATTTATAGTTTATATACCATAAAACACTACACCATATGAGAATGATTATCAATATCTTTATAAAAATTATTTAGGTCTAGACAATTTCACTTTATTGAATGATAATTATTATTATTTACATTAATGAGAGAGATTAGAAATGAACAAGAAAAAAAAGTTACTTTTGAGTAGTATTGTAGTGATGGCATTAAGTTTAACCGGCTGCCAATCATCACAAACAATGAGCATTACTGCTGATAGCCAAACAGTGGTCGTTCCTAAAGATCCTAAAAAAGTAGTGGTAATGAACTATGGCGCATTAGATACGTTAGATGCATTAGATAAAGGTTCAATAGTTGCAGCCACCCCACTGTCAGTGATCCCATCATATTTGCAACAATATAATAACGCATCGATTACCGATACGGGCAATATGAAAGACCCCAATATTGAAAAGATCAAGCAAGTTAAGCCTGATTTGATCATTATTGATGGACGTCAAGCAAGTAAAGCTGATGATTTATCCAAAATTGCCCCTGTTATTAATTTAAGTGTTGATGCCAAAAATTACGTTGAATCAACCAAAAATCATATCCAAGTACTGGCAAATATTACAGGCACTGAAAGCAAGGCAGATAATATTCTTCAGTCATTAGATAAAACAATTCAAGATGCCCAAGCTATAGCCCAAACCAGTGCTAAAAAGGCTATCGTTGTTATTCATAATGATGGAAAGATGATTCTTATCAATTCAAGCTCAAGTGCGACACTGATTCATGACGTACTAAACGTTAAAAGAGCGGTCCCCCTCACCGTTATGCCTGCGCATAACGCAATAGGCAAGCCAACACCAATTTTTGTTGATGATAATTACATTAAATCGGTGAAACCTGATATTGTCTTTGTTGTTGATCGTAGTAAAGCAATCGGCAACCAAGGTATGGCTGAACACTATTTTTCTCAGCAAGTACTAAACAAAAGTAAAACACATGTTGTTTATTTAACGCCTGATCTATGGTACTTATCTGGTGGTGGCGCAGAAAGCATAAATCGTCAAATAGACGAAGTGATTAATGCATTAAAATAATAACGTTTAATTAGCAAGTTTAACTTCCTTTTTTAAAAGCCTTTATCAAAAATAAAGGCTCTATTTTATTGTCCTATAGCTCTCAACCAATAATCTTTCTTATTCAAACAAACGGGGTACGTTCCGAGTCATAAATAATAGATAATCCAAAGCATTGTTAATAGAAATTTCAAATTAGAAAATCATTGTATCAACTATGATGAAATGTGATAAAATGCCGACGTCATTTTGATTTGCAAATGATAATTAACAAATATAGTTTATTAATTCTCAAACAATACCTCTTTAAATATAAAACACTATTATAAATACTATGAATATGTCACCCCCTACAATTGGATTTGTAAGCCTTGGCTGTCCTAAAAACTTAGTTGACTCTGAACGAATTTTAACTGAACTACGCACACAAGGGTATCAAGTGGTACCGAGTTATGACAACGCTGATCTGGTCATTGTTAACACATGTGGATTTATTGACAGTGCAGTACAAGAATCACTTGAAGCAATTGGCGAAGCACTAAACGAAAACGGTAAAGTCATTGTCACTGGCTGCCTTGGAGCCAAAGAAGATCAAATTAGAATAGTACACCCCAAAGTGCTTGAAATATCAGGTCCACATAGTTATGAAGCAGTCCTTAGTCATGTTAATAAATATGCACCTAAACCAGCATATGATCCTTATACGAGTTTAATTCCACAACAAGGCGTTAAATTAACACCAAAACACTATGCTTATCTTAAAATTTCAGAGGGCTGCAATCACCGTTGTACATTCTGTATTATTCCCTCTTTGCGTGGAGACATGGTCAGCCGACCAATTGGCAATGTTTTAGATGAAGCTAAACGTCTAGCTGATAGTGGAGTTAAAGAGTTATTGGTCATAGCGCAAGATACTTCGGCTTACGGTATCGACATCAAAAACCGTACCAATTTCTGGAATGGAATGCCATTAAAAACGGATATCCAAACACTATGTGAACAACTAGCAAATTTAGGAATTTGGGTCAGATTGCATTATATGTATCCTTATCCAAGTGTTGATAATCTAATTCCATTAATGGCCGATGGTAAAATTTTGCCTTATTTAGATGTGCCATTACAACACGCAAGCCCAACTATTTTAAAATCAATGAAACGCCCCGGATCTATTGAAAGAACCTTAGAACGTATTCACAAATGGCGCGAAATCTGCCCAGATATTACATTACGTTCAACGTTTATAGTTGGATATCCTGGCGAAACCGATCAGGATTTTGAACTACTGCTTGATTTTTTGTCACAAGCACAATTAGATCGAGTTGGCTGTTTCCCATATAGCCCTGTAGAAGGTGCCGTGGCGAATGAACTGGCAAACCAAATTCCAGAAACGCTCAAACAAGAACGTTTTGATCGTTTTATGCAATTACAGCAAACAATCTCAACGCAAAAATTACAAGCCAAAATAGGCAAAACACTCGCTGTCATTATTGATGAAGTTGATGAAGAAGGCGCAATAGGTCGCAGCATGGCTGATGCCCCTGAAATTGATGGCGTTGTTTATTTAAACGAAGAAAATCAAGTCAACGTTGGCGATATAGTTCAAGTTAACATTGAACATTCTGATGAATACGACTTATGGGGAACGGTTAAACGGTAATAAAACCATGAAACAACATTATAAACACGAAATAAAAAATCTCGTTAAATTAGCAGTTCCTGTACTCGTTGCTCAAGTATCACAAACAGCAATCACGTTTGTCGATACCATTATGGCTGGGAATTATAGCAAAACAGCTCTATCTGGTGTGGCTATTGCAGTGTCAATCTGGTTACCAACGATTTTATTTGGACAAGGTTTGTTAACAGTGTTAACGCCAATTATCTCAAACTTAAATGGTGCTGCTAAACGAAATCAAGTTGCTAATCAAACTCGTCAAGGTGTAGTAATAGCGCTAATATTATCAATATTCATGATGTTGTTTCTATATCATTCCGACAAAATAATTAATTTAAGAAGCTCAGCTGATCACCCTATCGATCCTGAAATGGTTAACGTGGCTGTTTCATTTTTACGCGCTATAATGTGGGGTGTACCTGCTTTCTTACTCTTTTTGGTCTATCGAAATCAATGTGAAGGTCTATCAAACACCAAACCAGCAATGGTGATCATATTTATTGCCCTTCTTGCCAACATTCCAATTAACTACGTTTTAATCTATGGAAAATTAGGTTTACCGGCTTTTGGAGGAGTAGGCTGTGGCATTACTGCGACAATCATATTTTGGCTCATGTTTATATTAATACGCTTATATACACTCACTAGCGCAAGCCAACGCGATATTCGTCAAACCCCCATCACTAAACTAGTTGATTTTGATATAATTAAAAAAATTGTCATGCTTGGCACCCCACTTGCACTGGCTTACTTTTTTGAAATGAGCCTATTTGCTGTGATTGCATTATTAATTGCCCCTTTAGGTCAAATAACCGTTGCTGCACATCAAATTATATTTACTATTAGTAGCTTAACCTTTGCTATTCCATTATCTCTTGGTGTTGCAACCAGTATTCGAGTTGGTTATTTGCTGGGCAAAAAAAAACCAGCTTTAGCCAAACAAACTGCTTATATTAGTTTAGCCATATCACTTAGCATGGCGATAATTGTTGCGCTAATTTTAGTTATTTTTAAAGCACCGATTGTAGCGCTATTTACCAAAGAAACAGCCGTTATGGCTATTTGTATGCAGCTCATTATATTACTGGCAATTTATCAAGCATCAGATTATTTACAAGTTGTGGCAAGTAATGTACTACGAGGTTACAAAGATACTCAAAGCATCTTTTTTATCACGCTACTTTCTTATTGGGTAGTCGGATTACCTGTTGGCTATATTCTAGGATTAACTGACCTAATCATAGAGCCAATTGGCGCGGCTGGATTTTGGATAGGCATCATATTAGGACTTGCCGTTGCAGCATTACTATTAATAGCTAGGATGATCTACATCCAAAAACAAGCAGTTGAAGTTATTTTAGAACGCGCATCAAGATAATATTAGTTATATAAGATATTTAATAAAATAAGAAGGATTAACCACGTTTTTATTAAAAATCAATTATTGAATATTCAATAGTTAAATGAAAATAGGTTAATTCTTCAATAATTATGGGCGATCAGCTGTTCCAGCTGAAATTCGAGCATTAGTCCAAGATAGCAAACCACCCAATAAAGGAACTTCTTTGCTTTCTCATCGTCGTTATCCATCCCTCAAACAAGTTTCTCACTAAAATAAACATAAACTTGTCCAATGATATTTCTATTAAATTAACATTTATTAATACGCAAATTAAGATATCTGATTATTCATTCGATTAAATAAAAAATATTGCTAAAAATTTGAATGAATCTATAATCTTTACATCCAAAAATTGATATTATTAATATAGTTACTGTTATGATAAAAAAAGAAAATCTATTTTCGCACGGCGTGTGTATTTGTCTTTCTATTCTGTTGGTTTATTTATTAGGTTTCCCTCAAAGATTTGACCGCATATTTCTAACTTACTTTTCTCTTATCTTTTTAGCGCGATTTACTTTTTTCCGAATCTTTTTTGGCATATGGTTTGTCATAGCAGCACTCTATTTACCAGTAGGATTTTATTATGGTTCACCCAATGTTGCCGTGATTAGTTCTATTGCAGAAACAGATATCGATGAAATGACAGAGTTTTGTTCACAACTGCCTAGTTATTTCTATTTTGTTTCGCTATTCTTGGCGGTATTTTTTATTATCTTATTTAAAAAGTTTCCGTTTCCAAAAATAAACAACCAATATTTAATTATTTTTGTATTAGGATTAAGTTGTTATAAGCCGATAAAAATAATTGCCCAGTATCGCCCAAACACTTTCAGTTCAATAGTTTATTCTTTTTTTAGTAATATCAAATATCCTATTTTAGAGTTCTGCATTGGGTTTAATGAAAGTAGTAAACTATATTTAACCGAAAAAGAACAACAACTTAAACAGATTGAACAATCCAATAGCATACCAATTGTGTCGGTTAACCCAAAGCATAAAACCTATGTTATTATCATTGGTGAAAGCGTTCGGAAAGACTATATGAGTGCTTATGGTTTTAAATATGACAATACACCATTTACCCGCACCCATGCCAATGTTATTTGGGATGGATTAATTGCGCCCGCCCCAAATACTCAAGCATCAATCCCACACCTCATTAGCCAATCGATTTTTTCAGATGACAAAGAAGTTAATGCACTATTAAGTAATAATATTATAAGTATTGCTAATGATGCAGGATTTGAAACTTATTGGCTTTCAAATCAAGGAAGATTAGGAAAAATGGAGATTACTGTGCCACGAATTGCCTCTTATGCAAAGCATTCGTTTTATACCAAAAAAGGGGAATATAATGGCAAATCATCAAGAGGAAAACATGATACCTTATTATTACCTGAATTAGACAATATTTTATTAAAAAACAGTAACCAACCAAAACTTATTGTTATGCATCTAATAGGCTCTCATCCCCACTTTTGTAAGCGATTAGAATTTGAAGTACAATTTGATCTGAATAATAAAAACATATCATGTTATGTTAGTAGCATCAAAGAAACGGATGATCTTATTACACAAACGATCGATAAGTTAGAAAAATACAAGCAAGACTATTCACTCGTTTACTTTGCCGATCATGGACTTGCGCATACAGACCAATATAATGACTTAAGACACAATTCAGACTATCAAGAAAGTTATCGGGTTCCATTTATCTTTTTTGATTCAGATAAATCACCTCAACAAAAAATTAATAAACAAATATCGGGATTCCAACTAGTTTATTTATTAAGTCATTGGATGGGAATTAAATTAGAGGTAAAACATGATTATATGCAAAATGAGTTACTAGAAATACCAGAGCAAGATAATATAAAAATAAAAAAATGGACAACAAATAAACTATTTCCATTTAATAAATTAAAAAAGGATCCAAATCCTTTTAATTAATACCCATTATAAAAAAACAAAAAAACACCATCAACACTTTCGCTGATGGCGTTTTTTAATGTAATAAATAACTATTTCAACAAGCTATTTGCTTGCGCAAGTACATTTTCAACAGTAAAGCCAAACTCTTTAAACAGTTGATCTGCTGGGCCTGATTCGCCAAAGCTGGTCATTCCAATTACTTTGCCACTAAGACCAACATATTTATACCAATAATCGCTAATACCTGCTTCAATGGCAAGGCGAGCTGTTACTGACGATGGCAATACTGACTCTTTATACGCCTGATCTTGTTTATCAAACGCATCAGTTGATGGCATTGACACCACCCGCACTTTTTTACCTGCTTGAGTCAATTGCTGATAAGCTTCAACGGCAAGCTCAACTTCTGAACCCGTCGCAATAATAATTAATTCAGGTGTACCTGTGCAATCATTTAAGATATAACCACCGCGATACACATCAGCTAATTGATGAGCAGTGCGATCTTGCTGTTTAAGATTTTGTCGTGAAAAAATCAACGCTGTGGGACCGTCTTTACGCTCTATCGCATATTGCCAAGCAATAGCTGATTCGACTTGATCGCATGGTCGCCAAGTACTCACATTTGGCGTAACACGTAAGCTTGCCATTTGTTCAACAGGTTGATGCGTTGGCCCATCTTCACCTAAGCCAATTGAATCATGAGTATAAACAAATAAAGCACGAATCTTCATTAATGCCGCCATCCGAATAGCATTACGTGCATATTCCATAAACATTAAAAATGTCGCACCATAAGGAATAAATCCACCATGTAATGCTATACCATTCATAATAGCGGACATACCGAACTCACGCACACCATAATGGATATAATTACCATCCGCATTAGCTAAGATCTCTTTAGATCCTGACCACATGGTTAAATTACTTGGCGCTAAATCAGCCGAACCGCCTAAAAACTCAGGTAAAGCAGGGGCAAAAGCTTCAATAGCATTTTGTGATGCTTTACGAGTTGCAATTGTTGCTGGGTTTGCTTGTAGTTTATTTACCACATCATTAGCAATTTGTGACCAGTTTGCTGGCAAATCACCATTAACACGACGCTTAAATTCTTGAGCTAATTCAGGATAGGCCTTAGCATAAGCATCAAAACGAACATTCCATTCATCTTCAAGCTGCCTACCTTTAGCTTTGGCATCCCAAGCATCATAATAGTCTTTAGGAATTTCAAAAGCAGGATAATTCCAACCAAGAGCCTTACGTGTTGCTTCAATTTCGGCATCGCCTAATGGTGCACCATGGCTTTCATGGCTACCGGCTTTATTTGGCGATCCAAAACCAATCACCGTTTTACACATTAATAATGATGGTTTATCGGTTACCGCCTGCGCTTGCTCGATGGCTTCTTTTAACGCTTTAGCATCATGACCATCAATACTACGGATAACATGCCAGCCGTAAGCTTCAAAACGTTTTGCGGTATCATCAGTAAACCAACCTTCGACTTCACCATCGATTGAAATACCATTATCATCATAAAACGCAATAAGTTTACCTAATTTAAGAGTACCTGCTAACGAACACACTTCGTGTGAAATCCCCTCCATCATACAACCATCACCCATAAACACATAAGTATGGTGATCAACAATAGTATGATCAGGTTTATTAAATTGTGCAGCTAACGTTCTTTCGGCAATAGCCATACCAACGGCATTAGCAATACCTTGACCTAGTGGTCCGGTTGTTGTTTCAACACCCGGCACATAACCATATTCAGGGTGTCCTGCGGTTTTTGAATGCAACTGACGAAAGTTTTTTAGATCATCAATGGTCACGTCATAACCAGTTAAATGTAATAAACTATAGATCAACATAGAAGCATGACCATTTGATAAAATAAAACGATCGCGATCGGCCCATTTAGGGTTGTTTGGATTATGTTTTAAAAAGCCACGCCAAAGCACTTCAGCCATATCCGCCATACCCATAGGCGCTCCAGGGTGCCCTGATTTTGCTTTCTGTACGCCATCCATGCTCAATGCCCTTATCGCATTCGCCAGATCGCGGTGAGATAGTGTGGTTGCATTCATATTATAATCTCCAAAAAAATTTTTTGAGTGAAAATTTGTTAATGCCTGCAAGGTTGATATCACTTGCAAAATAGTTAGTTAAATTAACAAAATTTAGTATAAAAATGGGGAGCTAACTCCCCTATCATGTGCAAATGATTATAGCAGTGCACCAATCATATCTTCTAATCTTCCTTGATCAACGGCAAATGCGCGAATGCCTTCGGCTAATTTTTCAACTGCCATAGCATCACTATTATGTTGCCATCTAAATTCAGCTTCGGTCATTGGCGCAGGGCGAGCAACCACAGCTTGATTTGGATTGAGTTTTTGCACAACAGGCGCATTTGATTGTTGCATTTCGGCAAGTAAATTAGGCGAAATAGTTAACCTATCACAACCTGCTAACGCCAAGATTTGATCGACTTTACGGAAGCTTGCACCCATGACAATAGTTTTATAACCATGCTGTTTATAATAATTAAAAATATTACGCACAGAAACAACGCCCGGATCTTCATCAGCCACATAAGGATCGATCGGTTTTTTAGCTTGATACCAATCGTAAATACGCCCTACAAAAGGTGAAATTAAAAAGGCATTGACTTCTGCACATGCACGCGCTTGTGCGAACGAAAACAATAACGTTAAATTACAGTTAATACCTTCTTTTTCGAGCACTTCAGCCGCTTTAATGCCTTCCCACGTTGACGCAATTTTAATTAAAATACGAGACTTATCAATGCCCTTTTCTTGATAAAGTGCAATGATTTTACGCGCTTTTTCAATACAACCTTGTTTATCAAAGGACAAACGCGCATCGACTTCGGTCGAAATCCGCCCTGGAACAGTTTTTAAAATCTCAGCACCAATATTTACAGCAACTTGATCACACGCATTAACTAACTGCTGTTCTTTACTACCACCTAACTTTTTAGCGGTTTGCACTGCAGAATCAATTAAATTGCGATATTGAGGAAGTTGAGCTGCTTTCAAAACAAGAGAGGGATTCGTTGTTGCATCTTCGGGGGAAAACTGCTTAATCGAATCGATATCACCCGTATCAGCTACCACCACAGTTAATTTTTTAAACTCATCTAATTGACTCATACTTTTATCCTCATACAGCGTGTTATTATAATGGAAGTATAATAACATTTATTCAATAATAAAACGACATTGTCATTGGCTGAAGATTCATCTTTATTATCGGCAAAAAACACCGCAAAATGCGGACAAAAAAGGTGGAATCAGGCTTTATCACTAATTAATATTAGTCAAGTTTACTATTTTTATCGTATAAATAAATTCAATTATGTGAATTAAATCACAAAATCAAATTAGGATTAATTTGCATTAATCGTTCTTTAAATCGACAAATGTTTAACAAAAAAATTTGCAGATTTAAAAATCCGCTAAATCATCATTTAATTGAATTAAGCCCAAACATATTCAAGTTGACTGGTTAAATCACAACTGGTACAAGAACGGCACTGTTTAGCTTGGCAAGACAATGGTCGATCTTGCGCTATTAACTTTATCACCCCTTTCCTGATCCAAAAACGTAACATCTGCTCAGTTGCGCTTTCAGGTAGGTGAAAGTGTCTGGCAATATCTTGCAATGGTGCACGACCTTTTAATTGTACATAATCACGAATTGATGTTATTAACATAGCCATAACCAAAGTTGCAGGGTGATCCCTGCATACTTTTCCTCTATTTATATTTTACAAATTAGCCAGCCATTTATTTACTGGCAGCACGATGATTTTTTACAGTGGGATGAATTTGGCGCTGTTGATTGATTAAAAGACGAATATCGCCCTAAAGTACGCATAAACAGTACCACTATAGTAATAAATGCACTGCACCCAAACAGCCACCAAACGGCTACAGGCGAATGCCCAAGCAACGTAAATTGATAATAAATGGTTGCCGTAAGCCACGCAACGGTAAAAGTCCAAATTGCCACAAACACCATCCACTTAAACCCAGCTTCGCGATAAACTGCACCCAACGCCGCAGCGCAAGGAGTATAAAGTAAAATAAAAATTAAATAACTCATCGCAGCTGAAGGTGAACTAAACCCATTTTTAATTTGTGAAATTGTTGTCGAATCCACCTCTAAATCAGTCTGTAGTGAATCCATATCTTGTGAAGCAGTATTAAATCCTAATGGATCTAAAACAGCATTCGACAAACTTGCCAGATTTTTTGGAATGGTTGCTAGCGCCTCTAAAATCCCTTGTGACAAACTAAATGGTTCGTCTTGCTCGTTATCATCATCGATAGAATAAAGCGAATTGAGTGTTGCAATTACCGATTCTTTAGCAAAAATACCAGTAAAAATACCAACTGTTGCTGGCCAATTATCGTGTTTAATCCCCATCGGTGCAAATGCAGGAGTGATTTTTTGACTAACAACAGAAAGCATAGAGTTTTGTGAACTTTCTTGCTTAAACGAACCATCACTTCCCCATGAGTTAAGCACACTTAATACCGTTACCATCAACACAATGGCTTTACCTGCTCTAAAAATAAACGACGTTAAGCGCTGCCAAGTCAAACTAAGCAGGCTGCGTAAAGTCGGAATACGATACACAGGCATTTCCATAATAAATGGTGTGAGCGAACCTTTTAATAAAGTGAATTTGAGCACAAATCCCGTCACCATTGCCACTGCAATGCCTAGCAAATATAAAGCAAACACCACTATAGAGGAGTTTTTAGGGAAGAATATCACCGCAAATAATGCATAAACCGGCAACCTTGCTCCACATGACATAAAAGGGATCATACAAATGGACATAATGCGATCACGTGTACTTTCAAGCGTTCGCGTGCCCATAATGGCTGGCACACCGCAGCCAAACCCCACTAGCATTGGCACAAACGCTTTACCCGGCAACCCGATACTGCGCATCAGCCGATCGATTACCATTGCGGCACGTGCCAAATAACCAGAATCCTCTAGAAACGACAAACAAAAAAACATCGCCCCAATAACAGGAATAAATGTTGAAACAGTTTGAATGCCACGACCAATACCATTGGCTAAAATAGCTGTAATCCAATTTGGAGCATTGATGGCATGAAGTAGCTCGGTTGTGCCATTAACAAAAATAGTGCCACAAAGCACATCAAAAAAATCAATAAACACCGCACCAAAATTAATCGCCACCATAAACATGGCATACATAGCTAACAAAAAGAACGGGATTCCAGTAATGCGCCCCAAGGTAATATTATCGAGAATTTCAGAAAAGCGACCGCTAAGCTCGCGCGGTTTTTCAATGACTTCCTTACAAATTACATCAATCGTGTCATAACGAGCGCTAGCAAGTGCCACATCGATTTCATTATCACACCACTTTGCAAGCGACAAGCGGCAGTCCGCTAACATTTTGGTTTCACGTTGTGATAAGTGATAGCGCGATTCATCTAATAAGGCATCTATCAATTGCCAGCGATTTAATTGGCGCACAACACTATCTTCAGGCAGATCGCAAATATAATGGTGAATCACCGCTTGCTGATCATCGCCAAGCAGATCAATCGATGGTTGAGCTGCATATGGATGCATTACCATGTTTTCGATTTGTTGATAAAAGCCCTGCAAACCGGTTTTTTGACGAGATGATATTGCCACCACAGGACAACCGAGCAACGTTGACAACAGATCAACATTAATCTGTTCGCCCATGGCTTTAACTGCATCGCTCATATTTAACACAACAATCATCGGTACTTGTAAATCAATCAACTGACAAGTTAAATACAAACTACGTTGCAAATTAGTTGCATCAATAATATTAATAATCACGCATTCACTTTCGGACAGCACGAATTGGCGCGCAATAAGCTCATCTTGCGAAACACTAAGCAGATCAGGCTCAATTGAATACGTACCAGGCAAATCGATAACTTCATATTGTGTATGATGATAAGTGAACATACCGGTTTTACGTTCAACAGTCACGCCCGGCCAGTTCCCTACTCGCTGTTTTGAACCCGTTAGTATATTAAATAACGTTGTCTTACCACTATTAGGGTTACCAATTAACGCTATCTTCACGCAATTACCTCCACAACCTCAATGGATTGCGCTTCTTTGCGACGTAAACAAAGCGAAAATCCACGCATTTTGATTTCAATCGGATCACCAAGCGGCGCAACACGCACAGCCAAAACCTTACAACCTGGCGTAATGCCCATTGCTAGCAACTTTCGACGAAAGGGGAACGATTCAGGTAACAAGCGAGTAATCACCGCCTCGCGGCCTAAAGGTAACTGATTAAGGGTAAGAGATGACATTATGTTTCCTAAAAATAACAATAGTATTGATAAAAGTAATCGTATTAAATTAAAGATACATATCTTAAAAAATAATCAGAATTATTTTTAGTGTAAAAATGCGAATTATTCTCAATAACAACAAATAATAAGTAAAAAAATCGCAAAAATAGTCAAATCATAGAAAAAACAAAACCAAACTCATTCGGTTTTGCTCTGTTTTATCTATAAGATAAATCGTAACAATGGTTTTCAATTGTTTTAAAAGCGTTATTGTTTTCATAAAAAAAGATCAAATAGAATATTGATTTTAATTAAATTTTATATAGATTGATTCAAGCTTAACCCGACACACGCTAATTATTCATCGGAATTCATGTTAGCAAAATGAGAAACCAAGAAGTGAAAATAAATTCTCTAGTTGTTTTCCCTGACTAGCGCTTTATGTCATCACATTCGGTTTTCGACGTTTTATAGGATTGTATACCAACTCTATGCGTTTGAGGAATCGCAGCTTTGCTAGACTTGAGACCTCTAAATGGCGATAATGTTTAAGCAAAGTATTTAAATTTTTGTATAAAAAATCGACTTGAGTCAGCTTAATTTGGTTAGTTACATTGTGAGGTAATAAGTTTATTATCATTACCTTGAATTTGTTTAATTTGTTGATTGCGCTTGCATTCCCATTGTTTAGGCGGATACATTTTATTCCACTCGGTCATTAACTTATAATCAGCATCTGATAAATTTATATTATATTTATTCGACATATAAAAATAGGTTCGTGCTATTGTTCCTCGAATCTCGTCGCGCGGTTGAAATTTTCTTCCTTTAAAATCAACGGCTGATTGGCATTTTCCATATTGATTAAATTCTTTAGTGAATTGCGAATAGCGATAATTAGACCTGTCACCATTTACTTCACCAATAGCGGGCTGTAGATTGTGTATATCCCCCTCCATCAAGTTGAACGTAACATCTTTTTTACACGCTTTACGTCCACCATCGCGCCAGCACTGTAGGTGACGTCCAAAATTTTCGGCTGGCATAACATGTTCCCACTCAATGCGTTCTGCTCTTGTTTGATTTTTTCTTGGCTTGTAACCGCATTTAGTGAAGTCAACAGTCCCTTTTTTATTATTAAAACTGAATTCACATCCGCAATAAAATTCCGTTTGCTCAGAGTTTTCGTTATAGATTTTAACTAACTGGTTTTTTGCCCAATTAAAATTTTGCTTGCTATTAACGATTGGTTGCTCGACTTGTACCAATGAAACCGAACCATCGCGTGAATTTACAACATAAACACCCATGGTATCAGCATAACTAAGATTACAGCACGATAAGATAAATAATGCGATGAATAGCTTTTTCATAAATCCTTTTAAAAACAACTCCAAAACATATAAAAATTTTAATATTTTTATATAAAAAGCATTGACCTTTAATATAAGATAACTTACAACGTTAGCTATCAAATGAGATAATTGATAAAGTAATCCCCTAACTGAGACAAAAGTTTAACAAGAATTAACATGAAGTTAAAAATACCGCTACTTTTGTTTAGCTCCCCAGCATTCTAAAATAGTTCAAAGTTGAGAGTGACGGCCTATCAATGCCTTTCAATATAACAACTATTATTTAATAAATCAAGGCGATTATAGGGTATTAACTCGATCCAAAATTAACAAATCGAGTAATAAAAATGAGGTATCAACAGCAAAACTTTTAAATTAAATATAAACAATAACGCAATGATTAAACAAACCACGTTAGACTTAAACATCTCAGAAACTAAGTTTGTATTCGAAAGCATTAAATTTTGATAAATAACAAAAAAGTCTCTAGATAAGGCTTTCAGATTGCGGACAAATCTTAATATCATTCGGAATTTATGCCCGTATTTATCACTCATATTTCAATCAATATTTTGTTAAATTAGTAAAAAAATAATAGGCCAAACCGTCGAAATAAAAGTGGTTTTATTGGTTCTTTTTATCTGGCATAACTTTTTACCCTATTTACTTGAGCAAATTTCATTGGCTTTGCCTTAATCCGTCTATCAAATATGTCGCGTAATAACTTTTTAGTGGTTTTTACTTTAGTACATTTTGATAATAAAGGGTATTATTTACACCGTATCGACTCAGAATGATTATGATGATAACCTTTTTTCGACTAGTGATTTTATGAGCTAGCATTGTTTGCCCAGTCAAGTATAGGTATTGTGTTGGCTATTATAGATAAATGCCCATTTCTGATTGGCTGATTTACGTGTGAGGCGACGATAACTTGGTACTGGATAATTTTGTTCGGTTAATAGTAAATAGCAAGTGAGGCGGTAAATGAACCCTCAATAATTTGAGGGTTTTTATTGCATGTTAACTTAAATTATTAAAGCAAATCATTTTACTTTTAATTGCTGTTGTGCTTTCTTTTGTTTGCGGCTTTTGATTAACATAATTAAATTTTTATGTGGTGTTTTCATAGATTATTTCCTTTTAGTTATAATTATAGGGTGAATAAATTAATTTTTAATAATTTTTTACTATATAAATTTTAAGATTGCTAAGCGATGTTAATATCGCTTAGCTATTATTAGTCAATTAAAACCATTGACCAAAGCGTTTGATATAAATGCGTTTCATCAATTGTGCAACACAGCAATAGCTAAATAGGGTTGCTAAAAGCCATGGAAAGTATGACCAAGGTAATGGTTGTAAACCAATTAACCCACCCAGTGGAGAAAACGGAATATAAATACCTACAGCCATAATTAACAAGGTCATCACAATAACAGGAAATGCTGCGGTGCTTTGCACAAATGGAATTTTTTGTGTTCTAAGCATATGCACAACCAATGTTTGTGACAATAACCCCTCAATAAACCAGCCTGAATGAAACAGCGATTGCGCTTCAACACTGTTTGCACTGAATACAAACCACATTAGTGCATAGGTTGTGATATCAAAAATAGACGATGTTGGTCCAATCCAAATCATAAAACGTCTAATATTTAGTGCATCCCATTTGCGTGGTTTTTGTAAAAACTCATCGTCCATTTTGTCCCATGGCAATGAGAGTTGAGAAATATCATACAGTAAGTTTTGAATAAGTAAATGTATCGCTAGCATAGGCAAAAATGGTAGAAACGCACTAGCCACTAATACTGAAAAAATATTACCAAAATTCGAACTTGCGGTCATGTTTAAGTATTTCATGATATTGCCAAAGGTTTCGCGGCCGCATATTACACCTTCTTCCAATACCATTAAGCTCTTTTCAAGCAGAATAATATCGGCAGATTCTTTAGCAATATCTGTTGCAGTATCAACCGAAATTCCTACATCAGCATCGCGCAGTGCCGGTGCATCGTTTATACCATCTCCTAAAAAACCAACGGTATGACCGTTATCTTGCAATAATCGGATAATTCGCGATTTTTGCAGCGGTGTTAATTTAGCAAAAATGGTGCGTTGTTCGATTTGTATTTTGAGTTCAGCATCATCCATTTTTTCAATTTCAGTGCCAAGTAATGGGGTGCCTGGCTCTAAACCAACTTCTCGGCAGACTTTGATGGTGATGATTTCGTTATCACCTGTTAAGACTTTAACACCCACACCATGTTCATTTAAGGCTGAAATCGCTTCGAACGCACTTTCTTTTGGAGGGTCTAAAAAGGTTAAAAAGCCGCGAATAGCAAGTGCTGTTTCGTCTTGCACTGTGTATTGTGTTTTTGTTTCGCTAGCTGGAATATCTTTTACACCAACCGCTAATACTCTAAAACCTTCTTTGTTATAGTCATGCGCGAGTGCAATTAACGCTTGTTTTCGTTTTTCATCTAATGGTAAATATTCACCATTTTCGTAGACATGACTAGCAATAGATAGCATTTCTTCAACTGCGCCTTTGCAAATCATTAGATGGTTATCACTGCCATTTTGCACAACCACCGATAAACGACGACGTACAAAATCAAATGGTAATTCATCAATTTTTTTGTACAAGCCAACACCTACTTTTTTCATGTTGGTCTTTTCTTCGGTGAAACGGATGATCGCTTTATCCATTAAGTTTTTCATACCACTTTGATAATAGCTGTTAAGCCAAGCGAGTTCTAAAACAGAAGAGTCAACTTGGCCCTTTATATCAAGGTGATGCTCTAAAATGATTTTATCTTGCGTTAAGGTACCTGTTTTATCGGTACATAAAATGTCCATCGCACCAAAATTTTGGATAGCGTTAAGTCGTTTAACTACAACTTTACGTTTTGCCATACCAACGGCGCCTTTGGCTAGGTTAGCACTGACGATCATTGGTAACATTTCAGGCGTTAAACCAACCGCAACAGCTAATGCAAAAAGTGCCGCATCGCCCCAATCATTTTTTGAAAAACCGTTAATAAAAAAGACAATTGGCACCATGATTAGCATAAAGCGAATAAGCAACCAGCTAACGCTATTAACCCCCCGATCAAACGAGGTTTCAGCACGCGATCCAACAATTGATTTTGCTAATGAGCCAAAATGCGTATCGGCCCCCGTTGCAACTACAATGGCAGTAGCGGTACCACTGACAACATTAGTGCCCATAAAACAGATGTTATTAACATCAAGTAAATTATCTTTATTAATGTCTGATGCTTCGATATTATCGGTATTTTTTTGTGTTACCGCGCCTAATGTGTCATATTTTTCAACCGGAATCGATTCACCAGTGAGTACAGCTTGACTAACAAATAAGTCACGAGATTCGATTAATCGGATATCCGCTGGGATCATGTCACCAGCTGATAAATAAACAATATCCCCCGGAACAATTTCACTTAATGGAATTTCAATGCGCTCTGGGGCCATATCTTTATGTGCACGTCTTAGCACGGTTGCGGTTGTGCGAATCATTGATTTTAGCGCTTCGGCCGCTTTGTTTGATCTAAACTCCTGCCAAAAACGCAATAACCCACTGAGCGATACCATGGTTAGGATAATAATAATCCCAGTTAAATCAGTTTCTTCACCATTTTGCAAAGGCAACCAAAAATCAGTTACAAAACTGACGATGGCCAATGCTAATAATACAAATATAAATGGATTATTAAATGCCATTAATAGTTGCACTATCACTGATGGCGCTTTTTCTCGTGCGACTTCATTTTTACCATATTGTTCAATTCTCGATTTGGCACTTTCTTGTGTTAATCCTGAAAGGCTGGATTGAAATTTAGATAAAATGCTATCTAGGCTGTTTTGTGCTTCGTTGATAGCTTTGATATCTACACTATTTTGTGCTTTGGTTTTTGATGTATTTTTTGTCATCATGAGTACCTATATTCATAATTTTGGCAAAAACATGCCAACTCATTGTTATCCTATAACGATAAGTCATTAAATTTTGAGATGAGCTAAAATTTTTAGTGCATAGCAAAACTAGCCCATAAAGCTATTTTGTATAGCTAGTGCTGAGCATTAAATTTAATTAGCAAATAGAATTAATTAAGAATTTAGATACAACTCGGCGGTTCTAAATGTTTTTCTGAAAGATGTAAAACACGCAACATTAAGCTTTGTGCGCATTGATGTTTTGAGTTTGTGTGATAGCGTATAAAAAAATGCATATCGTTCACCATTACCGTTTTATCAATTTCGGCTTGTGAACTGAAAAAATGGTGATTTAGACAGGTTCATTAACCGATAATGATGTGTTTAAAATTGTCTCCCCGCATTTTGGGGTGACCCGATTGAGTGTCCATATTTCTCCTGTAAATTGAACTCTTCACTTTGTATTTCAACTTCCCTTCACCCTCATTTTTAACTTCCATAATAGCTAAAAAAGGAAGAAAAGCTCAAAAGGCGGGCATTTTATACGCCTTTCCGAAACAGAAGTCAACCCATACCCCCTTAAAAGAGTGATAATTGTCGGAAAACAGCATTTATCGCCGTTTTTATCTTCATTTTATATCGAATTTATACCTAACTTACCTAATATAAGATACAATCACTTCATGATTAATTAACAGGAATATTTTAAATGGAACTTTCTGAGTTACTCCATGATAATTGGTTCAATTTAGTGATTATTTTTGTACTTTCTTTTGTTGCATTTATTTATAAAAAACGCACTAAACATGACGGTTTTGATAATATCATTAAATATACCGATATTTTAGAAAAAATCCCTTATCCAAAATATCAGACAGATTATCTAAATAACATTAAAAAAAGGCTCATTTGGGAAAAGGTCTGCTTTTACAAATCCGGCAGTATTGACAAAGAAAGTATTGCCATTTCACTAGTGAATGCCGATATTGATCATCTTATTAAACTGACTCAATTAGATTCCTTAACTCAATATTTTGGGATTGTAAAAAATCGTGTTACGCCACTAAAACCCTATTTAATTAAAGAAGTTATGCTTAGCGGTATTGCATTTGCGTTCGCATTTATTATGTTGCTATCTAATATAATTACCGTTTTTAGTTCAACTTGGATAATTAATGTCATTATTGCTATTTTAACAGTCTTTATTATTATGATCGCTTTATTTTGCTTTGCATTAGAGCCGGTTAAACGATTTAAAACCTATCTTTTAATTTCAAAAGACAGCAGCTTTTTACAACGAGCGAATAATGAATTAGCTAAAATCATTCAAGATAAAAATAAAATTAATACCACTATTTTAGAAGAAATTAGCACATCAGAAAAATAACAAATTCAGCTACGAGATTAAAATAGTCAGTCAATATGACTATTTTAATAAACAGGATTAAACGTTATTGTTAAAAGTTATCCTGCTTTTTGTTGACATGAAATCAAGCCCGAATATTCAATCTGGTATTTTTTAACTGATTAACCAGCTCTAATAGTGATATGTTGAGCTGATGCATGAACTGCTGATATGAAAACGCTTTTTTACTAATTTCGTCCAATTGTAATTCCCAATGTGCGGTCATATCAGGCATCGACATGATATCGGGTAGCGATAAAATCAGATTTTTACCCACGTCAGTTGAGCGAATTGTTTTACCTTGACGAGTTAAAAATTGGCGTTTAAATAACAATTCAATAATACCGGCCCTTGTTGCTTCAGTACCTAAGCCATCGGTTTCTCGCAATATTTTTTTGATTTCGGGATCTTTAACAAATCGGGCAATTCCTGTCATGGCAGACAATAATGTGGCATCGGTAAAAGGTCTTGGCGGTTGAGTTTCTTTACTAACCAGCTCGGTATCAATACATTGCACAATTTCGCCCTTTTTAACTAATTTAGTTAATAAACCATTACTTTCATTGTCATTTGTCTCGGTTTCAGCTTGATAGTTTTTACTTCTAAATAAAACTTTCCAACCTTCGTCAAGCATCTGGTTGGCTTTAGAAATAAATTTTCCTCCTTGAATGTCAACATCAATTTGCAATTCAGCATATCTATAAGCTGGATAAAATTGAGCTAAATATTGCGTTGCCACAACTTGATACACCGCTTTTTCGTTATCAGTTAAGTTTTCCATTCTAGCTTTGCGCAAAGTTGGAATAATAGCGTGATGTGCTTCAACTTTTTTATCATTCCAAGCCTTGGAACGTAATGCAAAATTAGCATCACCAATAGCGGTTTGTAGTTCAGGGCAATTATTTTCAATGGCGGACTTTATGCCTGTAATTTGTTTTAAATGTTCTTCAGGTAGAAAGCGACAATCCGACCTTGGATAGGTGATTAATTTGTGTTTTTCATATAACGATTGGCAAATGTCGAGCACATCTTGAGCGCTCAATCCATTTTTTTTGGCCATTTCAATTTGCAATGCCGATAAATTAAATGGCATTGGTGGCGCTAATTCTTTCTTTTTATTACTGACTTTATCAATTTTTCCAGATTGATTATTAATGCGCTGACAAACATTTTCGGCTAATTTTTTGACTAATACACGCCCTTCTTCATCCTGATAAGGCGCACAGGCTTCGCTGGGTTGCCATTTCGCTTTGAATATTTCATTATCTTTGGTTTGCAGCACAGCAAAAACTTCATAAAATGGTTTAGGTACAAATTGCGTTATCTCTAAATCTCGCCTAACCACCAATCCTAAAATAGGCGTTTGCACTCGCCCTATTGATAATACGCCTCGATAACCGTTTTTTTGCCCAACAATAGTACAAAGCCGACTCATATTAATTCCATACAGCCAATCGGCTCTAGCCCTTGCTAATGCCGAGGTTGATAAAGGAATAAAATCTTGATTGTTGCGTAATTGTTGCAATGACTTTTCAACAGCACTAGCATTCAAATCACTAATTAAACAGCGTTGAATTGCTTTGCGCTTATCTGGCGATAATTGGCAATAATTTAAAACTTCATCTACTAGTAACTGCCCTTCCCTATCTGGGTCACCAGCGTGTACTATTTGCTCTGCTGACTTAATCAGATCTACCAAAATATTAAATTGTTTTTGTGTATTGCCTTTAGGCATTAATATCCATTTTTCAGGCACTATGGGTAAATCATTAATCACCCATTTTTTATATCGAGGATCATAAACTTCTGGTGTAGCTTGCTCAAGAAGATGACCAATACACCAACTAACCACATCGCCATTACTCGCTTTAATAAAACCATTACCTTTTTGAAGAGGTTTAGGTAATACGTCAGCGATAGCCCTTGCTAAGCTGGGCTTTTCGGCAATAAACAAACGATAAGATTGATTAGGTTGCATAAGAATAATTATTCATTAAAATTTCAAACAAGATAAGTTTGAATCGGTGTTAATTTCATGGTTTTAAATAAAAAGCCAATTATATCCTTATACTCAACTTTATAAGCGTTCATAAATTTTCATCCATTTTTTAACGATGCTTTATTACCACCATTTTTTGTATTTAAGCCAAATAACTGAAATAACACAAATAATAACAAGTAGTAATATTAATCCTACAAAAGACCAACCTTCACTACTAAAAGGAATACCAGCTAAATTGACGCCAAGCAAGCTGGTTAAAAACGTAATGGGTGTAAAAATTATGGTAAAGAGTGACATTAAATAGATTCTTTTATTGGTTGATTCAGCCAAGAAGCTATTAATTTGTTCCATAATTGAAGCTATTCTTAATAAACAGCTATCAATATCAGATACATAATGATTTTGTTGATAGGAAATGTCATGCAAGCGTTGGCGATCGTTATCATCAATCCACGATATTCTTTCAGTCGAAATTTTTACAAAAATATCGCGTTGTGGTGATAACAATCGGCGTAAGACGATCAACTGTTTACGAACTCGACCAATTTCTTTATAAGAAAAGATACGTTGGTTTAAAACAGATTCCTCTAACTTAATGATTTTATTGTGAACACTATCAAAAGATAAATTAACTTGATCACTAATTAAATCAGACATTTGAATCAACCAATCCGCCACATCTACAGGACCAATTCCCTTTTCTAGATGATCCTTTAATTCGGCAATAGCCGAAATTTGTTGATGCCGTGTTGAAATAATCATGTTATCAGTTATATAAAAACGAAAGGTAACAATAGGATCGGGAAGCTCATTGGGAACAAAATTAACACCTTTTAAAACCACTAAAACACCCGACTCAAAACGAATTTCCTTGGATATTTGCTTAGGTTTTAGCAATTCATTTTTAATCAAATCTGGAACTAGATTTGTATTATTTACCCAATTGATGGTTTCTTGTTTAGCAAAATCTAAATGAATCCAAAATGGTTGTGAAATTGAAGGTTTACTCTGTTCATTAAGTGGTAGCGCTTTGCCTTTACCATCTAACTGACAACAAAAAGCTGGTTTAGCTTCTAAAAGATGTGAAACAGAAATAGAACTTACACTATTTTGATTAGTCATTACCGATCTCATTTATTGTTTTTTCAAATTATATACCTAATTTAACTTAAATTGGAGCCATCAACTAGCGTTTTATTATTTTACTTAAGGCATTAAAACCAATCCGTTAAGCTCATACTAACACAGGCTAAACCCGCCCAAAAAACTAAAACGGATCAAGCTGAATAAAGTGGACAAAATCTGGGGGATAATACCTGAAAGTATTGTAATATAAGCCAGTTTTTATGTATAAATATTGTCTTCAATATCAACTGGGATGAGGTTAACCTGACGGCTATTATTTATAAATCATCTAGATCATCTTCACACACTAATTTAGAAACAAATTCATTAAAGCTATTGCATAGAAAAAGAGTACTCTTATCTTGATTATCCGTTAAAGATAAATTATCAGACCATGTGTCAAGAGTGTAATAGTATATTTTTCCATTATTAATATCGATGCAGAAATAATTACCACCCGCGTCAATCGCAAAAGGTAAAAAAGTTTCCGGTAATAACTTTCTACCCCATAAATTTTCTGCTTTGGAAGGCATTAAATAGTTCTTGTTATTATTAAACTTTTTATAGTATTTGATGGGAATTAGTTCATGAATTACAACCTCTTCAAATTCACCTTCAGGATCCAGCCAAGTATTATTCTCTGGCATTCCACCATTGTGGTGTAACAGGAATTGTCTTAATTGAACAGGAATTTTTATCTTTAAGAGTTTTTCAACCTCATTTAGGTCAGCGGTGTTAATTGATTGTTCAGAATCGTAGAATTTGTTACTTGCTCTTGGTTTAATATCTTCATATTCAACGATTTCTTCTTTATCTTGCTCTTCATCATAAGTTAAAGCATTTAAAAAATTTTCTAATGAATCAGATAAATAAATGCTATTTTTTTTAAAATTTTGTTCTGTATTTAGAGTGTCGTCCCATTCTAGTCTGAGATATTGATATATCGCACCAGTATTAATATTTATACATAAAAAACCATTGCTTAAATCGCGAGCAAAAGGTAACAGCTCCTTAGGTAACTTTTTATTGTCCCAATGTTTGAAAGCAATACCTTCCATGATAAAATCTGGGTCATTTTTAAATGCTTTATTATATTTTATAGGAATAAAATTAAAAACTTGAAGTTTGTATGGAGGAACAGTTGTTTTCCAAATATCTTTATATACCATTCCGCCATTACAATTAAGGTAAAGCTGTTTTAAAGAATCTGGAATTGTGATACCTAACTTCTTTTCACAAGCATTTAAATCTTTATCAGTCAGTTTTTTTTCGCAGTCATAAAAGTTATCTACATTAATCATATTAATTCCCCAATTATATTACATATGTAACTATCGTTCTAAAAATTGTTCAAAAAGTACAAAATTCATCTACTATATAAAAAGAATGAGATGTTAATTTTTAGATAAATGCTATGATCCAACAAATATTAAATAATATAAAAAATGGTCCAACTATTTTAACATTATCTCAGATAATAGACATAATAAAATATCTTCAAGCAATTACAGTTGATGAGATTTTGAAAAATGATAAAGCTTTTTTGGAGATATTAGATTCATTAGTTGATTCTTATTCTGATTCCGCAATATTTGAAATCGATAATGATAATAAATTATTTTTACATCATTTTAGTGATTGGCTGCTCAAATTAGGGAAAAAATACTCGCACGGTAAAAATCAAGATGATTTAAGCTCTTATTCAGATATGTTTTTAAAAGAAATGTGCAATAAAAATATTACTCGGGGATGTTGAGCTTTTGTATTCATCATGATCCTTCTTTAACATTTTTAACCGCATCATACAACATGCTAATATCGTTATACCAATTGAGGATATTTATAGACTCTAGTAATATGACCCTTTCGTGAGTTTTTTATTGAAATATCTCATCACCTCATCACAGACAACCAATTCAAATTTGATAAAAAATACCTTCTAACGTATTACAATACGCTTATTTATTATCCAATTTAGCCTGTATTTAGTATTAATTTTTATCTCTTTTTCCAAGTGGGTATTTGTCTATATTAGTCTGGACATAAATTCATATTGATCTTACACAGTGTTGTGTGAGTATTTTTCGCTCTAAAATTTCTCAGGTAGACTATTGATTTTATTAAAGTTTTTACAAGAAGGTGTTTTTTAGAAAAATTAAACAATTACATTATATTTTTGTTTTTTGATGAAAAATAAGGCTTGATTAAAATATTTTGGCTGGAGCATCAATTTATTCGACTTTTTACACTCTTTTAATAAAAAGGAGACCTCCCCTTTTAATGCGATAAGTGACAATTCATCACTTTGTCGGTATTATATGGGACATTTTATTATAATCGGTTAGGTTTAGTGTGAATATTCAACAATTATTAACGCAACGTGTTTCGCAAGCCATGATTATGGCGGGTGCTGATAAAAACTGTGACGCTTTAATTAAGCAATCAAACAAAGCACAATTTGGTGATTACCAAGCGAATGGCATTATGGCTGTTGCCAAAAAACTAGGTATGCCACCTCGAGAACTTGCCCAAGCTGTTTTGCAACATTTAGATATCGATGATATCGCCGAAAAAGTGGAAATTGCCGGCCCAGGCTTTATCAATATCTTTTTAAAAAATAGCTGGATTGCTGAGCAAAATGAAATTGCTTTAAACAGCGATAAACTTAATATCACTTTGCCCGCGAAACCACAAACAGTTGTGGTTGATTATTCAGCGCCTAATGTCGCCAAAGAGATGCATGTCGGGCACTTGCGTTCAACCATTATTGGTGATGCTAGCGTTCGCGTTTTATCGTTTTTAGGTCATAATGTTATTCGTGCTAATCATGTTGGTGATTGGGGAACGCAATTTGGAATGTTAATTGCGTATCTTGAAAAGATGCAAAATGAACATGCCAATGATATGGATCTTTCAGATTTAGAGTCATTCTATCGCGCCGCTAAAAAACATTATGACGAAGACGAAATTTTTGCCGAAAAAGCTCGTAATTATGTAGTGAAATTACAAGGTGGCGATGAATATTGTCGCGATATGTGGCGTAAGCTAGTTGATATTACCATGACGCAAAATATTGCCACTTATAAACGTTTAAATGTCACCTTAACCGTTGAAGACACCATGGGCGAAAGCATCTATAACAGTATGCTACCGGGTATCGTTGCCGATTTAAAACAGAAAGGACTTGCCGTTGAAAGCGAAGGCGCGATTGTTGTGTTTTTAGATGAGTATAAAAACAAAGAAGGCGAACCGATGGGGGTTATCATCCAAAAACGGGATGGTGGCTATCTTTATGCCACAACCGATATTGCTTGTGCTAAATACCGTTACGAAACATTACATGCCGATCGTATTCTTTATTATACTGATTCCCGCCAACATCAACATTTAGAACAAGTTTGGGCTATTGTTCATAAAGCCAAGTATGTGCCAGAATCATTAAAACTTGAGCACCATATGTTTGGTATGATGCTAGGTAAAGACGGTAAACCATTTAAAACACGTTCTGGCGATACCGTTAAATTAAATGATTTGCTCGATGAAGCTTGTGAACGTGCGACAACATTAATTCGTAGCAAAAATCCTGACTTAACTGAAAGCGAGCTTGCCGAAATCGTCGATGCAGTGGCTATTGGTGCAGTTAAATATGCCGATCTTTCTAAAAATCGTACCACCGATTATGTTTTTGATTGGGATAATATGTTGTCATTTGAAGGCAATACCGCACCTTATTTACAATATGCTTATACCCGAGTGTTATCGATATTTAAAAAATCGAATATTACCGAAGCGAGCTTAACAGGTAATATTCGTTTAGAAACCGATAAAGAGCGTGCCTTAGCAACACGTTTAATTCAATTTGACGATACAATTTCAACCGTAGCAAGGGACGGTACGCCGCATGTACTTTGTGCTTATCTTTATGAAATTGCGACGCTATTTTCAAGTTTTTATGAGAACTGCCCTATTTTAACGGCCGACAGCGAGAGCTTAAAACAAAGTCGCTTGAAATTGGCTTGTTTAACAGCAAAAACACTGAAAATTGGTCTTGATATGTTAGGTATTAAGACAGTTGATAAAATGTAAGTAAACTGCCACCGATGTGAATGCATGGGTGGCAGTTTTGCTAATATACTTAATATTTTGTACTTTTAAGTTACATGATTTGTTTAACTATATTAATCTCTAATCCATCAACATAATCTTTAGCAAAGTTGGCAAATTCGACAAAATGAGGCGTTGCATTGTGAAAATCAATCGCCTGCTGTGAAGCCCATGTTTCGATCACAATAAAGATATTGGGGTTATCAATACTTTGATTAAGCTCATAGCGCACACAACCTGTTTCGGCCCTGCTACCTGTGACTAATCGTTTCAATATCGGTTGAAATGCTTCATAAAATTCTGGTTTAACGGCGATTGTGGCAACGATATTTAATTGGCTCATGTTAACTGCCCTATATTTCACAATAATTGGTTAGCACAGTATACGCTTGGCATCACCAATAATCCAAAACAGAATAATAAGATAAATAATCTCATTTTTGTGACGTTCAATTATTATTATTAAATAATAAGTTATCATTTAATTTTTTATTTTATGGGTAAACTGTATTTATTGAACGCTTTTTTTGCAGTAGAAAATCTAAAAAATAATACTTTAACCATTTCATTTATTTATATATTTTATCAATTATAGTCCTTGCTATTAAAAATATTTTGGTTAGAATTTCTGCAATTTTTAATCGATAAGGTATAAGCGCAATGAACACTTGTAAATCAATAATCTTAACCAATAAAATTATTGATAAGACTTTTATCCTCCTTTTTGGGGGATTTTTTTTGCCTATTGCGCTCGATTTTATCCACTTTCTTTAAAATGATTGCATTGTAGAGGCACATTATGATTGAACATAAAAACATGTTGTTAACCACAAGAGACCAAAGTTTAAAAGCCTATTTAATGAATAAAATTAAACAAAATGGCGGATGGGTTAATGCTCATATGCATGCCGATCGTGCTTTTACTATTTCGGTTGATAGTTTTGATGTCTATCAAAAACAGACCTTAATTGAAAAATGGGATACATTAGATAAAGTCAAAGCATCAATGAGCGAAGATGATTACTATCGCCATTTTAGTATGGCGGTTGAGCGGATGATTGAGCAAGGGGTGAGTGCAATGGGATCGTTTGTTGATATTGACCCTATCGCGCAAGAACGGGCCATTAAAGGGGCGTTAAGAGCACGCGAAACCTATAAAAATGACATCACCATAAAATTAGTCAATCAAACACTTAAAGGCGTTATCGATAAAGAGGCTCGTTATTGGTTCGATAAAGGCGCTGATTTAGTTGATATTATTGGCGGTTTACCACGTCGTGATGAGCGCGATCATGGTGAAGGCATGGGACTGAAACATCTTGATGTGCTAATGCAAACGGGTAAATCATTAGGCAAAATGGTGCATGTACATGTTGACCAGTTTAATTCTCAAGATGAGATCGAAACGGAACAACTTACCGATAAAACCCTTGAACATGGTATGCATGGTCGCGTTGTTGCCATTCATAGTATTTCGATCACAGCCCACAGTTTAGAATATCGCCAAAAACTCTATAAAAAAATGCAAGAAGCAAAAATGATGGTAATTGCCTGCCCATTTGCTTGGATCGATAGCCCACGCCGTGAAGAACAAGGCCCTACTCGTAACTCACTCACCCCAGTTGATGAACTAGCTGCTGCTGGTATTCCTGTTGCTATTGGCACGGATAACGTCAGTGACTATATGCTACCATTTTCAACTGGCAATATGTGGGAAGAACTTAAATTACTAGTGACTGGATGTCGTTATACTGATTTAGATAATGTCGTTAATGTGGCAACCAAAAATGGACGAATGGTGCTTGGGCTTGAATAGCTAATCATCTATATTAAATAAAAATCCCACAAACAATAAATGCTGTTGTTTGTGGGATTTTATTTTTGCTTTGCATATAAATACTATGCACACGGATGTGATTAGATTATCTTTTCTAAAAAATTCAATATAAACTTTAATTAGTTATAAATATGAAAGATCTCTAATAATATCCTCAAACCTTGATTTTAGTTCGGTTAATTGCTGTTCTTTTGCTGCTTGAAGCAAGCTATCTTTGCTTTGTAATGTTCCTTTACTGTGATTACGCAAATTTGATGGCACATTGCCAGAATAGATGTAATCATGTTTTGCTGATGTTTGAACTATGTCAAATTTTTTACTGTAACTATAAGCGCCATGAACCTCAATTTCAGTAGTCAGGGTTAATTTATTGCTATGCGTCACCGTTTTTAAATTAAATTGCTGATCTTTGTAGGTTTTAACTTGCTTTTTATTACCGTTTTCGTCAGACACTTCAACAAATTTATCAAAGACTTGTTCGGTTTTGGTTTCATTGTTAACGGATTCTCCAAGATCAGAAAATTCAACATTTGTCGTAATGCGAATTTTGACATCTGCCTGACTTGGTTGATAAATAACAAATTCTATAAAGTCCTTACTTAATATATCTAATACAAAAGATCTTAATTCTGAAGAATTATAATAGACTTTAATTTTCCCTTTTTTTGTATAATTATCTGCTTGTAAATCTGCATCGCGAAAAGATCCGTATTGACGATAAGCAGAAGCAGCCGAGGCGTAATATCTAGCAATTTCACGAAATTGATAACGGTGTGTTGCTGTTTTTTCTAGTTGTTTTGCTTGTTCATAAGCATTTTCTGCTTCTTGAGCACAGGCTTTTCTATCATTATCAATAGAAAGTTTATCACTATCTTTGTATTTGCCAAGTGGTTTATATACATCCGAGGCATTACTAAATGCATCCGCAGCAGCTTTATAATTACCTTGCTGTTCGAACATTTTCCCTTGATCATAATACTCTTTAGCCGCAAGTTGCATATATTTTTTATTGGCATTTTTGTACAAGCTTTCAATATTTTTATAGTTGTATTGCTCAAGCCCTTTTCCATATAAATCGGCTCTTATTCTATAACTTTCGCTATCGGTGCCAGTAATTGAATTGCCATAATTATAGTACTCTTTAGCTATATTTTGTTGTAATTGCGTAGCGTCATATTTGTTATCGAAAAAACTGATTTCTTGGCTATAAAAACGATCAGTTAATCGCATTTTCATAGCTAATAGGTTTTCGTAGCATTTTATCCGTGAGGCATAATCCAAACTATTAGTGTTTAAAAGGCTTGTTTCGTAATGTTGCATAACGCTACTGACGATATTTTGCAGTCGTTGTATATCTTGTTTTCCAAATTCTGCTGGACCTTTGTCCTCAATACTGTCACCTAATAGGTTGATACTTTCTAAATATTTTCCTTCTTTATAAGCATCTTCTGCTGTACGTGTATGACAAGCAGTTAATAAAAACATAAAAAAAACAGCTATGATTATACGCATAATTTTCCTTTCAGTTCATTTTAATTTTGTGCTCGTTCATCTATTTATTAAGATGAAAACTATTTTAATTAAGCTTAATTAATAAGCTGATTGGTGAGTTTATTATAAATTCGCTCTAATTTATTAACTTTTTTTGCTAAAGTTAAGCCACAAATTAATCATCTTTAAAACAAACTAACGCTTTATCACAGACAAACGATATAGCCCTGATATTACAAAGAAAAATAACTGTCACCTATTTGGCTAAACGCTTTATGATCAGCCGTCTAACCCTTTATATCCAGCTAAAAAGCTCAATTGAAGATAAAATAAGACAGCAAGCTAAATATTCGCTTTTTAGGTTAGATTTTGTAAAAAATATTCAGGATTCTATACCGTTTCGTCATTAATTAAGAATTTGTAGTCACTATGGCTTAAAACCTGTGATAACCATTGTAGCAATCATTCATAAACCGCTTGCTCACTAACAAGTAGGCAAGCTGAAAGCGATAGGGCTTTAATAAAGATGTGATGTTCACTTTTAGGTTATATTTTTGTAAAAAATATTCAGGATTCTATACCGTTTCGTCATTAATTAAGAATTTGTAGTCACTATGGCTTAAAACCTGTGATAACCATTGTAGCAATCATTCATAAACCGCTTGCTCACTAACAAGTAGGCAAGCTGAAAGCGATAGGGCTTTAATAAAGATGTGATGTTCACTTTTAGGTTATATTTTTGTAAAAAATATTCAGGATTCTATACCGTTTCGTCATTAATTAAGAATTTGTAGTCACTATGGCTTAAAACCTGTGATAACCATTGTAGCAATCATTCATAAACCGCTTGCTCACTAACAAGTAGGCAAGCTGAAAGCGATAGGGCTTTAATAAAGATGTGATGTTCACTTTTAGGTTATATTTTTGTAAAAAATATTCAGGATTCTATACCGTTTCGTCATTAATTAAGAATTTGTAGTCACTATGGCTTAAAACCTGTGATAACCATTGTAGCAATCATTCATAAACCGCTTGCTCACTAACAAGTAGGCAAGCTGAAAGCGATAGGGCTTTAATAAAGATGTGATGTTCACTTTTAGGTTATATTTTTGTAAAAAATATTCAGGATTCTATACCGTTTCGTCATTAATTAAGAATTTGTAGTCACTATGGCTTAAAACCTGTGATAACCATTGTAGCAATCATTCATAAACCGCTTGCTCACTAACAAGTAGGCAAGCTGAAAGCGATAGGGCTTTAATAAAGATGTGATGTTCACTTTTAGGTTATATTTTTGTAAAAAATATTCAGGATTCTATACCGTTTCGTCATTAATTAAGAATTTGTAGTCACTATGGCTTAAAACCTGTGATAACCATTGTAGCAATCATTCATAAACCGCTTGCTCACTAACAAGTAGGCAAGCTGAAAGCGATAGGGCTTTAATAAAGATGTGATGTTCACTTTTAGGTTATATTTTTGTAAAAAATATTCAGGATTCTATACCGTTTCGTCATTAATTAAGAATTTGTAGTCACTATGGCTTAAAACCTGTGATAACCATTGTAGCAATCATTCATAAACCGCTT
>NZ_LZGT01000046.1 GCF_001690525.1 Gilliamella sp. App6-5 | reverse complement strand
ACTGACTTTAACCTCCTTGTATTTCTCTACCGTCGATGGCTTTAAGGCTTTTTTCCGTTTAATTCTCTTTCTGCGTTGATGGCTTGATTAAGCGCATCAATATATTGACTGGGCTCAACAATACGCTGCTCATTACGTGCTTTGCCTTTATTGGCATTTGCTTTTAGGTGAGTACTGTCCGTATATAAAACCCGACCACTTATCAACCCTTTGGCAATGGCCTTCTCAACAATATTATCAAAATCTGTTGATAGATTTCACTGTCATTAAACCGACGGCGACGATTTTGGCTAAGTGTTGAGGCGTCAATCACTTTTTCGGTTAATCCCATTCCCAGAAACCAGCGGTAAGCTAAATTGACCTGAATTTCCTGAACCAGACGACGTTCACTGGGGATACCGAAAAGATACCCCAATAGCATGATTTTAAACAGTCTGACCGGATCTTCTGCCGGACGACCGTTATTCGGGCAATAAAGTGGTGCTACCGCTTCTCGAATAAATTCAAAATCAATGACTTTAGCTATTTTACGAACAAGATGATTTTGGGGGACAAGCGCATCTAGTGAGATTTGCTCTATTTTTTCTGGTGTCGCTGGAGTTGGTTTTTTTAGCATAGAAGAACTTCTCTTATAATGGACTCCTCTCTATTAGATCAAAGAACTCGCCAAAAAGCGAGCTCTTTGTCATCAATCTGAGTCAGCACAAAGCTGACTTTTTATTCGCTATTTTTTGAAAAATTATTTCTTTTTCTTCATTTTCATATCAACAACCATACGACCTCGAATTTTACCTGCTTTCATTTCCTCGATCATATCATTGATATCTTCCAAAGGTCTTTTTTCGACTATGGGCACAACTTTACCTTCGGCACTAAATTGAAATGCTTCAGCTAAATCTTTACGAGTACCAACCAGTGAACCTAAAACTTGAATACCATCTAATACTGTTTTAGGAATACTCAAATCCATATTTTCAGAAGGCAAACCCAATGCAACTACACGTCCTAAAGGGCGCACTGAATTGATAGCTTGATTGAATGCAGTTTTAGTAACCGAGGTCACAACAGCGCCATGCACACCACCTGAGGTGTGTTCTTTTATATAAGCCCCCACATCCTCAACTTTCTTAGGATTAACGACTAAATCCGCACCTAGTTTTTTGCATAATTCCAGTTGACTATCACTGTTACTAATTGCAACGACTTTATTGTTAAATACTTTTTTACCATACTCAATAGCAAGTGTACCTAATCCACCAATACCAAATACAGCAAGCCATTGACCTGGTTTTGTATTCGCCACTTTAATCCCTTTATATGTCGTTACACCTGCGCATGTAACGCTGGTTGCTTGTGCGGGATCGAGCCCTTCTGGCACTTTAACAGCATAATCCGCTTTAACAATGCATTGTTCTGCCATGCCGCCATCAACGCTATAACCAGAATTTAACGCATTTCGACAAAATGTCTCATGACCTGAAATACAATACTCACAAGTGCCGCAGCCAGCATGAAACCAAGCAATACTGACACGATCACCTATTTTTAAACTTTTTACATCAGGCGCAATTTTAGTCACAATGCCAACGCCTTCATGGCCAATAACTCGCCCCGGTTTTTTACCAAAATCACCCGATGCCACATGGATATCTGTATGGCAAAGGCCACAATATTCAACATCAACGAGTGCTTCTCCTGCTTCTAAAGGGCGAACAGGGATATCTTTAATTTCGACTTGACCATCACACTCTTGTCTAATAACTGCTGCTTTCATTTTTTCTCCTAGCAAATTTTAAAATTAAAATATCATTGATTTTATTTTAACCTAATCCTGCTTAAAAAATTTGAGTTGTTTCACAATTTTATTAAATCGTATTGATGATTTAATAAACTATACTAAAACGTAGCCTTTCCTGAAACTTTTTGACAAAATAAGATGGATATATCGTTTAAATGAATAAAACAGGCAGATTTGAATGTAAGGTAAGTCAGCTAAATGGGAAGCAAGAACAAATTTTTATACTTCCCATTTACCATTATAAAATAGTCAACTCTATGATTAGCATTTGTTATGCAAGATCTTTAGCAATATATTTTTGACTGTTATTATTAATAAATAAAAATAACCCAATCAATGCACCAAAACCAAATAATCCAATAACATAGATAGCTGGCGCCATTTTGCTCACAAAATCACTCAAAAAAGAGATCAACAAAGGTGTTAATCCGCCCGCAATGGCGTAAGCCATATTAAATGAAAACGATACACCACTGTAACGAATCTGAGTAGGAAATACGGTCACCATAAAATAAGCAAAAGAACCCACAATACCAACACTAAAACCCGCTAACGAATAAGTCATAAATAAAAGGTGCGGGTTATCTAATGAGAGGTAAAAAATAGCGATAACAACAGTTGCAATAGCACAACCGATTAATATCACTTTCCCCATAGCAAATTTATCCATCATCATGCCATAAAATGTACAACTTATAATAAGCCCAATAATCGCTAATATATTGCCCTGTAACGCATCGACTGGTGAGTAGCCAAATTGCTTTTGTAATAAAATTGGCGTCATTAGCATAATAACCATAATCCCCGCAGACAGCACCCAAGTGAGTAACATGGATAAAATAGTCTGAGGTAAATACTCCGTCAACACAGTGATAACCGGTATTTTTTTAGCTAATTCTTGTTGTTTGCGTTTTTGCATTTCCTGAAAAATTGGCGTTTCTTTTAACCAACGACGTAAATACATTGCAATCAATCCAAAAACACCACCAATAATAAATGGTATACGCCATCCCCAATCAATGAGTTGTTCGGCAGATAAGCATTTATTCATAGCCGTTGAAACTAACGAACCGAGCAAAATACCTAGACTTAATCCACTAGTTAAAATGCCACATGCCAATCCAATTTTATTTTTCGGTACATGCTCTGAAACAAAAGTCCAAGCACCAGGAACTTCACCACCAACTGCTAATCCCTGACATAATCGCATTAATAACAATAATAGAGGCGCAAAGATACCGATATGCGTGTAAGTAGGTAAACAACCTATAAATAGTGTGGGTAATGCCATAAGCAATATACTTAGCGTAAACATCCTTTTGCGACCAAACCGATCGCCAAAGTGCGCCATAACAATTCCTCCAAATGGACGTATTAAATATCCAGCGGCAAAAATACCAAAGGTTTGAACTTGGCTCAGCCAATTAGGTATATCAGTCGGGAAAAAAAGATGACTAATGGTTATTGAAAAAAACACAAAAATAATAAAGTCATAAAATTCTAATGCCCCACCTAATGCGGAGAGTGCCAATGTTTTATAGTCTTTGGCATTTAGAGTTCTTGTCGATGTTTGGGGTACTACATTTTGCATGTGCATCCTTGTAAATTATTGTTTACAAACAGTTTAATATAATTAACTACTATACGCTAACAGTTGCTTTTTTAAAAGAAGATATCCACTCAGGTGATAACTTAAACGCAATTATTATGCGTTGCGCAATAATTGTGTTCGCTTAATCTAGAAATACCGTTAAAACTAGCACAAATGATTAATAAATAGTCAAACAAAAAAACTACAATGAAACATCTTACTAAACGGAGAGCTATAAAATGGCTAAAAAATGTATTTCTCGTGGCAAATTCACACGTATGCAGCAATTATCAAACCAAAATGGTGTTATCGCTGCGTTAGCGATCGATCAACGAGGTTCAATGGTTAAGATGATGGAATCGGCCGTTGGCAAAGATCGTTATCATATTGATATGGTGTATGAATTTAAGGAACTTGTTTCTCAAGAGTTAACTAAATATGTCAGTGCAATTTTGTTAGATGAAGAATATGGCTTTAAAGGCATGGCTGCCAAAAATAGCAATGCTGGATTAATCATGTCATACGAAAAGACGGGCTATGACGCCAATACGCCAGGACGATTGCCCGATATTTTGCCAGAAGATTCATTACAACGTTTAATAAAAAAAGGCGCGGATGCCGCAAAAGTATTGGTTTATTATAATCCTGATGATCCTCAAGATATTTTAGATAAAAAGCACGCTTTTTTAGAACGTTTAGGTAATGAGGCAAGAGCTGCCGATATTCCCGTTTTTGTTGAACCTATAGTATATGATAACGCGATAACTGACGATAAAAGCCCAGAATTTGCAAAAATCAAACCACAAAAAGTCATTAATACCATTAAAGAATTTACTAAAGAGCAATATTACATTGATATTTTAAAAGTCGAAGTTCCTGTACTTTTTAAAAATGTCGAAGGCTTTAACGACAACAACGTCGTTGTCTACACGCAAAAACAAGCTGCTGACTACTTTAAACAAGCCAGCGATGCCGCAACGCGTCCTTTCATTTATTTAAGTGCGGGCGTGCCAACAAAAACCTTCCACCAAGAACTCATTTTTGCTGGTGAAAATGGGGCTAAATATAGTGGCATCCTTGGTGGACGAGCTACATGGTTTGAAGGCGTTGCCGCCTATGCAAAAGGTGGAAAAGAGGGATTAAAACGTTGGTTAGATCAAACTGGCCGTGAAAATGTTGAGCACCTTAATAAGATATTAAAACAATATGCCACTCCTTGGTATGATATTTATGGTGGTAAAGATAATATTGAAGTGATTGATCTTAAATTAGGTAATTAATTAGCAAACCAAACAGAGAACAGGTTTTGTTCCTATTTTCCTGTTCTCTCTTACCATGATATCCTGTTTATGACCTTAGTTATCGGAATTGCTTGTGTTATTTACAATAATTTTGAGAAACGACTGTAATAGTTATACATGAAAAAAACAAAACTAACGCCTTATTACAGAAAAGCATATAGCGCTGATATCATAAAGAAAAATACCCCTCCGTTATGGTATTAAACGTTTAGTCAAAATTAAAAATCCATTCAAGGTAAATTAAGACTACAAACTAAAGGCAATAACAAAACCTATCTAGGCAAAATGCTTCATGTTGACACCAAACATCTACCCTGAACATTCCATTTATAACGCCGAAAGGCCTCATCAGGTATGACATAACCTAATCCTCATTGCATATAAACACGAAAACAGACAGCATAATTTTCTACGTCAGTTGTGTCTCACTATGGAATATTTATACAAATGTTCGCTTTTTAGATTATTTTTTGTAAAAAATATTCAGGATTCTATACCGTTTGGTGATTAATTGAGGATTTGTAGTATCTAATTGTTAAAACATGTGATCACCATCTTATTAATCGAATAACTTACGAACCTATCTGCTAACAAACGAATGGGAAAGCCGAAAGAAAGACGTACTTTAATAGCAATATGGCTTAATCAACAAATAGTTACCAATGCAAATAATAGAAAATGATTGATTCACGTTTATAATACGGTTAAGCCGCATAAAGCGATTTTAAGTAAAATCGCTTTATGTGTCACGTTTTACGTTGTTAGCGGATTATTTTAATCATGAAGTGTAAACAATCTGGCGTTTTGTTACACCTGAGTTTTACGATAAATAAAAACGCCAGATCCACTTGCTGATCATCAAATGGCTTTATCAAAAAACAAATTAACTTTACTCTGTTTTGCCATGGATTGTATATAAGCTTTAATTTTAGGCGGAAACGTTAAGCTTTTAACACACGTCAAATTCCGTAAAACGGGAAACAAACAGATATCATCTAAAGATAATTGTTCATTACACGCATCTGGCGAAACAATCAATAATTCAAGCTTATTTAATACCGCAGATACAGCAGACACTAACGAATCAGTTTGCGCTAAACATTCATCAAACGACCCTAATTTTTCGACTTTACTGGTGACAAAATAATCAATCGCGCTTTGTGTTGCAAATTCAGCTAAGCCGAGTTTTATATAACGAGGACACTCTAACTTATAATCATATTGTTGTAACTGTTTGATTAACTCTGCAATATTTGGAGATTTAGATCCAATTAAAATTGGCTCACCACCATAATTATTATCAATATAATCAACAATATCTAAACTTTCAGGCATATAGCTACCATCCTCTTTTTGTAAAATGGGTGCCATTTTTTCGCCAATCATACGCTCTGGCGATTGAAAATCATCACTCAGCAATACCTGCAATTCAACTGGTATGTTTTTTAAACCGAAAATCATTCTTGCCCTTACACAAAAAGGACAGTGCTCATAAATATACAGTTTCATTTTCGACTCCTTAAATATTCAATTGCCCAACATAAAAAGGCTAATCCCACAAATAGCAAAAAAACCTCACTCACAGCAAACAGCGCTTTTGGATAACCAATCTGCGTAACATTAATAAAAGGATATGGATACAAATTCGTATAATAGCCACGCACAAAAATATAAATACCATATCCAATCATTGACAATAACGCCCCTATAATGACTTTTAAATCAATTCGTCGAAATGGTCCGAAAATAAACCAGCTCAATAATCCCAAAGCAGGAATAACCACATGCAAACTTTCATTAGCAATTTTCAATAATACATTAGGTGGTGGTGTATGGATGCTTCTTAACACTATGTTATACACAATAGTTGTTATAATCACACCTACTAAACCATTCAAACGAATAACTTTAAAACTATATCGATGACAATTAGGATTGATAGCTAGCCAAAAACAACTCAATGCTAACATTAAATTTGATAAAACCGTAAAAAAACTATAATAATAAATTAATCGCCCTATTGAAGATTCGGGTTGCCAAGGACGAAACTTAGTATGCCAATAAATGTAAGTTTCCATGGCAATAATAGAGATTGCAAACAGCGCAATAAAAAGATGAATACTTCGCTTTAGCATAAAAAATAAATATAGATAAAACAGTACCCCAGTATATACCAAATAGTATACAAGCAAAAAGTTAACTGATTATTTTAAATTAATGCAACTAATTTAAAATAATTAGTTTTTAATATAAAAATAAAATGCAGATTCAACTAAAACATACTAATTAATGCCTAATCGCTTGATGTTTTGAGGTTTCTTCACACCTTTAATGTGCCAATATTGATTGGCACATTTGACATAGCTATATGTATTACCTTAAACGCTTAACAAGCGTTATTTTCTTGCAAACATGACACAACCGAAGCGGTAAGTGGTGTTTTACCTACCATGATCAATTGTTTATCTTTTTTAATAGATACATTTTCAATGGCTAACACTAATGCCAACCAATATGAACAATAACCAGCATAACCAATTGAAGTATCGATATTAAAATGATTTTTTGCTTCAAACTGAATTCGATTAAAGTGGTGCATAATTTCATTTTTAAAATCTGGCAAAATACCGCTATACCAAACCCCGCCATACTGGTTATCATTGGCACTACCCCACAATAAAGCATGCTCAATAGTTTGCGTGAATTCCGTTTTTTGTTCACTACGATGAACTTTTATTAATGGCGAATTAACAGTAGGAAAAAATGGCGCTCTATTTACGTTTTCCCCCGCTAGAACTAACATTGACGCAAACTCACCTTCATCTTTAATCGGGGCAGAAAACAGATGTGTATTAATCACCAAAAGCAACTCATCATCATGATCACTATCGTCTAACCATGTTTCTATAAATGTAGATGAATGACTGGGATCTTCAATTTCAAAGCTAGCAGGATGACAAATTCTTTTTCCCAATGTTTCCATCCATAATGCCTTTATTTTATCATTTGAAATTTCAGCATCAATAAATAACCTAACATGCAAATTTGATTGTGTTAACATGGCTGCAAATTTAGCTTTGTATGCTTTTTCAAAACGAGTAAAAATAAATTTTAAACGCTCATCAAAGCTTTCTGATGTCATACCATCAATCATAGATAAAGCCGTATGGGGAATAACAATGCCACTATTGCGGTGTAATTTACTTATCATAAAAAAATCATTATTAACAATAGCGGCAGCATTTCTTGTTTCACCCCGTTCTGTAATAAGTGAAAAACCTAAAACATATAATCCTCTTTGCCCATAATGAATCAGTTTTTGTTTACGCTCTTCTATACATAAATTCCACTGTTCAATATAAATTAGACGGTTACCATATAGAAAGACACCATATAAAAATATAAACAACCAAGAAACAACAGGAAAAGCAAAAAGGCCGGAAATAAAGAGGATATCTGATATGTCATAAAAAAAGCTGAGTGTAATAGTAATAATACAACCAAGCAAAATAAACACAATAAGCAAAACACCCCAGAACCAAAAATTCATTCTTTTAGCATCAGACAACGGGGCTGGCAATGATGTTAAATCGACAGACATTAGCTTTTTCCTACCTCGGATATTGATGAGATTAAAGAACAACCACAACTGCTTTTATGACCATCTAAAGCGACTTGCTTACCTTGATCGGAAAAAGTTGAGTCGCCCTCAATAATAGGATTAATTCCATGGCCTTTTATTGGACAACTGACTAAATCCCCCACTCGAGCAACGGGTTTGCCTAAAATTGTCATTGTCGATGAAGCAGTAATGACTTTTCCACCATGATCAGTCAAATCCCCTAACCGAATAACTCCGCGTAATTTACTCATTTTTCATTTCCTTTATTTTTTATATTTGTATTATTGATTTCCTACCTGTTGATATTGTGCATCAATTTGTTGATACTCTTCAAGCGAGCTGGCCTTGGATTTTTTGTCGAGTTCTTCTGGCCAGTTGACTTTGATTGGCCAAGTAAAGTCTTCTTCTGGCATAAATTCGGCATCCAAATTATTATCAGAAAAAAACATATAGCTATTTATCCACATCCATTCGTCATAGCTTGGGCTACCAGCAGTCAACAGAAAGTGGTCAATCACTTTAGTGGTATTAGGCTCACATACCACACATTCTAGACGATAGCTTCTAACCATTCCGCCACTAGCAAGAGGAACTGATACTGAGGTCATACACCCTTGAATATCTGCCCAATTAAACTCTTTAACGGTTATCTCTTTAGCTCTAAAGGGCGAGCGAGTAAAGGTAGCCCATGTTCCAAAATATAAAAGAGAATGATCATAAATATAAACTTTACCTGTTTTACGGTTTAAACGTATGGGGCAATCCTCGGGGGCAAACAGTGTATTTAGTAAGAATTGAAAAAGAAAATAAGCAACAAATAATAACAATAAACTAACTGATATTGTTATTATTCTACCATCAATTTCTGTAATAATAACGAAAACTCCCATATATAAAGCCAATAATGATAGTAAAACAAAAATTGAGGAAATAAATGCTGTAATCCCACGAGCAAAATACCCTCCCCCTATACGCCGAGAAAATTCACAATAATCATCATTAGCATAACGTAATTTTTTATTATTAGTTAAAGGCAATTGCGTTGTATATACACCTTTGTGCAAATCTTCGCGCCAGCATGATACTTGCGGTTGATATTTTGATGGCATGATTATGTTCTCCTTTTTTTAATTGATAATATGTTCAATGCGTAGTGGCGATTTGGCGTTTTTACCTTGCCAATAATGTAATATGCCAATTACTTTTTGGGCTTTTACCCTTAATTCGGCAACTTTTTGGTCTATCGTCAGGGTACTTTGGAGATTATTTATTCCTTAATTTTTTTATACTCGGCATCTATTTGTTGATACTCTTCAAGCGAGCTGGCTTTGGATTTTTTGTCGAGTTCTTCGGACCAATTGATTTTTACCGACCACTCATATTCATCTGGCATCTGTTCGGTATCTAGGTTTTTATCCGAAAATGCCATAAAACTATTCACCCACATCCACTCATCGTAACTTAAACTGCTATCTATACAAAAAGTAAAGTGGTCAATTACATTGGTGGTATTAGGCTCACATACCACACACTCTATACGGTAAGTTCTGACCAAACCACCACCAGAAATCGGTGCCGATACTGAGGTCATTACCCCTTGAATATCTGCCCAATCAAACTCTTTCATTGTTATCTCTTTCACTCTAAATGGTGAACGAGTAAATGTTTCTAACGAACCAAAATATAAAAGAAAATGGTCATAAATATAAACTTTACCGGTTTTACGATTAAAACGGATTGGGCAATCCTCGGGAGCATAGAATAGATAGAAAACAAGCTGTAAGAAGAAATATATTAGATAAAGGAATAATAGCCCAAAAGGTATAGATATAAGTATCCCTTCAGTTTCAAAAGTAATACCATAAAATGCAATATATACTCCAAAAATCAGCAATAAAATAAGCATTACTAAACAAATAATCGTGATCCAACGCGGAACCCACTTCCATCCTATTGTTCGCCGAGAAAATTCACAGTAATCATCATTTGCATAACGTAATTTTTTATTATTACTTAAATAATGGCGGGTTGTATAAACCCCTTTGTATAAATCTTCGCGCCAACATGAGACTTGCGGTTGATATTTAGATGGCATTATTTATTCCCTAACTTTTTATATTCGGCATCTATTTGTTGATATTCTTCAAGCGAGCTGGCTTTGGATTTTTTGTCAATTTCTTCTGGCCAGTTGACTTTGATGGGCCAAGTAAAGTCTTCTTCTGGCATAAATTCGGCATCCAAATTATTATCAGAAAAAGCCATATAGCTATTTATCCACATCCATTCCTCATAACCTAAACTGGTATCAGCAGCCAACAGAAAATGGTCAATCACTTTAGTGGTATTAGGCTCACATACCACACACTCTAGGCGATAGCTTCTAACCATTCCGCCACTAGCAATAGGAACTGATACTGAGGTCATACACCCTTGAATATCTGCCCAATTAAACTCTTTAACGGTTATCTCTTTAGCTCTAAAGGGCGAGCGAGTAAAGGTAGCCCATGAGCCACAATATAACAGAAAATGGTCATAAATATAAACCTTACCTGTTTTACGGTTAAAGCGAACAGGACAATCTTCAGGACAGAATAAAAAAGTAAGAAAAAATTGAATAAATATTTGACTGCACATTAAAAACACAAAAAATAAAAAAATAAATAGTGCTTTATGGGTATCAAGATAAAATATAGCAAGAAGTAAAGCAACTAATCCAGAATTTGCTATCAATACACATATAAATAAAATAATAATAACAATCAATCTAATTAATAAGCTTCCCATCCCTGTGAACCGCCGAGAAAGCTCACAATAATCATCATTAGCATAACGTAGTTTTTTATTATTGCTTAAATGTAATTGCGTTGTATATATTCCTTTATGCAAATCCTCGCGCCATGCGGAAACTTGCGGTTGGTATTTGGATGGCATTATTTATTTCCTAACTTTTTATATTCGGCATCTATTTTCTGATACTCTTCAAGCGAGCTGGCTTTGGATTTTTTGTCGATTTTTTCTGGCCAGTTGACTTTGATTGGCCATGTGAATTCTTCTTCTGGCATAAATTCGGCATCCAAATTATTATCAGAAAAAGCCATGTAGCTATTTATCCACATCCATTCGTTATAACCTAAACTGGTACCAGCAGCCAACAGAAAGTGGTCAATCACTTTAGTGGTATTAGGCTCGCATACCACACATTCTAGACGATAACTTCTAACCATTCCGCCACTAGCAATAGGAACTGATACTGAGGTCATACACCCTTGAATATCTGCCCAATTAAACTCTTTAACGGTTATCTCTTTAGCTCTAAAGGGTGAACGAGTAAAGGTAGCCCATGTTCCAAAATATAAAAGAGAATGATCATAAATATAAACTTTACCTGTTTTACGGTTTAAACGAATGGGACAATCTTCGGGGGCAAACAGTATATTTAGCAAGAATTGAAAAAGAAAATAAGCAATAAATAATACCAATAAACTAGCTGATATTGTTATTATTCTATCATCAATTACTGTAATAATAACGAAAACTCCCATATATAAAATCCATAATGATAATAAAACAAGAATTGAGGAAATAAATGCTGTAATCCCACGAGCAAAATACCCCCCTCCTAAACGCCGTGAAAATTCACAATAATCATCATTAGCATAACGTAATTTTTTATTATTACTTAAATGTAATTGTGTTGTATATATTCCTTTATGCAAATCCTCGCGCCATGCGGAAACTTGCGGTTGGTATTTGGATGGCATTATTTATTTCCTAGCTTTTTATATTCGGCATCTATTTGTTGATATTCTTCAAGCGAGCTAGCTTTGGATTTTTTGTCGATTTCTTCTGGCCAATTGACTTTGATTGGCCATGTGAATTCTTCTGGCATAAATTCGGCATCCAAATTATTATCAGAAAAAGCCATGTAGCTATTTATCCACATCCATTCGTAATAGTTTAAACTGCTATAGGCTGCTAGTAGAAAGTGGTCAATCACTTTAGTGGTATTAGGCTCGCATACCACACATTCTAGACGATAGCTTCTAACCATTCCGCCACTAGCAAGAGGAACTGATACTGAGGTCATACAACCTTGAATATCTGCCCAATTAAACTCTTTAACCGTTATCTCTTTAGCTCTAAAGGGTGAACGAGTAAAAGTAGCCCATGATCCTAGATATAAGATGAAATGTTCATAAAGATAAATTTTCCCTGTTTTACGATTTAAGCGTATTGGGCAATCTTCTGGCATGAATAAAGTTGTTAGAAAAATTTGAAGTACAACAAAGCTAATAAAAATAAAAATAATTCCCAAAAAAATAAATAAAATATCTATCCCCCTTAACTGCATGATATTAATATCATAAAAACTTACAAATACTCCAAATATTGTAAGTAGTAGCGAAAAAAACGATATAAAAATTAGAAAGGAACGGAGAATTACACCGATTCCGTTTGGGCGTCTTGAAAACTCACAATAATCATCATTCGCATAACGTAGTTTTTTATTATTGCTTAAATGTAATTGTGTTGTATATATTCCTTTATGCAAATCCTCGCGCCATGCGGAAACTTGCGGTTGGTATTTGGATGGCATTATTTATTTCCTAACTTTTTATACTCGGCATCTATTTTTTGATACTCTTCAAGTGAGCTCGCTTTGGATTTTTTGTCAATTTCTTCTGGCCAGTTGACTTTGATTGGCCAAGTAAAGTCTTCTTCTGGCATAAATTCGGCATCCAAATTATTATCAGAAAATGCCATATAGCTATTTATCCACATCCATTCGTAATAGTTTAAACTGCTATAGGCTGCTAGTAGAAAGTGGTCAATCACTTTAGTGGTATTAGGCTCGCATACTACACATTCTAGACGGTAGCTTCTAACCATTCCGCCACTAGCAAGAGGAACTGATACTGAGGTCATACATCCTTGGATATCTGCCCAATTAAACTCTTTAACCGTAATTTCTTTTACTTTTAAAGGTGAGCGAATAAACGTTCTTAATGAACCAAAATATAACAGGAAATGGTCATAAATATAAACCTTACCTATTTTACGATTAAAACGTATTGGGCAATCTTCAGGAGCAAAAAAAATATTCGAAGCCATTAGAAAGAAGATATACATACCAAAAAATACTAATAGACAACATGGTATAAATATAAATCTAGTTTTACTTTTTTCAAAAAAAATAATTGGTATAACAAAGTACAAGACTACTAATGATAATAAAACAGTTGCAGAAGCAATAGTTATCATAAGTATACGAAGCAAAGGACTCATCCCACTTAAACGCCTAGAAAATTCACAATAATCATCATTAGCATAACGTAATTTTTTATTATTACTTAAATGTAATTGTGTTGTATATATTCCTTTATGCAAATCCTCGCGCCATGCGGAAACTTGCGGTTGGTACTTTGATGGCATTATTTATTTCCTAATTTTTTATATTCGGCATCTATTTGTTGATACTCTTCAAGCGAGCTGGCTTTGGATTTTTTGTCGATTTCTTCTGGCCACTTGACTTTGATTGGCCAAGTAAAGTCTTCTTCTGGCATAAATTCGGCATCCAAATTATTATCAGAAAACGCCATATAGCTATTTATCCACATCCATTCCTCATAACCTAAACTGTTATCGGCCGCCAACAGAAAGTGGTCAATCACTTTAGTGGTATTAGGCTCACATACCACACACTCTAGACGATAGTTCCTAATCATTCCGCCACTCGCAAGAGGAACTGATACTGAGGTCATACACCCCTGAATATCAGCCCAATTAAACTCCTTAACCGTAATTTCTTTTACTTTTAAAGGTGAGCGAGTGAAAATTGCGAATGTTCCAAAGTATAAAATAAAATGGTCATAAATATAAATTTTACCGGTTTTACGATTAAAACGTACTGGGCAATCTTCAGGAGCATATAAATAATGCAAAAACATTTGAAAAAAAATATAAAGAAGAAATATCATTAGGAATTCAATAAAAATAGCTAGAATTCTTAAATCTTGGAAATAAATAATAACCAAACTTGTAGTAAATATACAAGCAATACACATCAAGTTAGCTACAAAGAAAACTAAAGTAAAAATAATTCTAATAAAATATCCCATCCCTATTATATGGCGAGAAAATTCACAATAATCATCATTAGCATAACGTAATTTTTTATTATTACTTAAATGTAATTGCGTTGTATAAACCCCTTTGTATAAATCCTCGCGCCATGCGGAAACTTGCGGTTGATATTTGGATGGCATGATTACGTTTTCCTTTTTTAATTGATAATATGTTCAATGCGTAGTGGCGATTTGGCGTCTTTACCTTGCCAGTAATGTAATATGCCAATCACTTTTTTCGCTTTTACCCTTAATTCAGCCACTTTTTGGTCTATTGCCACGGTAGCATTTATATTTGATTCGATAGGATAATCTTTAGAAGCAACCCAGCGCACTAAGTCATAATTACATTGATTGGGTGATACCGTAACATGTAAATGTTTATCGTCTTTACCTTTTACAATTTGGACCTTAGCCGATTGCCCTTCAGAATCAGTTAGATAGACCATACAGACATAGCGGCTTTGCGCATCAAAATTGGGCAGTTTAATATGTACATGCAGTCCACCCGTATAATCTAATATATCAAGATCATTCTGACTGTATATAAAGTAATCAGAAAAAAATTCTAAATCCATAGAATCATAATTTAAAGCCAAATAAACACCTGAAAGATAGGCAAAATAGTCATTCAACGCCGCACTGGTGCCAACTGCGGTGAGTGGGTAAGGTTGCCCTTTTTCTGGATGTTTATGGTTACCAAAATAGCAACGGTTAAACCACACTTCCATGGGCGACCAACGATCGGCTTCTGAGCCTATATACACCAAAATTACACCGATAACGGCAAAAGCTATCGCTAAAAGCGCAACTGAAAGGGTAAGAGAAAATATTGCACCATATAAACCTATACCTCCAGAGATTAAAGAAAACAAACCTCCCGAAAAAACTAACTTTCCATCTGAACTATCACCATTTTTCGCATAACCAATCCCTTTATAAATATCCATGACCCCGTCCAATATCGTAATTAGCGCTAGCGTTGCTCCAGTGACTTTCAGAAATTTCTCACAACCTGGTATCATGGTGGTAAAGATATTGGTTTTGGGTAATGCACTACCGACTAGCTTAATGGTGTAAGCCATTACTTCGGCCGACATTAACGACATAATTACACCAGTCTTTACCATATCATTAAGGATTTCCTCTTTCACTTCTTGCCGCATTTCACGCCCTTGAGTTTCGAGTACTTGCCTATTTTGACTGAATAGGTGACCTTGTAAAAATATCATTATCCCATTCATCAAAACCCCTCTTGTGGCATCAAACTTGATTCGTCGTTTGGCAACTTGCTCTATTGCTTTTTCAAGTTCATCTAGGGTTAGCTCGCCACTAAATTGGTGAGCATGTTTAATTTTAGCGCCTAATACATTTTTAGCTTTGGCAAGGGTGGGTTCTTTTAAATTACCGCCTTTTTTCAACTCATCAATCATGTTATTCATTGAGGCAATATCATCAGCTACCACCATAAATTCCATTTGAACCGTTTTTTCGAGCTGTTTTTTAGTCAGTTGGCTTTCAAATTGCCAACGCTTATCGGTATCTGATACTTTTGATAGCTTATACAGCTTGGAATTTTTATCAATGCTCACCGTTGATACATCTGAATGCTCCATCAAAATTTCATAAACTTTGGGTAAGTTTTTAATTTTCACCGGTAAACTTATACGCCTATGCTCAATACCCGAAAAAATTTTAAGCAGTTCTGTGCCATGATCTTTCATTAAAACGTCGTTAATTAACTTCGCATTCTTTGGTGGATTTGCAATACCTGCTGCCATCCAATTCATTAATACTTCCATTTTATCAACAAATAAGGTTGTATTTTTTTTATCAATTGGCAAATTCAAAATATCGTTAATTTTGCCCACTAATTCATTGAGAATTGTTACTTTCGTTTTGTGGTTTGCTGCATCTTGATTTTGCTTCATTTCAACAATCCGTTGTTTTAGTAACCATTCATACAGGTTATTATCCTGACCTTTTAATAGATGAAAATAGATGGAGTTTTCGTCTCGTAATAGGCTGTCCCATAAGCCAAACTGTTCAGGTAGCTTCGCCATTGTTATATTACCTTGTAATATGGCGGTAACATCTTCAAAATAGCCTAAGTGGTCTTTAGAGTAGTCGTTTTCTTGTTCCCGTTTCCAAAACTCAACTTGGTTATAGTTGGTCAGTCCTGCTGGGGCATATTTAGACGGTTTATCTTTTGAGCCAAAAAGCCAAGTAACATAAACTAAATAATCGATTGATATTTTGCGGATGTCTTTAACAATTTCGTCAAATAGGCTTTTATCTTCTTGGCGAAATGCATCGAGTTTACCCTTATCTAGCCGTGCATCGAGTTTTGCCCATTCTTTATCAAATTTGCTTTCAGCTGCATTATCCAATGTCCAATGAAATCGTCTTACATCAACAGCTGGTATGGCGGATTTATGCTTTGCGAGTAGTTCTTTTTTTTCTGCTTCTGATAAGGCAACTTCTTTATATCCATTTTCTTGTAACGTTTTGATAGTATTATAATAAGAATTCTTCGCACCTTTATAATTAGAGCCTGGTTCATAGGCATCGTAATATTTTGGCTGAGTGTCAGCGCCTTCATAATCTTTGTCTATAACGTCATTACAATAGTTCTTTAATCCTTTTTTATAAGCGTCAATACAAGACACAATCCTGCGTTTATAGCCACGCTCAGTAGAAAAATATTTATGATAATATTTGGAGGTATTTGTATTGGGTCTTAGGGGGACTGTTATTGCTTGTGACTGTGCAGTGTCACTTTGATTGTCATCAATATTAGGATTTATAAGGCTTTGAAAATAGTCTTTTGCATATGGAAACAGCTGTGGTAACTCATTAGACGCATTTAACCAGTTATCCGATGGCGTATAATCTGCTATTTTTTCGTTATAGGCATCGGTTAATTTTTTTTCTATTGCTCGTTCGTGCTCTAAAAAGGCATTATTAATCGGGTCAAAGTTCCGCAATCGTTGAGCATTAAGCTCTTCGGCTATACCGAAGGTGTCTTCTAATACAATGCAACCGATTGTACATTGATACTGATTTTCAAATTTTGCGGCTATATCTGCAATTGCTTTTAAATTGTCTTTATCTGAATAATCATAAAATTCATGTGCGCTTGGAAAACGTACATTAAAATCTTTTTTCTCAAAGAAAAACTCAGGTAAATAAGGTGCTTTATTCTCGTCGAGTAAATCGTTGAAAGCAAAGCTACGTCCGTCGGTTAAAGCGGTAGGGTCGTTTCGGGTTTTATCGTTTATCGTTACTTTGGTAAATCGTCTTAAATCAGCATCTGGAGAACGGTAATAATCTTCAATCTCTTTTGACCAAGCTCGACGGCTATAAGCTATCCATACTGTGGCATTTAATATATCAATATTGGCAAAAATAGCGGGGATATTGTGGTTCTGTTCAGTGCATTTTTCAGCTAAATCTTCAATCTCGTATTTTTTCATATGGTAAATGGAACGGTGCCGTAATGCTCCTTTCGAGGTCACTTCGTAGCCTAATAATTTTCGAATACCATTTTGTTCCATTAATACATAAACATATCCTTTGCGTAGCATTCTTAAAGCGTATTTATGCTTGGTTAATGCCACGTTAGGGCGCCTATCAGCTAATTTGGGTACATTTTCTGACCAGTCTATACCGTGGTAAGCATTGGGATTAATAACCGATTGGCGAACTAAAAAAAATGGCATGCCGTTTCGTTGACAAGTACCACACCCACCGCCAGCCATTGCCGATGTGTTTTTTGCTTCAGCAAAAATATTAGGGTCTATTTTTTCCATGATATATTCCTTTGTTATTATTGTTCTAGCTCTATTTGACTCAAATGCTGTGCTAAAGTGCCCGGTTCATCTATTGCTTTAGCTATCGCAGCTTTTAACGATTTGGGGTCTAATCGGTTTTTATAGCGCATAAGCACTAATGATAACGTAAATAGATCGTTACTATCTTCTAACCCTTCTAGTTTGGCTTGGTTATAAAATTCAGCGAGTAATAATATGTCTGAATCTTCAATATTTTTATTTTGATTTTCACAAATATTTTGCCAAGCCACTGTTAGATGATATAGATTAACTGATTGTTTTAAAAAAGTTTTAGTTTCTTCTGTTACAAATAGATCAAAGGGTTCTGGCGTATAAGATAATGATTGAATAACCTGCAAATGATTGGTGAAGGATGTAAAACAGTAAGCACTACAGCAACTTAATAAGGTTGGTAACCAATCTGGACAAATTTTATTACCTTCTTGCAATAAAAACATTCTAAACGGTTCATAAAAAGGAACAAAACGAACCCCAATTAATTGACCTAACTTTAAACCGATGTTAATTAGTTGATCACTTAAAAACTGGGGAGCGTTTTCGCTAACTATACAGCCACACAAATATCGTTTTGGTAGCGAACCTTCTTCCTTTAGTTGATTACTAATAAAATGAACTAATCTTTTATTGATTGGTTCATCAGGTTTTGCGATCACAACTAACTTTGGGCAATGACGCTGATCGTGAGCTAAATCAGGTCTTGGCACAACTTGGATAGCTTCTTTACCTAGATTTTCTTGCAAACTATCAATTGATAATATATGAAAATAACTTAGCGAAACTAAATGATCAATTAATAGATAACGATACTGCTTGCGTGCCTTTTCATTATCTAAAAGAGTGAGTATTTGCTTTTCCATTATGCTGACTCCGAACAAGTATCGCCTTTTGGCAAATTGGGGATTGGTACTTGATAATTTGCAGGTCCTAATATACGAAAACTAGCCGATTTAACCTGAACATCACCCGGGGCGAGCATTTTTATACCACCATTTTCAATTACAATAGCAACATCATCACACGCCAATACGAGCTTTTTCTTGGCTGATATAATCACTTCGCTGTCGGTGCTAGTAATTGTCATATTCTGTTTTGAACTTAATTGCATTTCATCATTTTGAGCCTGTATTTCGACATTACCTTGCGAAGCAAATAGCTTTATGCCCATTTTGTTGGCAAATAGGCTTATCATGTTGCCCGCAGTCACCATAAAACGTTTAAAGGCACTGATATCCACTGTGTTTTGCGCTGTCTGAATGATGTTTTCACCTGCGGTGTGTTGAATTGAACTTGGGGTGACATTAGCCATACCTGCCGGTGCATAAGTGAGTATTCCCGGCTGTTTTAGTTCTTTTAAACTTTGTTCAAATAGCTGTTTTTGGGCTTGTAAGTCAGCCAGTTCAGCTTTGGCGGCCTCGGCAAGTTCATTGAGCCGTTTAACCATTTCGCAAGCTTGTGCAAGTTCTTTAACCGCATTATCCATTTGTAGTTGTATATTACTTGCCTGTGTCTGCTCTTCGCTAGTGATATACAGCCCTTTACCCGCTCTTATCGCCCCCCAGTCATCGGTGCGTAGTTCAAAACCTTCACCGCGGGGTTGTTTTTTTTTGTTAACTAAGTGACCAATATTAAGTTGCGTTTTGCCGTATTCGGTGGCCAGTTTGATGTGCTCTTGCCCACGTTTGTCATCCATGCGCAGTTTATTGTTAGCTGGGGTGCGAATGACGTTGCGGTGTTTGTTGATGGTGGTGATAGGGTCAGGGTGGGCACTGTCGTGCATGGCATGGGCGATATACGGCCTATCGGGATTGCCGTTCATAAAGGCGATGGCCACTTCGGTGCCGTCAATTAAGGGAAAGTGAAAGCCATAGGTGCTGCCTGCATACGGTTTGGCTAAACGTATCCAAAGGCTTTCTTCGCCATTTTTCCATGTTTTTAGGTCAAAGTTAAATTTAACGCGGTAGCGTCCTTGGGTGTCAATATAGCCATAGGTGTCATTGTCGGGACTGGTGACCCTTGCCGGTAAGGTGCCGCTGATTTGGGGCCAGCTGATAGGCGTCGGGCGGTAGAGCGTTAATGCCTGATAAGGAATCGCAGTAAATTCGAGCTCGTATGCATCGGTGCGGTTACCGTGTCCTTGTACACTTAAAATAATTACGCCGTCATTGATATTATTCAGTGGACTGCCTTTGAGGTTAATCCATTGACCCGGTGCTAGCGCGTAGCGGTTGCTTTTACCGTGAATAATAACTTGTTGGCTGATTTTTTGTTCGTGGCGTAGGCGTGCATACCATTCACCACTTTCGATGTAGGTGTCATTATCACGATTATCACTCTCACCATCGTTATCATCATTGCCATTAGCGCCATTGGTTTGACCGTTATCATTGAGTCCTTTGTAGTGCTCTTCATAACGGTAATCTGTGCCATAGGTGGTGGTGCTTTTCGGTTGGGTATTGATGTCTTTGTGCAAATCCGTATTGGCGGTTCGATAGTTATAATCATTTACCTCAACTGATGAGGCCACCACGGCACTGTGTAAGCGAATATCCCAAACGCTTTCATTGCCACCATCTAAGGTGCCACTCGGTGGTTTGTTATCTATGTCGGCAACCTGAGCATAACCTTGCTCATAATCACTTAGCACCATGACATCACAGTTGTGCTCAGCATGGGTTTCAAAGCGAAACCATATCCCCACATCCGCCAATAAGCGTTGTATGAACTCAAGGTCACTTTCTTGCCATTGGGTAATAAATTCTCGAGACGGGTAGGTGTCTTTTAATTCCAAGCGGTAATCAATGCCGGTAAAACCATGGCTGCGCAGTATCGATTCCACTACACTCACTACACTTTGGTTTTGAAAAATGGCACACTGTTTTTTCATGGCTAACAACGCTAAGCGGGATGATAAAACAACTTGATAATGCGCTTGCTCTTTACTGACCGATAGCTGACTAAATGCGGTAACCACCCCATGAAGTGTGCGCCCGTCACTGATAGCCGGTAAACCACCTAGTGAGCGTATTGCTTCTGTTAATGGCTGGTTTAGAAAGGGATTAAACGAGAAAGTAGCGTTTTGGTTAAGCAGCGAATCAATGGCAAGGGCTTTATCGGGACTGGTAAATTCAAGGGTATAATGCCACGGCTGGTTAAGCCGCTCATCGCCTTTAACCTGTAACACCGACACCGGCGAACTTAGCCCCTCAACGGTTAAGGTATAGCGATTATGGCTCAGTTTTTTTAAATGACCCAATATCCCGTCATCAAGCTGCGCTAAAAGACGCTCTAACGCACTTGCCATGTTTTTTCCTTTCCTTATTTATTGATTTAATTATAACAAAAGGGAATACCTTTGGTTTGTTGTTATGATTTAAATGGTTAATATTATTGCTTTTAGTTATTAAATATAGCTATCTAATATCGCTTAGCTATCAAATATCGTTATTTGATTGATAATCTAAATAAGTTAAACAGCACAAAGTATAGCGCATTTTAGAGCAACATTTAACTCATTTTTAACGATGATGTTGTTTTATATTAATAATTCAAGTTAGTTTAGTCGCTTTGTTTTGGCGGTGAAATGGTGGTTAGAAAAGCAATAATAATAACGTTACCCTTGTTTATTTATGCATGATTTTTTAGGATTTTTTACATAAACGTAGTACGCTCCTGAAAGTTTTTGACAAAAATGGGGGCTTTGTTTGTTTATTTGTTTAGATGTAAAAAAACACCTCGTTTTCACATTTCACGATTAAGATAATTCGCTAAAAGCGCATAAGGCGTTTTGCTTGAAATCATTTTATTCGATTTAACGGTATAGACTCCTGAATATTTTTTACAAAATAACCGGTAAAATAAACCAATAATGGCCCTACTGATTTTGTCTATTCAATTTACACTGATAATAAGCGTAATGTCTTGATAATCCTAAATATTGATATGGCTTTGTTATGCTATAACGATGTCGATTTGTTTTTAGGATAGCGATTTTCGTCCTATTATCAGTGCTGCTTGCTTTAGAATATCGTTTTCCATACGGAGTTGTTTAAGCTCTTTGCGCAACGCGATTAACGCTTGTTCTTGTGGACTGCGATTATTTTTGTTTTAAATGAGCTGCTTTGGCTTGCTTGCGTTATCCAACGGTCCAATGCGGATGGTGTCAAATCATATTCTGCAACGATTTCACTACGTGATTTACCATGTTGATAAAGACTGACCATTTGATTTTGAATTTTATAAAACGATTTTAGGGTCATATTAGTACGCCATTTTTCTTATTCATTTTTTTAATAATAAAAAAGATTATTATCATCCACTTTTATTTTATAGCTAATATTAGGCTTTTTATCATTTACGTTATATTTTCCTTGAAACTTTAATTTCCAACATTTTCTATTGGTGAATTTTCTTAAATCAAGTCTTGATATCTTTTTTAAGTTTAAAGCCTTAAATATTTGCTCAGCAATTTTGACTTTGGTTTTAAAGCTGTCTTTTAAAGCAATAATAAAACCAATAACAGCAAAAGTACCAAAA
>NZ_LZGT01000045.1 GCF_001690525.1 Gilliamella sp. App6-5 | reverse complement strand
TTGCGGTGTTTAAATGGGAACATATTATGCCCTCTAATTTTGGCGAGACTGGCTCGGATATGGGTGGTACTAACTTAGTTAATGTGTTCTCCTTTCACCCTTATAAAACTGGCTTTCCCGTTGCACAGTCCGTGGGCGTAGGCAAAAACACTTATAATCCTCAAGATTATAAAGACGAGTGGGAATTTATCCGCCGTTATATGGAAGACGGTCCCCAAAACCTGCCTAAACCACGCCTAAGTACCCACTTACCCATGCCCTTTCACGGTGTTGAGGGACATATTAGCCCCATGATCCATCTGGCAAAAAATAACCCCAGTGTGATCATGATTTTAATGTTAATCCCCGTCTTTTTAATCTTATTGCCATTTTATACTATGGGTTACTTTATTTCGGAATGCCTATGCTGGCAACCTCGTTGGCCAAAAGTGATCAGGCAAGCGGGTAAACCCGGTAAACCTTTACCAAAAGAAACCACCCTATCGGATTACCCACCCGAGGTACAAAAGGCCATTTTAGATAGTAGCCAAGAGTGGGGCGTAATTGATGACGAAACGGGCGAACTTATCGACTATGGTCAATTTAAAAGACCCAAGAAAAAAGCCAGCCGAAAAAGAAAAACAAAAGCAACAAAACAAGCAGAAAAGCCCATAAAAGAGAATTCAGAGGATTAATTGGTAAGGTTAGATTGTGGCTGCTTTAGCAAAGATCCCAAACGTGATCAATTTGATGACTTAACCGAGGAGCTAAGTGAGTTTCATCAAGCAATTCAGGGGACATTTTAATGTATATTGGTGAATATTTATTTTGGTTAAGTAGTGCTATTAAAACCGCAACCCGTAAAAAATTGAAAATGGGCTATTTTAGCGGTGATATGAATTTAAGCGAAGTCACCAAAGATTATACTAAAGAGTCGGTCAGTCATAATCCACGCCCGATAGGGCCTTATTATGCCTATAATGATCGCTATTTAGAGATACGAGGGGGTATGTTTGAAAATTTTCGGGGGATTATTACTTGGATTAGTTTAGCTATATTTTTTATTACAGCATCAGGAGGTTATTTCGCACTTAAAGTGGCTTTAAAATTATACAATAATGAATGGGATAATTATAAAATTGGTTCCGGAATATTTGCAATGGTATTTTTTGCAATCATTTTTTTAGTCTCTGCTTATTTATGCATCCGCTACTTCCGTTATATCTGTCGCTTAGAGTTATTCACGCTTCGCCATATTCGGGTACGGTTTAATCGGGTAACACGGCAAGTGTATATACAACGCCCTAAATATTGTGGCGGCATTGCGGTGTTTAAATGGGAACATATTATGCCCTCTAATTTTGGCGAGACTGGCTCGGATATGGGTGGTACTAACTTAGTTAATGTGTTCTCCTTTCACCCTTATAAAACTGGCTTTCCCGTTGCACAGTCCGTGGGCGTAGGCAAAAACACTTATAATCCTCAAGATTATAAAGACGAGTGGGAATTTATCCGCCGTTATATGGAAGACGGTCCGAAAAACCTGCCTAAACCACGCCTAAGTACCCACTTACCCATGCCCTTTCACGGTGTTGAGGGACATATTAGCCCCATGATCCATCTGGCAAAAAATAACCCCAGTGTGATCATGATTTTAATGTTAATCCCCGTCTTTTTAATCTTATTGCCATTTTATACTATGGGTTACTTTATTTCGGAATGCCTATGCTGGCAACCTCGTTGGCCAAAAGTGATCAGGCAAGCGGGTAAACCCGGTAAACCTTTACCAAAAGAAACCACCCTATCGGATTACCCACCCGAGGTACAAAAGGCCATTTTAGATAATAGCCAAGAGTGGGGCGTAATTGATGACGAAACGGGCGAACTTATCGACTATGGTCAATTTAAAAGACCCAAGAAAAAAGCCAGCCGAAAAAGAAAAACAAAAGCAACAAAACAAGCAGAAAAGCCCATAAAAGAGAATTCAGAGGATTAATTGGTAAGGTTAGATTGTGGCTGCTTTAGTAAAGATGCCAAACGTGATCAATTTGATGACTTAAC
>NZ_LZGT01000044.1 GCF_001690525.1 Gilliamella sp. App6-5 | reverse complement strand
AACCAATAGCTTTTCTGGTGTTCGTTGGGGGATACGTTTTTTACGTTTAGCTCTAATATTAAGTTTTAACTCACAATACACCCGATACACCCGTTTATGATTCCATTTATAGCCGAGCTTTCTGATGCGATTAAAACATTTGGGAAAGCCCCAGCGTAAATGCCGGTCTGTGATAGCATTCAACACCGAAATAATCACCGAATCATCCGGTAACTTAGGTTGATGATAGTAAGCACAACGGCTTAAGCCAACAATGGCACAACTCATAGCAATAGTAACTGAATGATTTTGTTGTAGTTGCTGTGCCCACATTTTACGTACCTTTGTGGGCACTAAAGCTTTTTTATGATTTCTTCCTGAAGCTGGGATTTTAAGCTCAGTTCGGCAAACATCTGTTTAAGTTTACGGTTTTCGGCCTCAAGCTCCTTTAAACGTTTAATATCAGAGGTTTCCATTCCGCCGTATTTTTCTCGCCATTTATAGAAAGTTGAATTTGCCATGCCATATTTACGGCAGAGTTCCTTGACAGGAATACCTGCTTCAGCTTCTTTTAAAATAGCGACGATTTGATGTTCAGTCATTTTTTTCATAATTGAATCCTCTTTTACTTTTATCATAGAGAATTTTCTACTTTTTTGCTGTACTATTTTAGGGGATAGTTACAGTTTTAATCCAGGATTATAAACAAAAAAACAAATAAAATCAATGATAACCTGAGTTTTTTTGATAATGTAGGGGCTGGGTGGCGATGTTTAGCTATAATTGAGCGGTTGGGTTTCGGACATTGTCATTATTGCGATTTATTCAACCCAAAACATCTGAAAGCTAACCGAACCCCAAGTTATAAAAATATAAAATAAAAAGAGGGACATCCCCCCTTTTTTATGCTCATGCTCTATAATTAGGTGGCTCTTTGGTAATTAGTACATCATGTACATGACTTTCTTTCATTCCTGCACCAGTAATACGATAGAATTTGGATTTAGTTCTTAATTCATCAATTGTTGCGCAGCCAGTTAATCCCATGCAAGATCTTAATCCCCCCATCTGCTGGTGAACAATCTCTTTTAATGGCCCTTTATAGGCAATGCGCCCTTCTATACCCTCTGGTACAAGTTTGTCGGCAGCATTGTCAGTTTGGAAGTAGCGATCAGAAGATCCTTTTGCCATTGCGCCAAGCGATCCCATTCCGCGATATGATTTATACGCTCTACCTTGGAATAGTTCAATTTCGCCTGGGGCTTCTTCCGTACCGGCAAACATTGATCCAACCATCACACAAGAAGCACCTGCTGCGATAGCTTTGGCGATGTCACCTGAATAGCGAATTCCACCATCTGCAATAACAGGAATATTATGTTTTTGTGCCACTTCAACAGCGTCCATAATAGCACTAATTTGCGGTACACCAACGCCAGTAACAATGCGTGTTGTACAAATTGAGCCGGGACCAATCCCCACTTTAACAGCGCTAACGCCTGCATCAATAAGGGCTTTAGCGCCTTCACTGGTAGCTACATTACCGCCAATGATTTGTAAATCAGGATAAGCATTTCTTGCTTGGCGAATACGTTCAAGCACACCTTGCGAATGGCCGTGTGATGAATCAATTAATAATACATCAACACCCGCTTCAACTAATGCAGCAATGCGTTCTTCGTTCCCTGCTGCTGCGCCAACAGCGGCACCCACGCGCAAGCGCCCTTTATCGTCTTTACAAGCATTAGGCTTTTGTTCCGCTTTATTGTAATCTTTAACGGTGATCATGCCTTTTAGGTGGAATCGAGCATCAACCACAAGGACTTTTTCAACACGGTGTTCATGCATTTTTTGCAGTACG
>NZ_LZGT01000043.1 GCF_001690525.1 Gilliamella sp. App6-5 | reverse complement strand
CGTTGGGGGATACGTTTTTTACGTTTAGCTCTAATATTAAGTTTTAACTCACAATACACCCGATACACCCGTTTATGATTCCATTTATAGCCGAGCTTTCTGATGCGATTAAAACATTTGGGAAAGCCCCAGCGTAAATGCCGGTCTGTGATAGCATTCAACACCGAAATAATCACCGAATCATCCGGTAACTTAGGTTGATGATAGTAAGCACAACGGCTTAAGCCAACAATGGCACAACTCATAGCAATAGTAACTGAATGATTTTGTTGTAGTTGCTGTGCCCACATTTTACGTACCTTTGTGGGCACTAAAGCTTTTTTATGATTTCTTCCTGAAGCTGGGATTTTAAGCTCAGTTCGGCAAACATCTGTTTAAGTTTACGGTTTTCGGCCTCAAGCTCCTTTAAACGTTTAATATCAGAGGTTTCCATTCCGCCGTATTTTTCTCGCCATTTATAGAAAGTTGAATTTGCCATGCCATATTTACGGCAGAGTTCCTTGACAGGAATACCTGCTTCAGCTTCTTTTAAAATAGCGACGATTTGATGTTCAGTCATTTTTTTCATAATTGAATCCTCTTTTACTTTTATCATAGAGAATTTTCTACTTTTTTGCTGTACTATTTTAGGGGATAGTTACAGTAGAAGAACAATTTGGAATACAATTAAGAGTTACGACAGGACTTAGAACTATTGATGAACAAAATCGCCTTTATGAGCAAGGTCGTACAACATCTGGAAATATAGTTACTTGGGTTAGAGGAGGATATAGTTACCATAATTATGGATTAGCAATAGACGTTATAGAGATCAAAGATAAGAAAGTTAATTGGGACGAAAACGTTCTAATCAGAATATCTTCTGTAGGTATAAGAAATGGTTTTTCTTGGGGCGGTAATTGGAAAAAACAAAAAGATTATCCTCATTTTGAAATTACTTTTGGTTATAAAGCATCGGAATTATTAGAAAAATATAATAAAGGAGAATTAGATAATGAAGGGTATATTATATTTGATTAGCATTAACATTTTATGCGTATCATTCGGATTAAAAGCTGAAGAGATAACACTTGAATCTTTACATGCGACAGAAGGTGCAGTGTTAAATTGTATGAAAAAGCAACTTAATCTTAGGATTTATGGTGAAACATACCGTTCAAAAATTGTTGTTAGTAAAAGAAAAGATTTATTTGAAGTATTATCAAACACTGAATACTACAATATACCAATTGGTTATCATGATGAAAATTTAAAATCTGAAACCGTTTTTACTGTTGAAAATAAATATTTTATTAAAAATAAAGAAATTATTTCTGCTGTATCTCTTGATTCTATGTATAAAAAAAATGCTAATGATGATTTATCAATTTTATCAGATGCAATAAGTGAAGCTCATGAAAATCAAAAATGTTTATCATGGGATTTTTAGTGAATCATTAATAATATACGTGATTTGTTGTAAAACTTATCAGATAACAATAAAGCATAGAACGAGTAGTGAGCATCAATGAAGTTTACTGGAGCATGACGGCTTGATAGCGATAGAGGAAGACAACACAACCTAGGTACAAGTGACGGCACTGGATGAGCAAACATTACCGATACGCGGTTGGGTGAATATAAAAGACAATGCGCAAGCACATATCAAACGACGTAGTCCATGGCACTGGCCAGGGTTTGACACGATAGAAGAAAAAGCCACGGTGGGTGAATTATCTGACAAGATAGGCAAGAATAAAGTGGCGAAATTAGATTTAGCCGATTACACCCCAGCGATGCGGGCATTACACCAAATCTTAACGGGCACACTGATTTATTCAACCCAACGAAAAAAAGACCTACCGCCGCCGACTTTTACGGATAGGGATTTAAAGGAAGGATTACGCCGAAGCTGGACGGCGGAGTTGATAGGGCATTTACTGGTGAAATATGAAAGCGAATGGTATGCCGATGAAGCGTTAAGCAAATGGAACGAAATTGATGACTTATTTGAAGAAGAAAAACAACAACAAAAAGCACTTATTGAAGCGGGATTAGATGAGCTTGGCATCACCGAGCTTTACCTCCGTGATTTTGCCTTAGACGTGTGGTGGACAAGGCGCATGAACATGTCAAATCAAACTGGCAACTAGAAAAAGCACAGCGCATTAAACCCTCACTGTGGTGGAAACAAGTGGCACAGGCACAAGCCCAAAACCCAACAGCAAACACTGATGCCAATATCCCTAAACTGTCCAATCTATCCGCAGACGGCAAGGCATGGTTTATTCATCCCGTGGCGATGATGGATTATTTTTCAGGCGCAGGCATAGCTACTTTGATCCTCGCCAAAAAAGTGGACAAAAGTTGCCTCTATGATATAAACAAAAATCATAGGAGACAAATATCATGGTCAAAAAATTTAGTATCGAATTCAAACAACAATCGGTGGATTATGCGTTATCTAATGCACACCTTTCTATCAGCGAACTTGCCAACCATCTAGGTGTGGGTAAATCAACCCTAGATAAATGGATTAGGCAACTTTCCCCGAATAAAACCAGCCGTCGAGAGTTAACGGCTGAGCAACAGCGGATTATGGCGTTAGAAAAAGAGATTAAAGAACTGAAAATGGCCAATGATATACTAAAAAAGGCGCATGTGTACTTCATCAACAATCCAAGTCGGTGAAGTACGCTTATATGAAAAATCATTTAATCTGCTATCCCGTTACTAAGATATGCTCATTACTTGGTGTCAGTTCATCGGGTTATTATGCTTGGTTAAAAAGAGCAAACAAATCAGCCAAACTCAGCGAGTATATTAAAAAGCAGTATTGGCAACATAAGGCCCGTTTGGGTGCGCCAAGCCTGCTTCATGATGTTAGGGAAGCGGGCTATCAAGTTTCAGAAAGGACAATTAGCCGTGTTTTGCAACAATTGGGATTACGGAGTAAAGCAGCACGTAAATTCAAGTATAAAACAGACACGGCTCATCGCAATATTGCGCCCAACACGTTAAATAGGCAATTTAACCCTGATAAGCCAAATACGACATGGGTAACCGATATTACTTATATTAAAACGGGTGAAGGGTGGTTATATTTGTCGGTGATTATCGATTTATATGGACGAAAAGTAATTGCTAGGCAAACGA
>NZ_LZGT01000042.1 GCF_001690525.1 Gilliamella sp. App6-5 | reverse complement strand
CAACTCATAGGTATGAGTATCCTGGTATACACAGATCATTATTATGGGCATTAAAAGCCGTAATATTTTACTTACAAAAAGAAAATTCAGTTTATAGTTTTAGAAAAATTTCATCAGGATATAGGTGTTATGATCGAAATCTTCAAACAAATAGACGAACTACAAACCATAAAGGAAAGGCTTTAGATATACATTTTAATAAAAATGGTGTCAGGACAAGATCATGTAATGATATGAATAAATTACGCAAAGAAATATTTAATAAATATTTAGGAGCAAAATGGGATTGGTTAGCTGGTCAAGAAAATATGTTTAACTTAGAATCGTCTGATATTGGAGCAACAAGTTGGGTACATTATGATGTAAGAGAGTTTGATCAAATTTATTTAAAAGATGAATATTTCTGTAAAGATTCTGCAACGTTAAATGGTAAGCCATTGGCTTCATTATTGTAAAAAATAGCTAATGGATAATTTTAGGATATATTATGATAAATAACTATATAATTTATTTAGTATTCGGTGTAATTCCTTTTTTTGCTTATGCACAAGAACCCCCTATTCAACAAAATAATAAAAATCCCTGTTTTGAAAAAAGCACAGACACTTTACCATTAAATAAAGCACATAAAAATGTGTCATATAACTTAGCCAATAATGACAATTGTAAGATTGAGAATTTTGATTTTGGACATTGTGACAAGGAATTTCGCTATTTATCATTACCATCAAAAAATGGTATCGATATGGTATTGGTGCCAATGGATTGTGGTGATTTTCCTTACAGACTTTATTTATTGACAATAAAAGATCATCAAATCCATTCAAAATTATACGTTGAAGGTGAATGGTACGAACCAGGAAATAATGAAAATCTAATTGAAAAAACATATTTTACTATCTCAAAGGATTTTATCATTACCGTTACAACAGAATATGATAATAATTTAACAATTAAGCATTATTATTTAAATCAAGATGGATACCTTAAAGAAAAAACCAACAATAATTAAATACATTTTATTTTTATCATTCCTGAATTTTATTACGTCATCAGTCATAGTTGATGAAAAAATCTTCGGATAATTGGCGAATTATTTATGGTTTGTGCTAAATGTTACTTTGCTGAGTGCAGATTCTGAGCCTGTAAATGATGAGTTTTTTTTATACTATCCGTTGTATGCTTAAAAATAAACTATACTGGATAGAATCGAGTAAGGTATTACACCTTAATGGACAAGATGAGCTAATTGCTTTAAACATAAATTGGTTAAAAATTTAGGAAATTAATAACATGTTTGGATTTCATCTTTATATAATTAAAAAAAATATATCGTTAGCAAAAACTATTTGTTTATTATATATTTTTTTAAATTTTTCATATGTCCATGCAAAAGATATTAATCAAGCTTATTGGATTTTGGATAAATATATAGAAAATGATGCTCTAATGAACAAAAATGATTATAACTCCGATTATTTGAACAATCTACGAGTTAAACTAATTGATAATATCATTTATATTAATAATAATCAGTATAATGTTAGCGTACATAGTGTAAATACCCCAAACTTAGTACAAGATTCAAGTAGAAAATCATGCTGTTTGTTTTAGTGTTTTATACTCAATCGGCGTCATGTTATTTAATGCCTCATGCGGTCTTTCGGTGTTATAAATCGT
>NZ_LZGT01000041.1 GCF_001690525.1 Gilliamella sp. App6-5 | reverse complement strand
CTGCTGGTAGTTTTATATATTAATGTTTGCCCGTTTGGGCAAGTATAAGTATCGTTTTGACTGTTATAGATAAACTGCTTTTTTCTGATGGGATTCGCACCATGGGTGGGACGACGATAACCCAACACCGGATATATCTGCTCTGCCAGCAGTAAATGGCAAATGGGAGCCGTAAAATAACCCGCATCAAGACCGACACCAACCGGATTAAAGCCAAACCGCTCTAACTGGCGTTTTAATCGAGCCATGTAAGGCTGGGAATCATGGATATTTCCAGCTGTGACATAGGTATCGGTAATTAAATTATGTTTGCCATCAACCGTTCGGTGATCTAAGTAGAAGAACCCTTTAGGCTTGCCTTCCCGATGCATAAAGCCACTGTCCGGATCTGTTGTACTGACTTTAACCTCCTTGTATTTCTCTACCGTCGATGGCTTTAAGGCTTTTTTCCGTTTAATTCTCTTTCTGCGTTGATGGCTTGATTAAGCGCATCAATATATTGACTGGGCTCAACAATATTATCAAAAATCTGTTGATAGATTTCACTGTCATTAAACCGACGGCGACGATTTTGGCTAAGTGTTGAGGCGTCAATCACTTTTTCGGTTAATCCCATTCCCAGAAACCAGCGGTAAGCTAAATTGACCTGAATTTCCTGAACCAGACGACGTTCACTGGGGATACCGAAAAGATACCCCAATAGCATGATCTTAAACAGTCTGACCGGATCTTCTGCCGGACGACCGTTATTAGGGCAATAAAGTGGTGCTACCGCTTCTCGAATAAATTCAAAATCAATGACTTTAGCTATTTTACGAACAAGATGATTTTGGGGGACAAGCGCATCTAGTGAGATTTGCTCTATTTTTTCTGGTGTCGCTGGAGTTGTTTTTTTTAGCATAGAAGAACTTCTCTTATAATGAACTCCTCTCTATTAGATCAAAGAACTCGCCAAAAAGCGAGTTCTTTGTCATCAATCTGACGCCATAAATACTATTTTATGGCTTTTTTGTTTTTGATTAATTTATTAACATCCAAAATTAATTAAAAGTTTTAACTATACAATAATTTGCCTTTTATCAATTTATAAGTAATTATCTAAAAAATTAAGAAAAACTAAATTCTAAGCAAAAAAAATTATTATTAATATCTTGCTTTTGGTTATAATTTATGCGGTAATAGCACTGGGTAAACAACAAAGTTGAAATTATGAAAACGACTAACTTTGGTAATGTGATTTTGAACGTTTATCATGGTTGTGAGTTACATAATGAAGACAATGTTAAAGCTCATACCAGCCTAAAAGGCTAATTATTAATTATTGTTAGGATGTCTAGTAAATGAATAAGAAAACAGGCCAAGTAAAATGGTTTAATGAAAGTAAAGGTTTTGGTTTTATCACACCTGCGGATGGAAGTAAAGATGTATTTGTTCACTTTTCTGCTATTTCAGGAGATGGTTTTAAAACCTTAGCTGAAGGACAACAGGTTGAATTTGCGATCCAAGATAGCCCTCGTGGACCAGCAGCAGCTGAAGTTGTTGTAATCTAGTTCAACTTTAAATAATTTATTTCCATACTAGCAAAACGCTCACCTACAAGGTGAGCGTTTTTTATATAAAAAATCTAAAAAATCACACGCAATTTAGCATAAAAAAAGCGATCCTAACTAAGATCGCCATTTTAACAAAACTAGGATAAATGCTAATTATTATTTAGAAATAACAGCAATTAAATCTAATACTTTGTTTGAATAACCCACTTCGTTGTCATACCAAGAAACAAGTTTCACAAAGTTATCACTTAATTGAATACCAGCTTTAGCATCAAATACAGATGTGCAAACTTCACCTAAGAAATCGGTAGAAACAACATCATCTTCTGTATAGCCAAGAACGCCTTTCATCGGGCCTTCAGCAGCTGCTTTGATTGCTTTACAAATATCTTCGTATTTAGCTGGTTTTGCTAAACGAGCAGTTAAGTCAACAACAGAAACGTCTGGAGTTGGAACACGGAAAGCCATACCTGTTAATTTACCATTTAATTCAGGAATAACTTTACCTACTGCTTTAGCAGCACCCGTTGATGAAGGAATAATGTTTTGAGCAGCGCCACGACCACCACGCCAATCTTTATGAGATGGCCCATCAACCGTTTTTTGAGTTGCTGTGGTTGCGTGAACAGTAGTCATTAGCGCTTCAACGATACCAAAGTTGTCGTTGATAACTTTAGCTAAAGGCGCTAAACAGTTAGTTGTACATGATGCGTTAGAAACGATATCTTGACCTGCATAATCTTTATCATTAACACCAATTACAAACATTGGTGTGCTATCTTTTGAAGGACCCGTTAAAACAACTTTTTTAGCACCAGCTTGGATGTGCTTACGCGCAGTTTCATCAGTTAAGAATAACCCTGTTGCTTCAGCAACAACATCAACACCGACTTCGTCCCATTTTAAGTTAGCAGGATCGCGTTCAGCAGTAACACGGATTGCTTTACCGTTAACAACCAATTTACCGTCTTTAACTTCAACTGTACCGTCAAAACGACCATGAGTTGAATCATATTTAAGCATATAAGCCATATATTCAACATCTAATAAATCGTTGATTGCAACAATTTCAATGTCTGAACGTTTTTGAGCAGCACGGAAAACAATACGACCAATACGGCCAAATCCATTAATACCTACTTTGATTGTCATAACAATTACCTTCTTTTTTGTGTTTTTAATGTTAAAAATCTTTCCTGTAAACTATCAAATTTTAAAGATTTATTCAAGAAGATTCCTAATAATTAAACACGAATTGATTAAATAGATTAGACCAAGTGCAGGTTAGATAAATTATCGCAAATAAAATCATTGTGTTATTTAAATTAACCGCTCAGCATGATAAGGCATACTATAGTCATGCATTACTCCAAAAAGTTTATATGCGCTATCGATTCAACCGAATAAAAAGCGAACTGAAATATTTCGCTTTAAATATCTATTAAAACTGCCCCAAAACTATCTTACATGCTAATAACCCAGCTCAGTTGTATGAGCTAAAAACTTTAATAAGTGTTGTTGTAACAGTTGAAGATTTTATTCAATCGTCAGGTTGTTACCGCTAATTGAATAGATACATCAGTGATAGTTACACTTCGCTAAGTTGTCGGCACATTCTGACGCAGGAATAAGATAAACAAAATAAACTATTGTTTTTGGTTGAAAATCAAAAAAACAATATAATAAATGACATTTTCGAGCATTCTTTGGTGGGAAATAAAACTTTTTTGGTAGTTGGAATGGATTAGGTGCAGTGCTTTTGGACGTTTACAGTATAGATGTTCAAAATAGTTACCGTGAACACATCCAAAACCTCCCTCTAATAGCTTATAGAAATCCTAAAAACCTTCATTTTTTAGATAGTATATTGATTATATTTAAATTTTTGTTTTAGTGTTTTTGATTTAAATCATGTTGTGAAAGATTCAGTATTTTCTTATAAAAAGAAACAAGTTAATGAGTTGATTTCGTTAATATTGCCACTAAAATATCATTAAATAAATCCAATAATTTATATACCGTTGAACAAATCCAAGCTATAACCTTTTTATCTACATCTTGCAAAATTTAACCATCTAGTTTACTTTACCTATTCAGATAAAACTAAATAACTAGAGTGTAAGCATGATGATATCATTCAAAGAGCAACAACAGCGAATTAGTTTTGTTAAGCAATTTTTTGCCAATCAACTTGCCGAGCGTTTATCACTGCTCGAAGTGCAAGCACCGTTACTAAGTAAAGTTGGCGATGGTATTCAAGATAATTTATCAGGCACTGAGCACGCAGTTCAAGTTAAGGTAAAAGCAATACCTGATGTGCAATATGAAGTGGTACATTCACTGGCTAAATGGAAGCGTAAGATTTTAAGTGAGCACCATTTTGAAGTTAGCGAAGGCATTTACACCAATATGAAAGCACTACGCCCAGACGAGGATCAACTTTCGCCCATTCATTCCGTTTATGTCGATCAGTGGGATTGGGAAAAAGTGATTCGCCCAGAAGATCGCAATTTAACTTATCTTAAACAAATGGTTGACAATATTTATGCTGCGATTAAGGCGACCGAAAAGGCAGTTTCACAGCAGTATCACCTTTCTCGATTTTTACCCGAATCAATCACCTTTATCGATAGTGAACAACTATTAAAACGTTATCCTAATTTATCCCCAAAAGAGCGTGAAAACGCCATAACAAAAGAACTGGGCGCGGTGTTTTTAATTGGTATTGGTGGTAAGCTGTCAAATAATGAAAAACACGACGTGCGTGCACCCGATTATGATGATTGGAGTAGTGATAACGATTTAGGCTCTAAAGGATTAAATGGCGATATTTTAGTGTGGAATCCGATTTTAAATCGTGCAATTGAAATTTCATCCATGGGCATTCGAGTCGACCCAGATACATTAAAACGTCAATTAAAATTAACGAATGACGAAGATCGTTTACAACTTGCTTGGCATAATGCATTAATTAATGGTAATTTTTTACAAACTATTGGGGGCGGTATTGGTCAATCGCGTTTGGTCATGTTACTGTTACAGCAAAAACATATTGGTCAAGTGCAAGCAAGTGTATGGAGCGAGGATATCAAAGCAAATTACAGCCAATTACTATAGCAACACACCCTACAAACATAGGGCTTTACGCCCTATACTTATGCTTAAACAATCGCACAAGTTAGTTTGTAGCCAGTTATTGACTGTGTGCTGGAGCAGATTGAGTATTTTGTGGGACAGGTTCTATCTGTTCGATTAGCACGGCAGAATCAGCTGGTTGGTTTGCTTCGGTTGGATTTATTTTTGATGGCTGTGATGTTTTATCAGCACCGCTTTGCACTGGTTCATCTTTTGCATTGCCTATCTTATCTTGCGACTCAGTTGCTAATCCGTCTAAACGAATATAAACAATATGTTGCTGACCACGATCACATGATCCTACTATTTTACCTTCAATTTGTTGTTCGGACTTATCAGCTGGTTCAAGTTTGAGTTGAAACAGCGATGGAGCAACGCCATTATTTTTGATTTTTTCGGCAATATTATTGCTAATTTCTTCACAATTTGATGCCGCAGCTAACATAGGTAAACCAAGTAAAAACAAACCAATTAATTTTTTCATTTTCTATTCCTTTCATATACGATTCAATTATCGTAGGCATTATAAAACGATTAGTCAATCTATCTTGTTTTAATGTGTGATTAAAACAACTGCCAACATAGTTACACATCCAACAAACTTGTCATTTTGTCGGATAATGTTAATGCGAACCACCTAACTCAATTTATTCACTATAAAATTTGATAAGTGTTTAACAAACCTGTTGATAACTTAGTAATACAATGATTATTAATTGCTTTCTTAAAAGATTAAATCTTAACCAATCCTGTTTGTGATTTTATTTTGATGAAAAAAATTACCCTTAATAAGTAAAATAGCCATAAAAAAACAGACAAAAAGTGATTACTACTCGATAGCTTAACACTAATCATAGCGCGGTAAAAAAAGCGATTAAACCAAAAAACACGCCAGGAGAATTAGCAATTGCAATTGGCCAGTCTTTCTTTTCTCTCAATAAGCCATAGCTAACCCAAAGCGAGCAGTTAATAGCTGCTGCTAACGGTTGGGTAGGATTTGATTTAAACCCATGTAAATTATCAATGATTTGCGGCACATAAGAAACATACATCCCTAATGATGCTATCGTAGCTATAATCCCTAAAATACGAAAAGCCTTTGGTGAAAGATGCAAAATTGCCTCCTAATATCGCTTATGATTTATCATCTAATACCAATGATTATAGCTAGTTAGGGTATTGTCAGTAAACCATAAACTGGGAATAGCGGTGTAAATTAGGTTAAAATAAGTCGAGCAATTGCTCTAGTTTGACTTATGAACTCACATGATTTATAAGAATTGACATTTAATCATCAGGTTATAAAGACGTCCCAATCATTTGTAATGCAGAGTGATAACAGCTAACACGGCGTAACTAATTTCAATAATTGGTTAAACGGTTAATGTTACTTAATCTCGCCTTCAACTATTTTATTCAATTATGTTGCTGATAACGCAAAAACGGATTTGAAATATTTATTCACCATATGATTTGATAAGTACTGAATAAGCCTGTTGATAACTCAATAATATAATAATTACTTATTAATTTTTAAAAAGGTTAAATATTAAACTATCCTAATAATGATCTTATCCTGACTAACCAACCCGCTTTTTTAACTTTTGAACTCACTTGCTGAGCAGATAAACTCATGTGTTTTGCTGAAATTACATAATGACATAAATAATAGTTTAAAGAGTAAACCAAATAGTTAAATACTAACAAAAAGGCGATAGCCATAAGCCACAACAAATGAACTATCGCAATAGGCCAAATATTTATTTTATGTAATGATTTATTACAAATTCAACATAACCTATTCATCAACACAATCATCCTTGTAAAATTCAAGTTATGGAGAATTGTTATCAAAAGTTAATAAACATGGTGATATAACATTTCAATATCCTTTACATTAACCTCTCGTGGATTGCTACTAGTACAAACGTCGGCAAATGCAGCCTGAGCAAGCTCGGGAATATCTTGCTCTTGAACGCCAATATCACGCAATTTAGCCGGAATGCCGACATCTTTATTTAGCTGTTTAACCGCTTCAACAACATATTTACGAACCTCTTGTATTGGCTGATTTAAGATATCTTTTAATCCCATTGCTTTGGCAATATCACGGTATTTGTCACCAGTTGATTCAGCATTAAATTCCATGATATAAGGCAATAAAACAGCATTAGCAACACCATGTGGGATATTATAAAAAGCACCCAAAGGATGTGCCATACCATGAACAAGCCCAAGGCCTACATTTGAAAACCCCATACCGGCTATATATTGCCCCAGCGCCATATCTTCTACGCCTTTAGGATCGCCTTTAACCGATTCGCGTAATGCGCGGCTAATAATTTCTATCGCTTTTAAATGCATCATGTCTGATAGCTCCCATGCACCTTTGGTGATAAAACCTTCGATAGCATGCGTTAATGCATCAATCCCCGTTGCTGCTTTTAAACTAGCGGGCATCGAAGCCATCATTTCGCTATCAACAATAGCAACAACAGGAATATCATGCGGATCGACACACACAAACTTACGTTTGTTTTGTTCATCGGTAATAACATAGTTAATGGTGACTTCGGCTGCTGTTCCAGCTGTGGTTGGAATCGCAATAATTGGCACAGTCGCTTTTTGCGTATTAACAGCCCCTTCTAAGCTACGCACATCAGCATGCTGTGGATTATTAATGATAATACCAATCGCTTTTGCCGTATCTTGTGGCGAACCGCCACCGATAGCAATTAGATAATCAGCCTTTGATTTTTTAAATCTTTCCACCCCATTTTTAACAATACCAATAGTTGGGTTTGGAATTACTTCGTCAAAAACATCATAATTAAGCCCAAATTTATCTAATAAATCGGTAACTTTTGTAGCGATTTTAAATTTAATAAGATCTTTATCTGTAACAATAAGTGCCTTTTTAAAATGGCGTTTTTTTACTTCATCAATCAAATGGCTAATTGATCCGGCACCAAAGTACGAGGTCTCATTTAATATCATACGATAAGTCATACTATTACTCCTTAATTTGAATATTTTTTGCAATATACTTGCTAAATAAAGAGGTGATGATTGGAACAACAATCGAGGTAATTACCACCGATGCTGCAACAAGTGTGGTTGCGGCAGGTGCCGCTTCGGCAAAAGTTGGGGCAACTTCAGCTACTAAAAAAGGGGTTGCCACAGCAGCGCCAGCAGTACCAGATGCAGCAATTCCAGCAATGCCTCGACCGCCACCTACAAATATATCAGCCAATATAAGCGGTATACCTGAAACAACAATAACAAAAACAGCCAAAAATACGCCTAAGAATCCTGTTTTAAAAATAACGGCCAAATCAATTGTGTTACCTAAAGCAAAAGCAAAAAAAGGTATGAGTGTTTTTGTGCCTACACTAAATAAGCTTCTTAATTCTTCATCTAAGTTGCCTAAAATAAAACCAACAATAAATGGAATTAAGACACCCACTAAATGCTCTGGTTGAAAGGATGCCAAGCCAGCTGAACCTAAAATAATCATAGTCATTAAAGGTCCTGACTCCATGGAAATTAATACTGATGCACTAGCTTCTTCTTTAGTGCCATATTCTTGCATTAAAGAAGCATACAATCCGGCATTGGTCATATCGAGCGACGCCACGATGGCTAAAACCGATAAGCCCGCAAAAAATCCCGTTTTAACTAGGCCATCATCAGGCAGTATTTGTGTAAAAATAAAAGCGCATGCCCATGCTACCGCTAATTTAGTGGCAACTAATGTGCCTGATTTTTTCAGTACTGTACCGGTTGCGCTCACTTTAATTGAAGCGCCCATGCAAAATAACCAAACAGCCAAAATAGGCACCACACCATTTATAATACCGTTAGTAAAAGAACCAAAGTATTTAGCAGTTCCAGGTGCAAAAGTATGTAAAAGCGCACCTAAAAAAAGAGGTACCAGCATCATGCCACCAGGCACTTTATCAATAAACTTTTTGATTTTCATAAATAAGCCCTTTTATTGACAGTTAAAAAGTTTTTTTATTTTTTCAATTTGTTCACCACTTAATGTTCCACCAAAATTCCGCGATCTTGGTTCTAAATAATGTTGTTTTTGTTCTACCGCAACTTTAATGGTTGTTACAAAATCATCGCCAATGCTATAAATATTAGACAATCGGCTGATTTCTTTATGTAATCGAGTCAATTCATTAAAATCGCTTTGCTTAAAGGCTGCCATTACACTGGCAAAAATTTCAGGAACAACATTGTTAAGACCCGATAAAACGCCTGCACCACCATTCATTAAATTCGGCACGAAATACTCATCAAAACCAGAAAATACAGAGAAGTCTTTGCGAATTTTTTGTGAAGCCAAAACGATAGATCGAGTGTGAGATGCACAATCAACGGTATCTTTAATACCAATAAATTTTGGAAAGTCAGATATTAATCGAGTGACTAGTTGTGAATCAACATCGCACCCAGTTCGAGCAGGAAAATTATATATAAACCAATTACCTAAAAATTTTGAATCTAAATATTTATAATATTCGTATAATTGATTTGGTGTTTGTGCAAAATAGAAATGTGGTAATGCCATTACGGCGCCATAGCCAGCATCAAATGCTGCATCAGCAAGCTTTACCATATCGTCAATAACGGTGGTTGATACGTTAACAATTAAAGGTAAATCAGTAAATTGATGAGCTTGCTTAATGATTTCTAACCGCTCTTGTATGGTCATGGTGACAAACTCACCAATAGTGCCCATAACCAAAATTCCATTAATTTTTGAATCAGTTAACATTTTGTAGTGCTGTTCCATCGCACCAAAATCGATTTTATTTTGACGGTTAAACGGGGTAATTGCAGGGCAGATAGCACCAAAGTATGGATTTGAATTACTCATAATAACTCCTAATTAAATTAACAACACTATATTGAATTTAATTTCAATATAGTGTTGTTGATAAATCAACTCAACTTAATTAGGGGGAAATAGCTCATTATTTATTAAAAATGTGACGGAGATCAAATATTAGGCAGAATCATCAAGAAAGAATGGCTATTGTTGAAACTAAAAAAAATATTTATACTTACAACAACTTCAATACATGAGTTTAATTTGTGACAACAGAAATAACAACGCAAGCACCTGCCATCGATAAAGCAACCCGAATATTTCACTTTATTGCAAAACACGATGGCGCCACTTATACCCAAATCTATCAAGGATTATCGTTACCCCAAAGTTCAACATCAGCATTACTTGCCAGTTTGGTTACTAATGGCTTATTACGACAAAACGAGGGTAAGTATTTTTTGGGCCTTGTCTTTTATGAATTTGGTAATAATGCCATTAAACAATTTAATATTAAAGATTTGGCAACTGAACCGCTTTTGTTTTTGCGCGATAAAACACAACTTGCGTGTCATTTAGGTGTATTAGATGGCAATTCTGCTATTTATTTGGCTAAAGTCGAAAGCCCAAGCGCTATTCAAGTCAAAAGCTGGTTAGGCCGTAAGCTTTCCTTACACAGCTCTGCACTGGGTAAAACACTTTTAGCATGGGAACCCGAGCAACGAGTTGATGACTTGTTCCCAAACGAAAACTTACCCATAAAAACGCAAAACACTATCACCACAAAAACTGCGTACAAAAATGAGTTGAAAAAGATACGTGAACAAGGTTGGGCATTTGATAATGCTGAAGACTTTGATGAAGTAACCTGTTTAGCTGCGCCCGTTTATGATAAGAATGGCAAAGTCATTGCCGCAATTAGTACATCGGGGGTCCGATTTCAAATGCCAAACGAAAGAATAAACGAATTTGTTCAATATTTGCTAGCAGCTACAAAAATGCTATCCGATAAAATAAGAAGCTAGTGGTTTATTTTTGTGACAATTTGTTTGTTACCTAACCAATGGCGGTACAAAATGACCAAAGCTAAATCTTGTTGTCCCAAGGCTATCGCCAAAATCGGCACCTTGTGACACAATCACACCATTTAATAACAGTTGATTAAGTAGCGCTAATTCTTGCGCTACCGTGCTCACCGGTAAATGAGCATATAAATGAAAGCCCCCTAATGGTTCTTGGTATGTAATATCACCACAAAAATAGCTATCTAACCATTGCATTAATTGCTCAGCTTTGATTTGTAGTGCTTGCCGTAACTGTTGTTGATGGACTAAATGATGATGTTGCAAATATTCTTGAGCTAATAATTGTGGCAATATGCTTAGACCCGAATCAATATGTTGCCGAATTTTGGCCAGATTTTCGATGATGCTACGCGGAGCGATCATCCACCCAACACGAATATTTCGTCCAATATATTTTGATAGCGATCCTAAATAGATAACTTGATTATGCTGATCCCATTTCTTAATGGGCGATACCGCCAAATCAGGTTGAAACGCTAAACTACTGTATGCATCATCTTCAACAATGCCAATACTTTGTGAACGGCAAAATGCCAGTATTGCTTGTTTTCGCTTGTCGCTCATAACAAAACCGCTCGGATTTTGAAAAATGGGATTCAAAAACAACCATTTAATTTGATGTTGCTGCACGCAGTTGGATAAACTTTCAAGCATAATCCCCTCATTATCGCACGCAATACCGTACAAACGTAAGCCCGCCGCTTGAAACAAAGGTAATGAGTAAAAATAAGAGGGAGACTCAATTCCAACCGCATCACCAGGTTTAAGTAACCCCTGCGTAATGAGAAATAACGATTGCTGTGTGCCCGATGTAATTAAAATTTCATTAATATCAACTTGCATGTAAAACTGCACTTGCATATAAAGCGCAATTTGGATTTTAAGCGATGGCAAACCTAATTGTTGTGCATCGCTATTTTTTTCGTGCATAATCAGTTCATTTAACGAAGTATTTGGTAGCTGTAGTTTAGGAATCAAATTGGTTGGCAAATCGCCATTAGCTAGATCGCAAATATATGGTTGTTGCACTCGAACTTGCGCTACTTTTTGTTGATAAAACGATTGTTTATTTTGATAAAAATGCGCCGGTAACCGCCAATTAATTGATGAATACGCTTGTACGCCCCACTTTTGATGATTGACATAAGTACCACTTCCTTGTCGCCGGATCAGCACACCACGTTCAGTTAACAGCTCAAGCGCATGCACAACCGTTGAACGATTGATACCCAGTTTTTTTGCTAGTTCGCGTTCTGAAGGTAGCCTCTCTCCCGCGATCAATATGCCCTGTTCAATATAGTGTTCAATAAGTTGCGTAACTTTTTTAAAAAGAGATCCGGTAAATTGTACCAGTGTTTGTCTATTCCACATGGTTATTTTACTTTAATGTGTTGATTGCTTTGAGCGTTTTGGTACGACAAATTCGTTCCAAAAATTGGATGGCTTAATTATAGTCCAATTGGCTGTTTTTTGCTGCACTTTATTTTTGAATAATACTGCGAATTAGACAATTTTGTCATTATTAATTTAATTAGGAGCAAAAGATGAACCAAGTTATAGGTACACAAACCGTTAAGCGTGGTATGGCACAAATGCAAAAAGGTGGCGTCATTATGGACGTTGTTAATGCTGAGCAAGCAAAAATTGCCGAGCAAGCTGGGGCAGTTGCGGTAATGGCTTTAGAGCGAGTGCCTTCAGATATTCGCGCGGCTGGTGGGGTTGCCCGAATGGCTGACCCAACTATTGTTGAACAAGTCATGAACGCTGTTACCATACCGGTAATGGCTAAAGTACGCATTGGGCACGTTGTTGAAGCTCGTATTTTAGAATCAATGGGCGTTGATTATATTGATGAAAGCGAGGTATTAACTCCGGCCGATGAACAATATCACTTACTTAAGGATGAATTTACCGTACCTTTTGTATGTGGTTGTCGTGATTTGGGCGAAGCATTACGTCGAATTGGCGAAGGGGCATCAATGCTACGCACCAAAGGTGAACCCGGTACTGGCAATATTGTTGAAGCAGTGCGCCATATGCGTAAAGTAAATGAACAAATCCGCCTAGTAACAAGCAAATCAAAAGATGAATTAATGACCTTTGCCAAAGCAATCGGTGCACCTTATGAACTGATTTTACAAGTCAAACAGTTAGGAAAATTACCCGTAGTTAACTTTGCTGCCGGCGGCGTGGCTACCCCTGCCGATGCAGCATTAATGATGCAACTTGGTGCCGATGGTGTGTTTGTTGGATCGGGTATTTTTAAATCCCAAAACCCAGAAAAGTTTGCGAAAGCCATCGTACAGGCCACCACTTATTTTAATGATTATCCACGGTTAGCGCAGCTTTCAAAGGGCTTAGGTGAAGCAATGAAAGGCATTGAAATTAGCACGCTGGCTCAGTCAGAAGGAATGCAAGATCGAGGTTGGTAATGACAAAAGCATCCAAACAAAGTCATATTAAACATATTGGTGTACTCAACTTACAAGGTGCAGTGAGCGAACATATCACTATGCTAAAAAGTATCGACAATGTACAAGCGACTTTAGTGCAAAAACCCGAACAATTAACTAAACTAAACGGTTTAATCATCCCCGGAGGCGAATCAACAACCATTAGCCGTTTAATTAAACAAAATGGACTTGTCGAACCGATAAAACAATTTGCCAAACAAGGAAAAGGCATTTTGGGTACTTGCGCGGGACTGGTGCTTTGCGGTAACAGCACAACTCATAACGAGGTCGAATTGTTGGGCTTAATGGATATTTGTGTTGAACGCAACGGTTTTGGACGGCAAATTAACAGCTTTGAAACAACTTTAGAGATACCAACGATTGGTGACCAAATCCCTGCTATATTTATTCGCGCACCTTATATTGCCAAAGCAGGAAAAGGCATTGAGCAACTGGCATTTGTCGATCAGCACTGTATTATGGCACAGCAGAATAACATCTTAGTTTGTGCCTTTCATCCTGAACTAACAACCGATAATCGTATTATGCGTTACTTTATTGATAGATGTTAGAATAAAGGATTGTTTAAATCGTCTATACGGAGATAAACTTGTAAAAAATATTCAGGATTCTATACCGTTTCGTTTAAATCGCTTATACGAAAGTAAACTAGAAGCTGATATACTATAAAGCTTGTTTTTCAAAAGCAAATAGGATTTTTGTTTTCAAAAAAACTTTTTTCAGCCAGTTATTGATTGTTTTTATTTTTTGTTTCTTTTGAGGAAACACAATCGCATCAAAACCAACTACAAAAAAGATTTTATTTAGATGATCCCTACAATTTGCTGGCGTATACTGATAACTGTTATAATCTCCCTTTATTTTTTAGATTTGGATCACTGATTATGTACATCATCTACGGTATAAAAAACTGCAATACGATGAAAAAAGCCTTTACTTGGCTTGATGATCATCATATAGCTTATCAATTTTATAATTATAAAACCGATGGTCTTTCGGCAGATCTTTTAGATACTTTTTTAAAATTGGTAGATTGGCAAAGTTTGCTTAATACACGCGGTACCACATGGCGTAAGTTAGATGAGTCTGTCCGTGCACAGGTTGATAATGAGCAAGCAGCAAAACAGATCATGTTAGCCAATCCATCCATTTTAAAACGTCCTTTGCTTATTGATGGTAAACGTGCTTTGTTAGGTTATTCAGAAGAACTTTATTCCCAATTTATTTCACAATCTAAATAAAATAGAGACCATTATGACTGAACCTGTTATTGCGCTAACCAAAGCGCTCATTGCTGAGAAATCGATAAGTCCTGACGATAAAAATTGTCAAAAAATAATTATTGAGCGATTAAAACCACTCGGTTTTATTATTGAAGAAGTCAATATTGGGCAAACCAAGAACTTATGGGCCTATCATGGCGATGCTACCGGCAAAACTTTGATGTTTGCTGGCCATACTGATGTCGTACCAGCAGGTGATGAAAGCAAATGGCTTTATCCACCATTTTCACCAACGATTAATGAAAATGGCATACTTTATGGCCGTGGTGCATCGGATATGAAAAGTGGCGTTGCTGCCATGGTTTGTGCGGCAGAGGATTTTGTTAAACAACATCCTAATCACACTGGGCGCGTCGCCTTTTTAATCACATCAGATGAAGAAGCCGATGCAAGTGATGGCACGGTTAAGGTGGTTGATTTGCTCATCAAACGTCAAGAGCGTGTTGATTATTGCATTGTGGGCGAACCATCAAGCGATGTAGTACTTGGCGATCAGATTAAAAACGGACGCCGCGGTTCACTGACTGCCAATTTAGTTGTGCATGGCATTCAAGGTCATGTGGCTTACCCTCATCTTGCTGATAACCCTGTGCATCGTTTTGCACCTGCGTTAAATGAACTGGTTAGCACCGTTTGGGATGAAGGCAATCAATACTTCCCACAAACAACAATGCAAATAGCCAATATTAATAGCGGCACAGGAGCTGAAAACGTCGTGCCGGGTGAGCTTCGCGTACAATTTAACTTCCGTTATAGTAGCGAATTGACAGACGCAGATATTAAAACACGCGTTGAGCAGATTTTACAAAAATATAACGTAAACTACACCTTAACTTGGCGGTTATCAGGCCATCCATTTTTAACACCACAAGGCGATTTAACCAACGCTGCTGCTAGCGCTATTAAGGAATTTACCGACATTGATACAAAACTATCCACCAGTGGCGGCACATCTGACGGACGCTTTATTGCAAAAATGGGATGCCAAGTGATCGAGCTTGGAGTACTTAATAAAACCATCCATAAAGTGAACGAAAATGCCAATTGCCAAGATATTATTACCTTAACCGCAATTTATCACCGCATTTTAGAGAAACTGCTGTTAGTATAGTATTGTTAGCATTGCGTTATTGGCATGGATGATTGCTATAATTGGATGATTCCGATTTTAACTTAAAGGGGAATACGATGGAGTGGCTCAAAGATTATTGGTGGATAATTGTAGTTATTTTAATTGGAATTTTTATTAATACCATTAAAGCACTGAACCGTTTGAGTTATAAATCGTATCTTGAAAAAAAGAAAGGGATAAAACCTATCCCTTATCAAGATGATGACGACGATGATTGGCCGTCAACAAAATCAACGAAAAAAAAGTAACAACCACCTTAACGAAAATCTTGGCTACTGCTGTCAAATAGTGCTTGATGACGGTAGCGATCAACCCACATTGCCGTTGCGCCACACACCGCAACAGGCATAACAATTAAATTAAGCAGCGGCACCATGGTGAAAAAGCTGACTATGATACCAAAGATTATATTGTCGCCCCGATCTTGTTTAAGTAATTCACGCATGCGGTGAAAGGTAATTTTGTGGTTATCAAAGGCATAATCGGCATATTGAATATTAATTTGCCAAGCGGTAAATAAAAACCAGATTACTGGTGTAACCGATTGCCCAATAACAGGAATAAAATAAGTTAGCAGTATGGGGATTGCCCATATTAAATAGTTGAACAGTTTTTGTAGTTCACGTCCAAAAATACGAGGGAGATCTTTAATAATGCTCATCCATGACATATCTGCCGCGGGAATGCCCGTTAACTTCGCTTCGACTTGTTCGGCCAATAAGCCATTAAAAGGTGCGGCAATGATATTGGTTACCGTACTAAAGAAATAACAAAACAAAATAACCAGTATTAAAATTACGATAAAAACAATGATATATCCCAGCCAATGCAACCAACTTGGCATATACGTAACTCCCCTATCCACCATGCCCGATATAGCGGTAAAAAACCAATAAAATAGTGCTGACATCACCACAATATTGGCAATTAACGGTAAAAAAACAAATCGCTTAATACCTGGACTAAACGCCAATGACCATCCTTTTAAAAAATACTCAATGCCTGTTGTTGGTTGATTTTTAGGGTTGTGGGTGTGGTTTTGTGAATAGCGATGTTGCGTTTGATTTTCTAATTTATTTTGCGTCACATTCGGTTCCTCTTAAATTAAAACGAATTAAGTTAAAACGGGCTGAACTTAAACAGGATAACTATTGTAAACAACCCCCTTGATAACCTGCAATGGCAATCAGCTATCATTATGGGTACTTTTATCAAATATCATATTATTGCTGTGCTTTATTAGCCATGTTTTGACTTCGAGCTTAATGGTTTGCATTAACGCGCCTTTACCTGCAAGTTGATATGCATTAATAATCAAAGATTGATTGTTTTTGCTTTTTAACAGTGCTGATAACACAGGCAAAGATAACGGCTGTGGTTGTTGCAATTGCGATTGCAGATTTATTTGATTGTAGTGAACTAATCGACACAGTGAGGGATAACTGGCTTCAAACGGTCGATGAAAGTGAGCAAATCCAACTAATTCATCCAAATCGGGCGCGTCTAAATCTTGTTTTAATAGTGAATTATCGTTATTCGCAAGAATCTGGTTAAAGGGTAAATTGATAATATCTTTAAGCCAATAGGCATTACGCTGTAGTTTTTGTTTTAAATTAAGGGTTAAATGACATCCTGACTTGGTTAGTGGTTTAAGTGCCATAACCGAATAACAGCCACTACTTGCCTGTTTATGACTACTGACATGAACCAAGACAAAACCACAAGCAGTCCAAAATTGATAATTAGACGGGCTATAAGCAAAACTGACTGACACAAAATCGTTATTTTGCACTTTGGCATGATCACAAATCGTCTGTACAAGTTGTTTTGCGATATGTTGCCGTCGGTAGGCACTCATAACCGCAATACGGTTAATGCGAACTGAGCGCAATTTAGCCGCCAATCGCTCTCCGGCATGAGCAACGAGCGACTGAGCCACTAAATTACCTTTAGGACGGCGTGTTCCTTGCCATACTTGGGTTATTAGATTATCAGACAAGTTTCCCTCGGTAATTGTAAGAGCCGCCGCAATTTGTTTATTGTCTGTTGTTGCCTGCCAAACCGACAAGTTTTGCGCATCAAATAAACGCCTCAAATCGATTAATGTGGTTTGATAGTGAGCAATTTTTAATAGATAAAAGATCGACCTTAATGTGTCAACATCATTGCGTTCAACCTTTGAATATTGAGTTGATAACGGGCTTGTAACAGGGCTATTGTCCTGCGTTAATAAACCATTAAGTAATAACCGATCACTAAATTGCTCTAGCATATCATCGGCCTGCCACCGAATGGGCGTGTGTAGATGAAAATATTGACATGTTTTACCCGATAGCAATTTCAACAAAAAGCCCTGCCCAGTACCTTCATATCCATCAACGGTGGTGGTTAACAATACCCGACAGTTATTGGCAATAGCCAGTTGTAGCAGTTTTTCAAGCATGGGCAACGGAATCATGGCAGCTTCGTCGATAATTAGATAATCGGCACAATCAATATTTGACTGCGCAATTAATTCATCAGGCGCAAAAAATGGCGTAGTAGGCTTAGCAAAAACAAAAAAAGAGGTCAGTGCTGATTTATTGGGTGCGGTCACAATGCAACGTTGATAATGGCTAAACCGCCCTGCTAGTGCCGATTTACCCCGTCCGCGTTTAGCAACTAAGACGTTTATAGACTTATTGCTGTTTAATAACTGTTTTAATGTGGCTTGCTGTTCGGCTAAGTTCCAAGCGGCATCGGTCATCACTAGCAAAGAAGGTATGGCGGATATAACATTTTTTGGCAAAGATGTTGAATTGATTGATACACCAAATTCAGCCAAAGTTTCCGTTAAATGTGCAACAAAATTAGGCACAGTAATCGGATTTTGACTTTCGTTCCAGCGCAGGCTGTCTTGATCATGCCAAAAGGTCAGATCCTTAGGTAATAGCAAAATCAAAACACTACCTTTCACTAGCGTACCAACCAGCATGGCAAAAGCATCAAGATTAAATCCTGCTGTTGCATCAAAAATAGCATGTCGATACTGCTGGCCCAATAATTGTTTGGTTTGATGGGGCTTGAGTGCATTAGCAATTAACGGACTAGGCAAATAATCAGGCTGATACGTAACAGTTACCCAATCGCCAACGTTCTGCTCAAGGATGGGACGCAATTGTTCAAATAATTGCGCACTTTCACCCTGTAACACCCATAGCTTTCGGTTGCTGTTGGGATTTTGCATAAGCTAACTTTTTCCAATGAATAGCGATAATATACCTGCAGCAATCAGTGGACCAACTGGAATGCCTTTGAAAAATGCAACACCAATGAGCGTGCCAATAATTAAGCCATTAATAATGGTAGGATGTGCACCAATGAGCGATATACCACGCGTGCCAAGCCACGAGACTAAAATACCCACCAAAATAGCCAATATAGATTGCCAAGTGGTAAACGATTTGGCTATATCACTAATTTTTAACGATCCATCCGCCAATGGCACCATCATCGCGGCAGTTAAAATAACAATACCGATAGTTAAGCCATATTTATTTAAAAACGGGAAATAAGTGTCAAGTGGCGTTAATTTAAACAGCAACAATAACAGTACAGCAAATGTCACTGTGTTATTGTGCGTCAAATAACACAGTGCCGCTAAACCCAAAAGAAGCAAAAAAGAGATATCAAACTGCGCAAACATTACAAACAAACACCAATCCTTTTTGCCACTTCCTCATAAGCCTCAATCACACCACCTAAACCTTGGCGAAATCGATCTTTATCCATTTTTTTTAGTGTCTGTTTTTCCCATAGGCGGCAACCATCAGGCGAAAACTCGTCGCCTAAAGTAATTTCACCCTTAAATAAGCCAAATTCGAGTTTATAATCAACCAATATTAGCCCAGCTTTATCAAACAGATCAGTCAAAATGGTATTAATTTTAAAGCTAAGTTCTTTCATTTTGGTTAGTTGATCATCGCTAGCCCAACCGAAGGCTTTACAGTGCGATTCGTTGACCATTGGATCGTGCAATGCATCATTTTTTAGGAATAATTCAAACGTAGGAGGATTTAAAACTTGACCTTCCTCAACCCCTAAACGTTTAACTAAAGATCCCGCTGCGCGATTGCGCACCACGCATTCAACAGGAATCATTTGCAGCTTTTTGACAAGCACGTCATTGTCAGATAATAGAGCCTCAACCTGAGTTGGAATACCCGCTTCGTGCAATTTAGTCATAATAAAATAGTTAAATTTGTTATTCACCATGCCTTTACGATCCAACTTCTCAATGCGTAAACCATCAAATGCCGATGTATCATTACGAAACTCAAGAATTAATAAATCAGTGTTTTCGGTGGTATATACCGTTTTTGCTTTACCACGATAAAGCTCAGCCAACTTTTTCATGTTTTATAACCTTAATATCAATTGCCAATAAATAATTAAGGAGCTCTGCGCTCCTTAAATTACAAACTTATTCTTGATTTGTACCATTCACGGCTGTTGCAGGTTTCTTACTTTCATTGTCTTTTTCAGCATTATTGTTTTGTGCTTTTGGTGGCACAACTCGCACTGAATCAGGCGCAACATCATCCATTATGTCATTAAACAAACCAACAACATAACGTTGTACTTCGATCGGTTGCGTCATCAAATTGTGGGCACCACGAGTTAACGAAGTAATTGAAATGGCAATAGTTTCGGTATCGCCTAATAATTGTCGCTTAATTGAATAAGTAGCTTGAGCGGCTTGATCTTCGTCAGCACGTAGCATAAAGGCATTACCTGTTTTAATAGCATTATTGTCACGGTTAACAATAGAGATATTTTTCTTGCTTAAGCTATCAGGGATTCGCTCCCATACATGACTGCTTAATGGCACATTAAAGGTGACCGCACCGTTGTTATAAATCACAAATGCGTCTTGAATAGTTGGAATTGGTAAACTTGGCGGCCTAATATCTAACTGTTTGCCTAAATCACCATGAAATTCGGATTTATCAACGTAAAAGTCACCACTTTCAGCCGGTACCTTAACGCCTTTGGGAATGACTAACGGTTTTAAAGTGGGTGATTTAAGGTAATCTTCATTACCTTCGACTTCGCGCTTAAAATTTTGATCGCTACCACAACCGACAAGAAATAAAGAAGCCAAAACGGTTAAAACAGCCGTTTTTTTAATAACATTGCTTTTAAATATGGTTTTGTTCAATGTTTTATTCAATGTATTATTTAACATAAATATCTGCTTTTTAATTAAAGGTTATACAAAACTAATTACAATAAATTTGCCTCTTTTAATGCTTGCTCAACGGCAGGAATCGACGAGGTACTTAGCTCAACCAATGGCAATCGAATGGTTGCGCTTTGCATTAAACCTAATCTTGCGCACGCCCATTTGGCTGGCGTTGGGTTGGGTTCGATAAATAAATTATGGTGTAAAGTCATTAAGGTGTCGTTTAAGGTGCGGGCTTCTTGAATTTGGTTATTAGCAGCAAGCTGACACACATTAGCTACGGCTTTAGCCGCAACATTAGCCGTCACCGAAATTACGCCATCACCCCCTAAAATCATAAAGTCTAAAAAGGTTGAATCATCGCCACTCAATAATTTAAAATCAGAACCAACCAGTTTACGCGTTGGATAAACTCTAGAAAGGTCGCCAGTTGCATCTTTTAGGGCGACAATATTCTTAATTTTAGCTAAACGACCAACGGTTTCGGGTTTAATATCACTACTAGTGCGTCCTGGCACGTTATATAAAATCTGCGGTAGTGCAGTGCTTTCGGCAATGGCTTTAAAGTGTTGATAAATACCTTCTTGAGTAGGTTTGTTATAATAAGGTGCAACCGTTAAACAACCTACAACACCGATACGTTCAACTCGGCTGGTTAATTCAATGGCCTCTTTTGTTGCGTTTGCACCAGTGCCGGCAATAATGGCAATACGTCCATCGGCATAGTCGATGGTTCGTTTAATCACATCAATATGCTCATGGTGATCAAGCGTAGCCGATTCGCCCGTTGTTCCCACCGAAACGATACCCGATGTTCCATTGGCAATATGATATTCGACCAATTTTTTTAAGCTTACGTGGTCAACGTTTCCTTTCGTATCCATGGGAGTAACAAGTGCAACCAGACTTCCTGTAAACATAAAATGACCTCTCAGATAATCGGTTTATAACATAAGGTAAAGAATAAAAAATCTGCGAATAAGTATGCGATATTTCTAAGGTAAATTCAACTTTTGTTATGCAGGATTATCAATATCAACGAAAATAACCTCAACACCATAACAACTCGCTAACCATTCGCCCAATTTTCTAATACCATAACGCTCGGTGGCATGATGCCCAGCGGCATAAAAATTAATGCCATATTCGCGCGCAAGGTGGATGGTACGCTCTGACACCTCACCTGTAAAAAACGCATCTACGCCCATTTGCGCAGCTTGCTCGATATAATCTTGCCCACCACCACTACACCACGCAATACGATTAATCACTTCAGGCGCATTATCACCACAAAATAGCACTTGCCGTTTGTTATTGTGTAACACTTGTTCAAGCTGAAGTTTAAATTGCAAAGCAGTCAGTGGCGAGCGTAATGTGCCAGTAAAAAGCAGATCGGTGATATCGTTGCGTTTATCGACTGAAATACCCAACAAATTAGCCAATTCGATATTATTGCCAAAAATGGGATGACCATCTAACGGCAAGTGATAACCATATAAATTAATATCGTTAGTTAATAGCGTTTTTAGCCGTTGGTATTTAATGCCGGTGATGGTTTGTACTTCGTTCTTCCAAAAATAGCCATGATGTACAAGCACCGCATCGGCTTGCAGTTCGACCGCTTTATCTAACAATAACTGGCAAGCGGTAACGCCTGTCACAATTTTATTGACTTGCGCACGCCCCTGCACTTGCAATCCATTTGGTGCATAGTCACGATAGCGGGTAATTTGCAGTTCGTTGTTAATGATCTTTTCTAACTCAAAGTTTTGCATTGATTGCTCGGTTTTAATATTGTTTAATAATGATTGATAATTATAATCACTTTAACCAATAATGGCATCTAATCGTTCGCTTTGATGTGACTTAAACGCGATTGGCGTAAAACTTGCTAGAATGACACCTAATAAAGATAAACTCATGGAATGCAAACTCTCAACGCCAATGCTAGGCGAACCGCTTAAAAGCTGGCATAATAGCCCTTTTTTGATAGATAAGATAGATTAACGTGCCAAACGCCAAATTATGTGAACGCTTTCGTGGATTTTATCCGGTTGTAATTGATATTGAAACATCAGGATTCGATCCAAAACTCAACGCTATTTTAGAAATCGCGGCTATCACCTTAAAAATGACGCCTGATGGCTGGTTAGAACCTGATCAATCCTTACAATTTAATGTCAACCCGTTTAACGATGCAATTTTAGAACCCACCGCACTTGCTTTTAACGGCATTGACCCTAATAATCCACTGCGCGCAGCCGTGGACGAAAAGCACGCCTTAGACGAAATCTTCAAAATGGTTAGATCAGGCATAAAAGCCAGCGACTGCACGCGCGCGGTGATAGTTGCACATAATGCGCATTTTGATCATAGTTTTTTAATGGCAGCGGCTGAACGCTCAGGCATCAAGCGTAACCCTTTCCATCCTTTTGCTACCTTTGATACAGCATCACTCAGTGGTCTGATTTTTGGGCAAACGGTGCTAGCAAAAGCTTGCCAAGTGGCACAAATTACATTCGATCACAAACAAGCCCACAGCGCACTATATGATACGCAAAAAACCGCCATACTCTTTTGTAAAATTGTTAATCGACTTAAATCGCTTGGGGGGTGGCCTTTAGTGCCTATGGATAGTGAAACTGAGACACAACAAGACGATAACAATGCGCAATAAACTAAAAACGAATAAACATACAAAAACAATTGAAAATTAATTTACTCGTTATATAACTACCATAAAAAAGCGCGCTCAATTTGCGCGCTTAATTCATCGTTTAATTAGGATTTATGCTTTTCGGCAGTTTGCTTAATAAGCGTTTGCAGTTCACCAGCTTGAAACATTTCTAACATAATATCACAGCCACCTACTAATTCGCCTTCCACCCATAATTGTGGAAACGTAGGCCAATTTGCAAATTTAGGCAATTCGGCGCGAATATCAGGATTTTGTAAAATATCAACATAAGCAAATGGCTCACCACATTGCGACAAAACCTGCACCGCTTGAGCCGAAAAGCCACAACTTGGCAATTTTGGCGACCCTTTCATGTATAAAATAATCGGATTTTCGGCAATTTGTTTTTTGATTTTATCGAGTGTTGTCATTTCGATTGTCATGCGATTTCCTTGGTAATCATTGTAATAATACAGGCTATTTTAACTCACAATTTGGCTTGTTCCTACTGCTATCTTATAACCAATTTGCGTATATGGGGATTTTTAGAGCAAAATGTAAAGCAATTGTTTTTATAAAAGACAATATCTATAAAAAAGCAATAAAATCAAAATGATTTCTGGCATTTTTTTGCTAGAATAAATGGATTTTGCTGGATTTACCTTTGTGAGATACTTCTTTGTCGGCTCGTGCCCCCTGCTTACGCAGAAGGCGCTTTCTTTAATTCGTTATCCTTAAATTCACCTACACCTCAAGGATTAAGTCCTAAATGCTTAAGGAACTACACAAATTCCATACGAGACGAAACTTGGATAAGTACTACGCACGGAACCACTCATTGAGTTTACACCGAATGAGGCTTCACCTGTCCAGTAGTCTCCGAAGCTGTTGAAGCCTGCACCATCGTAATTAGCCATCAGCCCCCATTCAGCGAAGAATCCTGCCCCAATCCGACGCTGGTAATGATTACCCGTTGATGATGGCGTAGCGCCAACGGCTCCTTCACAGTGGCGGCCTGAGTGCAAACCAAAGCATACGGCATTAGTCAGATCCTTTACCTGTGGCATACGATACCCTAAACCATTACACCAATCTGCCTGGTAAAAAGAGTAATCCCCTTTACCTCCACGGTGAACGAACCACTTTTGTAATACAAATCCATATTTTACTATCTCATTACCACCACGATCTCTCCCCACTAATTCGAATGTCTGCGGTAACCTTGGCACAGAGATCCGACTTGGATGAGGATTGTACCATTGAGCTCTAGCCTCGGGTCCCTTTAGAGTAACACGCGTTACCATGCCACGAAACCATCTATCGCTTGATCTTGTCCTTGTTACGGTAGCAGTTATTCCCTCATGTGCGACTGGCTCCCATATCAATTGATCTGGATCAGCACCCTCTAACTCTAAATCAAAAAATAATCCATCAGCCCCCGTGCTCGGGAAATTAAGAGCGTATGATGCGGGATCTGATTGAGTGATGAGAAATCCTTCATTTGGGTTCCATATGTCAGCAGGACCGGCGTATTCATCTGTGCCCCAATCCTTATTCGGTCTTGCGAAGCTGAGGGCTACTGGTGGTTCCGATAGCAATATTATGGCATCACTACGGTTATCCCCTCGACCATTTTTATAGGTTAATGCCGGTAACCGCAATGAATACAACAATAGCAGCAACAGTGCCAGCAATAACCAAGATTTTGGGAATATTTTTGATGATAATTTTGGAAATAACGTTGAGAATGTAAACGAGGTGAATTTTAAAACTTGTCTAATAGATTCATTTGATAAGTTTAAGACATAGGTTTGCCAGGTTTGGTGTTTGGTGTTTGGTGTTTAAAATGGTACTGCATTACTCCCCCCTTTGTCAAGTATTTTTTTGTTTTATTTGATTTTTTTAACTGGCTCGCTTATTAAATAAACTGATTAATTAAATTATAGCCACAAAAAAGTGCTTGACTAGTTTTTTTGCGGATTTTTTGTAAGAAAATGTAAATAACAGAACAGTTCAGCTTTGAAATGATAGAGATTTTTCAATCAAAATAATCGATTATATTTCGATCTTTTTAACATTTTGGTGGAATAAATAGCGTCTGTAGCAACATCCGAGATGGATTGCGAATTTTTATCTAATAATCATGTAACTTTCTCAACCACCTATACGGCGGTAAACTAAAAGCCAACATACTATAAACCTTGTTGGGAAAAAGACAAACAAAATTTTGATATTAAAAACCCTTTTTTATAAGTTATTTTTAATTTATTGTTTTTATTTATTGATAAAAAATGGTTAGTACAGTTTTAAGTTATTCGAATAATGCGTAAATTTGGTCGTAAAAAGTCAGTTAGCATGTTGATTTTTTTATTCGTGATTTTTAGAAAAAACTATTAAGAAAATCAGTAAGATCTTCGCCCAATTTATTCGCAAGTGATTGGAATTGTTTTAAGATTAAATCCGGCCTCTTTATATAACTTATACCTTGCCCTTGCAAGTGACTTTAATCGTTCATCAACTGGCACAAAATCAATAATATCACGATAAACACCAGCAAATTCTGGAAATTGTTCTTGTAAATTAATCAACAACTGGCGAGTGCTACTACTGCGTTTTTCTGGCCAGCAGATTTCAACGGGAGCTCCCCCTTTCATGCCTTCGCCAGCTAAATTGTGTGGTACAAAACTGGCGGTATCGAGTTGCCAAAGATATTCATCTATTCGCTCGGCCTGGGTCTGATCTTGACAAGCAACTAGCACGCGCTGTTTGGCGTGCCAGGCTTTAACTATCTTTTGGCATGCTAGCTTTTCATAAAATAGCATGCCCGATCCGTTGGCTTCTGTTTCGTTTTCAAGCAAATAGAAGATCACTTTTTTCATAAAATCTTAGCTCGTTTTATTGATCTTGTAGATATTGAATCAACATCGCAACTGGGCGACCTGTTGCGCCTTTTTGGCCACCCGACTTCCATGCAGTGCCGGCAATATCTAAATGTGCCCATTGATATTTTTCGGTAAAGCGTGATAAGAAGCAAGCAGCGGTAATGGTGCCACCATCACGTCCACCTGCGTTGACAATATCAGCACAAGTTGATTTGATTTGTTCTTGGAATTCACTATCAATAGGCAGAGCCCATGCTTTGTCGCCCGCTTTGTTGGAAGATGCTACCAATTGAGCAATTAGCTTGTCGTTGTTACCCATTACCCCGGTGTAGTGATGACCCAACGCAACGATACAAGCGCCTGTTAAAGTGGCAATGTCAATAACGGTTTTTGGATTGTAACGTTCAACATAAGTTAACGCATCACACAATACTAAGCGCCCTTCGGCATCGGTGTTAATGACTTCAACCGTGGTGCCTGACATGGTGGTGAGTATGTCACCAGGGCGATAGCTGTTGCCGTCGGGCATATTTTCACAACCTGCCATGATGCCAATCACGTTAATAGGTAATTTGAGTTCAGCTACTGCTTGCATAACGCCATAAACAGTCGCCGCGCCACACATGTCGTATTTCATTTCATCCATGCCAGCAGATGGTTTGATGGATATTCCCCCTGAATCAAACGTTAGCCCTTTGCCGACTAAGACATATGGTTGGGCTTTTTTATCTTTAGCGCCTTGATATTCCATCACTGTCATGATTGATTCATTTTGCGATCCGCGTCCGACGGCTAAATAGGCATTCATTTTTAATTTTGCCAGTTCGTTTTCGCCAAGGCAGGTAACTTTTAATGATGAGTGTAATTTGCCAAGCTGTTTGCCTTGTTCGGCTAAGTATTTTGCATTACAAACATTTGATGGCATATTGGCAATCGTTTTTGTTGTCGCAATGGCATTGGCAATAATTTGCCCTTGCAACAAGTTATCATTTAAAGCTGATAATGCTTTTTTGTCGTGGGTTAATAATGTGACGTTAGTTAGACTAGGTACTGGGGTTTTCGTGGTTTTAAATTCATCAAATCGATAAGTTATGTCACTCACAATTTGCGGTAGTTGTTTGGCAATTTCAAGGCTATTTACTTCATTGAATGCAAATAAATCCCATGCAATATTTTTAATTTTTTTAGCAAGTAGCTCTTTTATGACCGCTTGAATAGCTTTTTTGGCTTGCGTTAAGTCAAATGCTTTGGCTTTGCCACATCCAACAAATAAGATCTTTTGTTTTAAGCTATTACTGTTTGGATATAACAAAGTGGTTTGACCCAATTCACCACTTATGTCGCCTGATTTGATAAGCTCACTAACTAAACCATTAGTTGATTTATCGATACCTTTAACAAAATCAGACTGGCTTTTTCCTGAATCAATTGAAATAACTAAACACTCTGTTTTTTGTTTGGTTATAATAGTGCTGTTTTTTATTTGAAATTCCATAATGCTTCTCGTTTGTGAATGGGTAGAGATTATTAATATTCTATCGATTCATTGTTGGATAGCAACAAAAAGATAACTAAAACTAAACAAATCAGATTATAATAGCCTGATTTTGTGCCAACATATATAGGTAAAATGTGATAATTCGTCGATATTTAGTTAAAGAGACATTGAAAACCCAAGGGGCAATATTGTTTATTTTGTTGCTAATTTTCTTTTCTCAAAAATTAATTCGAATTTTGTCGAACGCCATTGATGGTTCGATCCCCCGTGATTTAATTATGCCGTTGTTAGTTTTGGGGGTGTCGAATATGGCTGATCTTATTTTACCGCTTAGCCTTTTTCTTGGTGTATTAGTTACCTTTGGGCGCCTTTATTCTGACAGCGAAATGGTGGCAATGCATGCTTGCGGGGTTAAGAAGAATTTGACTTATCAAGTTGTGCTTTTTCTTTGTATTTTAACCAGCATATTAACGGCACTCAATTCGCTTTGGTTTGGTCCTTGGTCTAGCATTAAGCAAGATCAGCTACTTGCCAATGCTAAAATAAACCCTAGTTTAGCAGGATTGCTAGCTGGGCAATTTCAACAAACGCCTGATGGTAATTCGGTGATTTATATTGGTAATGTGGATAACAGTAATTTAGAAAATGTGTTTATTGCTCAAATCAATCCAAAAAACAATCAACGCCCTTCCATTATTATTGCTAACAAAGGGATGACTGGACATGATAATGAAGGTAATCAAATCATCACCCTTGAAAATGCCAATCGTTATGAAGGCACAGCACAATTAAAGGATTTTCGAATTTCACACTTTAATAATTATTTAGGCATAATAAAACCCAAAGTGTTGTCGACCAATGAGGATACAGATAAAACTGATGTTCAACAATTGGGATTATTTGAGCTGGCAGGCACTAATACACCTAAAGCCAACGCTGAATTTTATTGGCGAGTAACGTTGATTATTTCAGTGCCATTAATGGCATTTTTAGTGATTCCATTGAGCGTATCTAACCCTCGCCAAGGACGACTTGCACAAGTTTTACCGGCTTTACTGCTGTATTTGGTTTACTTTTTGTCGGCCAGTTCTATTAAAGCCAATGCCGGTAAAAGCCGTTTAGATCCCCAATTATGGTTTTATATTTTGAATTTAGGGTATTTTGTGTTAGCGCTAATTTTGAATTGTTGGGATAACTTATTTATGCGTAAACTTCGCTTAAAATATGCGGCATCTTAAGGAGAAAAGCGTGTTTTCGATTTTAGATCGTTATATTGGTAAAACTATATTAAGCACCATCGGAGTTAGCCTTTTTTTACTTATTAGTTTGTCGGGTATTATCCGTTTTATTGATCAACTACGAAAAATTAAAGTTGATTATGATGCGTTTTCTGTGGGTATTTATACCCTGTTAATGGTTCCAAAAGATTTGGAAGTATTCTTTCCTATGGCAGCATTGTTAGGTGCGTTAATTGGTTTGGGCTTGCTGGCATCACGCAGTGAGTTAATTGTAATGGAAACCTCGGGCTTTAGCCGTTTTAAAATTGCGTTTGCGGTAATGAAAACCGCTTTACCACTAGTGTTAATTACCATGGCGATTGGTGAATGGATTGCGCCGGTTAGTGAACAAACTGCACGCAATATGCGTTCTGAAAAACTTTATGGTAATTCGTTAATGGCCGAACAAGGTAGTCTTTGGACAAAAGATGGTAATGATTATGTATTTATTGGGCATGTGAATAACGATAATTCAATTTCTAATGTTTATATTTATTCGGTCGATGACAATAAGCTACTATCCATTACCCACGCCGCCTATGGTGTTTATGAAAACAATAGTTGGACTTTGTCGCAAGTCGAAAAAAATGAGCTAACAGTGCCCAATAAAGTAGTTGGCGTCAATATGGTTTCCATCCCTTGGAAAACGAATATTACCCCTGATAAATTAAGTATTGTAGCATTTGACCCTGATTCATTGTCGGCATCTGGACTTTATCAATATTCACAATACCTGAAAAATTCTGGACAAGACACAAAATATTACGATTTGCTATTCTGGAAAAAGATCATCAAACCCGTTTCTGTTGCGGTAATGATGTTACTAGCGTTGTCGTTTATCTTTGGTCCGTTACGTAGCGTGTCAATGGGGATTCGTGTGGTGATAGGCATCAGCTTTGGCTTTTTGTTTTATATTGCCGATAATTTATTTGCTCAAGTGAGTATTGTCATGGGTATTTACCCTATTATTGGATCACTTATCACCAGTTTTGTGTTTTTGTTGATTAGTTATATCTTATTTAAACGAAAGAACTGAGATAAAGCGGCTTAGGATATCAATCCTATCATCCATGTAGATGATAGGATTTTTTATTTTGTTACTTTTATTCTATCCGTGTTTATTTATTCTTTATCAAATAGTTTTAAATACTGCCCATAACCGGCATCTTCAAGTTCATCTTTAGGTATAAATCGTAAAGATGCCGAGTTGATGCAATAACGTAATCCTCCTAAGGCTTTTGGTCCATCATTAAAGACATGGCCAAGATGAGAATCAGCATTTGCAGATCGCACCTCGGTACGTCGCATACCAAAGCTAGTATCCTTTTTTTCAATAATATTGCCCTTTTCTATTGGTTTGGTAAAGCTTGGCCAGCCACAGCCCGAATCAAATTTATCTAACGAAGTAAATAACGGTTCGCCAGATACGATATCAACATATAGCCCATCTTGCTGGTTGGCATAAAATTCGTTTTCGAATGGGGGTTCTGTCCCATTTTTTTGAGTAACATGATATTGCATAGGTGTTAATATGGATAGTGCTTTTTCTTTCATTGTTTTATTCATAAGTCACCTTCGTTATTTAATGTTGTTTGTTTTAATTAATGGTGATTAATCACGGCTTAACATAGATTGCAATACTTTATCTTTAATCCAAAAATAATGATATAAGGCGCCAGCTATATGTAAAATAAGTAACATAGCTAATAAATATGAGCTAACTTTATGGACAGTATGAAAAAAGTGATAATACATATTAGGCATATCAAGCGCAGGAATAGATAAGATGTCAAATACATTTAGTGAATGACTACTCATCAAATATCCAGAGGCCGGTACTATCAGTAATAAAATATAAATAAATCCTTGTACCGATTTTGATAATGCGCGTTGTAACTTTTGATCTTTTGGTAAGACATCAGGCACACCTTCTTTTTTAATCACAACAAAGCGCCATAATGTGATTACAAAAATCACTAAGCCAAAAGATTTGTGCAATATACAAAGGGTAAACTTGCCCCCCACATAGCGTGATAAGGTCACGTTAAATGTCACCAACAAAAATGCTAATACAATGAGTATCAATGTTAGCCAATGGATCCATTTTTGTTTGCTACTGTATTGTGGATAGTTTTGCATTATTAATTCATCCTTTATCTGATTTTTGCCAATGTTGAGCAAAAAATTCAGATCGCCCTGATAATTTGTAATATTGGTTATAGTGTTGAAGCTGTTTGGTATAATAACTTTGGTGATAATCCTCAGCCGGATAAAAAGCCACCGCAGGCTCTATCGCAACACCAATTGGCTTATTAAATCGTCCACTTTCTTGCAAAGTTTGTTTAGACGCTAATGCTTGTTTATGCTGAAATTCGTCATGGTAAAAAATCGCTGGACGATAAGAATTCCCCCGATCAGCAAATTGACCTTGAGAATCGGTTGGATCAATTTGTTGCCAAAAGATATCTAAAAGCTTTTTATAACTAATTAGTTTGGGATCAAACGTGATTTGAACCGCTTCGGTATGTCCGGTTGTGCCCGAACAGACTTGTTGGTAGGTTGGGTTTGCAACATGCCCACCAGTATACCCCGAAACAACCTTGATCACCCCCTCATACTGATCAAAGGGTTTTACCATACACCAAAAACAACCGCCGGCAAATGTTGCTTGTTCATATTGCTGCATAAAAACCTCCGTATTTTGATAATGTTAAATTAAATACACGAATGCTTACCCAGTAACAATATAATCAATAACGTCATTTTTTGATTATTTATTGGCTATATTACTTGAAATAATTAAAAAAAACACTATGTCAACAACATACTATTTCAGTTATAGGAGCTTCCTTTTATGGCGAGTGGATGGGCATCTGACGATGCCGTTAATCAACAAATCGAAGGAACAATTGCCGATGCTATTGAAAACGCAAGAAGGCAAGTAAATCACGGTACCACTAGCGCTGATTTTTGTATTGCATGTGGAGAACCTATTGCCGAAGCCAGAAAAGCAGCATTACCCGGAGTGCAATATTGTCTGTCTTGCCAGCAAGAAATCGATAAGCAATTAACTAAGGTATCAAACTTATATAATCGCCGTGGCAGTAAAGATAGCCAACTGCGTTAATTAGTCGATGGTTCTAAATTAATTGAGCTAAAATGGGTGGACCTAATCCACCCTAAAAAATGATTATTTTTTACCTTCACGTACCGCATCATAAGGATAAATAATCAATTTATTATCAAACCATTCAGCACAAAAAATATCATCAATTTTTTCATATCCTTGTTTTGAAATTTCGCATTTAACCCAATCTTCATCTTTATTAAGCTGCTTAAGATTATCCTGACTAATTGCACCATTTTCAATGATGAGTACAGCGATATCTTTATCGCCTTTTTTGATAATGGTTAAAGAACCATTGAGTTCATACCAAACTTCTTTTAATTCATCAAATGAAGCTATACCTTGTATATTCACTAAAGTTTCAAAATCTCTTACCGGTAAGTTGGCTTTTATAAAATTATCCGTGATTAAATGGCCACTTTTCACTAATTGGATTGGTTCACCATCTATGGCATCGCGTAAGCGTGAGTTTTTAGATTTGATAAAACGAATTAAAACAAGTAGACCAGCCCAAATAGCCACTAACCCAGCAGCTTCCCAAGGCGATACTGTCGGGCTAAGTAACGCACCCCCAACCAGCGCACCAATGACCATACTACCCACCTGATCAAGCTGTGACATTGGTGCAATTTGGCTTTTGCCTGACAACTTCACATAAACAAGTAAAATAATTAACGCTAACAAAAATTTTGGTGCCATTTCTAATAAATACATTTCCTTTCTCCAAGCTAAACATTATAGGTTGAACTACAATTCCAAATGCAGAATTAAATAGAAACTTCTGTATCGAAACGGGTAATAATTTATGTAAAAATCAGTGTAACTTTTGTTTGATTGACAATCATTCCATGTCTATTTTTCATAGGAAAATCTAAAACAATGCATGACTATTATGATAAATAATTAATTGTATTGTACTATAAAATTTGAATAAATAATAAGATTATTGCTTTGATTGCAATAACTAATTTCTATTATGTAATGCGAATTTGGCATGATGAGATATTAAACGATTGTAATGGATAAAATACGATTAATCATTACTTAAAAACTCGCTAGCATTATGCGGGCAATCATTTGCACATTATTCAAAGCAACAACGGCTAATACATTGTCTTCCTCCCTTAGAATACCTACCATTGAATTAGCAACACCATTTATGATAATCTTTGTTTACATCGAATTGCGATCTGGTTCGATAAAGTTAACTATTTATTTAAATTAAAATATGATGTTAGTCATTTACTCTCATTTATGAACTTTTACTATTAAAAAACGCAAACCAATAGAGTAGCCACTTGTTTTTTCCAGTAAGATTATTAACAATGTACGCAATAGTGGCTAAGGCGACAGAGCCCGATAACACCGGAAATAGTAAGAAGCTAAAATCATAATGAACTTGACTTGCTGTTAATAATATGACTAACGGATTAGCGCCAGCTGGCGAATGCACACATCGAAAGAACTTCATTGCTGCAATGGCACATCCCACAGCCAAGGCGGTAACTAATGCTGAGTCACCGAGTAACTTTAAAAATAATAAGCCGATAAGCACCGATATTAAATGCCCAAAGATAACATTCCTAGGCTGCGCCAAAGGAGACTGAGAAACTGCAAATAAAATAACACACAAAGCTCCAAAGGAGCCATGATAAAATAGCTAGCAGAGTATGTTGTCAAATACTCTAGCGTTAAAATTACCAAAAAACCGCCTAACAATCCTTGTACCAAATCAAGTAATTTGGGTTTACTAGGTAATTTCTCCCCCCCCAAAAAAGAAGAGTTTCATTAGTTATTTGTCTTGTTTCGTTATAATGGATAATTCAATAAAATTGTACAGTTCTGTTCATCTTGTAATTTATTTAGGTAGCTTAATTTTGAAAAAATGTACAAACGAATCATCGAAACAGCTGAAAAACCCTTTTATCAAAATGGTATTGCTAAAGTTGGCGTCGATGAAATAAGAGATAAATCTAGTTGCTCTAAAACCACCTTATATAATAACTTTGGTGGTAAAGACAAACTAATAATTGAAGTATTAAAATATGGAGATTCAAGATTCAAAGCAAAGCCTAATGAAGTTATCTTAGGTCTCAGTGCAAAGGATACAATTGTAAAAATATTTGAGTGGCACGGAAAGTGGTCTTGCGAAGAGAATTTTAACGGTTGCTTATTTAAGCGAGCAACGGAAGAAATGTATGAAGATTGCCCAGCATATCGGATATCGTTACCGAACATAAAGAATTCATTCGAAATCTGATTCTTTTAAAGCTTGAAGATCATCTTGATAAGGCATCTTTAACCAATAAGCTAATGGTACTATTTGAAAGATTGCTTAATATTAGTGTGATATACAAAAATCATCAACGTCTGCATAAACAAATTCAACAAGATGCTCTTAACCTTATGCCAGATTTGCTAAATAATAAATCGGTAGATAGGGAAGATTAATTAAAAGCAAGTATTAGATTTTTTAAATAACTTGGATATAACGTTTTTTGATGATTTTAAAAGATGGTTCATATCTATCATTGTATGCGTCGCTGAGTAGATGGGAATTGTCGTATTCAATTTAATTGACATAATATTGATGTTTTTTAAAGAAATAAGCCTCAATAAGATAAACTATCCCTATGTAAAACAAATGTATATTATAGATTATGCAATTCGAACCTATAATACTGATTCAGTAAAGCAATGGGATAATCATAATTAACTGTACCCATTTCAGATTGATCAAGTGTTGATCGTATTTTTATCCAGATGATTGGTCTACTATTTATAATGACAAGTTCTACCATTATGAACATTGATAAAAACTTGATAATATTGATATATTTTTTCGGTATTAATGCATAGAAGATTATTGGAGCGGGAAACGAGGCTCGAACTCGCGACCCCGACCTTGGCAAGGTCGTGCTCTACCAACTGAGCTATTCCCGCGTAAGAGGTATTTATTTAATGGTGCCCGAGGCGAGACTTGAACTCGCACGGCCAAAAAGGCCGAGGGATTTTAAATCCCTTGTGTCTACCGATTTCACCACCCGGGCTCAAAACTTACTACCGAAAGGTAATTGCGTTTTGAATGCTGTGCATTTTACCCATCTTAAATTTTCCGTCAACAAAAAAATTTAAATTATCATCTAACTGCTCAATGTTTGTCACATTTTGTGGGTTTATTCATCTATCCCGCTTAAAAACTAAAAAATTCGGATTTATTGTTTAGCAATATGTGTTATTAGTGTTTTAAAAAACTTAAATATGACTTAAACACTAAAAGATGAGCCGCAACCACAAGTCGTTGTTGCATTAGGATTATCAACCACAAAGCGAGAACCTTGTAAGCCTTCTACATAATCGATTGTGCCACCGACGAGATATTGTAAGCTCATTGGATCGATAACTAGTGATACGCCATTTTTTTCGATAGCTAGATCATCTTCATTGATTTTTTCATCGAAAGTAAACCCGTACTGAAATCCACTACAGCCACCACCAGTTATGTACACCCTTAATTTTAAGTTTGGGTTTTCTTCTTCTGTTACTAATGATTTTACTTTATTGGCTGCTGCATCAGTAAAGTTGATTGGTAAAGCATCGCTCATATTCTTCTCCTAATATATTGACCTTAGCATTATATACCCTTGCTAAATGAAAATACAAAATAGAAAACTTCTATTAAATAAATTTCTAATAGCTAGCTTGAATTTATTTTGATTTTATGAATAAATACAACAAAATTTTATAGAGAGAGCCTCTCAATTATGCGAAATACATTTAAATCAGAAAAGCTTTACCATCAGGCCTTATCCGTTATGCCTGGCGGTGTTAATTCACCTGTTCGAGCATTTAATGGTGTGGGTGGTAAGCCTTTATTTATTGAGCGCGCAAACGGTGCATATATTTATGATGTAGACGACAAAGCCTATATCGATTATGTCGGTTCTTGGGGACCTATGATCCTTGGGCATAATGATCCTGATGTAGCCAATGCGGTAATTAATGCTGTGCGCAATGGGTTAAGTTATGGAGCACCAACCGAAATTGAAACCAAAGTTGCCAATTTAGTAACGCAATTAATGCCTTCTATTGAAATGGTGAGAATGGTGAATTCGGGAACAGAAGCAACCATGAGTGCCATTCGTGTTGCACGTGGTTTTACAGGGCGCGATAAGATTATTAAGTTTGAGGGTTGCTATCACGGGCATGCCGATTATTTGTTAGTTAAAGCCGGTTCTGGTGCGCTTACTTTTGGCCATCCTACGTCTCCTGGTGTACCTAATGATTTCGTTAAACATACATTAGTTTGTGATTATAATAATTTGGAGTCAGTCAAAAAGCAATTTCAGCAATACCCTAACGAAATAGCTGCCATTATTATTGAGCCTGTTGCCGGCAATATGAACTGTATACCAGCCAAAAAAGAGTTTTTACAAGGATTGCGTGAACTTTGTGATCAATACGGTGCATTATTGATTATTGACGAAGTGATGACGGGTTTTAGAGTGGCGCTTGGTGGTGCTCAAGATTATTATGATGTGGTACCTGATTTAACTTGTTTAGGCAAGATTATTGGTGGTGGTATGCCTGTTGGAGCTTTTGGTGGTCGTGCGAATATTATGATGCAATTAGCACCAACTGGTCCAATATACCAAGCTGGAACCCTTTCAGGTAATCCCGTTGCAATGGCAGCAGGTTATACAACTTTAACCAAGCTAATGGAAGTTGGGATCTATCAAGAGTTAGCAAATAAAACTGCATTGCTTACCGAGGGATTATTATCAGTCGCTAAAAAGCATAATGTGCCATTAGTAGTAAATTATGCTGGTGCAATGTTTGGGTTGTTTTTTACAACTGCTTCTGAAGTAACCAGTTATCAAGATGTTATGCAGTGTGATATTGAATTATTCAAAAAATTCTATCATCATATGCTAACTGAAGGTGTTTATTTTGCACCGTCAGCTTTTGAAGCTGGTTTCATGTCACTTAAACACACAGACAAAGAGATCAATCACACCATTGATGCAGCAAATCGTTTTTTTAGTAACTTAATTTAAAAGTATGACAATACTTTTAATATACCTAAACAGATCAAATTTAAACTATTAAAATAGGTAATAATTATATGGTTAATCCACTTAAAGAAGGTGAAAAAGCACCACTGTTTTCGTTGCCAGACCAAGATGGAGAGCTTGTAGGCTTGAATGACTTTAAAGGTCAACGTGTTTTAATTTATTTTTACCCAAAAGCAATGACGCCAGGTTGCACTGTGCAAGCATGTAATTTGCGCGATTGTTCTGATGAGTTTAAAAAATGCAATGTGGCAATCCTTGGCATTAGTACCGATAAGCCAGAAAAGTTATCTCGATTTGTTGAAAAAGAGTTATTAAATTTCACGTTGCTTTCTGATGAGAATCATGAAGTCGCCCAAGCATTTGGTACTTGGGGTGAAAAAGAGTTTATGGGTAAAACCTATGATGGGATTCACCGTATTAGCTTTTTAATCAGCAAAGACGGTACAATCGAAAAAGTGTTTAATGATTTTAAAACATCCAATCACCACGAAGTAATTTTAGATTATCTAAAAACCCACTGTAAATAATTTATACGAAAGCAGATTAACCATTAATCTGCTTTTACTTCACTATTATTATTTAACTCATCTGTTTTTGGCCAAGCATTTATAATTGCTTTGACCAATGTAGCCAAAGGTATTGCAAAAAATATCCCCCAAAATCCCCATAGACCACCAAAAACAATTACCGCTAAAATAATAACAAGTGGATGTAAGTTGAGCTTTTCAGAGAATAAGCAAGGTACCAATATGTTGCCGTCTAATGTTTGAATCAGAATATAGAAAAATAATAAATAACCAAATTGCGCAGTTAAACCCCATTGAAATAGTGCAATTAATACAACGGGAATCGTTGAAATAATAATACCAACATAGGGCACTAAAACAGATAATCCGACAAGTACAGCTAATAAGAGTCCATAATCTAACCCAAAATACCAAAAAGGAATATAAACACAAACCGTTAAAATAATAATATGTAGTACATTGCCAACAATATAATTGGATATTTGCATATCCATTTCAGCGGCAACTTTGTTTAAAATTGTGCGGTTTTTGGGTAAGATTTTGGAGCAGTATCCCCATATCTTTGCTTTATCTTTTAGTAAAAAGAACATCATTATTGGCACTAATACCGCATTAATCGCAACAGATACCATCCCTAACAAAGAAACAATTGAAAATTGTAACAAGGAATTACCAGTTTGCACGACTTTGTTGGTAATACCTTGGATGACCGAATCGAATAAACCAACATCGATTAATTCTGGATAGTGTTCAGGCAAGTTGGTGAGGAAATTATTAGCAAAATTGAGCATGTTTGGGATATTGGTAATTAAGCTAACACTTTGTTGCCAAATTAATGGTAATAAAATCATAAATCCAACGAATACCACCATTAAAAAAAGTAGTAATACCATCACAACAGCGAGCGTTCTTGGAATATTTTTTTTATGTAAAAAGTTAACTGGTCTATCCAGTAAATAAGCAAGCACAATAGCAATTAAAACAGGCAGTAAAATTTTATTAAAAAAATAAATGATAATAAATAAGCCAACAATAACAGCCATTAGCGATACAACATGCGGGTCGCTAAAACGCTTTTTATACCATTCCATAAACATTTTTAACATTAAAATACTCCTATTTTGCTAACTTTTGGGGTAATAAGCTCAGTTTTATTATTTTTTAAAACCACCTAATATGCCACGGGTGATCTGTTTACCAATTTGATTAACAATTTGCCTTGTTGCACTTTTGGCTATTTGTTGAGTAATACCATCATGTTGACCTCCTTTTGGTCCTTTTTTACCAAAAAGGACAGTGCTTAAAAAATTAAGCAATCCACCATTATTTTGCTTATTGCTTATATCGTTATTCATATTTTGGTTAGACAAGTTATCTAATGGAAATCCATTTTTTAATATTTCATAAGCCGATTGTCGATCTAAGGTTTGCACATATTTATTGTAAAAATCGGATTGATGAATAATAGATGATTGATTGTCTGGCGACATTGATCCCATTTTTGAACCTGGCGCAATAATATAACCACGCTCAACCATATTTGGGCTACCCTTTTCATCTAAGAACGAAATGAGTGCTTCACCAACACCTAATTCCATTATCGCTTTTTCAGTGTCAAAACTTGGATTTGTGCGCATGGTTTGCGCGGCTGCTTTTACCGCTTTTTGGTCTTTAGGGGTAAATGCGCGTAAAGCATGCTGCACACGATTACCTAATTGCCCTAAAACTGTATCAGGAATATCGCTTGGGTTTTGCGAGGCAAAATAAATCCCAATCCCCTTAGAGCGAATTAAGCGCACAACTTGCTCTATTTTTTCTAATAATGCAGGTGAAATGTCATTAAAAAGTAAGTGAGCCTCATCAAAAAAGAAGACAAGTTTAGGTTTATCAAGATCACCAACTTCTGGCAAATACTCAAAAAGTTCTGATAATAGCCATAATAAAAAGACTGAATATAATTTAGGCGAGTTATATAATTTGTCGGCCAATAATATGTTAACTATGCCATGACCTTCAGGATTAACTTGCATTAAATCTTGAATATCGAGCATCGGTTCGCCAAGAAAAAACTCAGCACCTTGTTGCTCTAGGGTTAGCAATCCGCGTTGGATTGCACCAATTGACGATAACGAAATATTCCCGTATTGTGTGGTGAATTTTTTAGCATTATCACCCACAAATTGAATTAATGCTCGCAGATCTTTGAAATCAATTAATAATAAGCCGTTATCATCCGCAATTTTAAATGCTAACTGTAACACGCCTGCTTGAACGTCATTTAAATCAAGTAATCGACCAAGTAAAATCGGTCCTATATCTGACACGGTACTGCGAACAGGTATCCCTTTTTCAGCAAAGACATCCCATAATTCAATGGATGACGAATCTGGTTGCCAGTTATCGACTCCAATGCTAGCTAAGCGAGCTTGTAGTTTTTCAGATAATATGCCCTTTTCACCAATCCCTGTTAGGTCACCTTTAATATCAGCAAGAAAAACAGGTACGCCTATTTTTGAAAAACCTTCAGCTATTTTTTGTAATGTAACTGACTTGCCGGTACCCGTTGCCCCAGTAATTAAACCATGACGATTAGCTAATGAAGCTATAATAGATAAATCTTTATCATGGCTTTTGGCAATTACAATCGATTCACTCATGGATTAACCCACCTTAGAATTTTGTGATTAAAACAGCTGTGTTATAAAAATAATTTCGCTATTAAAACAATTTTTCTATTAATGCGACAAATAATATTGTATTCTGAATTGGCAATAGCTGCTATTGTTATTATTCTATTTAGCCTATATAAGGAGGCGCTATGTTTCCAGAATATCGAGAAATCATTTCTAAATTAAAGAATACCGATTTACGTTTTCAAAAATTGTTCGATCAACATAATGAGCTTGATCAAAAGATTAAAAACATTGAATCAGGCATTATTATCAATACGACCGAAACAATAGAGGCATTGAAAAAACAAAAACTTAAAATTAAAGACGAAATTTACGAAATTTTAAGAAAAGCGTCTGATACTCATTTAAATTTATAATTAATTACAGCTTATAAATATTTTAATTAAGAGAATCTTAATATATCGACAAAGATTAAATAAAAAACCAATCATTTTGTTAAATTGCTGTCAAAGTACTCGCTCTTTAGCGAGTACTTTAAACTAATAGATTAGAAGAATATTTAATCAACAGAGGTTTTCTCTTATGCCTAGAAAGCCAATAACAGCAATACAAGAAAAATATAGAGCAAATCTTACTTGAAATGCTGATCCCTGCCAATCATCTTATTCAAAAAATAGCGAAAGCAATTGATATTGCGTCGAGAATCTGTCACTTCAGTTATTGTATAAATAATAGTTGTCCAGAAAAATATCTTATCAAACTTTTTAAAATCAAACTGTTATTCATCTTTTGGATACCCGCTGTAAGTGACGAATGGTTAAAGAAATTCAGGTTAACCTAGCTTACCGATGCTTCCTAGGTATGGGATTAACTAGAATTTTCTGAAAGAATTTATGTTCACAGATCACGATAAACAACACACTACCAATTTACATACATCAAACACAAAAGCACAATATGATATTACTGATGTTGTGATGTTATATGATTAAATTGATTATTGTAAGTTGAAGATTGGTAGTGTGATATGATCTATGTGAATATGAACTATGCAATGATATTATCAATAGCTACTGCGTTTTTTACGCCTCCTTTTTTGTCAAACGCAATAGCGTAATAATCAAATTTATGCCTAATTCTAAAGACAACATCTCCATTTTCGTCACTTTGATGTTTTGCTATTAAGTCGCCATTTAATCTGGAATGCAAATAAATATCTTGGGTTGGCAGCGGAGTTCCATCCTGATCTTTAACTTTGGCTGTGATGTATGTTTTATTTAATAACCAATAAATAACATCGTTGACAATATTCATCGCGTCATTAGTTAACTCAATATTAAAAGGATACCCAATAAAAGCGCAATCCGCTACAAAAGGTTGACCTTTTAAATTTAAATCGCCTTTACGAAATACAGCACAAGTAACAGATGGCAAGTAATAATTACTTTGGAATCGATAAATTGTCAATGGAGTCATATCTTTTGGTGTTGTTTTGTTATCATCATAGATATAATAAAACCAAGAGGACTTGTTAGAACTCTGATAGACTACAATCTCTTTTTTACGATAATTCATTTGAATAACATCATGATTATTTATAACTTTTGTATGACGCTGATTGGACGAATAACCTAAATTATTTGAAATGCCTATCGAAGTTATAGATCCACCAGTCCCGCTGGTACCGCCAGCTATCACTGGAATCCCTTTCTCGAAGCATTTTTTGATCGGTTCTCCTTTTGTTTGTTCACATGAATTTCTATAATCCATTATTAGTTCAAATGTTGATAAATAACTTTCATTATAGTCACTTGATGTTGTATCACAAAAAAACACCTGATGATCTTCACTAAGCGCAGTAATCATCGCTTTAACATAATCTTCTCTATCACTGCAAATAACTATTTTTGCCATTTTTAACCCTCAAATTTAAATTCTAATTCGTTTTGTCTTTCTTTATTGAAAATAAACTCAATATCTTTACCCACAATAATGCTGTGCCTAAATTTCTGACTTGATTCTAAATCATTTTTGATGCTAGATAATTCAATAGATAAATCCCCTTTTTTTAGATGGCTAATATCAAACGAAAAACTTGGTTCTTCGGTTATTGTATCAATAAGCGTATTTGTGAAATGCCGTAATACAATGCGATATTTTACATCCGGTTCAACAGTTACACTCCCTTCATACCACCCGACCATGACGCCAGATGTTTGCTGCAACCTATTTCTTGACGACCAGTTAATGTCTATTGTTTTATCGAGTATTGATGCAGGATAATAGCAACCATTGATAGTAACATTAGCAGGAGGGTAAGGCCGTATCGCCCGTCCATTAATATCAATAACACGCCCCGTTGCATCTTTGGGATCAAGTGAACCAGTTGAGGTGCTTGTAATGATACGACAATCAACCCTGTCACCCTCGTAATAGTCTTCTGTTTTTATCGTTAACTGTCCTCCACAAAAATAGACTCGACTATTTTGATTATGTATTTCGGGTATTGTGTCAAGACAACCTCGTTTTACAGTTAATTGATTACCATTACACGATTCAACAAATAGAATCTCATCATCAATTAAAATCCAAGTGTATTCACTGTTTCTCGGCGCATTATCTAGCGTAATAACAGATTCCATTTTGTTAATTTGCTGTACTAATGTTCTCATTTCACATTCAGTGAGGCTTTCTGCATTATCAAAATTATTAGACAGCGATGTGACCAATTCCGCCAGAATCATATCATTAGGTAAATCAATAACAGCAGAAGCAATTTGTCCTGCCAAATCATTGCCACCTTCTAATAACCGATCTACTGTTTTTTGTCCGTAGTTATACACTAGTTCATAATAAGGCGATTCAACGATAATAAAGTTTTTGACAGGTTTTGCTACACCATTATCCGCAGGTAAGGAAATAGGTGGTTGAGTGCTGACAACAGATGAAGTAGGCAATGAAAACACATCTCGGGAACATTCAATCGTTACCTGATTACTTTTTTGTGTGCCATAGTCAACAGAGATTATTCGCATTACCACATTGCCCAATCCCAATTGTGGCATATTTAATAGAAACACATCTCCTCGACTCAACATTCTACCGTCTAAATTAAGCGTTAGTGTAACAGAAGCAAGATCAGAAGATAAATACGCTAAGTCCCTCATCGCCAATCGAGAAGCCAAAGAACGACTATATACAGTATCGTATGTGACTGTTGTATTATTTTCTCGACCAGCCATTGTAATTAGTGCATCGTCGCGAACTGTGACCGAACCTTGTTTATAATCATTTGTTCTATCAATAAAATTGACTGTAACAGAATTAATCATCTCAGTGACAATATTTTTTTTGATATCCGAAATTTTAACAATATTTGTTTTATCAAATATTGGTAGTTCATCAATATTGTAATTATTTCTGATCAATTTTATTTCAAACTGATTTGTTTGCGCATTTTGATCAAGCACACAATCAACCGTTTTTTCAATATTCTTCTTTAAATCTTCAAATTTACTCTGATTGTTCCAAAGATAAGATAACCCAAGTTTTTCTTGATAAAATATATCTGCAGCTTGCTTGAATGATTCCTCATTAATAATATTCTGCACTGACTGCGAATTAAATCCCGTATACTGGCTTAACACCAATTCTCTCAGTATATGTGCTGGATTCATATCTGCATTTGAACCATGAATAGCATACATCATTGTGTCATAAATTAGGCTAGAATCAGAACCAACAATAACGGGGACGCCATCCTCTGGTGTGTTGTCGATCTTTGCACTTAAAGATACATTATGATTGCCAACATTAATGCAATAAATATCAACACCTCGACCGTTGGCTATATTAAATCTGCCCGATTTATTAATTAGATCATGAATATCATTATTTTTAATAGAATCGACATTCTCCAACTCGCCGTCACTCACGAAGATACAACAACGGTTCATATCAAAATTAATCACTTCTTTAAAAAAAGAGACAGATGCACTCAAAACAGACTCAAGATTCTCTCCTCCCACAATCTTCAAGTCATCAATAAATGATAAAAGAGGTGAAATATCATTTTCTGATACCTTTCTAATTAATTTAGTTTGCGGTGAACCACCTTGATATGTTGTGATCAGTATATCTAATCTTGACGAAGTTAGATCCATAGAAGTTTCAAGATTATTAATTGCTCGTTTCATTGCTGTTTTTAGTGCAGTAATGCGTGACCCACTCATGCTATTAGATGTGTCTAAAATAAAATGTATCGCTGTGTTACCTAGTCCGCCTTCAGATCTAATTTCAGCTTTTTCGTTATACCATTGAGGTGTTTTTTTTGCATCTTGATAATGTATGCGTTGTACAACAACCGCTATATCTTTTAAATACGGATTGTTTCCCCAATAAAAATGCTTGAAAACTGCACCAGCAACATAACGATACGCCGGTACAATTTGCGAAATCTTGCTAGCTAGGTAGCTATTCCGGCTATGTTTATCATGACCTGAATAAACATCAACGCTTCCAGATACGCCACCCTCTCTAGATTCTCCACCGAAAAGAGATGGTTTATCAACAAATAACGTCCCATCTTGCAACGATCCTTTCCATGCAATTCTGTCTGCTACGCTGATATTAATCAATTTATCAATCGTACCTTGGCAAAAGATCATACTAGTACCAGCGTAATATTTGTAACCTACTGTTTGTTTCTTTTTGCTTCCGCCCATATTCTCCGCCTAGCTTGTTCTATTACTTGATTTGCCATTACGTCATTAATTTTTATTAAAATTTCAGCATCAATACCATTTTTCAAAAAATCGGACCAATCTAATCCATGACGTTTAAAAAAAGCTCTTCCACCTGAACTACATTGTCGTGCTGCAATTAGATCTTCACGCTTAACAATTAACTTCATTATTTTTTACCGCCTTTCTTTCTAATAGCTTTAAGCGATTTATCACCTACCCAAGTGTAAATTGGATTTGTTATTTTAACTGTGCCAAAAACAATTGGTATCTCTGTCCCTTCGGTTGAAGTACCAGTTTTAAACTCATCCGCTTCTATTTTTTGTTGGTTTTTTTTACCGTGCGATCCAACCACACCAACAATTAAACCAACAACAACAGCAACCAATGCTGCAACTAATGCAAACATAAAACCTCCTTTTCAAACAATGGAATTGCCACTATTTAGCGGCTCCAAAGGAAGGTATGGAAATCCACCGTAATTAAGTGTGTTATTAAACGTATTGCAAGAATCAAGGGTTCTTAAACATCCCTTATAGAGAATAACTGATGCAATGCCTTTACTTAGATTATCTACAAGCTGTTGATTTTTTCTAAATAAAGTGATTGAATTTTCACTATGTTCTTTAATAAATGTTTGCTCTCCTTGTGGTGTTTGTACTATTCCGCCAATGAAATATCCATTCGGAACCTCTTTTTCAAACACAACAGTTATCACATCATTTTTATAAGACGTGACATTACCTGTTATTTTAAAATCATCACGATTTAACCCACATCGTTCACCATATAGGGAATACCGACAGTTTCGCTGGACTTTATCATTTACGCCCGTTTGTCCAGCTCTTGTAATTAGCAACTCGAACGTCATTGTCATGTCTTTATCTGATGTGGAGGTTTGAGTTAGCCGACCACTCCAAGCCATCGTGACCAAATTTTTTTTATCTAATGTATAAATATCAACTAGCAGGTATTTTGTTATATCTGGTGTTATCCATTGCTGCACAATCTCATTAGTAATTGGCATAGTTATAGTGATTTTGTTTTTAGATAAAGATGCATCACGCTTTATTGCACTTCGATTAATTGATTCTTTAATATAAATATTGTTGTCGATATTTAACTCACGCATACCACTCGTATAACGATAAGTGTTTAAACCATCATTAAAAACATACAATTCCGATTGTTTAAAAATATTGATCATCAAAAACCTCTATTACTTGAATATCTGATTGTGCTTGTTGATTTGTACCGTATTCAATTTGCACCCGGTCTGTATCAAACCTACAAAGCGTTAGGCAACTGATTTTATTGACTGGCTGTTCGATAATTCTGTCGATAACAATTATTGTTTTACCATGTAAATCATTGCTTATGCTAATTATTTTTGCATAAGAGACAGCATTGTCGTGAAATAATGATAAATATTTAAATGATGGTAAATCATTGTAATGACCATTACGAATAACAATCTGATTGCCACGAACCTTTCCACCATATATATTTACATCGCCATCACATAACCAAAATGGTTTAACCCTACCCTCCCTTCGATAAATAAACTCCTTAAATTTTTTTATCTCATCAAACCCATCAAGATAAAATTTAATAGACCTTGATAATTTTGATCGCTCCCATCGTTCAATTCTAGTGATTTTACCAACATCATAATCAACAATATCAATATCTTTATTTAATATTGATTCGTTAGTGCCATAATTATTATGAAGTACCTCGATGCCAAGGTAAGTCTGTTTTTTAATTATTTTGCTATGATAGTCTGGTTGTTCGATCAACTCGATGGTTACATCAAACTGAGCATCAAAACCCGATGTTTTATACTTAGAGCTATTCAAATAACATTCTCTTAATGGCAATAAATAGGCAGCTTTATAATTATTGATTACAGGGCTTATCGCTTCCTTTTTCTCATTCGGCGGTTCTTCAAAAACAAAATCAGGTTTTAATTGACGCTCTGCATGGAACACAAACTCTAATGATTTAATTTCTGATGATTTTAACCATGTAACAACTTCATTTTTTTTGCTATCCTGATAAATCAGCAAGTTATCATCAACATGATTGTCAAAATAATTTCTGACTAGGGTTGTTCCCTGATTAATTCGACCAATGTAAACAGCCCTTAACCATTCTGGAATCAACCAAGTGCTGGTTAAATTATTACGTAGCAAATCAAGATAACGATTTCTATTGTGCGGGTGCGCTATAAATGAATAATCTAACATTACTCTAGGTAAAGAACGCAACATTATTCTATGTTCTCGACCGTCTCTTGACTCGATAATATCAGTGAGCCATTCAAAACTCTCTGTTATTCCTTCGATTGGCTGTTCAGCAATAATATTTGGCATTTCCACCTCAATTTTAGACATAAAAAAAGCCCGCAATTGCGAGCGTTAGAATCAATTTTCTATTGTATGTATATCTACATTAGATTTTTTATACTCCGTTAACAACAATCAACATATTTTTGTAATGTTACACGCATCAAGAACTAGTTAGATATCTTAGATATTTAGGATGCATTAACAATCATCGCTAACTCCTCCCCATTGTCTCTATTTATTTGCATAACTCGCTTAACCCCCTCCTGTGTTGCTAACCATTGCTCCGCCGACTCGTAATCACTCACAAGTGCAATATTAATGGTTGGTGACACCGTCTGAGGTGTGTTTTCTTGTGTTGTTGATTGTGAATAGTTATTAACTACTTGTGGACGCTGTAAGCCATTTATATCGCCTCGTTGCAATGCCTCCAGATTATCGACACCAATCCGCTGAGTTGCTGCTGCATTCATCACAAACTCTTGACCATGAACGACGCCAGCAATCTGATTTCGTGCTATATTGCCAGTGTATCCACCTGTCATAAACCCAGTTGACTGAGAACGCATCGCTGAAACGTTAGCCATCCCTGTAGCAATTGCCATTGCCGCTGCTGCTGCACCTAACGCGGGTCCGACATACGGAATTCCTGCCATAGCAGCATATGCAGCGTTTGCTGCTTGATACGTGTTAATAACTGCTTGTGCAATCGCTGCAGCTTTACCTATTCTTGCCATTGCCACATTGTTGGAGTTCTGCATCTGCGCCAGTTGTTCGAAAAATTTATTAGCCTGATTTAAAATAAATTCATTTTGTTTAGCCCAAACTTGCGCTCTTAACGATGCCGCCATTGATTGATCCAAGTTAAACTTCTCTGTTAATTCATTTATTTGCTCATACATCTTTTGGAATTGTGAGATTTGCTCACTCATTAGCACCCATGAGCCTTCGAACATACCAGCAAATGGGCTTGCACTCTCAGAATTGAGCGCATTAATTAAATCATTATATCCATAATTTTCACTATCTTTTAACTCAATCAGTGCACTAACTAAATCAGCAAAATTTTGATCTTTTCTGAGCTGAGAGTTACTTTCAAGAGAATCTTTAATAGAAAGAATTCTTACATAATTTTCATTAAGAGCTATTTTCTTTCTTAACTCATCATTTTGTACTTGAGAAAGCACCAAGCCTCTGCTCACCATATCTTGACTAACGCGATAGAGTTCGTTTTCTATGGCTCGCTGCTCTGATGAAAGTTTCATTAAATTCCACTGCTTATCTAACTCTTTGTTATAATGGCCAAGCGGATCTATTGATTCTTCATATTTATTGGTAAGCAAGGTGGTATATTCATTATATTGGCTGGCTGTAATTGATCCCTCCTTATACATAGCAGTTAATTCACTTAAGCTCTTGCTATACTCTTGCAGCGCACCTTGTATTGGTTTTAATGAGTTAAGCAGTTTATCGTGCTCTTGTGTTAACGGGGTCACTCCCTTTACAATCTTTGAGGTATCATTCTCTGGTGGCAACGGATTCATTGCGGTTTCTTCGGCAGATTTTCTTTTTTCTGTTTGTTCGAGGATGCTATTGTATCCTTCTTTTAAAAAACCACCAATTCTAATTACATAATCTGTTTTAGACACTTTTTCGAGATCATCTTTAAGCTTGTTTAACCCTCTTTCAGCCGATGAACCTAATTCAAATTTGTTAAATTTTATCGTCATTGAATCAATCTTTTCGAGGAGTGCTTTTCCTGCATCTTTATCAAAATACGACAGCACTGATGCAAACTCACGAAAGAGAGGTTGCCATAAATTGAGAATGCCAGCAATAATATCCCCAGTAAAATTTGCTATGCCTTTCCAGACAATCTCCCATGCATCACCAAGATTATTAAAAGCAAATGATCCTATTGTTGCTACCGACATTATCAATCTAACAATCGTATTAAAGTACATTTTCGATGCGTCAATAATTGCTTTAAATACGTCGTTAACCGTGACCTGCATGCCTTTGAAAGCATTATTCACCGAGTTTACGAACCCATCCCACATACCGCCGATCCATTCGATCGCTGTTGAAGCCGCCTCTTTAATATTACCCCATACCGTTATAGCGACGTCCTTTAACGATATTGTGCCATCTTCTGTAAGCTTAATTTCATCCGAAAATAATGTTAAGGCAGCAATAACGGCTGTGATCGCCAAAATTATTGCACCAATAGGATTGGCAATTAATGCAAGATTTAATCGCATTATTGTTGCAGTAGCTTTTGATACACTTTTCCCTCCCATTTCAACAGATTTTACAAATAAGGCGTGATATACAGTTGCAGCGATATATCCAGCATCAAGAACAGCCAGCGCCGCTGAGGTATTTTTTACATTATCAGAAAACCATTGAATTGCTTGAGCTATTTTATTGTTAGCACCAATTGCGTTATCCGTTTCAAAAATGTATTCCTGAATACCTGCTGTTAGGTTTGTAAAAGCACCTAGCAACCGGTTAGGTATATCATCAGCTTTCTGCGTGAACATATCAAAGCAATTCGATAAGGACTGAAAAATCACATCAGTTGTAATTTTCCCTTTTTCACCAGCATCTACAAGCTTATCTGTTGTAACATTGAGTTGTTCGGCTAAATCGCCTGTTTCTTGATTACTATTATTTATAATAGAGTTTAACTCTTGTCCTGACAACATTGCTAACATTAAGGCGCTTTGAAAAGCATTTATCTCAGATGCTGCAAAAGCTCCTGTTATTGCTAATGTAGCTAAAGCATTATTTAATGCTTCAGTGTATGTTAACTGTTGTGTTATGTTATAACCAAGTTCCTTCAGCGCAATTGCATTAGTTAAAAAGCTTTCTGCCGTTATTTCGAAACTTGAATAAGTTTCTTTAGCAGAATCTATCGTATCATCTAAACACGTTTTAAAATCAGTTAATAATGAAATAGCAACTGCAATTGCCTCAATACTTATAAAACTGAATAATGTTTTCAGTATAAAACCAAAATTTTGTGCAACAACTGACGTAGTTTCAAGTTGCACTGTAAAGTTTTGATAATTGTTTATAGCTTCTTTCAATTGGTTAGCATAAGCAATATTAATCGTTAAAGCTCGTTCAAGTGTATTATTTATTTCATTAAATGCGTTTTTGAATGTTGTTGTTTCGCTTACTGCTAATTTTATGGATTCAGTAAACGTATGGATCGAATTAAAATATTTTTTAAATGGATCATTATTAAAGCTTTTTAGCATTTTCTTCATTAACTCAAGATTTTTTTGAGCCCTTTCTGATGAAGAAGCAATGCTATCTAATTTTTTTGCTATTGAATTTGCTATGTTATCAGATACCGTGATAACAGTTGCTTCACGTGGCATATTAACTCCTTAATTCACTTCTGAAAAATAATAAGTGCTTTTGAAATAAAACCATCAGAAAACTGCTGAGAGTTACCGTCGTCCTGCCCTTCTATATTCTATAGAATTTGTGTCGCCAGATTTCCGCACTTTAAGTACGATTAATGCTGAGTTAACAATCACCATTTTGCGAATGGTTTTTTTAATTATCCGCTTGTCATCTGATAAAAAGCATTATTTAATTCAATAATCTGGCTATTTATAGACGCTGACCAACCAGTTATCACATGCGGTTCCTTAATTTGCGTAATATCTGGTAGGTCTTCAACTACAGCCAATGATGCTTTTATTACTTTGTTGTGAGTGCGAACTTTGATCTATCTATTGACAGATTATGAAATTTCAGTCCGTTTCATTTTTTGTCCTTGAAGGCTTTCTCGACATGTTTTAGGTTAACTTGATCCATTGCTCGAATAATTTGAATTAGATCGTGCGTCTCTTCATCATCAAGTTGATAAAAACGCGCATACTCAATAATTGATAACCATGATATTGCTGTAGGCGACATATTGTGAGTACGCGTTGTATCTAAATCAAGAAAAGATTGATAATAAAAAATTAAATCATCATTAAGCACTGGTTTATTTTTTATTTTATCAGGAATGGGATGCCCCATTTGCTTTGCCATTCTGATTAAATCGCTATCCTTACCACTCATGTCTAGCTGATATTCAAGGACTGCGATTAGTTTTTTATATCTTCCTCTATTTGCACTGATTTATATAATTCAATATCATTCGCTTGTGATATCAAGTCAGTAAATAAATCGGGAAGCTGTTTAAACAAATTACAGGCGTTTTCAATAGAAAAAGGAATATTTTTTCCTTTTCGATCTTGAATATTATCCCATCCACGTAATGCCCCTTCAGAAAACGCCTTAATTGAAATTTCAATTAGTTTTTCTTCTGGAAGTGTATCCATTTGGATCTGTCGTTTATATTGTTTCGTCATTTTTTTAATCAGTAATGAATATTTAGAGTTCGCACCACCGATCCTTGCAATATAAAATGTTGGAATCGTTCCATTTGCGTTTGCTGCATATTCAATAGGTACACCATCTTTTTCTTTAGTTTTGTCAGTTTCAAATTGTTCAAATAAACTCATTTTTTTCTCCTATAAAAAAGCCTCAATTATGAGGCTAGGTTAAATTATTAATCATTAGCAGCAGGCATTGCTATATCGGGTAAATATTCAAAAGACTGATACATCATCGTATAACCATGCTTATTTTCTGCCCCTGTTTTTTCAAGTGGAATAGTTATTTTCTGATCTTTTTCAACGTTAGGTATTCCACCACTAAGTGCAAGCAATGGAATATCAAAAATAGCACCGGCATTATTTGATGCTAAAATAGTTGAAAAACCAACATCAGCATTATTTTTAATTGCCTCAATAGCGGCAACTGATGAGAAGAAAGCCGTTAGTGATCCTGTTACATTAAAGTTACCAACCGAAACATCAAAGCTACCTAAAATACCTAGCGCTTTAATTCCCGTAACACCATTACTAATAGATAAATTTGAGTCTGTTACGTATGCAAATAAAGTCTGTGGTATTGATGATGTTTTATCGATAACGCTCAATTTTTGGCGATATATATTAGATGTTGTGTTGTACGCTTCACTTTTATCAGCCACTAACCGTACACCATCCAATCGCTCTCCACCTTTTTTAGTTAATGAACCACAAGCAACATAACTTAAATCACAGGTAATATACTGAGCTGTCGATAAATTAAACTTAATTTCATTTGCTACTGCACCTGTAACATATTGTGCTTGCAAACCATTACCATCATCACCAAGCGTACGTTCAATACAGTAAGATCGTTTTTTGATTAAATCTTGACGACTCTCATTTTTAATAACTGTTCCAAAATACAGTTCCAATTCAAGATTATTATTGTTTTCATCGATTGGAGTAAAATCAGTATCATCAAAAGTTAACGAATAATCAGAAATAGCTGTTATACGAGCCCATCCTTTATTCTTTTTAAATGATGAATTACTGGTATCACCACCTAAAAAAATCCACTCACCCAGTGTTAAATTTAAGCTTGTCACTTTTGTTTTTGTTGTGACTAATGACGGGAATCCACCACCATTGGCTACTATTGAACATTCCCCTGCTTGGAATTTAAAACCAACCGCAGTTAGTTTTGCATTGTCATTGACTAAAGTATTTTCAGCCAAACCGCCATTAACAATGATTTTACTAGCTGTTGCACTTTTAATAACTTTAATTCCATTGTTTTTATGTTTATCAAAGCCAGAAGCAAAAATCAACATACCTTTAATTGGTGGATTAACACAAGGTGTTTCCAAATTATAACCATCACTGTCAATGCTCATTATCTTATTTTGGATACCATCTAGTGGTTTAGTGGTGAACTTTTCTCTAGCATCGGCAAACATAAAGCCTTGCATTAACCAAGTTAGAATATTTTTTGTGAAATCTAACGAAAAGCCTGCGTTAGCATCAAGATCAACAATTTTACCCTTTTGATTCTGCCGTGATGGATTAATAGTTTCTCGTTGTAATAAAGTTGTAGATCCGCCTAAATCGCTATAGCTATTAACTTCTATACCATGCCAAACTGGATTGTCAGGCAAAATCTTGAGACAATCTTCATTTGCGATATACAGCCCCGCTACATTACTATCAATTGTTTTATTTTTACATGTCATATTTTTAACCTCTCCTATCATAAGAAATATCTACTATTGTGTTAGTTCGATAAAAGCTTTGCTCGCATCGAGTTTCTAAATTATGCCGTTTTTAAATTTAACTGCCCCATCAATATACCTATAGCTATCTCTGACTAAAATCGTAAGCCTACGCGACAATTCATAGCCGTTAAGTTCTGGTTTTGGCACAAAACCTGCGCCATTTTGCTGGAATCACTTTTCCCAAGTTTAAGATTGATTATGGGTTAGAATTGCTAATACCTGCTCATCTGTGTCTGTAACTTTTTGCGATCAAATTAATTTATCGATTTGTAAATTACACCAAACTACAAAACTAGCTGATATCCATATAACAAAGTTAACTGCTAATTTCGGGTGAAACCATATTTCACCAAATTTACCTCGACTATTTTTTATTAATTCCTACCGTTTGGAAGTATTTAAATATTCCATGAACATGGCAATACATTCTTGCATTTCGTTAGATTTCCACCTGGCATCCAACCGTCACTATCGAAACAAACCTGATGATCGTTGAAATCAAATTTATTAAATTCATGGTTTTCTCTATTAGAACTGAATTTGAGTCATATCAAGAATCTGTTCAATAGAAATAACATCATGATAACCATCAGGTTCCCTCTAAACCCCATTCTTAAATGATCTCTTGTTATTGATTAATTGCCGTGTGTTGGCATTATGATTTATTAAAAAATGAATTTAGTTTGTGGAACTTCACAGAAAATGAGCACAAAAAAACCGCAATTAAGCGGATTGTTACATTGTTTTAGAATTATTTAACTTGATGGAATATAGCTTGCAATACTATTTCACTATCTGTTTAATTATATTTATTATCACGTCCCTCTTTGTTCATTCCTTGTGGGGCTGTCACAGATTTCTTTATTTTATCTTCTTTATTGCTTGTTTATCACTATTACACTTCTCGATAACATTTAACAAATGCTCATTGTATTTGAGACTATCACTGAATGTCATTGATTTCGGTGGTAAATTTGGCAGACAGTCACTGAGCAAATTTGCTGGTATAGGTCGATTGACGTAAACTTTTCGCTCTGTTGTACAGGCGGTCAACAACAGAACTGGGAATACGTTCATTAGCACAATGATTATTTTTAAGTTGCTCATTGATTCGCTCCTGACGTTCTAGTGATTGGTTTTCTAGCTCGCGTTTGCTTTGCTCATTATCTGCTATGATTTGATTGTTTTTAGCGATGTTCTGATTTAACTGTTCGATTTTTCCGAGCAATTCATCGTTTGTTTTTTGAATTGCTTCTTTGTCTTTACACAAATTAACAATAACATAAATCATAAATGTAAAAATAATCGCTATTGCCGTGTATGTTTTATTCATTTTAAACCACTCAAATAAACCGTTTTACCGCCCTGCTTGGCTGCTGTTAACACTATTTGGCGATTATGTGTCGGACTAAAACCAATGTGCACCCATTGATTATGCTCTTGAATTAATTTATCGAACTGCACCCCAGCATCAACCAACTGCTGACAAATCTCTTTAGGCGTACCGAATGACGATTTAAAGTCTACCGCTAATCCCTTTGTGTGAGCGCTTGTTGCTACACCGCCAACTTTAGCATTTAGCGCAGGACAGCGATATCCAGACGTGATAATAATTGGCTTACCTAAAGCTTTTCTTACTAGCTCCAACTTGATAGCTGTTAATTGCACATTAGCCATCAAATTATCTGGCACACGATTATCTATTTTTAATCTGTCCGCTGTCGTCGAGCGTGTAAACTCTTCTAGCGTAAAATGTTCAGTTAGCTTAGTCATCGTTGTTATCCCCCTTTTTTCTTAACATTGAATTTGATATTTGACGTAATTTATCAACACCTAAAAATCCAATTGCGCCACCAATAAATGGATTTATGCTAACGGGCAAACCAAAATAATCTAGTCCACTGCTAGCGGCTAATGATAACGCACCACACAATAATGCTTCGATCCATTTACGACGTCCACCTACCCCATCATATGTTAAACGACCGTAGGCTATGATGATGGATAGAATGACGCCATAAATTAATGGCGCATTCGATTGCAACCATTCCATGATTGATGATTTATACATGTTATTATTCTTCATATGAGTTAATGATGTGACAGCGTACTAGCTATTATGTAGTTATGTGTGTGTCTAGCATTGCTGTCGATTCGATGTTGAGTGAATGACTCAAAATTTTGGTATAAAAAACCGAATTTCGTCGGCTAAAATTAATTACATTGTGAATATAATGATCTTGTTATCACTACCCTTAATTTTCCTATCAGCTTATTGTATTCACATTTCTGTTGTTAGATAGAAACTTTATCTAAAGCTTAATTTTATTCTTAGAAATCCCATCTTTTATATGTTTACACAGTCAAGCATTTAAGTAATTCTATGAAAATGAATTGGAGAACTTATTTTACTCATCGGGTACATATTTTGCCAAAATGAAATCCGATGAATAATTAGTATCTGTCATATTAAATTTCAGCTACTACAATTTTTCTATTATCTGCTAGTCATTTCCCATGACTGAGATTCTTCATTAGCTTATCAGCTCGATTTTCAAACAATCTATCCAGCCTACATAATTCACTTCGTACCGTTTTCAAACATCCAATAAAACACTCCAAATAGACAACCGGATGACAAAAGAAAAGTACATAATAATGCAAACTTGATTTCACAACCTGTTAGTTTATATTCATTGTCAAATCTGTCTGTAGCTTTCATATTCACAAAATTTTTATTAGTCATAATCGTCTCAAAAACAGCCCTCAGAAGAGAGTAAATGGATATACTACGCGATCATCTTTTCGAATTGTCAGAAATCGTTAACTTTCGTTAACTTAATAAAATGATCGTTTATTTTTTTCGTTAAAACGATATTCCGCTTCTACATAACATATAGCTCTTAAAGCGGTTTGAACTGAATCAGGATTGATGTTTTCCCAGCCCAATGCCATCCTTATTCTTTCTTCAATTTCTAGATAATCATCATCGCTGAGCTCGTCATAAAGTTTAGTTGACAGCGCGTCAATTGCCGCTTCTTTGTCATCTCTCATTTCGATATTGCTCATCATTTCGCAATATGCTCTTTCATGTGCATTTGCGACTACACTATGTAACTGCATAACTAACCTCACCAGTAACTAAATATTTTTTAAGCTATCAGAGTGTTTTGTCATCCAATAGGAATCAACTGAATTATCTCACTCGGCGGTATAAATAAATTTACTAAATTAAAAAAGCTCACATTTTGAAAAACCGATCACGGTGCACTCAAATTTAAATCCGAAACCATTTGTAAAAATCCCCCGATCGTCAACCTTAACATTACAATCAACTAGTGGAATATCAGCGAATTCTTTTTTATCTAATCTCTTAACTCTATTTGGTAATTTATTTGAAGTCCTCGCTGATTGTTAATTTCAAACTCAAGCGCACTCTATGAATGCGCTTTGGTTTGAACTTAAATAGCAATCTCTTTATTAAAGAACTTGATGGCTAGTCGATCTCTGTCCGAGGCTAGGAGTGATTAAGTCGCTCACCCGATGCGTACTGCTGTGATTGCTATCAAAACCGCTGTACTTTCATATGCTCCAGCTAGCTACTTGAATCTCGCTTAACTAATTAAGTAACTCGTGGTATTGCTTAATTGTTTTGTTAAGTTGATTTGTTTTGATGCGAAGATAATACAGCTAAAACTGTTAAAAGTAAACAGCAAAAACTGTATCTTTAACTACAATTAATTTAATTGGGTGTTTTTTAATCATAAATCGTGGATTTAAAATTTTGAATTGGGGTATAAAAAAGCCCAATATGGGCTTTAAAATATAAATTAAAAGAAATATTTATTTTCTTTTGAAAATTTCATCATTTTTTGTGTATTCATATGCATCAAGAATTAGTCCCGATATTCTTAACACATTTTCTGGTTTATCAATAATAATTTGATCTCCAGCACCTATTTCTAATTCGGCTCTCTTAACCTCATTTTTTATCTTGTCGGTTAGCTCAATTGGCAGTTGAATTGATGGGCGTTGTTTATTATCGTAGTATCTAACCACCCACCTATTTGATTTATTGTGATAAAGTACACTAAAATATGATTCAGTGTCCTTATATGTTAATTCGTTATCATCTATAATTGAATTTACATATTCAAATAAAACTCTCTCAGAAGTAAGTGGTAATAATTTTATTATGCTAATAAGTTGTAATTATTATCTCTTTCGTCTAAATATCCTATGCTCGACCATTGTACCAACAATTCTGATTTGTTGATTTAAGGTGCTCATTGTTGTGTAATCAGGATTAAGAGGAATAAGCTCAAATTGCATTCTTTCATGCTCATCATATCCCAACTCTCGGTATTTTTTAAAAGTGGCTTCTGATTCGCCATTCATAGCGACTACAAATTCACCGGGTATTGGTTTAATCGCAGGATCAATAATGACAACATCGCCCTCTTTAAATTCTGGCTCCATTGAATCGCCTTTTATTTTTAGTGCAAACGCTTTATCTGATAATTCCAATGATGTCATAATGTATTCAAACCCTGTTGAATCCCTTAATTCACAAGATTCTGTCCAGACTCCAGCTTGAACAAAACTAATTAAAGGCACTTGGCGAGCCTTTAGATTTATGGGTTCTATATTTTTTACTTCTTTCTCTTTCCCGCTTAATAGCCATGCCATATCGCATTTAAGAGCAACAGATATTTCATATAAATAGCGAGGTTTTTTTACATCTCCACTTTCAATCGCTTGATAAGATTGTTGTTTTATTCCAACTTGCGAGGCTACTTGTTCCTGCGTTAAGTTTAATTCTTCTCGTCTGGCTCGGATTCGTTGACCAAGATTATTCATTTTAAAAGTCTCCATTGTGTTAAAAAAATAATACAGATAAATCTGTAATTGACAAACAGTAAAAACTGTTATTTAATACAGTTATAACTGTTGAGATTTAATAAGGACAAATATGACAATTGGGGAAAGAGTTAAACAAAAAAGAATTGAGCAAAATATAAGCCAATCTTTTTTAGCTAATTTGAGGTGCACATAAATCCCTTAAAAACTAAAAAAACACTAAATCCAAGTGCGCGTATTTATAATTTAAAACAAGCAGGATTCAATATTAGCAACAAATTAGTTTACAGAAATAGTAAAAAATTTGCTAAGTTGTTGTTGCTACTAAAATTCAAAAAATGCGTGACTCATCAAAATCGTTGACCGAGTTATTTCCTCACTTGGTTCAACGATTCTTTTTCTAGTAAACGACTTCATTTCCTTAAAAGCAACAAAACAAAAAAAATATAATAAATTAAAAAGCTTTTCTGAACGATTTTGTAAGAAAATTTGTTTGTTTTTGATAATAAGTGATTAGATTGGGGCTATTTTTATTGGATAATAAAAACCCTAGATAACTAGGGTTTTTGGGGTAAGTTTATTAGTCAAACTAATTAGCTATTTGTTTTTTGCTTTATACTCATCATAATATTCTTCTGCTAATTTGCGCATTGATAAACCGATTGCCGCATATTGATATTCATTTAAATTTGCTAACGAGGCGCGAGCAGAAGGATGCTGTACAGCAAATCCTTTACCTGGTAATAATACAACGCCCGCTTCATCAGCAATTCTGAATAACATTTCAGATGGATTTTTATTTTTTAGAATCCATTTAGCAAATTTATCGTCATATAATTCTCGACAAATATGTTCAAGATCCACTAGCGTATAGTAATCTACACTATTTTCATCCGTTTGATGTTTAAGACCTAAATGTTGATAAAGTGATGCTGCACGGCGTCGGATTAGTGATTTTAAAGCGGTTTTATAACTTTGATCGCTATCTATCATTTCGCATAATGCAAATAAAACCATTTGTACTTGTTGTGGTGTTGAAAGACCCGCAGTATGGTTTAGTGCAACCGCACGGCTATCAGCCACTAATCGATCAATAAATTTTAGATTTTCTGGATCAGTAACAATTGAGCTATAGCGTTTATTTAAGATCTGTTTGGTTTTACTTGGTAACGCTTTAATCGTTTTGTCAATGACATTATCGCGTGCTGTGGCAATAACACCTAAACGCCAACCAGTCGCACCAAAATATTTCGAAAATGAATAAACTAAAATGGTATTTTTTGGACATATCGCAAATAAAGATTGGAAGTCATCGGCAAATGTACCATAAACATCATCGGTCAAAATAATCAATTCAGGACGTTTTTGAACGATATCAGCAATAATTTTTAGACTTTTATCATCAATTTTAACTGATGGCGGGTTAGATGGGTTAACAACGAAAAAGGCTTTAATTGCTGGATCTTCTAATTTACGCAATTCTGACTCAGGGTACTGCCAATTTGCATTAGGATCAGCATTGATTAACACTTCAACTAGTTGATAGTCGTTCAATTCGGGAATTTCTAGATAAGGTGTGAATATCGGCGCACCAATGGCAATTTTGTCGCCTTTTTGGATTAAACCGTTTTCTTTCATTGAATTAAAAATATAAGCCATGGCGGCTGTACCACCTTCAACGGCAAATAAATCAATATTATCACGATCCAGATATTGAGCGCCCATTTGTTGTAAAATATAGGCTTTAACCACATCTTCACTAAAATGTAACATTCTGTCAGGTACGGGGTAATTGCATCCCAAAATACCTTCTACCATCTCTTGTAAAAAGGCATTTTCGTCCAATCCTAGTTGGTCACGAATATAAGAAAAAGCCTTACCTAAAAAAGCGACTCCCGGAGTGTTATAGTTTTGACAAATAAAATGTTCAAAGCGGCCTGTTAATCCGGCTTTGATTGGCATGCCGCCAACACCTTCATTTAAATATGAAAATGACATTTCGGATTCTTGGGTTGCAAACACACCTAGTTGAAAAAAAGCTTGTCGAGGCCAAGTGGCAAGAAAGTTGGGATTACCTCTTCCTGCATTTAACATTACGCGATCAGTATGACTTTGTGCCAGTTTAATTAAGTTATCTTTTAACTCAAAAGGACTTAAATTAGCATATTGGCTATATTGTGTGTTATTTTTCATACATTTGTATCCTTAATTTGATATATCAATTAAACAAAAGCAACAACCAATGGTCCTAATAAAGTTAGGAACACATTAGCTAAAGCATAAGTAATAGCAAAAGAGTTAGTTGGTGTTGAATTACCAGCTTTATTGAGCACTTCACCAAAGGCGGGATTAGCACTACGCGATCCAGCTAACGCACCGGCAAACACTGCTGCATTTTTATAGCCAAGCACATATTTACCAAAATAGATGGCAAGCAACATGGGTAATAAGGTCACAACAACCCCAATTAAAAATAGGGATAAACCTTGTTCTTTAATAGTATTAATTGCTTGAAGACCAGAACTGAGCCCCACAACCGCTACAAAACCTGCCAAGCCAAAGTCTTTTAACAGTTGCACAGCGCCAATTGGAATATTACCGATAGTTTGATGAAGAGAACGATACCAACCAAATAATAAGCCAGATAAAAGTGCACCACCACCTGCGCCTAATGTAATAGGAATATTGCTAACACGAATCACAATTAAACCAATAATAAGCCCAATAACAAGTCCTAACCCATGAAATATCCAGTCAGTTTTTTCACTTTTAGTAATTGGGGCACCGATTTTATCAACAACTCGACGAAGATCACTGTCAGCACCATAAATGGTAATTACATCGCCCAGTTTTAAATAAATATCATTATTAAGAGACAAAGGTTGACCATCACGATGAATAGCCACAAGATAGATACCATGTTTTAATTTCATGACTTCATCAGAAGCGAGCACTTGTGTAAAATTGTGTCCCACATACTTGTTGTTTCGCATTTCAACATCTAACTTGTTCATCACAACATCCATACCTGATGCTGAATTAACTTCGGTACCAAGTAGATCATGCGCCTCAATCATTGCATCACGGTGACCAACAACCAGAATGATATCTTTCGATTTTAATACTGTTTCAGGCGTTGCTTCAATAATGTTATTACCACGCTTGATACGTTCAATACTGATGCCATTAACCGTTTGTTCAACATGCGCAACCGTTTGACTGATCTTATTGGTAATACGGTATAAACGACCACTAATATCTGATAAAGCTAAATTTTGATTAGCACCCAACAAGAGTGAACCATGAAGCTGTTCAGCCTGCGCCTTAATTGCATCATCGGCAATATCTTTACCCATGATTTTTGGCAAAATATTGACGCATACAATAATGGCACCTAGTGAACCAAATATATAAGTTACCGCATAGCCAATGGTGACATTTGCTTGCATTTTGCTTAACTCTTCTGCGCTTAAACCGAGTTGACTTAAAGCATCAGAAGCCGTACCCATAATAGCGGATTGCGTTAATCCCCCCGCAGCTAATCCTGCGGCAAGCCCTTTATCCAAATTAAATATTTTGGCTAACACTATAACAGTCACAAAACTTGCCGCCGCAATAAATAATGCTAAAAAGATTTCACGTAATGTTTTAACGCCCAGAGAGCGGAAAAACTGAGGACCACTTTCATAACCTACTGCATAAATAAATAATGCAAAAAGAATTGCTTTAACGCCGGCGTCAATAGTCACACCAAAAACACTTAACGCAACGGCAACGAGTAACGAACCAGCGACACCACCAAGTTGGAATTTACCCATCCGAATGCCACCAATCAAATAACCTAAACTCAACGATAAAAATAATAAAATTTCGGGAGAGTGTTTAAGTCCATCTAAAATCCAGTTTGAAAGCCATTGAAACATAATAATTGTCCTCAAGCATAATGATTTGTGAATAGAAAAAGATATGTAATAGAATGGAGCCATATCCATCAATTTGTATGAATATAGGTGTATATTAAATCGCAATTAGATTAATAGATATTCAGTTTTAACAATTAATGCTATCGTTAGAAAATAATATATGTTGAATATTTGTATTCATTAAAAAACATATACATTTGAATAATTGATGATTTTTTAACAAAAACTGAGGTGTCAATATAAGCCTTTACGTAACTTATATTAAAAAAGGGCTATTACAGCCCATTTCCTTGTCTAAAAAATAATTTTTCGACACTCTTTACGGCGTTTTTCGAAATTCTTTCTGATAATTTTTGTCGGCGTTGATAACTAACAGCGATAATTTTATGTGTTTTTAAGTGAGATAAAATAAAGTCATCACTAGTGCTAATTTCGTCAACTAAGCCTTTATCTTTGGCTTGCGTTGCAAACCAATGCTCGCCAGTGGCAACTTGTTCGATATCCACGTTTGGACGATACTCTTTAACAAAATCTTTAAATAAAAGATGAGTTTCTTCTAATTCCTGTTTGAATTTTTGGCGACCTTCTTCAGTGTTTTCTCCAAACATGGTTAACGTACGTTTATACGCACCTGCTGTTTGTAACTCAATATCCACATCATGTTTTTTAAGTAAGCGATTAAAATTAGGAATTTGTGCAACCACACCAATAGAACCCACAATGGCAAATGGCGCTGCCACAATTTTGTTAGCAGTACATGCCATCATATACCCACCACTGGCCGCGACTTTATCAACAACCGCAGTAAAAGGAATATCACGCTGTCTAAACCGTAACAGCTGTGATGCTGCAAGCCCATAACCATGAACTACCCCGCCAGGGCTTTCAAGCTTAACCACAACTTTATCTTCTGGTTTAATAACAGCCAATACAGCGGTAATTTCTTGACGTAATTCTTCAACTTCATGCGCATCCATACTGCCGTTGAAAGACAGTACAAACAATTTTGGTTTTGCTTGCTGGTCTGTATTACTTTCTGCTGGCTGCGTTGTATTATCTAGCGTTGACTGTTCGTTAGAGTTTTCTTGCTTTTTAACTTGTTTCTTTTTTTGTTTAGCCGCTAATTTTGCCTGTTTCTTTTCAAGTTTTTTCTGTTTTTTTAGATCTTTCATAAACAGCTTAGCTTCTAGTTCGTCCATACTTGACATTAACATATCATCTTTAACTTGCTCATATTCTTGACTAATGTCTTTGACTGATAAACGCCCTGCCACCGTTGCTGACTTACGGCGTTGGCTTAATATAAAAATAAGTATCGCTAAAATTGCAATAACAACTGTTGCTGTTTCAGCTAAAAAAAGTGAATACTCAGAAAACCAATTCATTTAACTATTTCCTTTTATTGAATGTATTTAGTTATTATAACAAGATAATTGTGACTTGTGCCGAAAATCAATAAAGATAAAATTGTCGCTTTATTCGGCTATTTAAATTATTTATACTGATAGTCCAATTTATTGTTAGATGAGAACGAATATGCCTTTACGCCCAATTACTGAAATCGCTAAACAATGCAACATCCCAGAAGAATTTGTCCTGCCTTATGGCAAACACGTGGCAAAAATCGATCTATCCATTCTTAAAGCCAACCAAAACAAACCTAACGGCAAATTGGTATTAGTTACCGCTATTACGCCAACTCCACTTGGTGAGGGTAAAACGGTGAATACAATCGGGCTAAGTGAGGGACTAAATTACATTGGTAAATCGGCAATTGCTTGTATTCGTCAACCAAGTTTAGGACCTGTATTTGGCGTTAAAGGTGGTGCTGCTGGCGGTGGTCAAGCCGAAGTATTACCTATGGAAACTTTAAATCTGCATTTAACGGGTGATATTCACGCAATCACCGCAGCTCATGATTTGGCATCAGCCGCATTAGATTCGCGCCTTTATCATGAAGAACGCTTGGGCGATGAATTTACCGCACAAACGGGCTTGCCGCGTCTCAATATCGATGTAAATCGTATTGTGTGGAAACGGGTGATGGATCATAATGATCGTGCACTTCGTAAAATTACTGTTGGTGTCGGTGGTGGCGTTAATGGCATTACACGTCAAGATGGCTTTGAGATAACCGCAGCATCAGAACTTATGGCAATTTTAGCATTAGCCTCAGATTTACACGATATGCGTGCGCGCATTGGGCGTATTATTTTAGCTTATAATACTCAAGGCGAAGCAATTACCGCAGAACAACTTGAAGTTGCGGGCGCCATGACAGTATTACTTAAAAATGCGATTAATCCAAACCTGATGCAAACAGTTGAAAATACGCCGGTACTTATTCATGCGGGACCTTTCGCCAATATTGCCCATGGCAACTCCTCTGTCATTGCCGATCGCATTGCTTTGCAACTTGCCGATTATGTCGTAACTGAAGCTGGTTTTGGCTCAGATATGGGCATGGAAAAATTCTTTAATATTAAATATCGCCAAGCAGGAATAAAAGCCTCATGTGTGGTGCTTGTTGCAACGGTTCGTAGCTTAAAATCTAACAGCGGAAAGTATAATATCAAACCAGGACAAGCAATTCCAAAAGAAATCTCAGAATCTAATGTGGAGCTACTTGAAATGGGTGCGGCTAATTTGGCATGGCATATCAACAATGCCAAAAGTTATGGGCTACAAGTGATTGTTGCCATCAATCGCTTTCCACACGATAGTGAAGAAGAACTAGCCTTTTTACAAAAATATGCAGTTGAACATGGGGCATTTGCTTGTGAAGTGAGTGAAGTTTTCACTCAAGGCGGTAAAGGTGCTGAAAAACTGGCTGAGCATGTTATCAAAGCATGTGATATGCCAAGTGAGATCAAATTACCTTATCCTGACAACATGTCACTTGCTGATAAAATCCAAACTATGGTAAAAAAATACGGTGCCAATAAAGCTAATTTATCAGCACAAGCACTGGAAAATATCAAAGAGATCGAAGCATTAAAACTCGATCATTTGCCTCTTTGTATTGCTAAAACCCCCATGTCAATTAGTGCTGATGCCAATCTAAAAAATGTCCCTACTGATTTTGTTGTTGATATCAGTCATTTAGCGATATCTGCAGGTGCTGGTTTTATTCGTGTTTATGCTGGTAATGTAATGACCATGCCGGGGTTAGGCACCAACCCAGCTTATAGACAAATTGATATTGACAAAGATGGTAATATTGTAGGTTTAAGTTAATGCAAGAAGTGATTATGCAAACTAAACAAGAATACAAAGCATTTATTGATGAAGAAAGCTGTATTGGCTGTGGCAAATGCATCCGTGTTTGCCCAACCGATGCTATTGTCGGCAGCAAGCAAGTGTTGCACACAATACTGCCACAGTTATGTACCTCGTGTAGTAATTGTATCAATACCTGTCCAACAGACTGTATTACATTAAGCACGTTAGGCAGTGTATTGAGTGAATCAGAAGAGTTAGCGCTAACTCAGAAAAAGCAACAGCGATTAGGCCATAATCAGTTAGTGCCACCAACAATTTTGTTTCCACACACCATGCCGACGACAAACAAGATCAGCACAACAACCGATCGTAAAAAGTCGATAGCCGATGCCATTGCTAGAGTAAAAGCCAAAAAAAACCTCGCTAAATAGCGAGGTCAGATTGATGACAAAGAACTCGCTTTTTGGCGAGTTCTTTGATCTAATAGAGAGAAGTCCATTATAAGAGAAGTTCTTCTATGCTAAAAAAACCAACTCCAGCGACACCCGAAAAAGTAGAGCAAATCTCACTAGATGCGCTTGTCCCCCAAAATCATCTTGTTCGTAAAATAGCTAAAGTCATTGATTTTGAATTTATTCGAGAAGCGGTAGCACCACTTTATTGCCCTAATAACGGTCGTCCGGCAGAAGATCCGGTCAGACTGTTTAAAATCATGCTATTGGGGTATCTTTTCGGTATCCCCAGTGAACGTCGTCTGGTTCAGGAAATTCAGGTCAATTTAGCTTACCGCTGGTTTCTGGGAATGGGATTAACCGAAAAAGTGATTGACGCCTCAACACTCAGCCAAGGTTGATAAGTGGTCGGGTTTTATATACGGACAGTACTCACCTAAAAGCAAATGCCAATAAAGGCAAAGCACGTAATGAGCAGCGTATTGTTGAGCCCAGTCAATATATTGATGCGCTTAATCAAGCCATCAACGCAGAAAGAGAATTAAACGGAAAAAAGCCTTAAAGCCATCGACGGTAGAGAAATACAAGGAGGTTAAAGTCAGTACAACAGATCCGGACAGTGGCTTTATGCATCGGGAAGGCAAGCCTAAAGGATTCTTCTACTTAGATCACCGAACGGTTGATGGCAAACATAATTTAATTACCGATACCTATGTCACTGCCGGAAATATCCATGATTCCCAGCCTTATATGGCTCGATTAAAACGCCAGCTAGAGCGGTTTGGCTTTAATCCGGTTGGTGTCGGTCTTGATGCGGGTTATTTTACGGCTCCCATTTGCCATTTACTGCTGGCAGAGCAGATATATCCGGTGTTGGGTTATCGCCGCCCCACCCATGGTGCGAATCCCATCAGAAAAAAAGCAGTTTATCTATAACGGTCAAAACGATACTTATACTTGCCCAACGGGCAAACATTAATATATAAAACTACCAGCAGGGAAGGTTATCGTCATTATCATTCTGATGCAACAACCTGCAAAATCTGTTCGTTATTGTCACAGTGTACACAGAGTAAAAATACACAGAAAGTCATCACACGGCATATCTGGGAAGCAGATAAAGAGAAAGCCAACGAGATTCGTTTAAGTCAGTGGGGTAAAAAAGTCTATGCTCGGCGAAAAGAAACGATAGAGCGTAGGTTCAAATGCAGTGTTTATTGGCCGCAACGGCTCAAAATATCAAGAAAATAGCGATAAAGCTATTTTTGTTACGTTTTTTTAGTCTATTTTTTAATTTATTTAATAAAATCCAAATTAAAAAGCCTATTTATGGTTTAAATAAAAAAATAAACCCCGAATTATATCGAGGTCTGTCATCAATCTGACCTCGCTAAATAGCGAGGTTTTCGTATTACGATAGCACTAATACTAATTAGTCTTTATTACCACTTCTAAACGCACGTTTACGATCATTTTCGGTTAAATGACGTTTACGTAAACGGATAGATAATGGCGTCACTTCCACTAATTCATCATCATCAATAAACTCTAATGCTTGTTCTAATGACATTTTGATTGGTGGTGAAAGTGTTGTTGCTTCATCGGTACCTGATGCTCGCATATTGGTTAATTTTTTACCGGTTAGACAGTTAACCGTTAAATCGTTTGAGCGAGTATGAATACCAATAATTTGACCTTCATAAACTTCAGCACCATGCCCTAGGAATAATTTACCACGGTCTTGCAAGCCATATAGTGCATAAGCCAATGCTTTACCTGTACCGTTTGAAATCATTACGCCATTATTACGTTGACCAATTTCGCCTGGGCGAACATCATCATAATGACTAAAGGTAGAATAAAGCAAACCAGTACCTGAGGTCATAGTCATAAATTCAGTTCTAAAACCAATAAGCCCACGGCTTGGAATGACATAATCTAAACGTACGCGACCTTTACCATCTGGTAGCATGTTTGTTAAGTCACCTTTACGTAAACCAAGTGCTTCCATCACAGAACCTTGATGTTGTTCTTCAATATCAAGCGTAACTTGTTCGAATGGCTCTTGTTTTTTACCATCAATTTCTCTAAAGATAACTTTAGGACGAGAAACGCCTAGCTCATAACCTTCACGGCGCATATTTTCGATGAGTACTGACAAATGCAGTTCACCACGACCAGAGACTCTAAAGGCATCGGGATCTGGCGTTTCTTCGACACGAAGAGCAACATTATGGACAAGCTCTTTATTTAAACGCTCAAGAATTTGGCGAGAAGTGACATATTTACCTTCTTTACCCGCAAATGGTGAGCTATTTACATTAAAGAACATGGTTACAGTCGGTTCATCAACGGTTAACGCAGGTAATGCTTCAACGCAGCTATTATCACAAATTGTATCGGAGATACCGAGTTCACCAAGACCCGTTAATGCAATAATATCGCCAGCTTCGGCAACTTCAGCTTCATAGCGTTGTAGTCCTAAATGGCCAAGAACTTGCCCTACTTTGCCTGTCCGTTTATTACCTTCACTATCAACGATGGTTACTTGTTGATTTGGTTTAACGCGACCACGTTTAATACGGCCAATACCAATAACACCAACATAATTATTATAATCAAGTTGAGAAATTTGCATTTGGAATGGACCGTCTAAATCAACCTTTGGAGGCTCAACATATTTAACAATCGCTTCAAATAATGGCGTCATATCTTCAGCCATATTTTCATGATCTAAACCGGCGATCCCCATTAATGCTGAAGCATAAACGATAGGGAAATCTAACTGTTCATCAGTAGCCCCTAAATTAACAAACAGATCAAACACTTGATCGACAACCCAATCAGGGCGTGCGCCTGGACGATCGACTTTATTGATAACTACAATAGGTTTTAAACCATAAGCAAACGCTTTTTGCGTTACAAAACGTGTTTGTGGCATTGGTCCATCCATTGCATCAACAAGCAATAACACAGAATCAACCATCGACATAACACGTTCAACTTCACCACCAAAATCCGCATGTCCTGGGGTATCAACGATATTAATTCGGTAACCATTCCAATCAATAGCAGTATTTTTAGCTAAAATGGTAATACCACGCTCTTTTTCAAGCGCATTAGAGTCCATAATACGCTCGTTATCATCACCACGTAGATTATCTAGCGTACCTGACTGTTTTAATAACTTGTCAACCAAGGTCGTTTTACCATGGTCAACGTGGGCAATAATGGCAATATTTCTTAAATTTTCAATCACAATTAAAATTCCAATTAGGAGACAGATTCTATAAGCGCGATATTGTACACCTTTTTAGCCGAAATGTTGATCTATATCACAAAGTTTATTTAAAAGAACTTGAAAACTTGATAAGTTTAGAAAAATATCGATTTGTTTGTGAAAAAGTTTCAGGAAACTATGCGTTTAAGTATAAAACTGATCAGCAAACTTATCTACCTTTGTCCAATCCGTATATTCAATCATCGGCTTTGTCACATCAGTATCGCCCTTTCCTAACCACATAATCAAACGGATCATATTGCGATCAAACCAATTATATTGTGGATAATACAGCGCACCGGCAAAAACCGCAGTAATGGTTGGCTTCCATGCTATTTTAGCTAAAAATTTTTTGGTATATAAATTCGTTTCTGGCGTATTTTTATTGGGTTTTCTCGCCACCAAATTTACTCCAAAAAATCCAGATTTCATCTTATTTAATTGCTGATAATTATTATCGATAAATGCTTTCATCACTTTGCTATAAAATCCATAACGAATCGAACTTCCCAATAAGGCTGCTTGGTATTGTGTCAGATCGATTTTAGTATCAGGTAACAGTTCAATAACATCACAATCACATCGACCATTAAGTCGTGTTTTTATGCGTTGCATAATCTTAAGTGTTTGTTTTTCGTGTGTGGTATAGAGTAATAAAATTTTCATCACGGAATTCATAACATGGCCTCCTTTTTTGTTAAACCCATTGGTAAATATCAATATTACTTTTTTTATGATAAAAATTAAAAGATTGGTGGTGATTTCATTCAAAACTTTGATTATAGTATTAGGCTAATTTAACCAGACTGGAACTGATTATGGTAATTTCACCTCCAAAACTGAGTGCTATTATTTTGGCGGCAGGAAAAGGCACACGGATGTATTCCAACCTACCTAAAGTTTTACATAAAATCGGCAAAAAACCGATGTTACAACATGTTATTGATACAGTTCAACAACTTAATACTAATCGCATCAATATTGTTTATGGCCATGGCAAAGCACAGCTTGAAGATGTACTTAAAAATCAACATGTGCAACTGGTTTATCAAGCTGAACAACTCGGCACAGGCCATGCTGTTCAACAAGCTATCCCTTATATTCAAGATGATGAAGATATCTTAATTTTATATGGCGACACGCCTCTTATATCGGTTCAAACGCTGCAAACTTTAATTGCTAGCAAACCAAAACAAGGCATCGCATTATTGACGGTAATACTTGATAACCCAACTGGATATGGACGCATTGAACGCCACAATGGCAAAGTCGTTTCCATTGTGGAACAAAAAGATGCCACACCAGAGCAACAAAAAATCAATGAAGTTAATACGGGTATCATGCTCGTTACTGGTAAATTATTGAAAAATTGGTTATCTCGTTTAACCAACAATAATGCGCAACAAGAGTTTTACTTAACCGACATTATTGCTTTTGCGCACCAAGATGGTTATGACATATTAACCTCGCACCCAGTACAACCATTTGAAGTTGAAGGCGTCAATAATCGCCAACAATTGGCAACATTAGAACGGCAATATCAATATCAACAAGCTCAACACTTATTACTCGCTGGTGTGACACTGCTTGATCCAAATCGCTTTGACTTACGTGGCACACTCTCGCACGGTAAAGATGTCACTATTGATTGTAATGTCATTATTGAAGGCAATGTCACACTAGGTAATAACGTATTTATTGGTGCGGGCTGTATCTTAAAAAATTGCACGATTGATGATAACTCAAACATCAGCCCGTATAGCATTATTGAAGATTCAACTATCGCTAAACAGTGTACTATCGGACCTTTCGCCCGCCTACGACCTGGCTCACGACTTGACGAACAAGCCCATGTCGGCAATTTTGTTGAATTAAAAAAAGCGCATCTGGGCAAAGCCACCAAAGCTGGGCACTTAAGCTACCTTGGCGATAGCGAAATTGGTAGTAACGTCAACATTGGTGCAGGCACTATCACTTGTAATTATGATGGTGCCAATAAATTTAAAACTATTATTGAAGATGATGTGTTTGTCGGTTCTGACACACAATTGATTGCACCAGTAAAAGTGGGTAAAGGCGCAACCATTGCAGCAGGCACAACGGTTACCAATAATGTAAATGCTAGCGAATTGGTGGTAAGTCGAGTCAAACAAAAACAACTTGCTGGTTGGAAACGACCTACAAAGTTAACTAACGAGGAATAAACTATGTGTGGAATAGTGGGGGCTATCGCCAAACGTGAAGTTGCTGAAATATTATTAGAAGGCCTAAAACGATTAGAATATCGTGGTTATGACTCAGCAGGACTGGCAATTATTTCACCAGACGGCGAACTGCAACGCGTTCGCCGTGTTGGCAAAGTGCAAGCACTAAAAGATGCCATTGCAAAACATCCACTACAAGGAACCACCGGCATTGCGCATACTCGATGGGCAACCCATGGTGAACCAGTTGAACATAACGCCCACCCACATGTATCTGGCTTTATTGCTGTCGTACATAATGGAATTATTGAAAATTTTGAATCATTACGTGAAAAGCTGATCGCCAAAGGCTACCCATTCCGTTCAGAAACCGATACCGAGGTTATTGCCCACTTAATTCATGACATTATATCAACCGAAGATTGTACCTTAGTTGACGCCGTACAAAAAGCTATCCCGCAATTACGAGGCGCTTATGGCACAGTCATTATGGACACGCGCAACCCAGATATACTCGTTGCAACGCGCTCCGGCAGTCCTTTAGTTATTGGTTGTGGCATAGGCGAGAACTTTATCGCATCCGATCAATTAGCGCTATTACCTGTTACCCGCCAATTTATCTATTTGGAAGAAGGTGATATCGCACTTATCACACACCGCACGGTGACAATCTTAGACAAAAATCATCATGAAGTAACAAGGCCATGTATAGAATCTGATGCAAAATATGATGCGGGTAGCAAAGCAGGCTATAGCCACTATATGCAAAAAGAGATCTACGAACAACCTAATGCGATTAAAAATACCCTTAAAGATCGTCTGGCGCATGGTAAAGTTGATTTGTCCGAACTTGGTGATGAAGCCAAAGCCATCCTTAAACAGGTTGAGCATGTGCAAATTGTTGCCTGTGGCACCGCTTATAATGCCGGTATGGTTGCACGTTATTGGTTTGAAGCTTTAGCTGGAATTCCTTGTGATGTTGAAATTGCCTCAGAATTTCGTTACCGCAAACCCGCCCGTCGCAAAAACAGTCTGTTTATTACCCTTTCACAATCCGGCGAAACCGCAGATACACTTGCGGCCTTGCGATTAGCCAAAGAAAATAATTACCTAAGCACCCTTGCCATCTGTAATGTGGCTGCCTCAACACTCGTACGTGAAGCCGATTTCGTTTTATTAACCAAAGCAGGGGTTGAAATTGGTGTTGCATCAACTAAAGCCTTTACCACACAATTAACGGTTTTATTGCTACTAGTTGCAAAAATAGGGCGTTTAAATAATATGGCACAAAGCACCGAGCAAGAGATTGTCCACGCCTTACAAACCTTGCCAAACCGCATTGAACAAGTGCTTATGTCTGAACCTCAAATTAAAAAATTAGCAGAGCAATTTGTTGATAAACATCATGCGCTATTCTTGGGTCGAGGTGATGAATATCCAATTGCCATAGAAGCCTCGTTAAAACTCAAAGAAATCTCTTACATTCACGCCGAAGCTTATGCAGCAGGTGAACTCAAACATGGTCCTCTTGCATTAATTGATGCTGACATGCCAGTGATTGTGATGGCACCCACCAACGAAATGCTAGAAAAACTAAAATCCAATATCGAAGAAGTGCGAGCACGTGGCGGTCAACTGTATGTCTTTGCTGAGCAAGATGCCGGCTTTGTCAGTGATGACACCATGCACATCATTAACCTACCCCATATTGAAGAACTTACTGCACCAATCTATTACACTGTTCCCACACAACTACTCGCTTATCATGTTGCATTAATTAAAGGTACCGACGTTGATCAACCAAGAAATTTAGCTAAATCGGTTACCGTGGAGTAAATTCCACTACATTAAATGTGAGGACTGACGGTATGGTTTTGATATCGTCATCAAAACTAAAGTTCTCACATAACATCAACGAACACTAAAATGTTTAATGTAATAAGTTTTTCAGTGATTTTTTATCATGGCGCAAGACTTTGTTAACAAGTTTGGCAAAGATCACTTACTTTTATAAAAAATTTTCAGGAAAACCTGCGTTTTAGTCTATTGGACTTAAAACTATGCTTTTTATACCAAGTAAATGTGATCTTAATCACAAAAATAAAAAATGGAATAGCTTTAGCAATGTGATATTCATCACACTTATCAATTTTTTTTGATGAATCGAATAACGAAATCCCTCTACAATAACTGCATAATGATTATACCAATCAATAAGGAAAGATGAATATTATGACAACCTCAAACATCAAATTGAAAGTCCAAAATTTTGGGCGATTCTTAAGTAATATGGTCATGCCAAATATCGGTGCGTTTATTGCTTGGGGATTTATTACTGCGATTTTTATTCCAACAGGCTGGTACCCCAATGAAACTATTGCCAAGCTAGTTGGACCGATGATTACCTACCTGTTACCACTATTGATTGGCTATACAGGCGGTAAATTAGTTCACGGTGAACGAGGTGCAGTGGTTGGTGCAATCACAACTATGGGCGTCATTGTTGGTTCAGATATTCCCATGTTTTTAGGAGCCATGATCGTCGGCCCACTTGCTGGCTGGGTAATAAAGCAATTTGATAAAGGCGTAGACGGTAAAATCAAAAGCGGTTTTGAAATGTTAGTCAATAATTTCTCAGCGGGTATTATCGGTATGCTGCTAGCACTGCTTGCTTTTTTCGCAATTGGTCCTGCTGTCGTTATTGCATCCGGTAAATTAACTATTGCCGTTAATTTCTTAGTTGAGCATAATTTATTACCTTTAACGTCGATCATTATTGAACCCGCTAAGATTCTCTTCTTAAATAATGCCATTAACCACGGTATATTCTCACCATTAGGTATTCAACAAGCGGCTGAACATTCTCAATCTATTTTCTTTTTAATCGAAGCCAACCCTGGTCCTGGTTTAGGTTTATTACTCGCTTATATGTTCTTTGGTAAAGGATCGGCAAAAAGTTCAGCCAGTGGCGCCGCAATCATACACTTCTTTGGTGGGATCCATGAAATTTACTTCCCCTATGTATTAATGAATCCACGTCTTATTATTGCGGTGATTTTAGGTGGAATGACAGGCGTATTTACTTTAACATTATTGGGTGCTGGATTAAGTTCACCCGCATCACCCGGATCAATTATCGCCGTTCTTGCTGTCACACCAAAATCATCCATGCTTGGCGTAATTTTTTCTGTCATTGCTGCAACCATGGTTACTTTTATCGTTTCTGCGATTTTATTAAAAACAACCAAAGAGACAGACAAAAGTCTTGAAGAGGCAAAATCGAATATTTCTGCAATGAAAAACGAAGCAAAAGGTATTACAAATGGTATGCTTGATCTGGCTAAAGTGAAAAAAATCATTGTAGCTTGTGATGCGGGAATGGGCTCTAGCGCTATGGGAGCGGGTGTGTTACGCAAAAAAGTACAAGATGCCGATCTCGATATCTTGGTCACTAATTTAGCAATTAACAATCTGCCCAATGATGTTGACATAGTTATCACGCATAAAGACTTAACCGATCGCGCCAAACAACATGCGCCAAACGCACATCATATTTCATTAACCAACTTTTTAGACAGCCAATTATATAGCCAGCTGGTTGCGGATCTTTTAAGTTCTCAAGCGAGTAGTTTAGCCAGTGAAACAATAGCTAGCAGCAATCAATCCACTGATAATGCACCTCTATTTAAATTATCAGAACAAAATATTTTTTTAGGGCTAACCGCTAAAAACAAAGAAGAAGCCATTCGTTTTGCTGGGCAAAAATTGGTCGATAATGGTTATGTTACCCCTGCCTACATTCAAGCAATGTTAGCACGTGAAAAATTAACGTCTACTTATTTAGGAGAATCGATTGCCGTTCCACATGGTACTATTGAATCAAAAAACGATGTTATTAAAACCGGCATCGTATTTTGCCAATACCCAGCAGGTGTTCAATTTGGTGAAGACGACGACGACCAAGCGAAAATTGTAATAGGTATTGCTGCACGTAATAATGAACACCTTGATGTCATTGCAAAACTCACTAATGCCCTTGATGATCAAGCTATTATTACCAAACTTGTTAACACAACAAGTATTGAAGAGGTTCTTGCTATTTTAAGTTAATATCACAATTATCGTTCCCACTTAACAAGTGGGAAACCATTACCACTTTTAAAATTAAATTTAATTAAGGATTATTATAATGCAAGCATTACATTTTGGCGCAGGTAACATTGGACGAGGTTTTATTGGAAAATTACTATCAGATGCCGGCATACAGGTCACATTTGCCGATGTCAATCAACAAATCATTGATGCAATTACCCAGCGTCATCAATACCCTGTCAATGTTGTTGGCGAACAATCCACCACCGAAATAGTCAAAAATGTCGATGGTATTAACAGCACCTCTAGTGAAGTGATCGATTATATTGCCAAAGTTGATTTAATTACTACCGCCGTGGGTCCGCAAATTTTAGCGCGCATTGCTTCAAGTGTTGCGCAAGGAATTATGGCAAGACATCAACAAGGCAACACCAAACCACTGAATATTATTGCTTGTGAAAATATGGTTCGTGGTACAAGCCAATTTAAACAAGAAATCTTCAAATCACTACCAGAAGAACTGCATCAATGGACAAACGCCCATATCGGTTTTGTCGATTCAGCGGTGGATCGCATTGTACCGCCTGCAACATCAAAAACAGGTGATATTCTAGAAGTCACTGTCGAGACTTTTTCAGAATGGATTGTTGATGAAACGCAATTTGTGGGGCCGATTCCAACCATTGCAGGTATGCAGCCCGTTGACAATTTAATGGCTTTTGTTGAGCGAAAACTATTTACCTTAAATACAGGTCATGCAATTACGGCTTATTTAGGTTTCTATCATGGTATTGGCACCATTCGAGATGCAATTTTAAATGAAAAAATTCGTTTAATTGTTCGTGGAGCCATGGAAGAAAGTGGTTTAGTTCTTATCAAACGTTACAATTTTGATGAACAAAAACACATGGCTTATATCGAAAAAATCTTAAACCGCTTTGAAAACCCGTATTTACATGATGATACTTCACGTGTTGGACGTCAGCCAATACGTAAATTAGGCGCTGGCGATCGTTTAATTAAGCCATTGCTCGGTACCTTTGAGTATCAAGTGAAAAATACTAACTTACTAATCGGTATTGCTGCTGCTCTCAACTATCGTAATAGCGATGATGAGCAAGCGGTTGAACTGGCAAAACTCATTACTGAAAAAGGTGTTAAACACGCTTTTTGTCAAATCGCGGGAATTGATGTTAACAATTCTATTGTTAAGCAAATTGAAGAAATTTATACTACAATGCAAAATCGCCAATTTACATAACACCTAATGCCAGAATCGATATTACAAGAAGATACGATATTAGAAAAACTCAATCAGCAAGCTGATATTCACAGCTTGCTCACCGTTGCCATAAAATTAATCAATGATAATGTCAACACATTAATTCTTAAAGTCTTTCGAAAAGAACCTCACGCCATTAAATTTGTCATCCCTTCATTAGTTGGTAAAAATGGACCACTCAATGATACTTCTGTTTGCTTAAAACTGCTTTATGTGTTGGGGATTATTTCTCGGGAAGATTACGAAGATATAGAATTGCTAATTGCTATTTTGGACGAGCTAGAACAAGATGACAGGCAATATACTTATTTAGATGATGAAATTTTAGGCCCTATTAGTTTATTACATGATATGGTATTACCACCAAGCTGGGAATCGCAACACGAAAAAGCCAAACAATCTGGCATTGTCGATACTTTAAAATCTTCCATGTACCAAAACCGCTATCAACAAATGATACGCTCAGCATTAATTATTGCTATCACCGAACTGACGTTACGCATCATAAATAAAGAACATATCAACTACTTTCCATAATGACCAACTCTGTTACTAAATGTTCAGTTATTTCGACTCAAAATAAATTAAACTAAAAATAGCTATCGCTGCATGCGATATACAAAACAAATATAGGTTTTTGGTTACTGCTCTTCGGTTAAGACCTTTTTATTTTTTGCTTTTTCAAGCGATTCTTTCGTCTTAATTCGGTTCTTATATTATTCATTATCAGAATGCTTTATTTTTGCTTTATGCACCAGTCAATTGTAACTTTCTTTGCCTTATTTATTCATGCTATGATATTTTCCTTAACACACTTTTTACCTTTGATTATTTCTTGTTAAAAATATAATCTAAAAAGGCGTCAGTTTTGTTTTTTTATGTATATTTATTACTGTAGTTTTTCAAATTATTTTAAACAAGGCGAGTAATTCCAATAAATTAAATATTCGAGGATTCAAAAGATAAAAAGCAAAAGCTTAAGCGGTTTGTTCACTTTTATAATTAGATTAAACCGCATGACACAATTGCGTTGAAAATACCTTATGCGTTTTGAGAAGATCATTTTAATCTTGAATTCTAAACAACTCGGTGTTTTCCTGTCGCTAAATTTAATTTATCGTTGGCTTTTTAGTTACTGTTGAAAATTAAATTTAGCATTTAATAAAAATACCTAATTCATTACAAGGTTGATATTAAGCGTTTTGGCGATAATTTGTTACTTTGCATCACACCGGCGCCAATAAATTGCTGACCTTGATAAATTCGCACCAAGGTTTCAGCATGTGTGGAATTTTCAAGTTCAATGGTTCTTCCTAACAATATATCTTTACCTTGTGCATTAGTCAGCGTTATTTTTGGACGACCTTGTAATGGGCTATCAACAGGCATTAACAGTTCATCCTTTTCAGACCTATTTTGTAATGCATCTAAACGGATCATTTTATCAATCGGATAATTAGATACTTGCAAACGCCTTAAATAAATAACATGTGCCCCACAACCCAGTAATTCGCCTAAATCATCAATAATAGTTCGAATATAGGTGCCTTTAGAGCAGTGTATTTCTAGCGTTAATTCGTTCTTTATGGCATCAAATTGGATAAATTGATTTTCGTAAACGGTAATAGGTCTCGCTTCACGTTCAATGACAATACCTTGGCGGGCATATTCGTAAAGTGGTTTACCTTGATATTTTAAAGCCGAAAACATGGTCGGTACTTGTAAAATATCACCTCGAAAATGCGTTAAAGCTTGGTTAATTTGCGATTCGTTTACTTTAACAGGTTTGGTACAAATAATTTGCCCATCCGCATCTGAGGTATCTGTACGTTCACCAAGTTTGGCGATCACTCGATAACGTTTGTCTGAATCCAATAAATACTGTGAAAATTTGGTCGCTTCACCAAAACAGATAGGTAGCATACCTGTCGCTAATGGATCAAGTGCCCCTGTGTGCCCGGCTTTTTTAGCATTAAATAGCCATTTCACTTTTTGCAGCGCATCGTTGGATGTCATACCTTGTGGTTTGTCTAGTAACAAAACGCCGTGAAGATCACGGCGAGTTCTTTTTATATTCATCATTTATTTTATACTGAAACGTATAGTTACCTGAAACTTTTTGACAAAATTCAGGACTATTTTTTTAATATTAATCTTTATGATGCTCGTTATCATGCTTGATAACATCCGCCACCAAGCTCGACATTTGCATACCTTTAACAAGCGACTCATCGTAAAAGAATTTGATCTCAGGAATGATTCGCAAACGCATCGCTTTGCCAATCAAAGTGCGAATATAGCCTTTAGCGTCATTAAGTACCGCTAAACCTTGTTCAATCACTTGTGGATCATCGTCATTTAAAAAAGTCACAAAAACCTTGGCATACGAAAGATCGCGCGAGATATCAACGCCCGAAACGGTTACCATGCCAAGACGAGGATCTTTGATTTCTCGTTGTAAGATAATTGCAATTTCTTTTTGTAATTCATGCCCAACTCGAGATGAACGATTAAATGCTTTTGCCATATCTATTTTCCTTAAAAAATGAATAAGCAAGGCTAAACCTTGCTTATAACATTAATACGTTGTAATTAGATCGTACGTTTGATTTCGATAGTTTCAAAGACTTCAATCGTATCGCCAACACGAACATCGTTGTAGTTACGCACACCAATACCACATTCGGTTCCGTTACGCACTTCGTTAACATCATCTTTAAAGCGACGTAATGATTCGAGTTCACCTTCATAGATAACCACGTTATCACGTAGAACACGAATTGGGTTGTGACGTTTAACCACACCTTCGGTTACCATACAACCGGCAATTGCACCAAATTTAGGTGATTTAAATACATCACGCACTTCAGCAAGACCAATAATTTCTTGTTTGTATTCTGGTGCAAGCATACCGCTCATGGCTTGTTTAACTTCGTCAATCAGATCATAAATTACTGAATAGTAACGAAGATCTAAGTTTTCTGATTCAATTACTTTACGCGCTGACGCATCGGCACGAACATTAAAGCCTAAAATAATCGCATTTGATGCTGCAGCCAGTGATGCATCGGTTTCAGTGATACCACCCACACCTGATCCGATAATTTTAACTTTAACTTCATCAGTTGATAGTTTAAGTAATGAATCAGAGATCGCTTCAGTAGAACCTTGAACATCTGCTTTTAATACAATATTAAGCTCAGAAACATCGCCTTCTGTCATATTGGTAAACATGTTTTCAAGTTTCGCTTTTTGTTGACGTGCTAATTTCACATCACGGAATTTACCTTGTCGATAAAGGGCAACTTCACGTGCTTTCTTTTCATCACGCACAACGGTGGCTTCGTCACCTGCTGATGGCACACCCGATAAACCAAGGATCTCAACTGGTATAGAAGGACCCGCTTCTGTCACTTCTTTGCCTAGTTCATTACGCATTGCCCGAATTCGCCCATATTCAAATCCACAAAGAACGATATCGCCTTTACGTAAAGTTCCTGATTGAACTAGTACCGTTGCCACAGAACCACGACCTTTATCAAGGAATGATTCAATCACAACACCACTTGCCATACCTGTTTCGTATGCAGTTAATTCAAGCACTTCAGCTTGTAGTAAGATGGCTTCAAGTAGTTGATCAATACCAGTACCTGCTTTAGCAGACACATGAACAAACTGAGTATCGCCGCCCCAGTCCTCTGACATTACGCCATATTGCGCAAGTTCACCTTTTACGCGCTCAGGATCCGCTTCGGGTTTATCAATTTTGTTTACTGCAACCACCATTGGCACATTTGCCGCTTTAGCATGTTGAATCGCTTCAATGGTTTGTGGCATTACGCCATCATCCGCTGCAACAACAAGTACTACAATATCAGTTGCTTTAGCACCACGTGCACGCATAGAAGTAAATGCTGCATGACCAGGGGTATCTAAGAAAGTTATTTCTCCACTTGGAGTCTTCACATGATAAGCACCGATATGTTGTGTAATTCCACCCGCTTCACCAGAAGCCACTTTTGCTTTACGAATATAATCAAGTAATGAGGTTTTACCATGGTCAACGTGCCCCATAATGGTGACAACTGGCGCGCGTGCAACTTTTTCAGCACCAGTATCACGATCGCTCATAAGAGATTCTTCTAGCTCATTTTCACGGCGAAGCACCACTTTATGCCCCATCTCTTCAGCAACAAGTTGCGCTGTTTCTTGATCGATAACCTGATTAATAGTTGCCATTGCGCCCATTTTCATCATGGTTTTGATGACTTCAGAACCTTTTACCGCCATTTTATTAGCCAATTCGGCAACAGTAATAGTCTCGCCAATAACCACATCGCGGTTAACTGCTTGTACAGGTTTATTAAAGCCCTGTTGTAAGGTACTTTTACCTTTCTTTTTATGACCACCACGTGTCGCAGCCCGAGCTTCTTCTCGTTCTGCTTTGCCTTCCGATAGTTTGCTGCCTTTTTTCTGCTTAGTCTGTTTACCACTACGACCTCGCCCTCGCGCACTTTCAACTTCACGATCGGTATCGTCTTCTGCGGCTCTCGCATATTTAGAGGTTGTCACATGATAATCTTCATCTTCGGTATGATCACTATCATCAGCCTCATTATATTGTTCTGCTAGTTTACGCGCTTCCTCAGCCATACGTTTAGCATCTTCCTCTAATTTTCGGCGACTTTCTTCTTCAGCTTTACGTTTAATTTCGTTCGCTTCAGCTTCTAATCGTGCTTTTTCCTCTTGCGCTTTTTTCACTTTAGGATTCGCTGAATGTTCTTGCGCTGCTTTCGCTTTTTCTTCTTGAGCACGTTTTTTGACTTCTTGCGCCTCTTTCTTTTCTTGTTCTTCAGCTTCTTTACGCGCTTTTAATTCGGCTTCTTCTTTCGCTTTTTGCTCTGCTTCAAGGCGTGCTTTTTCTTGTTCAGCAGCAATTTCGGCTGGATCACGTTTAACAAAAGTTCGTTTTTTACGAACTTCTACTTTAATTTCTTTGCTTTTGCCACCACCGCTTGACACATTCAAGGTTGAGTGCGTTTTACGTTGCAATGTTAACTTTGTTGGGCCTTGCTGAGGTTTTAAGTGAGCAAGCAAAGCTTCTTTTTCCTTTTGTGTAACAGTATCAGATGCGGTTTTCTTCATACCTGCATCGGCAAACTGTTGCAAAAGTGTTTGCACTGGAGTGTTTATCTCTTGAGCCAGTGTTTCGATTGATACTTTGGTCATGTATTACTTTTCCTCAATTATTCATCTGCAAACCAACAAATATTACGTGCAGCCATAATAAAATCGCCAGCTTGTTCGCTTGTTAAGCCTTCAATATCGTTTAGATCCTCGGTACCTTGTTCAGCTAAATCTTCCAAAGTAATGATGTCATGTTGCACAAATTGATAGGCTAACTCTTGTGTCATACCTGGCAAATCAAGTAAATCTTGAGCAGGTTGTTTATCGCCACTATTTGCTAGAGCCATTGTGGTTAATGCATCTTTTGCTCGACTTCTTAAAGCTTGAACCAAATCTTCATCCAGTTCTTCAATTTCAAGTAATTCGTCAACTGGCACATAGGCAAGTTCCTCAAGTGAGGTAAAGCCTTCTTCAACTAATAACTGTGCAAGTCCTTCATCAATATCAAGATGTTTAATTAGATTATTGATTGCCGCAAAAGATTCTGCATGGTGTTTTTCTTGCAAATCTTCGGTACTCATCACATTTAATGTCCAACCAGTAAGTTGTGATGCTAAACGGATATTTTGACCGTTTCGACCAATAGCTTGTGGTAAGGTTTCGGCATTGACTGCAACATCCATAGTATGTTTATCTTCATCAACAACGATGGAAACAACATCGGCTGGCGCCATGGCATTAATCACATATTGAGCAGGATTATCATCCCATAAAACAATATCAATACGCTCACCACCAAATTCATTCGATACGGCTTGTACACGCGCACCTCGCATACCAACACATGCACCAACAGGATCAATACGACGGTCATTACTGCTAACGGCGATTTTAGCACGTGAACCCGGATCACGAGCCACACCTTTGATATCAATCATCTCTTCGCCAATTTCGGGCACTTCAATGCGGAATAGTTCTTCCATCATTTCAGGATTTGACCGGCTAATACAAAGTTGTGCAGGTTTATTGTTTTGTTCAACTAGATATAAAATACCGCGAACGCGATCGCCAATGCGGAAGTTTTCGCGCGGCAGCATATCATGGCGTGACATCATGGCATCCGCATTGTTACCTAAGTCAAGAATCACGCTGTCACGATTGGTTTTTTTGACAATACCTGTCACAATATCACCAATACGACTTCTAAACATGTCAATGATCATTGCACGCTCAGCTTCCCGTACCTTTTGTACGATAACTTGTTTTGCCGTTTGTGTGGTTATACGGTCAAAAGCAACGGATTCAATTTGCTCTTCAACGTAATCGCCAAGTTGTACTGATGAGTCTTCGTATTGTGCAGCGTCTAATGTCATTTCTTTAGTTGGTTGCGTAACTTCATCAACAACAAGCCAACGGCGGAAAGTGTCATAATCCCCTGTTTTATGGTCAATTTTTACTATAACATCAATATCAACAGCATGTTTCTTTTTAGTGGCCGTTGCTAATGCGGTTTCTAATGCTTCGAAAATTTTATCGCGCGTAAGCGCTTTTTCGTTTGATACCGCTTCAACAACAGCTAAAATTTCTTTATTCATCCTTTATACCCGTACTCTATTTAAGGTTAAAATTAGGTACTATATTCGCTTTTTGGATATTACTAAAAGCAAACACTTCATCACTATCATCCACAGTTAATGTAATCATCTCACTATCGATAGACTTAATTCGCCCTTTCCACTTGCGCCGGTTAGCAACAGGAATACGTAAACTAATTGCGACTTCTTCACCAATAAAACGTTGATAGTGTTCAAGCGTAAACAAAGGCCTATCCATGCCAGGCGATGAAACTTCAAGATTGTAAGCATCTTTGATAGGGTCTTCGACATCAAGCACCGCACTGATTTGGCGGCTTACATCAGCACAATCATCAACAGTTATACCATTTTCACTATCAATATAAACTCGTAACACGGGATAACGGCCACGAATGTATTCAACGCCAACTAACTCAAAACCTAGTGCATTCACTGGCTCTTGAATGATATCAGTCAATTGCTGTTCTATATTAGCCAAACAAACCTCCACAGCAGAAAATAAAAAAGGGCATAAAGCCCAACATTCTTTTTAAACTTACGCTTAAATCACTACACGAAAAAAAACCTCGACATGCGAGGCTTACATTCAAAAACTAACTATAATGAAGCCACTTTATCCGAACTTTCAGACAATAACAGGATAGATTGGTTTATGAATGAAAATTTAAGTGGTTGCGGGGGCTGGATTTGAACCAACGACCTTCGGGTTATGAGCCCGACGAGCTACCAAGCTGCTCCACCCCGCGATAGATGGATGAGAATTATACGGCATTTTCAATAAAATGCAACCGCAAATCACATGGTTTTATCAATAAACTTAAAGTTATTAAAAATATGCTACACGTCAATTTTAATGTGCACACCAATTAAATTAAACATAACTGATTAACTAATATTGGCACAATAATTCGTTTTTCAAGTCAATCATTGCGCCCATTACTTTTTGCGATCAATTACTTGCTAGTTGCTTTTTTCATTATTTGGACAAAATTGGCTAATTGGTTAATCATTTGCTCAGGATTATCAAGGTTTTTCTCAATAATTTTAACCGTTGCTGATCCGCTAATTGCCCCTGCCGCACCTGATTTAATCGCTTCGCTAACTTGAGTTGGCTCGGAAATACCAAACCCTTGTAAAGCCGGAGGCGCTCCAAACGCAATTAATTTTTTTAACAAATGAGTAAGTGGTTTATTCGCGCGATTTTCAGCACCAGTAACACCTGCACGTGAGACCAAATAGGTATAACCTTTACCATGCTTAGCAATATTTTTAATGACTTCATCATCAGCATTAGGTGGACAAATAAAAATTGGCGCTATATTGTATTTTCCAGCAGACTTTGTAAATTCTTTTGCATATTCAACAGGTAAATCGGCAATCAATACCGAATCGACTCCCGCTTTGGCACACTTGGCATAAAAATTGTCGATACCATTTTTGAAAACTAAATTTGCATAAATAAGTAACCCTATTGGGATATTAGCATATTGCGCTCTCACATTAGTTAGAATCTCAAAACACTTTTCAACGGTTATTCCACCTTTGAATGCACGAATATTGGCATTTTGGATGGTTGGACCATCGGCCATCGGGTCTGAAAATGGAATGCCTAACTCTAACGCATCGGCGCCCGACTCAATCAAAGTTTGGATGATTTTAAACGACTGTTCTGGCGTTGGATCGCCAACTGGTACAAAAGGAACAAAAGCGCCACGTTTTTCAGCTGTTAATGTGGCAAACAGTTCTTGATAACGGTTCATTCGACTTCTCCTTTTGCTTTTAAAATATCATAAACGGTGAAAATATCTTTATCGCCACGCCCCGATAGATTAACGATTAATAGCTGTTCTTTATTGGGGTTTTCTTTAATCATTTTCATGGCATAGGCTAATGCATGTGATGATTCTAGCGCAGGGATAATGCCCTCATGTCGCGATAAGGCTTTAAAGGCATCAAGCGCTTCATCATCGGTAATGGACACATAATTGGCGCGACCAATACTATCTAAATACGCATGCTGTGGCCCAACTGATGGAAAATCAAGTCCTGCTGATATCGAATATGATTCTTCAATTTGCCCTTCATCTGTTTGCATCATTGGCGATTTCATACCAAAATAAATCCCTAATTGACCATGTTTAAGCGAAGCACCATGTTCACCAGATTCGATACCATGACCACCGGGCTCAACACCGATTAATCTAACCGATTTATCATCAATGAAATTAGCAAACATACCAATAGCATTTGAACCACCGCCAACACAAGCAATCACCGCATCTGGCAAGCGCCCTTCTTTCGCAAGAATTTGCTGTTTTGCCTCACGGCTGATCATTTGCTGAAATTCACGCACAATGGTTGGAAAAGGGTGCGGGCCCGCTGCTGTACCAAGCATATAATGGGCTTTTTCATAACTCCCAGACCAATCACGTAATGCCTCGTTGCACGCATCTTTTAACGTCGCTGAACCTGTTTCCACAGGGATCACAGTAGCCCCCATGAGTCGCATTCTAAACACATTCGGTGCCTGACGCTTAACATCTTTCGCACCCATATAAATTCGGCATTTTAAACCCAGTAATGCACACGCTAAAGCTGATGCAACTCCATGTTGCCCTGCCCCTGTTTCAGCAATAATTTCGGTTTTCCCCATTCTTTTTGCAAGTAAGGCTTGTCCTAAAACTTGGTTCGTTTTATGTGCGCCTCCGTGTACCAAATCTTCTCGTTTTAAATAAAGCTTGGTTTTCGTACCTGCAGTGAGATTTTTACATAAAGTTAATGCGGTTGGCCTGCCAGCATAGTTGACTAATAAATCGTTAAATTCTTTTTGAAAGTTAGGATCATTGATTGCCGAAATAAAGGCGTCCTCGAGTTGCTCAAGTACCGGCATTAATATTTGGGGGACATATTGCCCACCAAATTCGCCAAAGTAAGGATTTAATTTAGACATTACCATTCCTTTTTTAAATTAAAAATTAAATTTGTTCAAATGCAGCTTGGATTTTTTGTTTATCTTTAATTCCTGGTGAAACTTCAACTCCTGAATTAAGATCAACCCCCACCACACCCGTCGCTAAAGCTGCCTTTATATTTTGTGGATTAATACCACCAGCTAACATGACATTATTTAAATTGTGATCAGCAAGCATTGTCCAATCAAAACATTTACCTGTGCCACCGGCCCCATTATCAAATAGGTAACGTGAAACTAATGGATTATCATGTTTGGGGATGTTGCTTCCAATACTTAATGCTTTCCAAATTTGGCAATTTTCGGGTAATTCTTGTCGTAATGTTCCGATGTAGTTTTCATCTTCATCACCATGTAGTTGGACGGCATATAAAGATAACTGTTTTGCTATTTGGCATACGATTTCAATTTCTTCATTTCGAAAAACACCAACCCAATTCAGCGGTGCTGAGGCAATCACTGATCGTGCTTTAATTGGCTGAATATAACGTGCTGAGTTTGTCACAAAAATCAAACCACCATAGACAGCACCGGCTTGATAAGCATTGATTGCATCTTCAGTACGTGTTAAGCCACAAACTTTATTTTCACCTAACATCACTTTGCGAATTGCCAACGTCAAATTGGGTGCTGACATTAACGCACTGCCAATTAAAAACCCGTTAGCGTAATGACTGAGATCTTTAACCTGACTATGCGTATAAATACCTGATTCACTAATAATAATGCGATCGCCAGGAATTGACTTAGATAAGGTTTTTACCCGATTTAGATCAACCGTCAGATCCCTTAAGTTACGATTATTAATACCGATTACTTTTGCACCCAGTTGAATGGCTCTTTCAACTTCGCTTTCAGTACTGGCTTCTGTCAATATGCCCATATTGAGCTGATGAGCAATGTTGCTTAGATGACGATATTCATCATCCGTCAAAACAGATAGCATTAATAGTACTGCGTCTGCTTGATAATAACGGGCTAAATAGATCTGATACTCATCGATAATAAAATCCTTACAAAGTACCGGTTGTGTCACTTCATTGCGAACGATTGGCAAAAATTCAAAACTACCTTGAAAATATTTTTCGTCAGTCAGCACCGAAATAGCCGAAGCATAATTTTTATAAACCTTAGCAATACTAGCGGGATTAAAGTCATCCCGGATTAATCCTTTTGACGGTGATGCTTTTTTACACTCTAAAATAAAGACAGTTTTAGGTTGATTTAGCGCTTGATAAAAATGGCGATCACTGGGTGTTATTACTGATTTGAACAGTGCAAGTGGCTTTGCTGTCTGCTGCTCAGTTAACCAAATTTGTTTATCTTCAATGATCTTTTTTAATACGGTTGCCATTTCAACATTTTTTGCTAAGGCTGCAATTGCCATGTTGTTCTCCTTTTGTTATCTTGCTGCTAATTGTTTTAATAGCGCATAAGCTTTACCACTGCGCATCATAGCTATTGCCCTTTGTGCATTTTGTTTTAAATTTGACTCGCCAAACAAGCTCATTAACATTGCAACATTAGCGGCAATTGCTGATTGGTGTGCTGGCTTTCCGTGACCTTGTAAAATAGCAATTAACATATCACGATTCTGCTCAGGTGTACCGCCTTCAATATCTTTTAAGCTAAATGTTGGTAACCCAAAATCGTCCGGTGTAAGCGTAAAATAACGGATTCCGCCATTTTTCACTTCAGCAACGTGAGTTTTGCCATGAATGGCGACTTCATCCATGCCTGCACCATGCACCACATAAGCATGTTGATAGTTAAGCATTTGTAATGTTTCGGCAATCGGCTTGATTAAATCTAGATGATACACGCCAAGCAAAATACGTTTAGGCCGAGATGGATTAATCAACGGTCCAAGGACATTAAAAATAGTGCGTGTTTTTAACTGCTGACGAACTGACGCCGCATGACGGAAGCCTGAATGATATTGCTGCGCAAACAAAAAACACACGCCAAGCTCATCTAATGCTTGACGAGAAGCTTGTGCCGACATATTTAATTTAATGCCTAACGCAGAAAGCACATCCGAAGAACCTGACTTACTCGATACACCACGATTACCATGTTTGGCCACTTTATAACCCAATGCTGCAGCCACAAAGGCGCTGGCAGTTGAGATATTAATGCTATTGGTGCCATCGCCACCGGTGCCAACAATATCGGTAAAATCATAATCGGGAATGTCAAAAGCGTCAGCATTTTCAAGTAAAGCTTGAGCAGCACCAGCAATCTCATCCGGTTTTTCACCTCGAACTTTCATACTAATAATTGCGGTAGCCAATACTGTTGGTTCAATCTTACCTTGAATAATTAAACTAAACAGTATTTTACTTTCCTCTTGTGTAAGGACTTGCCCTAAATATAATTTATTAACAATAGGTTGAATATTGTACTCTTGCTTGTCAACAATAGCTTCTTGTTTTGGTTGTTCTTTTTTGTCTGGTGGATTCAGTGCCCACGCAATTGTTTGCTCTAATAGTTTTACCCCTTGAATGGTTAGAATTGATTCGGGATGAAATTGAAACCCACAAACGCGATCTTCATCATTACGCACTGCCATGACAATATTATTGCAAAGCGCATTAATAGTGAGTATTTTCGGGATGTTTTCGCCTTTTAAAGAGTGATAACGCGCAACTGGTAGCGGATTCGGTAATCCTTTAAACATCGCTTGTTCATCATGTTCAATCAACGAGGCTTTACCATGCAAAATATCGCCGGCTGGTACAATTGTTCCACCGTAGGATTCAACAATGGCTTGATGACCAAGGCAAATACCAATAATAGGTAATTTTCCTTTTAAGCGTTTGAGCAATTCAGGCATAGAGCCAGCCTCGCTCGGTGCGCCAGGACCGGGCGATAACATTAAAATAGGATTTTGCATTTGTGACAGTTTTTCAATAATTACATCAACAGGTATGGTATTTCGATAAATAGTTACACAATGCTTGCTATTACGTAATTGATCAACCAAGTTGTAAGTAAAGGAATCAATATTATCGATAAATAGGATATTAGCCATTAAAATACACCCTCTACATTATGTGCTGCCATGATAGCTCTAACTACGGCTCGTGCTTTATTGCGTGATTCATCGGATTCGGATTGTGGATCAGAATCTAACACCACTCCCCCTCCTGCTTGTACTGTTGCTATGCCATCTTCAACATAAGCACTACGAATGACAATACAGGTATCCAAATCACCATTCGCGGTAAAATAACCAACAGCGCCACCATAGCTACCCCGTTTAACTTTTTCCGATTCGGCAATTAATTGCATCGCACGAACCTTGGGTGCACCAGTTAATGTACCCATATTCATAGTAGCTTGATAAGCATGCAGTGCATCTAAATCAAGACGTAACTGCCCCACCACACGTGAAACCAAATGCATCACAAACGAGTAACGATCGACTTTTAATAACTCTTTGGTGTAACGAGTACCGGGTTTACAAATACGGGCTAAATCGTTACGCGCTAAATCCACTAACATTAAGTGCTCTGCCAATTCTTTTTTATCGGTACGCATTTCAAGCTCTAAGCGGCTATCTAAATCAAAATCAATTTCGCCATTGGCGGTTAATCCACGTGGACGAGTGCCCGCAATGGGGTAGATTTCAACTTGATTGGTTGCTTTAGTGTATTTAAGTGCACTTTCAGGCGATGCGCCAAATAACACAAAATCACTATCTTGCATATAAAACATATAAGGACTTGGATTATTGTTTTTTAATACCCGATAAGCCGATAACGGATTAGGACAAGGTAACGCAAAACGCCTTGACGGTACCGCTTGAAAAATTTCCCCCTGCTGAATCGCATCTTGCATCTTTTTGACAATCGTATTGAAATCATCATCACTTCTATCACAAGTGACCTTGATATTTTCTAGCGACTGCATTTGGATAGCTTTCATAGGTTGATTTAAAGTTGCCTCTAACTCGGCTAATCTTCGTGTCAAGCGTTCAAATTCTAGCTCATCTGATGTAAAGGCTGTTGCTTTTAAAATTGACACATGATCTTTATGATTTATTTCTAATAAGGTTTCAGCCAAATAAAAACAGAAATCTTGGCACCGCCGATCGGAAGATAAAATAGGCAGATTTTCAAAACCAGCAACAAGGTCATAACAAAATAGCCCGCCAACAAAAACCGCATCTTGACCGCATTGCTTAGGAATATTCACAATAGTTAACAATGTGCGTAATGCATCAAAGACTGAGAGTGACTTTAATCGCGAATCTTCATCTTGCAGGCTATCAATAGCCGGAAAAACCAATTTAAGTATTTGTTCATCCACTTGTACATTCACTGGCTTGTCTAAAAAAGACTGTTGCAATAAAGGTAATAGCTTTTCACCATTTGCGGTCAATGCTGTAAACGTGACTTCATTATTTATTGCCGAAATGCGTAACGCACTATCGACAATCATGACACTTTTAATTCCCTGCTTATTATCAATTTCGGCTGATTCAAGCAACAATGTTGCCGGTTTGCTATCACATAATTGATAAAACACCTGAGTCGGATCTGGATAATACCCGATGGTTTTGGTTAGCTGCGTTAATGTTGGCTTGTTCATTGTTGGCTCTCTATCTATATTTAATTTTTATTCATACCGATTCTTTGACCTGCTGGAAACAAAAAACCCGCACTAAGCGGGTTTATAAGAAAAGACAATACGTCATCACATCACCCGCCAAAAGTAATGTGCCACCAACCAAAAACAGTGGTTTGACAAATGTAAGTTAGAACGTATTGTCGTTTCATTATTTTTTATATGCTTAACACAAATTATGTACTATTAAACTAGTTCATTAGTTTATTGTCAAGAAAATATTGTATAAATAATTATCAAATTTGCATTCACGCATTTAAGAAGCAATAATTCGTGATTCTCTAACAAATTAAATTGAAAAGAAGATAGGCCCCTACTGAAATAGATAATCATAATTTTTATTATAAAAATCAATTATAACTAGTCAAATATTGAAATTATGCTTAGAATAACTAAACATTTTCATTATAAATATTTATAAGGATATTAAACTATGCCTGTATTTTATATCGTCATTGGTGTTATTGTCTTACTTGCTTTAATTACTGTCTTAAAAGGCATTACGATTGTTCCTCAAGGTTACCAATATACCATTGAGCGTTTTGGTAAATATACGCATACGCTTGAACCTGGTCTAAATATTATTATTCCATTTATGGACGGTGTTGGCCGTAAGATTAATATGATGGAACAGGTACTTGATATTCCATCACAAGAAGTCATTTCAAAAGATAATGCTAATGTGCAAATTGATGCGGTGTGTTTTATTCAAGTACAAGAAGCAGCAAGAGCGGCATATCAAGTAAATCAACTAGAGCGTGCTGTGATTAATTTAATGATGACTAATATCCGTACTGTTTTGGGTAGCATGGAATTGGATGAAATGTTATCACAACGTGATCATATTAACTCAAAGTTGCTAAATATTGTCGATGATGCAACAAGCCCATGGGGAATTAAAATTACGCGTATCGAAATTCGAGACGTTCGCCCACCAGCAGAATTAATTGCTGCAATGAATGCGCAAATGAAAGCTGAACGTAATAAACGTGCTGAAATTCTTGAGGCGGAAGGTGTTCGCCAAGCCGCAATTTTACGTTCAGAAGGTGAAAAACAATCTGAAATATTAAAAGCTGAAGGTGAAAAACAAGCTGCATTTTTACAAGCAGAAGCGCGCGAACGGGCTGCCGAAGCAGAAGCAAGAGCAACTCAAATGGTATCTGATGCTATTGCTGCGGGTAATATTAATGCGATTAACTATTTTGTTGCGCAAAAATACACTGAAGCGCTACAACAAATTGGCTCATCTGATAACAGTAAAGTGATTATGATGCCACTTGATGCGTCAAGTTTAATGGGCAGCATTGGCGGTATTGCTGAATTAATTAAAAACACAAAATAAAAAATCAAATTTTATACTTAAACATAGTGTTTCCTGAAACTTTTTGACAAAATCTATAAACGCTATGTTTAAGATTTTTACTGAATGGATTTTAAAGGTAATTGATGATGACTGATTTTTTTATGGCTTTTTATAGCTCCCCTCATTGGGTGTTTATCGCTTTAGGTGGAATTTTGCTAATTGCTGAACTACTAGGCACTGGTGGATACGGACTTTGGAGTGGGATTGCAGCCATTATTGTAGGTTTAATTGCTTGTGTTTTACCGCTTTCTTGGCCAATTTTATGGATTTTATTTGCAATACTAACCCTTGCATCTGCTTACCTTTGGTGGCTTTGGCTTAAAAAACAAGGAAAAGATAAATCACCTAAAGGCGAAATTAATCAACCACAACAAGATTTGATTGGTATTAAAACGGTTGTCACTGATGCTATTGTTAATGGTTCTGGCCGTGTAAAAATCAAAGACGGAACATGGTCAGCAAGATGCGATCAAGATCTTAACGTCGGTCAACATGTTGAAGTTATCTCTGTTGACGGTTTAATCTTAAACGTACAGCCCTTGAATAGATAATGACATTGAATTAATGCTATTGTGCTCTTATCAAGAATAAAAATACGTGTTCAAAACACGTATTTTTATGACTACAACAGCAAAAAACGAATCACAAAAAAATGATCTTCATGCGGATAAATATCACAAATCACCTTTTTCAGATCGCTTAACGTCATGTTCTCTTGTTTTGCGTGTTCTTCCGTTAACTGTTCAAGCGTAATGGGGGTAACGCTGATTATTTTTATAGTACAAAAATACTCGTTAGTTTCAAAAGTGCCAACACGAAGCTTATCACCTACTTTAAAATGTGACTCTTTTTTATCACGAATAGTAATAACTTTTAAACCAGCTAAAATATCAGACTTAAAACGTTGATAAAAAGTAATATCATTTTGCATAGTAATTATCCTATGTAAAATCAGCCGATTTACTTATTAGCTGATTATTTATAATTATAAATTAACGAATAATGAGTATTAAGGTTCAATGCCTATGACTTTCCAATTATGATTAGACTCATCGGTAATTTTTTCTTTTTTCACTTCGGTTATATATTTTATTGTCATATTACATATAATTCCATCTTCATCACCAAAAACAGAATGAGTAGCACGAGAGTTCCTAAGCAATCACTAAATAAACAGACATTTGTTGCAGAAACTGTCGGACAAGATCAAATTCAAACATAATAATGACCACAGAAACACAACCGTCGACAAAAGTCGACGGGAAATAAGAAATTTATTTATCAAGCAAAGTAAACATTTGCTTATCTTGGGTGGTAGAATCACTACCTATAAACACATTAAATTTACCTGGTTCTGCAACGTACTGCATTTTGTCATTCCAAAATTTTAACATATCATAGTTAATAACAAATTTTACTTGGCCTTTTGATTGCGGTTTTAAGGTAATATTTTCAAAACCAATCAATTCCTTAACGGGACGACTAACTGATGCGGTCACATCTTGCAAATAGAGTTGAACCGTTTGCATGCCTTCTTTGTTGCCAATATTTTCAACATTAACTGTAACAACAATTTCACCCTCTTTGTTCATTTCAGTACTAGATAAAGAAAAATCCATCGCAAAGTCGGTATAACTTAAACCAAAACCGAATGGAAATAACGGTTCGTTTGGACTATCAAAATACGAGGTCGTATATTTACCCATATTTTCAGTCCCATGTGGACGCCCTGTGTTTAAATGGCTGTAATAAACAGGGATTTGACCGACATTATCAGGAAAAGACATTGGCAACTTACCAGATGGGTTATACTGACCGAATAACACATCGGCAATGGCATTGCCACCCTCAGTGCCTAAAAACCAAGTTTCAAGCATAGCATCGGCTTGAGCATATTCTTCAGATAACGTTAATGGACGACCATTCATTAATGCAATAACTAAAGGCTTACCAGTTGCTTTTAGCGCTTTAAGCAAGCGTTTTTGACTTGCAGGTAAAGAAAGATCAGTTCGGCTTGATGATTCATGAGCCATACCTTCGGCCTCGCCAACAAACGCAATGACAACATCAGATTTTTTGGCTATTTTAACCGCCTCAGCAATCATTTTATCCGCAGGTCTATTATCAAACTTAGCTGTTTCGCCATACAAATTTAAAAATCGATATAAATTTGCATCATCAGAAAGGTTGGCACCAAAGGCGTAATTAACCAATTTTGAATTCTTAACTGCGCTTTTAATACCTTCTAATGGCGTTACCGCCAAATTAGCGCGTCCAGCACCCGACCAACTGCCTAAAATATCACGTTTGGAATCAGCCAATGGACCAATCACCGCAATTTTCTTATTTTTAGCTAGAGGTAAAATCCCATTTTCATTTTTTAATAGCACAATACTACGGCGTGCCACATCACGGGCTTCTTCACGATGCAATCGATTATCAGCAAACATTGTATCAATATCTAATTTTGGGTCTAAATTACGATTAGGATCACTAAATAACCCCATATCATATTTAAGCTCCAAAATACGGCGACATGCTTGATTGACTTCATCTTCTGTAATAGCACCTTCTTTAACCAATTCAGGCAAAAATTGCAAGAAATATTCATCATTCATACTCATATCAATGCCGGCTTTAATGGCAACTCGAACAGCATCTTTCGGATCACTCGCCACTCCATGATTAATCAGCTCACGAATAGCACCATGATCACTGACCACAACGCCATCAAAATGCCACTGATTGCGTAACACTTCGGTTAATAACCAATGATTAGCAGTTGCAGGAATTCCATTAACGCTCACAAGTGAAACCATGACTGCACGACTTCCGCTATCAATTGCCGCTTTATAAGGCACAAGATATTCTTGAAACATTTTACGTTCGCTCATATCGGTACTGTTATATTCACGCCCACCTTCAACCGCACCATAAAGCGCAAAATGTTTTACAGCAGTAACCAATGATTTTTTATCGGCAAGCGATTGCTTTTGCATCTTTTGAACAAAAATGCGTCCAGCTTCTGATGTTAAATAAGGATCTTCACCAAATCCTTCTGACACTCGCCCCCATCTTGGATCGCGTGTAATATCAACCATAGGAGCCCAAGTGATATTTAATCCATCCGAAGTCGCTTCGTTAGCTGACACTTCAGCCGCTTTTGCTATCGCACCACGATCCCAAGTTGATGCAATACCTAAATTAATCGGAAATACAGTGCGATGACCATGAATGATATCAAAGCCAAAAAACAGTGGGATTTTATTGGGAGATTTTAAAGCACGTTCTTGCATTTGAAAAAGATCAGGTTCGACAACTGTATTAAAAATACCACCAATTTCACCTGCTTCGATTTGATCAAGCACTTTATCTAATGTTAGATCACCGCCAACGCTAATCAAACGTAATTGCCCCGCTTTTTCTTGGAGCGTCATTTTTGATAATAGATTATCAATAAAGGCTTGCTTTTCATCCTTTACGTTTTTAGCATCTTTGACATCCTTAATGTCGTTAACGTTTTGAACTTCCTTTTCTTTTTTTATTTTGATATTAGGATTTTGTGCAAACAAGTACCCAGAAAAGACAAGAAAAAATAAAAATAGCGCTAATTTTTTTATCATAATAAATATTGTTATAATTAAGAGGATAGACAAGTAAATAGCATAACGTATTCATAAAAAAAAATCTCATTCTTTACGCTACTTACATTTAAGGCAGCATAGCTGTTGTTCGGTAAACACCCATACCCAAATATAGATGTTTCTGAAACTTCTTATTAAAGATAAATTATAATTGTTAAAGGGATAATATTGCCGACATTTAGCGGCAATATCCATTCAATAATGATTAGTCTCTAAAATTAGTAAACTGAAACGGTTGACCAAATTCGCCATTTTTAACTAACGCCATCGTTGCTTGTAAATCATCGCGTGACTTACCTGTAACTCGAACTTGTTCACCTTGCACTTGAGCTTGCACTTTAATTTTGCTGTCTTTGATCGCTTTTACAATTTTTTTAGCTAACTCTTTATCAATACCCTGCTTAAGTTTAACCGTAACACTATAAAGTTTACCGCTATGCTCCATTTCTTCAGGGATCTCAAGTGCACCACCATCAATACCACGTTTGGCTAACTTATCACGTAGGATATCAAGTAATTGTTGCACTTGGAAATCAGATTGGCTGGTTGCTTTAATCGTTTCATTTTTTTCATTTAATTCAAACGATGCTTCAACATTTTTAAAATCCCAACGGGTTGTTAGCTCTCGAGTTGCATTTTCAACACCATTTTTAACTTCAGGCATTTGGATTTCTGACACGATATCAAAAGAAGGCATAAATTTTCCTCTTCTAATGGTTATAAAACATAAATAAATTTACTAAGACAAGTGGGTTGCATTTGCTGCCTAATAATTTAGGCAGCATTTAAATTTATACTTATGGATTGCAATTAATCAATCGTTCGAAGTAATTCGTTAATACCCACTTTACCTAACGTTTTGGCATCTACTTTTTTAACAATGACTGCACAATACAAACTATATTTACCATCTTTAGTTGGTAAATTACCAGAAACGACAACGGAACCAGCAGGCACACGACCATAATGCACTTCGCCTGTCGCTCTATCGTAAATTTTAGTGCTTTGACCAATAAATACGCCCATTGAAATGACGCTACCTTCTTCAACAATCACACCTTCAACAATTTCGCTACGCGCACCAATAAAACAGTTATCTTCAATGATGGTTGGATTAGCTTGTAATGGCTCTAAAACACCACCAATACCCACTCCCCCCGATAGGTGGACATTTTTACCAATTTGTGCACAAGAACCAACAGTTACCCATGTATCAACCATAGTACCCTCATCAACATAAGCACCAATATTGACATAAGATGGCATTAATACGGTATTACGAGCAACATAGGCACCTTTACGCGCAATAGCTGACGGAACAACACGGAAACCTTCTTGTTGGAATCTTGCTTCATCATATTCAGCAAATTTTAATGGCACTTTGTCATAATAATTGGTCGGTCCGCCATCGATCAGTTGGTTTTCGTTAATACGGAAAGAGAGCAAAACAGCTTTTTTCAACCATTGGTGAGTCACCCAATCGCCATTGATTTTTTCTGCGACACGCATTTTACCGCTATCTAATAAGGCGATACATTGGTTAATCGCATCACGTGTAACCGTATCTACATTTGATGGTGTAATTTCAGCACGACGTTCAAATGCTGCTTCAATAATAGTTTGTAATTGTTGCATCTCAAGTTTCCTTTAACTTATAAATCCGTTAGCAAATAATAAATGGATAAACAGTATAATATAATCCGCTTTGCTTTTTAAGTGGTTTAATAAGATCATCTAAATCTACACATTCCCCACCGTTCTTTATTATTATGATGATTAGCGCTTACGAAAAAACAAAAAACACCAAATAAGAAATCAAATAAAAACAACTTTCTAACTAAATGATTTTGGATTAACCTTTTATCAAGCTTTTTATTTAAAATAAAAAAATACAATTTATTTGGAGAGTAAGTCACAAATTAAGATTACTAAGTACCCCATTATTTTATTCAAAGCTACACTAGCTCTATCACAATATTAAAAAGACAATATTATGCAAGATTGGGGATTTTCATTACTGGAGTTATTAATAACCATTTGTATTAGTGCCATTTTGGTCTCAATTGGCATAGGGCATTGGAAAGAACAGCAACTTCGCAACGAATTGGTATCCACTACCAAACAATTAGCTTATTTTATATATGAAGTTCAAATAAAAGCATCCAGTAAAAACGAAAATTACATTATTCACCAATTTACATCACCTTGGTGCATTACCATTACTCACGATGAAAAACCCTGCTCGTGCAGTGAAGGCGTGCTTTATTTTATGAAACCAGATAATTCCGTTGAAATTAGTGAATTATCAAACAACAAAAATGCTTTTATCTTAGGACGTCGCAATATGGCGCAAACAATGTCTTTTCAATTAAAAAATAAAATAGGTACCAGCAGAATTTTTGTTTCTTTACTTGGACGCATTCGATTCTGTGCGGAAAACAGCTATATAACAGGTTTACCACCATGTTAAAAGCATCTGGATATTCCTTATTTGAAATGCTGATTAGCATGATATTATCCAGCCTAATTTTTATAGGCATGACCTCTTTTTACATTCAATTACAAACCAGTATCATGCAATATTATCAAAAAACACGTTTGCAACAGGCTATCGAACTTGGATTAGCTGGCATGAAGAAGGACATCAAACGAGCAGGTTTTATTGCTAATAATCCAAACAAAATGACCGCTAAAGCGATTGAAATCGATAAACAGTCTCAATGCATTATTGTTCGGTATGATAGTGAAATTCGCAATTCTTGGGTCTGGGACAAATTTAACCCCATGGCGTCTGATATTTTTACTTATCGCTATAAAAAAAACAACATAGCTTATAGAACAGGATCAATAGATTGTGTTGACGGCAAATGGGAAAACTTGTTCGATTCAAAAGAAATTAAAATCACCGACTTTACAATAAAACAGCTACCCAATGCCATAAGTCTATCAGTCACTGCTGAATTAAGAAAAAACAAACAGATTAAATATCATATAACCGAAATCATCAAAAATGAAAATCGATTTTAAACAACATGATGTTTCGCATGGTTTTAGCACTATTTTAATGGTGATTACTTTAATGGTCGTGGGATTGGTACTATTAATTGGTTTTAATTTGCTTATTACTTCATGGCAAAAAGCGATATTAATGGAAAGCCAATACTATCAGCGATTTAATCAGGCAAGCTCATCATTAGCGTGGGCAATTAATCAAAATTGGCCAGCACCTAAGGCCCATTGGCATTGTATGACCGAGCCAACTTATCAACTAAAAGCCTGCATAAAACAGTCTTTATTAAAAGTCGATGAATATGTATTAGTTCGTGGCGAAGCCAAAGACGAAGATTTCTATTTATATACACTTGCACATTTTGACAATAATCGATTAATTGTCAAAAAAGGCCATTGGCTCGATTATTGCCCAGAAAAAAAGGCTATTTATTGTGAATAATAAAGATATAGCTGGCTTTAGTTTGATTGAAGTTATAATAGCAACGCTACTATTTTCAATTATTATGCTGGGATTTATTAACTACCAACAAGCGTTGTTCAATAAACACCATTACTTTGCAAACTATTTGCGCGCTAATAAAATTGCTTTTCAACTACTTGATAGCTATCCTTATATCCCTAATGAAATTATCCCTTCTGGTTGGCATTATAAGATCACTAATAAAACATATAATGCCCAGTGTAAAATGGTTGTTATAATGGTTAATGCGCCTAACAAACAAGTTGCTGAGCAGCAACGATTATTTTGCAATTCAATCTAATATTTACTGATTAAATACCATTTATTCCTCTAACCAGTTATGTAAAAGTTGCAAAACTTGCTGCGTTTTTTCAGCATGAACATTGTGCCCAGCCCCTTCAACCACTTCGATTTTGGCATTCGGGAATTGCGCAAAAATAGCATCATATGCCTCATTGGTAATATAAGACGAGTTGCCGCCACGAATAAATAATGTGGGTTTTAACCAAGGGGATATATTTTGCCAATCACAAATATGACCATACTGCGAATTAATCGCTTGAATGTTAAATAACCACTTTTCGTTTTTAAACGATTTTAATAAAAAAAGAATGGTTGGTGCATTAATACCGGCTTGTTCCATTAAATTGATGATCTGTTTTTTATCGGTAATTTGATTAGTCAGGCAATACATTAATACTCTTAAAATAGTGGCATTGCCTGAGCGGTGATATTTTATAGGCGCAATATCAATAACAACCATTTTTTGGATAGTATCTGAGAGCATCTGTGACAAGTGCATAGCAACCTTACCACCCATTGAGTGACCAATTAATATGATATCTTTTAATTGTAAATCATAACAAAGTTCAGCCACATCTTCGGCCATCGCTTGGTAGTTTATCTTATCAGACCAAGGTGAATGCCCATGGTTACGCAAATCAACTTGCACCGTTTGATAATGCTTTGCAAAAGCTTTTGCAAGCATATTTAAATTATCTAAACTACCAAATACGCCATGTAAAAATACAATCGGCTGTCCCTCACCCTGCAATTTATAATTTAATTTCATACTTTAATTCGACCAATAATTTTAAGTGGCATTATTATACGTCTATTTTCAACGTCATCACCGATTAATTCAATAACCACAATTGACATAACTATGATAGAATTTAACACTAACTTTTTAACTAGTGTTAAGCCATATGTTTCAAAATAACCCTCTACTTGCACAATTAAAACAAGAACTTCATAAACAAACTCCTCGCGTTGAAGGTATTGTTAGATCTCATGAAAAAGGATTTGGTTTTTTAGATGTAGATAATAAAAAAAGTTATTTCATCCCAATTGCTAAAATGAAAATAGTCTGTAATGGTGATAAAGTATCGGGGACAGTAATAAGTCATAACGATAAAGAATCTTTTGAGCCCGAATCATTAATTGAAGGTGCATTGCAAAAATTTATTGGCAAAATAGGTTTTCAAGAGCGTGCAATGGTAATTTATCCTGAAAATATGCCCGCAAATTTCGCCATTCGCTGCAAAATAAATAAACAAGTTAGCGAAAAACTAAAAGAAGGTGACTGGGTTGTGGCAACACTTGTTTCACACCCTTTGCAAGAAGACAATAATCATTTTCTTGCTGAAGTTATTCGTTTTGTTGCTGAAAACAATTCCCCCTATCAACTGTGGCTAAAAACGTTAGCGCGTTACGATTTAGAAACGCATGCTCCACAAATCGAAACATTAACGATTAACGAGGCTGAACTTGATAACCGTCAAGATTTAACTGATGTTAACTTTTTTACTATCGATAGCGAAGATACTGAAGATATGGATGATGCCATTGCGGTTTCTAAAGATGAACTGGGGCATTATCAACTGATGGTTGCCATTGCTGACCCAACTGCTTATGTATTACAAGATAGCAAGCTTGATCATATTGCCAAGATTAGAAATTTCACAACCTATTTGCCTGATTTTAATATTCCTATGCTGCCCAAAGAACTTGCCAATGAACTATGTTCATTAAAAGCAAATCAAAAACGCCCAGCAATGATATGTAAAATGAGTATTGACAAAGCGGGCAATATTATTACCGATAGTATCACCTTTATGTCTGCTTGGATTGAATCAAAAGCGAAACTATCTTATACCAATGTTTCTAATTTTTTAGAGAATGATGGTGAATTAGTAACGAATAACTCTAGCATTAAACAACAACTTAGCTGGTTAGCAGATTTAGCTAAAATCCGCATAACATGGCGACAAATCCATGCATTAGTCTTTAAAGATAATGGTGATTATCGTTTTGAACTTAATGAAAATCATCAGGTTATATCAATCATTAAAGAAACTCGTCGGATTGCTAATCAAATTGTTGAAGAGGTCATGGTTCTAGCAAACCAAGCTTTAACATTACAATTACAACATAAAATTGGCTTTGGAATTTTTAATATTCATTCAGGTTTTGAGCATAAATATATCGAACAAGTGATAAATTTTTTAAATGACAACGGGATTACAGAGTTTGATAAAGATTCACTCTTATCTTTCGATGGTTATGTCAAGTTGCGACGTGTAATTGACAATAATCCATTTTTAACCACAAAGCTCCGCAAGTTCCAAAGTCCTGCAGATTTTTCAACTGAGCCACAACCGCATTTTGGTTTAGGATTTGACGCCTATGCAACATGGACTTCACCAATACGCAAATACGGTGATATGGTCAACCATCGACTAATCAAAGCGTATATCCGTTCACAAGAATTATCTCCACCAGATAAAGAACAATTAAAAAGCATGAATGAAAGACGCAAAATATTACGATTTGCTGAACGTGATATGGCGGAGAACCTTTATGCTCAATACTTGTCAGATAAAATCGGTGAAAGTTACTCTGCTGAAATTATCGATATTAATCGTGGTGGCGCTCGAGTTCGTTTATGTGATATCGGTGCTTTTGCTTTTGTACCTCTTTCAATGATTCACTCAGTCAAGGAAGAAATTATTCCATTACCCGATGAAGGCATCATCAAAATTAAAGGTGAAGCTTGCTATAAACTGGCTGACACTATCTCGGTTGTTATTCATCAAGTTAAAAGCGAAAATCAAGCAATCATTGCTAAATTATCCATGAATAAAGAATAAAAATAACGTTACACTTTATTCAATGTTTTGCCCCGTCGCTCTTGCTTTTCCCCTGATATACATCAGGGGAATCAGCGAAAAAATTTATGATATTTTTAATATTTAACCTCTTTTTTTTACTAGTAATATCTGCTATCTTTCACTGCTCGAAACGTTGAGTTTCATGACTTAAATGAACAACAACTTGGGGGGCTATAATGTCAATTCACGGACATAAAGTTTTACATATGATGGATGGGAATAACTACACAGAATCTTCCTTACTTAATGCCATCAAAGACGAGTTTGGCACAAATGCAAAGTTCCATACTTGTTCTCAATTTGATATGAATGCCGAGCAACTGATCGCTTTTTTCAAATCAAAGGGTAAATTTAAACCTTCTGTTGTTCATGAATCTGAGTTTACAGTCGATAATAAAAAAATATGCAAAAATTAGGAAAAACGTCCATATCGCTCTATGGCACGTTTTTTATAAATTTAATTTACTCTGCTAGTGTTTTTAAAACAATAAGAGTATATAATTTTGCGCTACAATAATAATCGTTATAAGTAACGGTTGTTACTAATAACAGGATTAAATGAGTAGCAAATTTGCTCACTTTGAAATTATACTCAAGAATATATTCATGGAATTTGATAAATGAAAGTAAGTAACATCCTTATATGCGCCATTGTCTCTATTCTTGTCGCAAGTTGTGCCCAAAAAATTTCACCAACAAAAAATAAAGAAATGATTTCACAAGCTGATCAGCTATCTCTATTAAAACATCAAACTGAAACTAACGACCCTTATGTCGTTGATGCTAAAAATCAATTACTTCAGATTGTTGGTGATAAAAACTTCGACAACTATGTGACCAAACATGGCATTTTAAATTGCAAAGATGATAGTAACCAGTCATCATGTGTGTTGAGTTTTTATCTGAACGAAAATTATAAATTAAAGTATGGTATGCAACTCAAAAAAGTAGTTGAAGAGAGCCAAGCTGAACATGATATTGAATTAAGCAAAATAAAAGCAACTGACACCAATATTAAAAATTATTGTCAGGATTCGGCTGATTTTGTTGCTGCAATTTATGCAAAAGATACCGCTAAAATAACCCAATATTTTCAACCACAATTTAGAATGTCTGAACAAGATATATTATCTTTAAAAGCAAAGATTGCTAAAGATAACTATTCTCACTTCCTGATTGATGAAAATCCAAGCATCCTTCAAGAAATGAAAGTAGATTATATCGAAAAATGCTTGAGTGCACCAAAAGATAATATTATCAACTACTTAAATATTTTTAGATAATAATGCGAGCCTTTATGTACAATTTTTTACCCAATAATCCTTTTAGTCAAACACTAATTAGCAAGGTGCTTTGCATGGCTTGCGTTTCTTGCATTAGCTTTTCTTCATGGGCTTTTTCGTTTGATGATGTGGTTGCCAAAGCCGAAAAATCATCCAAAAAAGCTTATGTTCAGCCATCTAAAAATATACCAAACGAATTGGCATCTTTACAATTTGCTGATTATCAAAAAATTCTATTTAATCATCAAAAGGCCTATTGGGGTGATCGAAAAAGCCGTTTCAAACTTGAGTTTTATCATGAAGGAATGTACTTTGACGTTCCAATAAAAATCAATGAAATTGCTGATAATCAAGTTAAGCCAATCCAATATGATCCTAGTTATTTTGATTTAAGCCAAATTAATCTTGATAAACTAGACACTAAAGCTTTAGGTTTTGCTGGCTTTAAAGTCCATTATCCAATTAATACGCCAACAAAAACCGACGATGAAATATTTTCAGCACTTGGTGGAAGTTATTTTCGCGCAGTAGGTAAAGATCAGCGATATGGACTTTCAGCTAGAGGGCTTGCTATTGATACTGGAGAAATGTCGGGTGAAGAGTTTCCACGTTTTAAAGAGTATTGGATTGAAAGGCCTGAACCAAACCAAAAGCATTTAGTTATCTATGCATTACTCGATTCACCAAGTGTAACTGGTGCTTATAAAATTACCCTAGTACCAAGTGTTGATACCACCATCACAGTACAAGCGAAAATCTTTTTCCGTAATTCAGTAAAAAAATTAGGTATAGCGCCATTAACCAGTATGTTTTTATTTGGACCTAATCAACCATCACCATTGCTAAATTACCGACCTGCAATGCATGATTCTAATGGTCTGTCGATTTTGGCAAATAATAACGAGTGGATCTGGCGCCCATTAAATAACCCTAAGCGTTTATCGTTTTCATCTTATAGCTTAGAAAACCCAAAAGCGTTCGGTTTAATTCAGCGTGATAAAGGCTTTGATGATTATCAAGATCTTGACGATCACTATGAAAAACGCCCGAGTGTTTGGGTCGAAGTGCTAAATGAATGGCAAAAAGGTCGAGTTGAATTAGTTGAAATTCCAACAGCTGATGAAACTAACGACAATATCGTCACATTTTGGGTACCAGAAAAACAATACAAAGCGGGAGATGAACTTGATATCAAATATCGATTACATTATTCGTTAAACGAAAAGCAACGTTATCCCAATAATGTAGCAAGAGCAGTTAGCACACGCTTATCATTAGGTGATATAAAACAAGCTAATTTAATTCGTAAACTTGATGGTTCTAATGCATATGTGATTGACTTCGCTGGTTCAGGATTATCAGAAAATGAGCCCGTCAATGTGATTTCAAGTATTACCAATGGTTCTATCGTAAGTTGTGACACGCAATACAATCCAGTAATTAAAGGCTGGCGAGTAATTGTCCGATTCAACGTTGAAGACAGTAAAAAAGCAACTGATATTCGCATACAACTCGCTTCGCAAGCAACTCATGAAGTGATTTCCGAAACTTGGAGTGGGCAATATCCCGCACAATAATTGTTATATTATTATGATAAAAATATGAAAAAAGATTACTTTGCCAATCTTTCTGACGCTGAAGTTTGGCGTCAGAAATGTGAAAACAATGCAACGCCACCTGACGATGTCGAGTTTTTAAAATATCGTTTAAATCAAGTTGGTGATACATTTTCTTTTATTGATGACCGAAGGCAACAGCCGAGTTATCCTAAAGTTGATCGCGTTTCAATTCAACCTCAAATATGGAATCAACGCTTTACTGCCAAGTCAAAACATGGCATTAATATCCTTGCCATTATTCGTCGCTTTATTATGTTTGCGCTCATTGCTGTGCAAACATATTACGGAACGACTTACCTATCGTCTTTACTGCCTTATCAAAGTTGGCAAAAAATTAATTTTATGGCTAATTGGGATATCAACCCCGAATTAGCCATTTACAGTATCATACCTTATATTGTTCAAGGTGCGATTATTACTTTGTTCGCCATTTTGTTTTGTTGGATCTCAATTGGTTTTTGGACCAGCATTATGGGTCTAATATTAACAGTAATGGGTAAAGACCGTTACACTATTGCTATTCCTAATGATCCAGCATCACATATTGACGTTAAACATCGAACTGCACTTGTTATGCCAATTTGTAATGAAGATGTCGCTCGTGTATTTGCTGGGTTACAAGCAACTTATCAATCCTTAGTTGAAACAGGTCATGCAGCTTGCTGTGATTTTTTTATCTTAAGTGATACTAACGATCCCGATCTATATGTTAACGAACTTAAAGCTTGGGCTGAATTTAATGCAGTAAAACAAAATAATGGCTGCAATATTTTTTATCGCCATCGCAAACGTCGAGTAAAACGTAAAAGCGGTAACATTGACGATTTTTGCCGTCGTTGGGGCCATCAATATGAATATATGATGATCCTTGATGCCGACAGCATTATGACTGGTGACTGTATTTTAAAAATGATCGCCATGATGGAAATGACCCCAAAAGCGGGCATTTTACAATCTCCCCCAAAATCAGTCAGAATGACTACGCTTTACGGGCGTATTCAACAATTTGCTAACCAAATTTACAGTGATATCTTTTGCTCGGGCACCCACTTTTGGCAATTAAGCGAAGCACAATATTGGGGACACAATGCCATGATTCGCTTAAAACCATTTATTGAGCATTGCATATTATCACCACTTCAAAAACGTAAAGGGCCAATTCATATCTTATCGCATGATCTCGTCGAAGCGACACTTATGCGTCGTGCTGGCTATGGCGTTTGGATTGCCTATAATATGAACGGGAGTTATGAAGAGCTACCTGGTAATATGATTGAAGATCTAAAACGCGATAATCGCTGGTGTATGGGCAACTTAATTAATTTAAGATTGATCTTCAAAAGCGGTATTAAATTGACCCATCGCATCATGTTTGCAACCAGTGGCATGGCTTATATTTCGTCATTATTGTGGCTAGTGTTTTTAATATTCTCAACACTATTATTATTGGTGTTTAATATTTCTGAACCTCAATATTTCTTCCAACCTAACCAATTTTATCCAACTTGGCCAAGGTGGGATGAACAATTGGCCATACAGCTACTCTCAACTACGATGGTTTTACTATTTGCGCCTAAATTCTTCAGCTATGGCATTATTATAGCTAGAACAGGTGCAAAAGATGTTGGTGGTATATTTAAATTAACCCTATCAATTTTTATTGAAATGATTTGGTCAATGATCTTAGCTCCAATACGTATGATCTTTCATAGCAAATTTGTACTTAAAGCATGGATGGGTAGCAAAATTCAATGGAAGTCTCCGTCACGTAGTGACGATGCGTTAACATGGGGAGAATCTTTTTATTTTTGTTGGCCACTATCGTTATTAGGAATTGTGTGGTTAGGCGTAATTATCTGGCTAAATCCTCAATTTACTTATTGGTATATAGCGATATTAATACCTTTAACTATTTCGCCTTTAGTCATTAGAGTTTCGGGACTTTCGAGCATTGGTATGAAAGCCAAAAAAGCAGGACTATTTTTAACTCCAGAAGAAACCCACCCAGCAAAAGCAGTTACACTTACGGGTGAATATTTAGCTAAAACGGAAGCTGCATTTATTGAGCATGGCTTTGTTATGGCATTAGTCGATCCTATCTATAATGCGCTCGCTTGTGCATTATCAACGTCACGCCATCAAGTGAATAATAAAAACCAACAAAAACGTGATGAACTTATCGCACAGTATCAACACATAGATTTAGAAAAAATGAGTAAAGAAAAGCAGTTAGCAATTTTAGAAGATCCGATTATACTCTTCGCTTTACATCGTCATATTTGGCAGCAACAAGAAAAATACGACAATTTATTCTCATTATGGCAAAATGAACGCCAACAATAAGAAATAGGGCTTTTGCCCTACTTCTCTTCTTTTTAGTAACTGATCAAAACCCACGGATATTTTTATGACTTGGCAACCTTCTGCATCTATCAATAATTTACTCAAGCGCGCAAAAATTATTTCTCAAGTACGTCAATTTTTTGCTGATCGCTGTATTTTAGAAGTTGAAACACCAACCTTAAGCCAATATGCAGTAACAGACGTGCATTTAAGTTCTTTTCACACTAAATTCTTAAAACCAGGGGAGCATGAAGAACAACAAGGGCAACAAATGTCATTAATTACCAGCCCTGAATATCATATGAAGCGCTTACTAGCCGCTGGCAGTGGTCCTATTTATCAAATGTGTAAATGTTTTCGTAATCATGAAGAAGTCAGCCGTTATCATAACCCTGAATTCACCATGCTAGAATGGTATCGCATCCAATTCGATATGATGCAAATGATCAATGAAGTCGATGACCTATTACAAACTGTTTTAGATTGTGAACCTGCTGAACGAATTTCTTATCAAAAGGTATTTCAACGCCATCTTAATATTGACCCTTTACAAGCCGATCACGCAACTTTAGTCAAGGCAGCAAACCAACTTGATATTGGGCTTAACACAGACAATTATGATAAAGATGGCTTACTACAATGCTTATTCACTTTTGGTATTGAACCGCATATTGGTCAAGATAAGCCTATTGCCGTATTTAACTTTCCGGCATCACAAGCCGCATTAGCTGCTATTAGTCCAGAAGATCATCGTGTAGCGAGCCGTTTTGAGTTTTATTACAAAGGCGTTGAGCTCGCTAATGGTTTTAAAGAACTGACTAATGCACAAGAACAAAGAATGCGTTTTGAACAAAATAATTTAGATCGCATAAATCAAAACTTACCTGCACAAAATATTGACATTGCGTTACTCGCCGCTATGGAAGCTGGTCTTCCAGACTGTGCGGGGGTTGCTATAGGGTTAGATCGTTTAATTATGCTTGCCTTAAGCTGCGATAATTTGGATGACGTGATATCATTTACTTTTGAAAGGGCTTAATTATGTCCAATGCTTTAGGATTAACTGGATGGATTGCCATTATTATTGGTATTGCCGCTCTAATTTTATTGGTGTTAGCGATAAAATCTCAACTAACAATTAATAATTTACATCAACTGTTTGATCTACAACTGATCCAAAAGAAGGAAGAAATCCAAATTTTAACAATTCAAGTAAAACAGTTAGAACATGAAGTAGAACAGTATCGACAGCAAAATCTAGCGCAAAACGTCAAAATTAGTGAACTCAAAACGCGTTTAGAAGAAACGTTAAGTGCAACACAAGAAAAGCAAACCATATTAGAACAAAGTGAACAACGGCTCACAACCCAATTTGAAAACCTAGCCAATCGTATTTTTGAACAAAGTGGCAAAAAGATTGAGCAACAAAATAAACAAAGTCTTGATTTTTTACTTTCTCCGCTCAAAGAACAGCTAGAAGGTTTCAAAAAACAAGTGCAAGACAGTTTTGGGCAAGAAGCTAAAGAGCGTCACACATTAACGCATGAAATTCGTAACTTGCAACAGCTCAATGAGCAAATGAGCAAAGAAGCAAACAACCTAACAAAGGCATTAAAAGGCAATAACAAAACCCAAGGAAACTGGGGCGAATTTATCTTAAGCCAAATTTTAGATAATTCTGGATTGCGCTCAGGTTATGAATATGAAACTCAGGTCAATTTAACTAACGAAAGTCATCAGCGATTACAACCCGATGTCATTGTTCACTTACCGCAAGGTGGTGACGTCATTATTGATTCCAAAGTAACTTTAGTTGCCTATGAGCGCCATTTTAATAGCGAAGACGAAACAGTCAAAGCAAAAGCAATGACCGAACATTTAGCGGCTGTCCGTAACCATTTAAAACAACTTAGCCAAAAAGATTATCATAAACTCATTGGTATTAACTCATTAGATTATATTTTAATGTTTATTCCTGTCGAACCCGCATTTTTAAGCGCAATTGACAATGACCCCGCATTAATCAATGATGCCTTGAAAAGTAATATTATGATAGTCAGCCCAACCACATTGTTAGTTGCGTTACGAACAATTCATAATTTATGGCGATTTGAATATCAGAATCGTAATGCTGAGCTTATCGCCGATAGAGCAAGTAAATTGTATGACAAAATGCGCGGCTTTGTTGAAGATATGGAAAACCTAGGCAGTTGTTTAGACAAAGCTCAACAAACCTATCAAAATTCCATGAATAAATTATCTAAAGGTCGTGGCAATGTAATTGGACAAATTGAACGATTTCGTGAAATGGGTATTGAAGTTAAAAAACCGATTAACCCAGATATTACCTTATTAGCGATGGAAGAATCGAATAACGCAGATGAGAGTTAATCTACAAATTAGCTAATCGCTAAATCAAAGGGTAACATACATTAACATCGCTTGTGGTGTTATAAATAAGCAAAAGCCTTGATTCACGATTGTTTGAAATAAGTGTATACTCATCAACCGTAAAGAGGAACTGAATATGGCAAAAAAACAAAACAAAGAACCGAGTTTCGAAGAAACACTTAAGCAACTCGAAACTATTGTATCTCAACTAGAAAACGGTGATCTACCATTGGATGAAGCGCTTAATGAGTTCGAAAAAGGAATTAAATTAGCCAAAGCAGGACAAAAACAGTTACAGCAAGCCGAGCAACGCATTGAGATTTTATTATCTGAAAATAGTGATGCCGAACTGTCAGAATTCTCAAATGATGCTAATGAATAGTTTAAAACCATTACAAGAACGCATTGACTCGTTTTTAACTACCTGTATTTCGCAAATTGAGCCGTCTAAACTTCAACAAGCAATGCGTTACAGCTTGTTGGCGGGTGGCAAACGGATTCGACCTATTTTAGTTTATTTAACGGGTCAAATGTTCAACTGCCCGCTTTCTAAATTAGATGAAGCCGCTGCCGCCATTGAATCAATTCATACTTATTCATTGATTCATGATGACCTACCTGCCATGGATAATGACGATTTACGCCGAGGCAAACCAACTTGCCATATCCAATTCGGTGAAGCCCAAGCCATACTTGCCGGCGATGCTTTGCAAAGTTTAGCCTTTTCATTATTGGCAAACAGTGAGTTAATTGATGCCGAGGCTAAAATTAAGATGATAGCTGAGCTTGCCCATGCCAGTGGTGTAACTGGTATGTGTCTTGGCCAATCGCTCGATTTACAAGCCACACATCAGTCAATTAACCTTGAACATTTGCAAAAAATCCATTGTTATAAAACAGGTGCGTTAATCAAAGCGTCTATTCGTTTAGGTGCTTTTGCTTGCAGTGAAACCGCTAAACCCTACTACCTAATGCTCGATCACTATGCCGAGGCAATTGGGCTGGCGTTTCAAATTCAAGATGATATTTTAGATGTCATTGGCGAGCAATCTATTATGGGAAAACCACAAGGTTCAGATCTTGCCCGTGAAAAAAGCACATACCCAGCATTAATTGGACTAGATAACGCAATAAAACTCACTGAGCAACTTTATCAGCAAGCTATCGATAGTCTAAAGCAAATACCTTATAATACCCAACCGCTACAGAATCTTGCTGGTTTTATTATTAATCGCAATAGTTAACAACTAACTAAAATATAGCATTACATAATGAATTTAGATAATTACCCATTGTTAAAACAAATAAACTCGCCCAAGGATCTAAGACATTTTCCTCAGTCACAGTTATCGGCGATTTGTCGCGAGCTTAGGCAATATTTACTCGCATGTGTTAGTCAATCGAGTGGTCATTTAGCATCGGGGCTAGGTGTGGTTGAATTAACCACAGCCTTACATTACGTCTATCAAACACCTTTTGATAAAATTATTTGGGATGTTGGTCATCAAGCTTATCCTCACAAAATTTTGACTGGTCGCCGAGACAAAATGCTCACTATACGCCAAAAAGGTGGACTTCATCCATTTCCTCATCGTAATGAGAGCGAATATGATGTACTAACCACAGGACATTCTTCGACCTCGATTAGTGCCGCGCTTGGAATTGCAATTAGCGAACAAAAAAAACAATCGGGTAAAAAAGTGGCTGCCATTATTGGCGATGGCGCTTTAACAGCAGGTATGGCATTTGAAGCGATGAATCATGCTGGTCATGTTAAGCCTGATATGCTAGTGATTGTTAACGACAATGACATGTCGATTTCAGCAAATACCGGCGCACTAAACCAACATCTTACCCAAATCTTATCAAGTAGAGCCTATACGTCTTTTCGGGAAAGTGGCAAACGTGTATTAGCGAATATTCCGCCATTAAAAGAACTGATTAAAAAGACTGAAGAGCACTTAAAAGGATTAATCACACCAGCCGTCTTATTTGAAGAACTAGGTTTTAATTATATAGGTCCTGTTGATGGGCATGATATTGATGGCTTGATCGCAACTTTACAAAAAGTTCGCCAACTAAAAGGCCCACAACTGCTCCATGTGATTACACAAAAAGGCAAAGGCTATGCGCCAGCTGAAAAAGATCCGACTTTATGGCATGGTGTACCCAAATTTAATCCTAATGAAGGCATATTGCCAATCGCCACAAAAGCAATCCAAACATATTCGCAAGTTTTTGGCGATTGGCTATGCGAAATGGCGCAAAATGATAAACGTTTAATGGCAATAACGCCAGCAATGAGTGAAGGTTCGGGCATGACAAAATTTGCCAATTGTTATCCTGACCAATTTTTTGATGTTGCAATAGCCGAACAACATGCTGTTACCCTAGCCGCTGGGTTTGCAATTAGTGACTTAAAGCCCGTTGTCGCCATTTACTCAACTTTTTTGCAACGCGCTTACGATCAAGTTATCCATGATGTTGCCATTCAAAACCTACCTGTATTATTTGCCATCGATCGCGCTGGCATCGTTGGCGCCGACGGTGAAACTCACCAAGGTGCATTTGACTTAAGTTATCTACGCTGCGTACCTAATATGGTCATTATGACACCAAGTGATGAAAACGAATGCCGACAAATGCTCTACACAGGCTATTTACATAATGGTCCTGCGGCAGTGCGCTATCCTCGTGGTGAAAGCATTGGTACACAATTAACACCATTAACCCCAATTCCTTTAGGGCAATCTAAATTATGTCGACAAGGTAAGAATATCGCTTTACTCAATTTTGGTACTTTGCTTACCGAAGTATTACAAGCAGCGGAGCAAATCAATGCTACAGTCATTGATATGCGTTTTGTTAAACCACTGGATGAAAAAGTCCTTTTGCACATTAGTCAAACTCATAATATACTTGTCACCATTGAAGAAAATAGTATTAAAGGCGGCGCTGGTAGCGGTGTCGGTGAATATTTATTATCGAAAAAAATAAAATGTGATATTTTAAATATTGGACTCCCTGATAAGTTTATTTCTCAAGGAGCGCAAAGCGAAATTAGACAAGAGATGGGATTAGACCAAAAGCACATTATCGATAAAATTAATAATTTTATGAATCAATAGGTTAAATATGGAAACTCAAGCTGTCACTATTCAAATTTTTGGACGAACATTAAAATTTAATTGTCCGGTTGATGAAGTAGACGCACTTAATTGTGCTGCAAAGGATCTAGATGCGCGCTTAACAAATTTACGAGAAAAGTCTCCGCAAGTTGGTAGCGATCAACTTATTATGACTGCCGCGCTAAACATTTCTTATGAATTAACAAAAGAAAAAGAAAAAAGTAATGAGTTTGGTAATCGGCTTAAAATGCTACAGCAATTACTTGATTCTGCCTTAAATCCCAACAATTAACCATTTAAATTGTAAATTTAATACAAATGGTATTGTATGATCCGTTAAATTTTGTATTATGGTATTCATCTCTGAGATGCTCGCGATATGGGTTAGTCCCCTGAGCCGATATTCTTAACTTAAGAACGGAGTGACTTTTAGTTGGTGTGTATGCCTTACTTGTAAGGAAACCTAAAAATTAAAACACGATGTTCACCTTGAACCTTGGGTTCAAGGGTTACGACCCTAACGACATCTTGGAGTGTTCTTCCAAACTTGCAGCAACAGTGAAAACTGATGAATATTAGGCAAATTATCCGTCAAAAAAGACGACAATTATCTCCCGATGAACGTGAAATTGCACAACAAGCTATATATCAAAAAATTGTCTGTCACCAAGGGATTAATGCTGCAAAAAATATCGCCATATTTTTATCATTTGATGGCGAAGTCGAAACCCAACCCATAATTAACTATTTATGGCAAAAAAATAAATCTGTCTATTTACCTATTATTCACCCTTTTTCCTCCAAACATCTACTCTTCTTAAAATATACTAGCCAAACTCAGCTTATAAAAAATAAATTTGGTATATTAGAACCAGAATTAAACATATTAAATGTGCTTCCTTCCCACCAACTTGATATTATTTTTACGCCATTGGTTGCTTTTGATCAACGAGGTTATCGTATGGGAATGGGAGGGGGATTTTATGACCGGTTGCTAGCTAATTATCAAACTCAACAAATTTTACCGATTGGGCTTGCATTTGCTTGCCAAAAAGTCCGACATATTGATAACCAACCTTGGGATATTCAATTACCAGAGATCATCTATGCCTAAATTGTTTTATTTTTCATTGAAAATATAAATCTCCCTCTAAAATGAACTGAACCCAAAATAAAATATTCGCTCAAATCGTATCTAGTTTAAAAGGATCCAGAGTGTGCATTCCAATTAAAGCGCGTTGCTTTAAATATAGTATAACTCATTCAACTTTTTATAAAAAAAGGAAAAATTATGCTGGTATGGAAACCTCAGATATCAAACGTTTTTTATTATTAATTTATTGTTTGACATGATGCCGTTGTTTAATTTCAGCGAGCTCTGCTTGCGATGTGGCATTAAACGCTTCAACCATCCATTCGGGCCAGCCTTGTCCTTTAATAATGTTGTCTTTAAATTGGGTTTCTTGTTCCCATTTGTATTTGCCATCGTTTAGACCGGCTAATTTGTTCGCGCACATAAAATTATTAACCCAACCCCAAACTAGATAACTACCTATGCCACCACGTAATGGGTCTAACAATATATGGTCGATTGTTTTATGGCTATGGGGCTTGCATACCATTAAAATAGTGGTGTTGAGTGAAGAGCGTGAAAAGTTGTGCACCACCACCCCTTGTAAATGGGCCCAATCATATTCTTTTATGCGTTTTTTATTAGGATGCAAAAAGGTTAGCGGATTTCGTAACACTTTAAAATTAAAAAAATAGCTTTCATTGATATACACTTTACCCGTTTTACGGTTAAAAATAATGGGGCTTCCTCGGCGTGTAAATAAGTTATGATATAATTCAGGAATCAGAAGATATAAAGCAAAAAAACAGGTGATGTTCATCAATAATAACACAATATCCATAATTTTTTCATCATTATTAACTGCAGGAGTCATAGTAAAAACGAAATAAAAATAAATACCTATATAAAAAGAAAGACCAAATATTGATATAAACCAACCAAATGAATAAAAAATCTGATCAGATTTTGTTTTACGAATAAAAGCACAGTAATTATCATTGGCATAGAGCAAGCGATCATCGGCCCCCGTTAAATAGTTACCGCCTTTGTCTAAATCGCCTATCCAACCAAAAATTTGGGGTTGATATTGTGATGGCATTGTTTTGCTCCTTAATTTAAATTTTATTGTTTTTAGTCACGATTAATGGCACGTCTTCACGGTTATTGTAAAGTCGGTGGCGTTATCCTTTCCCGCCCTGAGCTATTAAAACTTATTGTTTGACATGATGCCGTTGTTTAATTTCAGCGAGCTCTTCTTGCGATGTGGCATTAAACGCTTCAACCATCCATTCGGGCCAGCCTTGTCCTTTAATAATTTTTTCTTTAAATTGGGTTTCTTGTTCCCATTTGTATTTGCCATCGTTTAGGCCCGCTAATTTGTTAGCGCACATAAAGTTATTGACCCACCCCCAAACCAGATAACTGCCTATGCCAGCACGTAATGGGTCTAGCAATATATGGTCGATTGTTTTATGGGTATGGGGCTTGCATACCATTAATATGGTGGTGTTGAGTGAATATCGTGAAAAATTATGCACCACCACCCCTTGTAAATCTGCCCAATCATATTCTTTTATGCGTTTTTTATTGGGGTGCAAAAAGGTTAGTGGATTGCGTAATACTTTAAAATTAAAAAAATAGCTTTCATTGATATACACTTTACCCGTTTTACGATTAAAAATAATAGGGCTTCCTCGGCGTGTAAATAAGTTATGATATAATTCAGGAATCAGAAGATATAAAGCAACTAAAGAAGCAATTAATATCACGATGAAATTAATCATCAAAAAAATTTCTTTTCTTAATGCTAATTCTAAAATTAGCCCTATAGATAAGTAGATTAATGGTATTGAAAGGACAAAAGCAATAACTAAAATAAATGAATAAAAAATCTGATCGGATTTTGTTTTACGAATAAAAGCACAGTAGTTATCATTGGCATAGAGCAAGCGATCATCGGCACCCGTTAAATAGTTCCCGCCTTTATCTAAATCGCTTATCCAACCAAGAATTTGGGGTTGATATTGTGATGGCATTGTTTTGCTCCTTATTTTAAATTTTATTGTTTTTAGTCACGATTAATGGCACGCCTTCACGGTTATTGTAAAGTAGGCGGCGTTATCCTTTCCCGCCCTGAGCTATTAAAACTTATTGTTTGACATGATGTCGTTGTTTGATTTCGGCTAACTCTGCTTGCGATGTGGCATTAAACGCTTCGACCATCCATTCTGGCCAGCCTTGTCCTTTAATAATGTTGTCTTTAAATTGGGTTTCTTGTTCCCATTTGTATTTGCCATCGTTTAAGCCAGCTAATTTGTTCGCGCACATAAAGTTATTGACCCAACCCCAAACAAAATAACTACCTATGCCACCACGTAATGGGTCTAACAAAATGTGGTCGATTGTTTTATGGGTATTCGGTTTGCACACCATTAAAATAGTGGTGTTGAGTGAGTAGCGTGAAAAGTTATGCACCACCACCCCTTGTAAATGAGCCCAATCATATTCTTTAATGCGTTTTTTATTGGGGTGCAAAAAGGTTAGCGGATTGCGTAATACTTTAAAACTAAAAAAATAGCTTTCATTGATATACACTTTACCTGTTTTGCGGTTAAAAATAATGGGGCTTCCTCGGCGTGTAAAAAGATTATGGTAAAATTCTGGTAACATTAAATATAATGTAATAATAAATAAAACTAATATTCCTAGTAAAAGGGAAAAAATATATTTATCATCATCTGATTTTAATTGCATATTATCTACAATATCATATGCAAGAAAAGGAATAATAAACATTAATCCAATTGAAATTACTCCAGAAAGACATAAATAAAAAATCTGATCAGATTTTGTTTTACGAATAAAAGCACAGTAGTTATCATTGGCATAGAGCAAGCGATCATCGGCATCGGTTAGAGAGTTGCCGCCTTTTACTAAATCGCCTATCCAACCCAAAATTTGGGGTTGATATTGTGATGGCATTGTTTTGCTCCTTAATTTAAATTTTATTGTTTTTAGTCACGATTAATGGCACGTCTTCACGGTTATTGTAAAGTCGGTGGCGTTATCCTTTACCGCGCTGAGCTATTAAAACTTATTGTTTGACATGATGCCGTTGTTTAATTTCAGCGAGCTCTTCTTGCGATGTGGCATTAAACGCTTCAACCATCCATTCGGGCCAGCCTTGTCCTTTAATAATTTTTTCTTTAAATTGGGTTTCTTGTTCCCATTTGTATTTGCCATCGTTTAGGCCCGCTAATTTGTTAGCGCACATAAAGTTATTGACCCACCCCCAAACCAGATAACTGCCTATGCCAGCACGTAATGGGTCTAGCAATATATGGTCGATTGTTTTATGGGTATGGGGTTTGCACACCATTAATATGGTGGTGTTGAGTGAAGAGCGTGAAAAGTTATGCACCACCACTCCTTGTAAATCTGCCCAGTCATATTCTTTTATGCGTTTTTTATTAGGATGCAAAAAGGTTAGCGGATTGCGTAACACTTTAAAATTAAAAAAATAGCTTTCATTGATATACACTTTACCCGTTTTGCGGTTAAAAATAATGGGGCTTCCTCGGCGCGTAAAAAGGTTTTGATAGAATTCAGGAATCAGAAGATATAAAGCAACAATGCAAGCAATCAACGTAACTATCACCGTAATGAGCATAGCTGACTCAGTTATAGGACTTAAATCCAAAATCAATGAAAAACCTAAATATATAATGGGTATTGAGAGAATTAAAACAATTATAAGCATAAATGAATAAAAAATCTGATCAGATTTTGTTTTGCGAATAAAAGCACAGTAGTTATCATTGGCATAGAGCAAGCGATCATCGGCACCCGTTAAATAGTTACCGCCTTTGTCTAAATCGCCTATCCAACCAAAAATTTGGGGTTGATATTGTGATGGCATTGTTTTGCTCCTTATTTTAAATTTTATTGTTTTTAGCCACAATTAATGGCACGCCTTCACGGTTATTGTAAAGTCGGTGGCGTTATCCTTTCCCGACCTGAGCTATTAAAACTTATTGTTTGACATGATGCCGTTGTTTAATTTCGGCGAGCTCTGCTTGCGATGTGGCATTAAACGCTTCGACCATCCATTCTGGCCAGCCTTGTCCTTTAATAATGTTGTCTTTAAATTGGGTTTCTTGTTCCCATTTGTATTTGCCGTCGTTTAGGCCGGCTAATTTGTTCGCGCACATAAAATTATTGACCCAACCCCAAACCAGATAACTACCTATGCCGACACGTAATGGATCTAATAATATATGGTCGATTGTTTTATGGGTATTCGGTTTGCATACCATTAAAATAGTGGTGTTGAGTGAGTAGCGTGAAAAATTATGCACCACCACCCCTTGTAAATGGGCCCAATCATATTCTTTAATGCGTTTTTTATTAGGGTGCAAAAAGATTAGCGGATTGCGTAACACTTTAAAATTAAAAAAATAGCTTTCATTAATATACACTTTACCCGTTTTACGGTTAAAAATAATGGGGCTACCTCGGCGTGTAAAAAGGTTCTGGTAAAATTCTGGTAACATTAAATATAATGTAATAAAAAATAAAATTATGATCACCAATGGAAGAATAAGCATAGAGGCCGATTCTATCCATGTAAGCAAATATATTAATATAGGAATAATAAACATTAATCCAATTGAAATTACGCCTGAAAGACATACATAAAAAATCTGATCAGATTTTGTTTTACGAATAAAAGCACAGTAATTATCATTGGCATAGAGCAAGCGATCATCGGCACCCGTTAAATAGTTCCCGCCTTTGTCTAAATCGCTTATCCAACCCAAAATTTGGGGTTGATATTGTGATGGCATTGTTCTGCTCCTTATTTTAAATTTTATTGTTTTTAGTCACGATTAATGGCACGCCTTCACGGTTATTGTAAAGTAGGCGGCTTTATCCTTTCCCGCCCTGAGCTATTAAAACTTATTGTTTGACATGATGTCGTTGTTTGATTTCGGCTAACTCTGCTTGCGATGTGGCATTAAACGCTTCGACCATCCATTCTGGCCAGCCTTGTCCTTTAATAATGTTGTCTTTAAATTGGGTTTCTTGTTCCCATTTGTATTTGCCGTCGTTTAGACCGGCTAATTTGTTCGCGCACATAAAGTTATTAACCCAACCCCAAACAAAATAACTACCTATGCCACCACGTAATGGGTCTAACAAAATGTGGTCGATTGTTTTATGGGTATTCGGTTTGCACACCATTAAAATAGTGGTGTTGAGTGAGTAGCGTGAAAAGTTATGCACCACCACCCCTTGTAAATGGGCCCAGTCATATTCTTTAATGCGTTTTTTATTGGGGTGCAAAAAGGTTAGTGGATTGCGTAATACTTTAAAATTAAAAAAATAGCTTTCATTGATATACACTTTACCCGTTTTACGGTTAAAAATAATGGGGCTTCCTCGGCGTGTAAATAAGTTATGATATAATTCAGGAATCAGAAGATATAAAGCAAAAAAACAGGTGATGTTCATCAATAATAATACAATATCCATAATTTTTTCATCATTATTAACTGCAGGAGTCATAGTAAAAACGAAATAAAAATAAATACCTATGTAAAAAGAAAGACCAAATATTGATATAAAACAAATAAATAAAAAAACTGATCAGATTTTGTTTTACGAATAAAAGCACAGTAGTTATCATTGGCATAGAGCAAGCGATCATCGGCATCGGTTAGAGAGTTGCCGCCTTTTACTAAATCGCCTATCCAACCAGGAATTTGGGGTTGATATTGTGATGGCATTGTTTTGCTCCTTATTTTAAATTTTATTGTTTTTAGTCACGATTAATGGCACGTCTTCACGGTTATTGTATTGCACAATAATTTGATATTTTACAATATTAATCACACCTATTGTGCCAGCGATCCATTTATTGATAATAAGCCCATTTTGCACTGGCTCGTCGCTATTGGTTATTTTTTTATCAGTAAGATGATTCGCCGATGTGGTTAAAGTAAATTCGTCTGGCTCGTCAATTTTGCTATTATCAGGTATTGGCAGCCTAGTCAGTACGCCGATATTACGATCATACTTATCAAAATAGGCTTTTTTATCCGTCCAAACCAGATTGAGATTACCATAGTTTTTGCTGATGGCTAATAACGTTATTTGTTGCGAGGTGATATGGTATTTTAGATCGATATATTTTTCGGGCAATGGGTCTGGCTCGCTTTTTAGATTTGGGTAATCATTAATAAATAAGCGAATCATGGCGATTGCAGTTTCATTTTGATTGTATTTGGCAAAATCGGGAATATCCAAATAAAAATAGATATGCCGTTGAAATGGATTTGGGCCATCGGGATCAGGTACTCCTGTTGTTGGTGGTGTATGATATAGTGGTTTTAAACGAATAAAAGTTTGAATATTATAAACCATAATCGCATAGTCATTAAGCGCTAAGCCAAAACCCGCATGAGTTTTATATTCATCTTCGTGATAGGCTTGATAGCCTAAATAGTCCAATTCTTCTTGCTTGCCAAAGCAACAACGGTTTAACCAGTGTTGAATAGCCGTAAAATTATCGTACTTTTTACTAAACATAATCGCAAGTGAACCACCAACCATTAAAATAACCCCCACAATAGCAGTTATCCATGAACCAACTAATGCCTGTTCCCTATGCACATAGGGATAAACCGATTCATAAAAAAATTATTAGCGTTTTAACTGACTGTTCCCTATATACATAGGGATAAACCGTTCTAGCTGATACGCCTGCTATTAAATTTGCGCTGTTCCCTATACATATAGGGATAAAACCGCAGCTAACGCGGCCTATGCTGCTATGACAGGGATTCCGTATGTTGGGGCCCGCCTTGGGGGCAGCAGCTATTGCGGCAGGGATGGCTAATGTGTCGGCGATTCGATCTCAACCAACAGGGTTTATGACGGGTGGCTATACAGGTGATATAGCAAAAGATCAGATCGCAGGTGTTGTGCATGGTCAAGAATTCGTCATGAACGCAGCAGCAATTCAGCGCATCGGAGTAGGCAATTTGGATGCGTTGCAGCGTGGTGATATGAGCTGTTTACAACGTCCGCAAGTCGTTAATAACTACTCACAATCAACAACACAGGAAAGCACGCCGCAAACCGTTTCACCGACTATTAATATTGCAGTGGTGAGTGAATACGAATCAGCAGAGCAGTGGTTAGCAATGCAGGAGGGCGTGAAACGAATTATGCAGATAAACAGAGATAATGGGGAGGAGCTAGCAACGATTGTGAATGCATCCTAATAGTTTACTTTTAATTTAAAGTAACTTAACATAACAACAGTAATCATCATGTTAAGGGAATGTTAAATGTTTAAAAAATCATTAGTAGCAGTTCTGTGTTTATGTACTTTTTCTTGTTATGCATCAGAATCAGATATAAAGAAAAATTTTGGCGATTGGAGATTAACAATTTCAACCGACAAACTAACAGATAAGATAGCATATTTTGCGACAACAGAAGAGCCGAACAACGATCATCAATTAACATTCAATAATAAATATTATGCGTTCGTTTGTAAGGAAGGTAAATTAACTGAAGCAATTTCTGTAAACAATTTAATCAATATCGGTAACAGCAAAGTTAAACTAGATTTAAGAATTGATAAAGAAAAACCGTTTCAAAGAAACGCAATCATTTTAGGTGATATGGTTTTCAATGAAAATATAACAACGGAGGAAATTGAGCAGTTAAAAGGTAAAAATTCAATTTTTATCAGAGCGAATTCGCCGACCCAAACAATCGACATGGAATTCAGTTTGAAAGGCTTTGACGAAGCAATTCAGCCCGTTCTTGACGCTTGTAACATTGAGAGATCGTAATGATGTAATTTTAAAAAGTTGGTTTTTATCGTGAAAAACCACTGATCAATCGTGTTCCCTATACACATAGGGATAAACCGTGACAAAATCTTTATTTATAATTTATTGAAAGATTCAATAAATTATGTGATAACTATCATATAAATCAAAAAGTCATTAAACCTATTTGCCTTAAAGTAAAATAGCGATAAGCGCTTTGACTAAGATGTGATATACCGCGTATTTAAAGATGCACAAGAAAAAAGATTAAACGGTTTCGTATAAAATTTTCAATAATGTTTAGATGACTATTTAAACCATGCAGTATAAACAGTTCGGCATTTTCTAATGAATTATGTGATTTTTAAAGGCCTTATTGAAACAACTTTACGTTTTGCAAACCAATATTTATAAATCTCTAAATCAAAAATATTCTACTTGAAAAGTAAAATAGATTTTTTTAAAGTAGGTAAGATCATTTAAATATGATCTTTTTTATCACGCTCTACAAGTCCCAAACAAAGTCTCTGGGACACAATATTCAAAAAACAATTGAGTATTTATCCCTCAAGGCTTTTTTAATATCATATAAAGGAGTGTTGCAATGTCAGAAAAAAAAGAACTCACCACTAATAATGGTGCCCCAATAGCCGATAATCAAAACTCCCGAACTGCCGGTCCCCAAGGTCCTGTGTTGATAGATGATTTTCAGCTTATCGAAAAACTTGCTCATTTTAACCGTGAAAATATCCCTGAACGACGAGTCCACGCCAAAGGTTCTGGCGCACATGGTACTTTTACAGTCACCAATGATATCACCCAATATTCTTACGCTAGCCTATTTGCCAGTGTTGGTAAACAAACTCCAATTTTTGCTCGCTTTTCGTTAGTAGGAGGAGAGCGAGGCTCATCTGATACAGCGCGAGATCCCCGTGGGTTTTCAGTCAAGTTTTATACCGACCAAGGCAATTGGGATATTGTAGGCAATAATACCCCGGTATTTTTTATTCGTGATCCACTCAAATTTCCTGACTTTATTCATACGCAAAAGCGTGATCCCAAAACTAATTTAAAAGATCCACAAATGATGTGGGATTTTTGGTCTTTATCGCCAGAATCACTTCATCAAGTCACTATTTTATTTTCGGATCGTGGCATTCCTGATGGTTATCGTCATATGCACGGTTATGGTAGCCATACCTATAGCTTAATTAATAAAGATGGCATACGAACTTGGGTTAAATGGCATTTTCGAACCGAACAGGGGATCAAAAATATCCATCCTAAAAAAGCAACGGAAATAGATGGAACTAATCCTGATTCTGCACAAGAAGATCTGTTCAAAGCCATTGAGCGTGGGGACTATCCAAAATGGCGGCTTTATATACAAGTTATGACCGAAGAGCAAGCCAATAACCATCCTGAAAATCCGTTTGATGTCACTAAAGTTTGGTCACAAAAACAGTATCCATTAATTGAAGTTGGCGTGATGGAACTCAACCGTAATCCAGAAAACTATTTTGCGGAAGTTGAACAATCTGCCTTTGAACCAAGCAATGTGGTGCCTGGAACGGGTTTATCACCAGATAAGATGCTACAAGGCCGAATTTTTGCTTATGCCGATGCACACCGCTATCGTATTGGTACTAATTATCAACAATTACCGATCAATGCGCCAAAATGCCCTGTGCATAATTATCAACGCGATGGCGCAATGCGTTTTTATACCCCTGATAATGCCCCTAACTATGAGCCTAATAGCGTCGATAGCGCACCAAAACAGCAACCACAATATGCCGAACCGCCAATGCATGTCCCAGCAGGAACAATGGATAGGCATGATCATCGTGTGGATGGGGATTATTACTCACAGCCACGCGCACTATTTAATTTAATGAATCCCGATCAAAAACAACTGCTTATTGATAATATCGTTGGCTCAATGAAAAATGTGAAGCGGGACATTCAAATTAGACAGCTTAAACACTTCTACAAAGTGCATCCTGATTATGGCGCTGGAGTTGCCAAAGGATTAGGGATCGATGTTGACCTAATAAAAAGCTAGTACTTAAAATAACAATGCCGACTAACTTCGTCGGCATTTTAGAATGTTGGCTACAACTAGCGACAAAAAATACACATCGATAACGGCAAAAAATTTACGGAAAGCTTTCATCCACTGGGCTACACGGTATTATTTCTATAGATTATAGTTAAATTAGCCTACCTTTATCAAAATGGTTATATTGAGCAGTATAACTGCATGCGCTAAGCAAAATCACTTATTTTATTCATAAATCTCCATAATTTAAGATTGTTTTTTTATATCAATTTCATATAATTTTAAAAATTATGTATAAATATTAAACGGAGGTACTGTTATGAGTCAGCGGGTAGCTATTCTTGGCGATGATACCACGACTGGTGGCAAAGTAATTTCAGCATCGGGACAAGGTTTTTACGCAAATCAAGGTATAGCTTGTATAGGCGATTATGCATCATGCCCTAAATGTAAAAGTACAGGAAAAATTATTGAAGGCGCTTATAATTTTATCATTACAGGTAAACCAGCTGCTTATAATGGTTGCGTTATTGCATGCCAATGTACACCTATAGGTTGTAACAAAATTATAGCAACTAAAAGTACAATTTTTGTTGATGTAGAGAAAAAGAATAACGATAACAATCTAACCAATATGACCAATATAACCAATACTTTGGTTAGAGAAAATAAAATATACAATAATTTAACCAATCAAGCTAAAAACGACTCCCAGCAAGAGGTAGAGGCATATTTGTTTACTATGACTTATGCAGTTTCCATTTTGGGATATGATATTGTTAGACGTGATTCCCATTCCGCTCTATACCTTCATATCAAAGGTCAATCCCCATTAATTTTCGATCCTAATGGAGGCTATATGCGGCAATATCGAGGGCAAGCAGAGGCTTTTTATGATGATGGGAGCATTCCTTTTTCAATAGAAGAATTTGTAAAATACCATGTAGAAGATGGTGATTATGTTACTCAGCGTAAAATTACTTTAACACGTGAGCAAGCGCTCAATATTGAAGAAAGAGTGCTTAATGGAAACTATGCAACTCGCGGTGGTGTTTTGTATTGTGCATGGGCTATTTCATCTGTTTTGGATGAATACGGGGTAAAAGAGCGTTGTTTTTTCCCTTCATCTTTAGATAAAGCAGTTAAAGAAATTGAAGATAAAAAAAGGCTAGTCAATGAAAATCATTAAGCTAATTATTATATTATTGTTTAATTGTGTTGGAGGATTGTTAAGTTATCAATGGTGTTATCGTTTTATCAAAAGACAATACCATACACCTGAATATTATTATTTAATGTATTATGGATTGTGTTATTTCTGTTTTATTCTTATTTCAATCTTCATTTTAAACAAAATAAAAAAACCGTCAGGTTTAGTCTTTTGTGGTTTACTTATTGGCATTTTAATTAGCCTCATTTTTATAATTATTTATCAGTTAATTCAAAATCCTTATTTATATCAGCGTTATTTAATCAATTCGATTGGTATTGATTTGCTGATATCATCATGGGTTACCCTTAATTTTATAATATACCCAGTAATTTTATTGTGCTGTCATTACACGATTTTTGGGATTGAAAAAATACATGGGAAATTTGTTTTCAAGCAATGATAAATGTTTCCCATAGATAAAATACTAGGCAGTACTCACGAGTATAAATTACCTATTTAGGGTAATACATTATGGCGCGATCCAACACCATTTACTTCAACTCATTCAATAATTCTGAGTAATCCACTTTAGCAAAGTCCGTTACATCAACATTGAATAATGTCTATTTATATAATAAAAAATAAAACATTTTATGAAAAAGTATAAATAAGGATAATCAGAATAAGATCGCGACTTGTTAAAAAAGCATTTAACAATCTAAAAAACAATATTTTTTACTGAAACGTAGGGTTACCTGAAACTTTTTGACAAAATTATACTCATTTGTTTACTTAATTTTTTAAAGACAAATGAAAAATTCATGCTAATAAAAAAAATGTTTGTTAATATATTTTTACGATTGTTTTAATTAACCGTATTGAATCTCAACTAATCTATTGATTTAATATGAAAATTAAGTAGTTAGATAGCCAATACGGTTATAACCATCTAAATTAGGTTTTGATGGCTGATTTTTGCCGAACAATTTCAAATAAACAAACACCCGTTGCTACCGATACATTTAGTGATGACACGATACCAGCCATGGGAATGCTCACTAGTTCATCACAGTGTTCTTTGGTTAAACGGCGCATCCCTTCACCTTCCGCCCCCATCACCAAAGCAAGTGAAGTCGCTGTTGATGTTTTATAAAAATCAGTTTGATAAAGCGTTCTATCCGCCTCGCCAGCAGTGCCCACAATCCAAACTTGATATTCATCTTGTAACATTCGCATCGTGCGTGCTAAATTGGTCACTCTAACCACCGGTACACTTTCAGCCGCACCACACGCTACTTTTTGTGCGGTGGAATTAAGGGGTGCTGAGCGATCTTTTGGCACTATAATAAAATCCACACCCGCGGCATCAGCAGTTCTTATGCAAGCGCCTAAATTATGCGGATCGGTCACACCATCTAAAATTAAGATAACGGGGTTTGGCTGCCCTTCCATAAGTAAAGGAATATCATTTTCTTGATAACCTCGACTTGGTTTAACCATGGCTAAAATACCTTGATGTACCCCATTTTTAGATTTTTCATCTAACCATTGGCGATTAGCAATTTTCACTGGCAAGCCAAGTTGCTCTAATTGACGCACAACGGCGATAAGGCGTTTATCTTCACGCCCTTTAATAATAAATACTTCAATGATTCTTTCTGGCGAACGCGCTAATAATGCTTCAATGGCGTGCAGGCCATAAACTGTTTCACTCATTTATTTGCTACTCTTTTGTTTTATTAACTGATTTTGGTTTCGATTTGCTACGTTTTTTACTTTTAGCTTTCGCTTCAACTTTCGTGCTTGATTTCGCACTCGGTTTGGCCTTTTTTTTAGTACTTGGCTTAGCACTACTTTCGCTAGTTGATTTTTTGCGTTTTCGCTTAAGCGGCAAATCAGCATGCTGATCGGTTTGGGCTTGTTTAGACTTCTCTTTTGCTGTTTTACCTTGACGTTTTGGCTTATTATTACTGCCAACCAGCGAAAAATCAATTTTACGTTCTTCTGGATTAACATTATCGACTTTTACTTGCACTTTATCGCCTAAACGATAAGTAAAACGTGTATTTTCACCAATTAAACGATTGTGCGAAGCATCATAAATATAATAGTCGTTTTCTAACGAGGAAACATGCACTAAACCATCAATGAAAAAATCGTCTAATCGAACAAAGAAACCAAAATTAACTACGCTTGAAATCGTACCGTTAAATACTTCACCAACATGATCTTGCATATAATCGCATTTGAGCCAATCAACCACATCACGCACGGCTTCGTCAGCACGCCGTTCGGTCATTGAACAATGTTCACCAAAATAGAGCATGTCGCTGGTGGTATAGCAATGTCCGCCAGTCTTACTGGTTTTTTGCTGTTGGTCAGCTAAAATCCATTTAATCGCTCGATGTAATAACAAATCTGGGTAACGACGAATTGGCGAAGTAAAGTGCGCATACTCCTCAAGCGCTAAACCAAAATGCCCTCGATTTTCAGGATCATAAATGGCTTGCTTCATGGAGCGTAAAATTACCGTTTGCAACATATCATGATCGGGACGCATTTCAACCACCGTCATTAATTCGGCGATATCTTTCGGTTTTGGACTAGCGCCACCACCTAGCGATAAGCCAAGTTCACTTAATACACTGCGCAGATTGTTCATTCGATCTTCATCTGGCCGGTCATGCACACGAAATAATGATGACACTTGCGCATCAATCACTAATTTTGCTGCCGAAACATTGGCTAAAATCATACACTCTTCAATAATTTTATGTGCCACATTACGTTGTGCAAGCTCAATACTTTCGATACGTTTATCGGCATTAAAGATAAATTTTGGCTCATCTGATTCAAACCCTATCGCACCGCGTGCAATTCGTGCATTATCAAGCACTTTATATAATCCATACAGATTCTCAAGATGTGGCACTAACGCTTGGTAATGTTGACGTAACTCTTTATCACCCTCTAAAATTTTAGCCACTTTAGTATAAGTTAATCTAGCATGTGAATTCATCACCGCTTCGTAAAACTCATATCCTGTTAATCGCCCTTTGTTAGACACGGTCATTTCGCAAACTAAACATAAACGATCAACTTGTGGATTTAACGAACAAAGTCCATTAGATAATACTTCAGGAAGCATTGGTACAACTCGTGATGGAAAGTAAACCGATGTACCACGCAAGCAGGCTTCTTTATCTAAGGCTTTATCAGGTCTAACATAATAACTCACATCGGCAATCGCCACCCATAAACGATAGCCCCCACCACGATTTTTTTGGCAATAAACCGCATCATCAAAGTCCCGTGCATCTTCACCATCAATAGTGACTAAAGGCAATTGACGCAGATCTTTTCGCCCTTTTTTAGCACTTTCTGGCACTTGTTCGGTGAATTTGCTCATCTCTTTTTCAACAGCTTGTGGCAATTCATAAGGAATTTCGTGGTTTCGCAGTGCAATATCAATCGCCAAATTAGTCCCCATGATCTCACCAAGCACTTCTTTTATGATGCCAACGGCTTTTTGACGACGTTCTGGGCGTTGCTGTAACTCAACCACGACTACCGTTCCCATACGAACCGTGCGATCAGGTTTGCCCGCAATTAAAATATCAAAGTTTAAACGGCTGTCATCAGGCACAACAAAACCAACGCCTTGCTCAATAAAATACCGCCCAACAATTTGATTATTGCGCGGTTCTAAAATTCGTACAACCCGCGCTTCCATTTTTCCACGGTTTTTAGTGCCCATTGGCTGCGCTAAGATCACATCCCCTTGCAAGACTTTTTTCATTTGCTCTGGCGATAAAAAATAGTCTTCAAGGCGCCCTTCAACGCGTAAAAAACCAAATCCATCACGATGCGCAATCACACTGCCTTTAACCATATCAAACTTTTCAGGTAAGGCATAACATTTACGGCGCGTAAATACAACTTGCCCGTCACGCTCCATAGCCCGCAAACGACGATGCAACGCCACTTTTTGTTCTTCATCTTTAATGGCAACAGCTTGGGCAATCTTTTCTAAACTTGCCGGTTTTGCTTCTTGTTTAAGGTAATCTAAAATAAGCTCACGGCTAGCAATAGGGGAATCATACTTCTCAGCTTCGCGATCAAAAAATGGATCTTTTATCATAAGGAATATCCTGTGACTAATATTATCTCTAGCATAACATAGAGTGGTATAACTTAAAATGAAGATTCAATTTATAAACAAGCATCAAAGAGTTGTTAATCTATTTTAAAGTAGGATTGTGTCAGTATTCGATACTAGACTTAAAAAACGATAAGAATCAAAATCCCAAATAATGAGAACATTTTGGCCAAATTCCCTAAAAACCCCCGCGCAAGGCTGTAGAATGTGATCTTTGACTGCCCAGCGCAATTACTCGTATCATTCTGATACTTGCCTCTTCGAGGCCATCTTCGCTTTGCTTAGATGTTAGAATTTGTTCCAAACAAATTTGGCTCTCGGCGAAGCATAGCATAGCCTCGCCAAACATCCCTGTTTAGCGTGCTAAATGGCTATATTAGCGTCATATTCTGACACTGGAATAAGACAAACAACATAGCCAATTATTTTGGGAAGTTATTTTGTTTTTATAATTATCTTTATGATTTTATTTTAATTACCGCGTATACGGCGTTAAAGTACATAGGGATGAACCGTCCGTAAGTAATAACTTTCTAAACCGCCTATACGGCGTTAAAGAGAAAAAAAGAACGGGTTATCGTATTTATCTTTTTCTAAACCGCCTATACGGCGTTAAAGGGAATCGTCCTATTTATCTTATTCGGTCGCTGTTTCTAAACCGCCTATACGGCGTTAAAGGTAATATTAAAGGGTCTCTACCGAATGGACCCTTTCTAAACCGCCTATACGGCGTTAAAGCATTAGTGTTAATTAACTCAATTAAAGAAAAATTTCTAAACCGCCTATACGGCGTTAAAGATTAAGTGAATAATCACGACTCCAACCCGCTGGTTTCTAAACCGCCTATACGGCGTTAAAGAACTTAAGATTCGATAAGTCCTGCTGTATAAAGATAAACGACAATTTCATCTTTGAAAACCCTTTTTTTGAGCTGTTTTTTAATACAATGATTTTATTTAATTTTAAATTGTTGTAAAAAAAAGGGTTGGCACAGGTTTTAATTGAAAAAAATTCTTAAAAAAATAAATCAATACGTTTTCTGACTGATTTTTTGATAGTAGTTGGTTGTTTTTTTTCAAAAAAAACAACCAATCACCGCTAATTGTTTTGTTCACGTTCAATCGCACGATAACCAATGTCTTTACGATAAAAACAACCATGCCAATAGATATCTTTTATTTGCTCATAAGCACGCTGTTGCGCTTCAAGTATGGTATTGCCTAATGCGGTAACGCACAGCACACGCCCGCCATTGGTGTAAATGCGACCTTTTTCTAAACTGGTACCAGCATGGAAAATTTTGCAATCTTCGGTTGATTCTGCCGGTAGCCCAAGGATCACATCTTGGGTATTATACTCACCTGGGTAACCGCCTGCTGCTAGGACTACGCCTAATGCGGGTCTTGGATCCCATTTTGATTGTACGGTATCTAATTTACCATCAAGCGCAGCCAAACAGAGTTTGACTAGATCTGATTGCATTCGCATCATTATTGGTTGTGTTTCGGGATCGCCAAATCGGCAATTAAACTCAATAACTTTTGGATTACCTTCTTTATCAATCATTACACCCGCATATAAAAAGCCAACATAAACACTGCCTTCTTGCGCCATACCATTAACCGTTGGGTAGATGATTTCATCCATTATTCGTTTAAAAACAGTATCACTCACCACTGGTGCTGGCGAATAAGCCCCCATACCACCAGTATTTAATCCTGTATCACCATCACCAACTCGTTTATGGTCTTGGCTTGTTGCCATGGTTTCGACATTTTTGCCATCCACCATGACAATAAAGCTGGCTTCTTCACCATCAAGAAACTCTTCAATCACTACTCGGTGACCGGCATCACCAAAGGCATTACCAGCTAGCATATCACGCACAGCATCTTCGGCTTCTTTCACTGTCATAGCAACAATCACCCCTTTACCAGCGGCTAGCCCGTCAGCCTTAATCACAATCGGTGCGCCCTTTTCACGAATATAGGCAATAGCTGGAGCGACTTCGGTAAAATTTTGATATTCTGCGGTGGGGATTTTGTGGCGAGCTAAGAAGTCTTTAGTAAAGGCTTTTGACCCTTCAAGTTGTGCAGCGGCTTTAGTTGGTCCAAAGATTTTTAATCCCGCTTTTTGGAAGCTATCAACAATGCCAATTACTAACGGAGCTTCGGGTCCCACTATAGTTAAATCGATTTGTTCTTGCTGAGCAAAACTAAGCAAACCACTTACGTCGGTAGCTTTGATGTTGATATTTTCTAAGCTAGGCTCTAGAGAAGTACCAGCATTGCCTGGTGCAACAAAGACTTTAGAAACCAATGGTGATTGTGCGGTTTTCCAAGCAAGTGCATGTTCGCGCCCACCATTACCAATGACTAAAACTTTCATAAAAGATCCTTTAATGATGTCTTTTTAATAATAAACAAGGTCGCCCTATTAAGGTCTAAAATTAGTGCCTAAAATGGCGCATATGCGTAAATATCATTGCAATATTGCGTTCATTGGCCGCTTGGATCACTTCGTCATCGCGAATCGATCCACCGGGCTGAATCACACAAGTCACCCCTACTGCGGCAGCGGCATCAACCCCATCTCTAAATGGGAAAAATGCATCTGATGCAACAACAGAACCAGCAACGTCTAGATTTTCGTCTTGCGCTTTAATGCCCGCGATTTTTGCGGAATAAACTCGGCTCATTTGCCCTGCACCAATACCAATTGTCATTTTATTTTTTGCATAAACAATGGCATTTGATTTAACAAATTTAGCCACTTTCCAACAAAATAGCGCATCAGAAAGCTCTTGGTCGGTTGGCTTACGTTTGGTGACTACCGTTAATGCATCTGGCGATATCATGCCTAAATCACGATATTGTACTAACAAACCACCATTGACACGTTTAAAATCTAAACTTGCTGACGCTGATGTTGACCACTCACCACATTCAAGCACGCGCACATTTTTTTTAGCTTGAATGATGATGAGCGCTTCTTGGCTAACTGAAGGTGCAATAATCACTTCAACAAATTGTTTATCAACAATCGCTTGGGCAGTTTTAGCATCTAACGGTCTATTAAACGCAATAATGCCACCAAAAGCTGAAGTGGGGTCTGTTTTAAAGGCTTTTTCATAAGCGTTTAAAATGTTATCGCTAACGGCAACACCACAAGGGTTGGCATGTTTTACAATCACACAAGCGGGCTCGTCAAATGATTTTACGCATTCAAGTGCAGCGTCAGTATCGGCAATATTATTATAAGAAAGCGCTTTACCTTGCAGTTGCTTTGCCGTTGCAATCGAGGCTTCTTTGGCATCTTGCTCAACATAAAAAGCCGCTTGCTGATGGGCGTTTTCGCCGTAACGCATATTCTGTTTTTTAATAAATTGTAGATTTAACGTTCTAGGAAACTCACCCGATGGCTCATTGGTTTGCCCCATATAAGGGGGGACTAATTGCCCAAAATAGTTGGCAATCATGCCGTCATAGTTAGCTGTGTGTTCAAAGGCTTTAATAGCAAGGTTAAAACGATATTCAAAAGAAAGGGAATTTTGGTTATCATCCATCATGTTAATGATATTGGCATAATCATCACAATCGACCACAATGGCAACATCTTTATGATTTTTAGCGGCAGATCGCACCATCGTTGGGCCACCAATATCGATGTTTTCAACGGCGTCTTCTAACGTGCAATTGGCATTAGCAACCGTTTGTGCAAATGGGTAAAGATTGACAACCACCATATCGATTGGCGTAATTTGATGTTGTTGCATCACGTCATCATCAATCCCTCGTCGCCCTAAAATGGCGCCATGAATTTTGGGATGTAACGTTTTAACTCGTCCATCCATCATTTCAGGAAATCCGGTATAGTCAGAAACTTCCGTTACCGGTATCTGGTTTTCCATTAACAATTTTGCCGTTCCCCCTGTTGAAAGAAGTTCCACATTTCGTTCTGATAAGGCTTTGGCAAACTCTAAAATACCAGTTTTATCGGACACACTAAGTAAAGCACGGCGGATAGGACGAAACTGCTGCATGAGAGGGCTCCGAAGTTAATATCTAAAATCTTAGTTATTGGGCCAACATTATATATAAATTCAAATTAGATGTTTAGCATTAACTTGTTAAAAATGATCGAAACAGTTAAATGATAAAGTTTTACATTAATTACAGAATATATATTTTGAGGGTAGATAACTCCCTGTTCACTTTTTTCATTTTTTGTTTTCTATAAAAATAGATTGCATCACCGCCATAATCATCAACCCAAAATGATAAACTATGATTATGAGGAACGTCATAAGATAATCGTTGTATATTCCTGATGAATAATAACTAACAATGGTAAATTGCTAATATCCTATTTTTCATAAATAACCTTAGTATACGGTTTAAATGTCTGTTTCCACAATAATTAGTTAGTTAAAATCATTAATTAACATGCGGTAATATTTTATCATTTTGTATCAAACTAACGTAAGCTATATAATCATAATTACTATTACAATATTGAAGGAATTTAAGATGTGCCTGCCTACGTTTAAATATCATCCAAATGCATATCAACTCGATATTTTTGTTAATGAAGAGGGGATTTGTTCCGTTTGTAATCAAAAACGAACAATAAAATATAATTTGGTACCTTATTGTGTTGAAGATCCTGATTATATCTGCCCATGGTGTATTGCCGATGGGTCGGCTGCAGAAAAATATCAGGGTCAATTCAATGATAATTATGGTGTAGAAGATGTCCCGCCCGAAATGTTAGACGAAATAGTATTAAAAACCCCAAGTTATTCATCATGGCAACAAGAAGTTTGGTTATCACATTGTAATGAACCTTGTGCTTTTATTGGTTATGTTGGAGCCAAAGAAATTGAACCCTATTTTGATGAAATCTTAGATGATATCCAAGACTATCCCGAAGAATTGATAAAATCGTCTTTATCGAAAGACGGGGCGCTTGTTGGTTATTTGTTTGAGTGTGTGCAATGTGCTAAAAGAAGGTTGCATGTTGATTGTGATTGATTTTAATAACTCTATACAGAGTATCGATTTAATATGCAAAATTAAAATAAGAAATAATAGTGTGCAATATCCCACTGATAAAAGGAAATAACTAGGAAAACTGCAACCATGAAAAAAATACCATTGTTATTAACTATATTGTTGTTTAGTTGGTTTAATACTAATTATACGTTCGCCAATACTCAAACTGCATCATCTCAATATAAACATAGGGAGCATTTTGCCACTTTTGATGATTTTTACCAAAGTTTACCCGTGTTATCTATGCCGTTTGATACTCATACTCTGGCTAAAGGTAAATTTGTGGATAGCAAGTTTTTTCATTTTGATGATGATGATTATCAATATTATGATAATCCCCTAGATAAAGAACGACGTTATTTTACATTAAAAGATCTTACCGCTATTGGCCGTTTTGAAATCGATAATATTCGATTTGTGCTTTATAGCCTGACCTTTGATAGTGAAGGCGAAGGAATTTTAGAGGATTTAAATGTATTAAATGCTTTTGATGAAAATGGAAAATATTTAGATGAGCTTATTTTGTCAGCCAAAACTGGGCATGAAGATCATATATTTCTTTATTCATCTTTAGCGCTTAATAATTTATTCCATGTTCATATCAACGCTGATTATTCTCTAGCTTATTTTATTGATATCAAAGATAACCATTATGACTATAAAACGAATGTTAATTTAACTTATCAATTTAAAAACAATCAATTTTGGCGAGAAGAGCATAAGCCTAATTGCCAATCTCTTGACCTTAAAGGCTATTTAAACAGCCTCGATAAAAAGCAGTTTGCTGACGTTGCTGATGTTGCTGCTTTTAATGATTATATTGCTTGCTATCCCGTATCTGAGCATCTTAATACATATAAAAAAATCGCCAGCTATATTAGAGATACCCGTTACCATTTTTTAAGTGATGCTGAGTATCATCAACTTAAAAACCAACTTAAAATCATCTTAGAAGATTAGCAGTTATATTTCAAAACTATTTCTTCTTCCATGATCGTAATAAAAACCTTGTTCGTGGCGTATTGTGTATGCAATGACGCCACAAATAGATAACGCTAGGTTAGCGCGCTATTCAAGCAATAGCGAAAATAATTTGTGCTACGATAATTTGATATGATCAATATACCCTTTTACAATATTGACACTTTTTTCAAAGAGTTGTTTTTCATTTTCGGTAAAGTCAAGCTTAATCACTTTTTTAATACCATGTTGGTCTAAAATAGCAGGAACACCAATTGCAACATTTTTATAGCCATATTCGCCGTCTAAAATACAACTCAGCGCTAATGCTCGGTGGCTATTAGTGAATATATGTTGGCAAATTTCGGTGATAGTGCTAGCTATGCCATATTCGGTGCAGTGCTTGCGGTTAGCTATTTCAAAGCCCATTTTTCGAGCTTGGGTGCCAATTTGTTCAAAATCGATTTTGTTTTTTTCTAAATCATTAAGATTAATCCCATAAACCGATGAATGAGACCAAACTGGAAACTGTGAATCACCATGTTCGCCCACAATAAAAGCGTCAATGCTTTGTGGACCTATGTCCATTTTTTCGCCCAGTAATCGACGTAATCGTACCGTATCAAGCCATACCCCTGTACCTATCACTCGGTGACGAGGTAAGCCAGATAGCTTCCAGACTTGATATGTAATGGCATCGCAAGGATTGGTGGCAATTAAAAATATACCTTTAAAACCATTGTTCATCATATCAGGTACTATGCTGGCAATGATTTTAGAGGTTCCAGCAAGCTCTTCTTCTCGGCTTTTTTGAGCTATGCCTGAAGTTACAGTGATAATCGCAATATCAATATCAGTGCAATCGGTCGATTCGCGTAAACTGACTTTAATCATATTTTGTCGATAGGCCGCCGCATCTAATAAATCTTGCGCATGTCCATAGGCTAATTCTTTATTAAGATCAACAAGTGCAATTTCTTCACAAATACCTCTGTTAACCAGTGTATAAGCCGTTGTTGATCCCACATTACCCACGCCAATAATCATCACTTTTCGCAGTTTCATACTTATCCTCCCTATTTTATTTGGATTAAAAAGGAACCATTTATTTCCCCTTATACTCTCGTTAATTAAAGATTCAAGTCAAAATGACTAATTAATGGTATTGTTAAAAATCTACAAGGTAACAATTCTATTAAGGCTAATTATTGTATAGCAATTGTTTTATTGTTAGACTGCTATTAATTATAGAAGAAAGGAAATTATTAGATGAAAAATAAAATAATTCTAGGATTAACCCTAGCCACACCATTAGCAGTAAATGCACTTGAACTACAAGGAACTCAAACCTACACTGATGAAATTAATGTCCCTGTTACTCACGATTTAAATAAAGTTCATGGAGAAATCACATCAGGTATCAGTATATTTGCTAACAGCAATACTGTTTTTGAAAAAAATGTCACAATCAATATCCAAAGAGAAGCGAATCGCACAGAAGATGGAGCATCTATTTCTGGAATAGATAATGTTTTTTTACATAACTCTGTATCATCTAGCACCATTTTTAATGGTGATCTTACAATTCATATGCAAGGACATGATTCTGATGCAATTTCTTTATTGGGAAATTCAACTGTCATCGTTAATGGAAAAACAACATTGAGTGTTAGCGATCGTGAATGGTCTGATGCTATTTTTATCTCTGATGGAAATTTAACATTAAATGGCGAATCAGTTATTGATGGTAATATTATTTCTATTGAAAATGGGGTGCTGAAAATTAATAATAAATCAATAATTAATGGCGATATCGATGCAAGTCTTGGTGGAACAATTATATTAGATTTGGCTTCTGGTTCCAAAATTGTAGGTAGAGTGTCAGGATTTGGCGATCCTGATGAAGGTGATCCTGATGCCACTGGAATTATAAAAATGAATCTTGCCAAAGGTGCTTCTTGGCAAATAACCGATGAAGATTCTTATCTTACCGAACTATCAGGACAAGGTTCGATAAAATTTGTTAATGATAATTCTAATGGTAACTATGGAGAGTTAACCATTGAGAATTTAAAAGGTGAATCAAGTTTTGATTTACGTACCAACATTACTGCTGAAAAAAGCGATAAAATTATTATTTCAAAATCAGCTGACACAAACCGCCCTATATCAGCAGAGGGAACTCATACCCTAAATTTAACAAATAATGGAGCGTCTAATACCACAGGTAAAGAAAAATTAACTTTAGTCGAAATTGATGATAATGCCACAAGTACTGCTGAATTTAAAACAAATCATAATGTTGAACTTGGTGGTTATCAATATTCCTTAAACAAAGAGGGGAACAATTATGTATTAACTGCTAATCCTATTACTTCGTCGGCAATGGCTAGTGTAGGATTTCTTAACAGTAATTACTTAATGAGTTATGTCGAAACTCAAACTCTGTTAAAACGTCTTGGCGATATGCGAACTAGTGGGCAGTTTGGCGATGTTTGGTTACGCGGTTTTTCTGGTAAGTTGGATTCATTTTCTGGCGGTAAATTAAGTAAATTTGATATGAGCTATCATGGATTCCAATTTGGTGCAGATAAACAGTTATCTGAAGACTCACCTTTTGTAGTCGGTGCTTTTGTTGGACAAACTTATGGTGATCCAGATTATCGCAAAGGGGATGGATCTTTAAAATCATTTAATACTGGTCTTTACGCAACTTATTTAAACAATGACGGATTTTATGTTGATGGTGTTGCTAAATATGCTCGTCAAAAAAATCACTTTAAGGTTAAAGATACAGCAAATAATCATGTTCAAGGAACAGGTCATACCAATGGGCTTGGTTTATCTTTGGAGCTAGGTCAGAAATTTAAATTGAATGATTTTTATATTGAACCCCAATCTCAATTATCTTACAGTCACCAAAATGCTACATCAATTAATGCTACCAACGGACTTAAAGTAAAATTAGGCAATTATAATTCGTTAATTGGTCGAGCATCAGCATTATTTGGATACGAGATCAATTCAGTCAACAATAATATCAATATCTATGCTAAAACAGGAATTGTTAGAGAATTTAATGGTGATACTTACTATAAATTAAATACAAGTAAAGAAAAACATTCATTCAAAGGCAATTGGTGGAATAATGGGGTAGGTATAACTGCACAGTTTAATCAACAACATAATATTTATTTGGATTTAGAAAGCTCACCGGGTAGCCGATTTGATTTATTACAAGTCAATGGAGGATATCGTTTTTCTTTCTAAATTACCGATTTACCAATAAAACTACATTCACATTTCCCTAAAATCCATAAACCACATAATTAAAAATATGTGGTTTATGCCAATTCATTTGATCATTTTTTTCTACTGTAACTATCATTTAAATAGATGGAATTAGCTACTATTTATTTTAGTTTTATATAAAATGAATTAAAGGCATAACTAGGTAACCAGTTAATAGAAATAGTGAGTTTTAAAAAGGATTTGACTTTTATTTATCAAATAATAATAATTCTCATTAACATTTAAATTAATTATTATTATGACTTAGTCATCATGTTTCATCATTACAAGTAATGAAATAAAAAGATATTTTCTTGATTTGTTACGGATGATCATTCGTGTCTTGCTATTTGGTTATATGTTAAACGCAAGGAGTCGCTAATGAAGTTCAATTTTTTGAAAATTTTAAGCGCTATTTTAGCCTCGTTGATTATTGTGATGGGTGTGTGCGCATCAGCCCATGCGGTAGAAAAAAAATTTAAAGTGGTTACCACCTTTACCATTATTCAAGATATCGCACAAAATATCGCTGGTGATGCTGCTGAGGTTGAGTCAATTACCAAAGCCGGTGCAGAAATTCATGAATACGATCCCACCCCGAAAGACATTACCAAAGTGCTTTCCGCCGATTTAGTGTTATGGAATGGTCTTAATTTAGAACTTTGGTTTAAACGTTTTTTTGAAGATGTCAAAGATGTCCCTTCGATTGTCGTAACAGAAGGTATTGAGCCGATGCCAATTCAAGAAGGCAGCTATAAAGGAAACCCAAATCCGCATGCTTGGATGTCACCAACGTTGGCTTTAACCTATGTTGAAAATATTCGCGCGGCGTTTGTTAAATATGATCCGCAAAATGCGGCGATTTATAATAAAAATGCGGCCGATTATATTGCTAAAATCAAAGCACTTGATGCGCCATTACGTGAGCGTTTAGCTAAAATTCCTGACGCCAAACGTTGGTTAGTTACCAGTGAAGGCGCGTTTAGCTATTTGGCTCGCGACTATAATTTCAAAGAAGCATACCTTTGGCCTATCAATGCTGAGCAACAAGGTACCCCTCAACAAGTTAGGCATTTAATTGACTTAGTTAAAGCAAATGATATTCCTGTTATTTTTAGTGAGAGTACTATTTCAGATAAACCCGCTAAACAAGTTAGCAAAGAAACCGATATTAAATATGGTGGCGTTTTGTATGTCGATTCGCTTTCAACTAAAAATGGTCCTGTACCCACTTATATTGATCTTCTAAAAGTGACCGTTGAAACTATCGCTAAAGGATTTGAAAAATAATGACTCAAATTTGCTTGAATGTTGATGATATCACCGTGACTTATAATAATGGTCATACCGCAATTTATGATGCTAGCTTTCGCTTAAATGGTGGCACTATCTGCGCGTTAGTCGGCGTTAATGGTAGCGGTAAATCGACATTATTTAAGAGCATTATGGGGATGGTTCGTCCAACTCGTGGTCATGTCACATTTAATGATATGTCAGTTAAGCAGACCTTAAAACAAAATATCATTGCCTATGTGCCACAAACCGAAGAAGTCGATTGGGATTTTCCTGTGCTCGTATCAGATGTGGTCATGATGGGGCGATATGGACATATGTCCTTTTTGCGTATTCCAAGTAAAGAGGATAAAAAACAAGTCGATCTTGCCCTTGAGCGCGTCAATATGCTCGATTTTAAACATCGTCAAATTGGTGAGCTGTCAGGTGGGCAAAAAAAACGGGTATTTTTAGCTCGAGCGTTAGCTCAGCAAGGTAAAGTGCTGTTGTTAGATGAACCTTTTACTGGGGTTGATGTTAAAACTGAAAATGCCATTATTGATCTGTTGAAAGATCTGCGTAAAGAAGGTCATTTGATTTTAGTTTCAACTCATAACTTAGGCAGTGTACCCGAATTTTGCGATCACGTGGTATTAATTAATCAAACTGTTTTGGCCTTTGGTCCAACTAAAACAACCTTTACACCACAAAATTTAATGACTACCTTTGGTGGTGCCCTGCGTTACCTGAGTTTATCGGGCGAACAATTGCATGATGATGAAGATCCTCGTAAAGTATCGATCTTAACCGACGATGAACGTGCTGCAATTTTTTATGGGGAAGGTAAGCATGATTCACCTCATCGAGATTTGCTGGTTGACCCTCACGATAATGAACCAAAAGGGCAATAATAAATGGAACTGTTACTTGAACCATTCACCTATGGTTTTATGTTAAAAGCAATTTGGGTAAGTAGTATTGTCGGTGCTGCCTGTGCTTTTTTATCGGCTTTTTTAATGTTAAAAGGTTGGTCACTAATGGGCGATGCGCTTTCGCATTCCGTTGTGCCTGGGGTTGCCGGGGCTTATGCGTTGGGGTTGCCTTATTCTGTTGGTGCGTTTTTTACTGGATTACTCGCTGCACTAGCAATTACGCTCGTGCGAGCCTTTACACGATTAAAAGCAGACGCCATTATCGGTTTTATCTTTTCAACCTTTTTTGCTGTCGGTTTGTTAATTATTTCGCTTAATCCAACATCAATCAATGCGCAAACCATTATATTTGGTAATATTCTAGGGATTGATGATAGTGATATGTGGCAAGTGCAAATTATTATTTTGGTGTCATTTATATTACTTTTCTTTTTTTGGAAAGATTTGTTAGTGGTTTTTTTTGATGAAACCCATGCCCGATCCATTGGATTAAAACCACTACCGTTAAAAATCCTATTTTTTACCATTTTAAGCGCCTGTACCGTTGCAGCACTACAAACTGTTGGCGCCATTTTAGTAATTGCTATGGTTGTTACACCTGGAGCAACCGCTTACTTATTGACTAATCGATTTTCGTACTTATTGATTATTTCGGTTCTAATTGGCGCTATAACAAGTGCTATTGGCGCTTGGATCAGTTACTTTTTAAATGGCGAAACTGGTGGCGTTATTGTTACGTTGCAAACGCTAATATTTATTGCTGCATTCTTATTTGCTCCACAGCGAGGGTTAATTGTAAATCGCTTTAGGATACGCCAAAGCCGTTTAAATAAAAGGAGGCAGGTATGACAGAGTTTTGGGAATATATCTATTATCCGCTTACTCTTCCTCTTATTCAGCGCGCAATTTTCGCTTCGTTAGCAACCGGTATTGTGTGTGCCCTACTATCTTGTTTTTTAGTGTTAAAAGGCTGGTCGTTAATGGGCGATGCGATTTCGCATGCGGTTTTACCCGGCATTGTGCTGGCATATGTAGCAGGTATTCCTATTATCATTGGTGCTTTTGCTTCAGGCCTATTTTGCTCAGTTGCAACAGGTTACATTAAAGAAAACAGCCGAATCAAAGAAGATACGGTCATGGGAATTGTGTTTTCAGGGATGTTTGCTTTTGGTTTAGTATTATTTTCTAAGGTGGATACGTCGCAACATTTAAATCATATTCTATTTGGTAGTGTGCTTGGCACCAGTTATGACGAGCTTAAACAGATCATCATCATTGCTGTAATTGTGTCGCTTTTAATTATTATTAAACGCCGTGATCTGATGCTCTATTGCTTCGACCCAGTGCAAGCTAAAGTTGTAGGGCTGCCCGTTAAGCTACTACATTATGGTTTGTTGAGTGTTTTGGCTTTAACTATTGTAGGATCATTAAAAGTTGCTGGGATGATTTTAGTTATTGCGATGTTGATAGCGCCGGGCATCACTGCTTTTTCGTTAAGTAAACGCTTTGAATGGATGCTAGTGATTGCCGTATTGGTTTCGACATTTTCAACGGTGATGGGCACCTTGATAAGTTACTATGTAGATGCGTCAACCAGCGCTTGTATCGTTATTTTACAAGCAACTCTTTTTTTATTTGCCCAAACTTACCAGTTTGTTGCTCACAAAAAAGCGCACCGTTAAAGTAATTTTTGAAACTACCATTAAAACTGCTTTTTAATAGCGATAAAAACAACAGCGTAAATAGAGTTGTAAACCTATTTACGCTGTTATTGATGCTTATTACTTTTAATTTTTACTCATCATCTAGGTATTTACTGTTATCTGCATAATTATCAAAACGTGAAAACTGACCTTGGAATTTTAATCGTACTTTACCAATTGGACCGTTTCGTTGTTTTCCTAAAATGATTTCGGCAATACCTTTATGTTCAGACGCTTCGTTATACACCTCGTCACGATAGATAAACATAATCACATCGGCATCTTGTTCGATAGATCCCGATTCACGTAAATCTGAGTTAACCGGTCTTTTATCAGCACGTTGCTCTAAGCTACGGTTAAGCTGTGATAGTGCAACGACAGGAATTTGTAACTCTTTTGCCAAAGCTTTTAGTGAGCGCGATATTTCGGCAATTTCTAGGGTACGATTTTCAGAGATATTCGGCACGCGCATAAGTTGTAAGTAATCGACCATAATCATACTTAACCCTTTATGCTCACGATAAATACGTCTGGCTCTTGAACGTAACTCCATTGGCGTTAAGCCAGATGAGTCATCAATATAGATATTTTTCTTTTCCAGCAATAAGCCCATAGTGCTTGAAATTCTTGCCCAATCATCATCTTGTAGTTGCCCTGTCCGAATTCGGGTTTGGTCAACACGCGAAAGTGACGCTAACATACGCATCATAATTTGTTCTGATGGCATTTCTAAGCTGAATATTAATACAGGCTTTTCTTGCTCTAGGGCAGCATTTTCACACAAATTCATGGCAAATGTGGTTTTACCCATTGATGGCCTTGCCGCTATAATAATTAAATCGGAACGTTGCAAACCAGCCGTTTTTTTATCTAAATCAATGTAACCAGTTGAAACCCCTGTCACACCATCATGCGGGCGTTGGAACAATTCTTCAATTTTAGCAACCGTTGCTTCTAACACTTCGGTTATACTTTTTGGACCCTCGCCTTGTTTAGTCCGGCTTTCAGCAATTTGGAAGATTTTACTTTCCGCCAAGTCTAAAATTTCGGTACTATCGCGCCCTTCGGTAGCATAACAGTTATCAGCAATATCATTTGATGCACTGATTAATTCGCGCAAAATCGCTTGTTGGCGAATAATATCGCTATAAGCAACAACATTAATCGCACTTGGGGTGTTTTTAGAAAGCTCCGCCAAATAAGCAAAACCACCTACATCGGCTAATAGGTCTTTACTTTCAAGACTTTCTGAAAGGGTAATTAAATCTATTGGTGTCCCTTTGCTGACCAAGGTATGCATTTCAGAAAAAATCAATTGATGATGACGCGAGTAAAAATCCCGCTCAGTGATCATTTCAGATACCGCATCCCAACGTTGATTATCAAGCATCAAGCTACCCAGCACCGCTTGTTCAGCTTCGATTGAGTGCGGTGGAAGCTTGATATTGTGCAGATTTGATTTTTTCGTATCTTGATTTTTATAATCTCTGTTTGTGCTTGTTCGATCAGTATTCATGACATTCATCTTTTGTTCTAAATTGAATTTATTGCTAAACTACGTTGCTTATTTTAAAAATAATGGACCTAAACTCGGATCGGGTATTTGGTATTCGGATGGATAATCCACCTGAACTAAATATAATCCTTCCGGTTTTGCTGTTGCAGCGGCTTGCGTTCTGTCCTTAGCTTGCAGAAGTTCATCAATCCACTCTGGACGCTGATTACCCGCACCAACTTCAAGTAAACTCCCCACAATATTGCGTACCATATGGTGCACAAATGCATTAGCTTTAATATCAACAATAATATATGTACCTTGCCTTGTCACTTCAATGTGATGAATATTGCGCCAAGGCGTTCTTGATTGGCATTGAGCTGCTCGAAATGATGAAAAGTCGTTTTCACCTAATAAATACTGCGCAGCTTGGTGCATTAATATTTCGTTTAATGGCAAATAATAATGTGACACCCCTTTAGCTAAAATAGCTGGACGATAGCGATGATTATAGATCACATAACGGTAACGTCGAGCTGTCGCACTAAACCTTGCATGAAAACTATCCTCAACTATTTGTGACCAGCGCACTGCAATATTATCCGGTAAATGCGAATTACCCCCCATTGTCCAAGCACTCGGTGAGCGCTCAGCTTGGGTTTCAAAATGCACAACTTGTCCTGTCGCATGCACGCCAGCATCGGTTCGACCCGCACAAAATACGTTGATTGGCTCATTAGCAATAATGGATAACGCAGATTCTAGCCTTTCTTGGATAGAATCGACAGACTGCTGGCGTTGCCAGCCAAAATAACCACTGCCATCATATTCAATACCAAGGGCAATTTTATATATAGTCATTAATGAGGATCTCAAGCGTCTCAATTAACATCAATGCCCCTAAATAACGAATATTATCGGCTACTGACCAAAATTGAATTTGTTCATAATGACCATAACTGTGTCTTAGATTTGCCAACTTTATAACCAAATTGTGTTCTGATTCGGTACTCACTTCGGTCACTGGCGTTGGCAAATTATCGCCTTGCACTTCAACACCAAATTCACCAAAGCGTGCCATATCTAATTCAATTGGCAAACTACTTGATACATTAATGGCTTGTGACACGCCATAAAACACGGGCACAATCACTGACTCGATAGAAACAGGAAGTTCATAATTACTCAATACTTTACGGATTTGATCAACTTGGGATTTTTCTCCAAGTATTGCATTGTGATGTTCGTGTGATACCGGTAATAAATTAAAAGCTAATTGCTTATCAAATAGTTGATTATCAACCGGCATACCATTTAACAAGCGGGCACTTTGCCCTGCCAGTTCATTCACGCCAGATTTGCCATACAATGATGCTGGGATAAAACTAGTCGCATGTAAATTTGTTAATAATTCCATATCAGTTAACGAAGCAACACAACGCAACAACTGACACACTGTGGCACTAGCAACGGCGATAATGTTTTCATTACGGTATTCGGTCAATACACTATTATTAACTTTAGGTACCACTAATGGAATATGATCTTGCTGAGCAAAATAACCACTTGCATCAATCACTACACACCCCGATTCTGCTGCGACTTGCGCATACTTTTCACTGGTTTTAGCATCAACAACAAAAAAAGCAAAATGGCACTCGCTCCAGTCCATTTGTGTACTGTCAATCACTGTTAAATTTTTGCCAGCAAAACGAACAATTTCGTCAGCACTGTTATCGCTACCCACTAGATAGAGATTTTCAATTTTTAGACTACTGTCTTGTAAACTACGTTGCTGTAGCAACTCAACTAGCGCAGAGCCAACTTGGCCTGTCGCCCCCACAATAGCAATATTCCATGCAGACATATTTATAAACCCAATAAAAAATTTAGCGGTAATTATATCACTTTATTATCAAAGATAGCGGAAAAAGATACATGACAATAGCATTAGATGAATAGATTTAATTTGACTGTGATTATGAACATTAAAACGATAAGCCATCATTAAGATGGCTTTGTTGGATAATACTCGAAAATGAATTTAGCAGTTTATATTTTCACAGGTTATTTGACTATTTAAACAAATAAGATGATTTTTTAGTCTTCACCAATAACGAATTATCTTTTACTAATAAAATTTATACTTAATTATTATATTGATTGCCAAATAATACTAATTGGCTAACTCATCTTCCACATGTTTGATTGCCTGCCGATGTTGATCAATTAAGCAAGTCAAAACTTTGTCTAAATAAGGTTCAATATCACTTTCATAAATCGGCGCTGGTGTAATTAAACACGCTGTATTTATATTTTGTTTTAATGCCAGCAATGAATCTTGCTGTTGTTTTTTATTATCAAGCTGCTTTACTTTCTCTTTTAGCTGATCTTGATAATAACGATAGACTCTAAAATCAAGACTATAATCAGAAGATCCATTTTTAGCTGATTGATTAAACAGTGCAATGGACTCTTCTAATGTTAAACCATATTCAACAGCGCCTTCGTGAAATTTAGTATTAAATTGGTTAGGATAAATAATTTGATAAGTTGCTTCTGGCATGTTGATTTGCATCTCTTTAAGCCCAAATTTCATATTACTCGAGTCAATATTGTAATGCTTCCATAATGTAGGAAACGTCCCTGACTCAGACTCAATCGGTTCTGATTTTATTGACAATAATGTGTAAATATCGCCACTTGGGGCAATGTAGTAATGCTGATAGCCATTCCAAAGAGTAGGATTATTAGAAAAAGAATTATTTGCTAAAAAAAGCTTATCAATTACCTGATTTTTGCTGATTAAAGATAACGTAATATCTCGCCCTGAATGAGGTAAATCTTCCTCGTTTTTATTCTTAGGATTAATTGGGCTAATGCTTAATTTTAGTTGAAAATCATTACCATTATAGACAATAGGATCATCATCAATTAATTTATCTAACTGTTTAAAATCAAATTTCAAATTGTTGAGTGGGCAACGGCTATCATATTTTAGCTTTTCTTTTTTATCGAGTTGATGATATTCATCTTCGTTTCTAGCGCAATCTTGTTGCAATTGGTGCATATCAACACTCATAAAAAATGGTTCACCACGATATTTAGGGCTAATATCAAGTAATTGCCCCCAGGCACAATAACTAAACATAAATAAAATTGCAGCCAATAAAAATTTCAGTTTCATATAAAATTCCTTTTATCCATCTTATTTTGTATGGCTTGATTCTATCTTTTTTGTTAATAGAATAAAACACTAATCTGTACCTAAATTTTTAATAATCATTCTTTTATTCAAGTAGATCGTCCACACTATATAACATGGTTATATTACTTATGCCATAGCTTTAATAAAACATATCCATTTAAACTTCTTTAGATATCTGTCATAGATATTTTGGAACATAGATCGACAAAACAAAATTTGATCGCTTACAAATCAATCTAATATCGGTAAAGTAATAAGTCACTTTAATCCACTTTTAAGCGTGATTATGACAAAAATTACCCTATCAACGATTGCCAAAAAAGCTAATATTTCTGTTGCTTCAGTTTCTCGAGCATTAAAAAAGCCACATTTAACATCGCCTAAAACTCAGTTACGTGTTTATCAAGCGATTGAAGCGTTAAATATGGACACATCAAAAAATCTCAACCCCTATCAACCAATACATAACAGTAAAAAGATATTAATTATTGATAACCAACTGTTTTCAAAAAGCTTAATCAATATTGGTTTAGAGCAAGTTTTAAAAGAAGAACAGTATCAACTGTTTTATCTGCAGTTTCCTTATAATAGAAAAAGTGATATCCATCATATTATTCGTTATGTGGCACAAAATGCCTTTGATGGGATTATTATTATCAATGATGCCCCCTACTTAAAAACACTGTTCTCTTACAAAAGCACATTACCACCGATTGTATTAGTTAATCATTTTTCACTTGATTTTGTTTGTGTTCACTTTGACCATTTATTCATTGGATATCAAATGACGCAATATTTGATTGATAATCATCATAACCAAATTGCCATTTTACTTAATGATGACAAAACGATGAATTCAGTACTTTTGCAGCAGGGTTATAAGCAAGCTTTGTTACGCGCAAATATTACTATCGAACCCAGGTATATTATTCAAGGCTGCTTTACCTATCAACATGCTAGATCGGCTATCAAAAAATTAATAAATGGCACAAAATCACCCACTGCTGTGATTTGTGCCGATAACTTTAGCTTAAATCACTTACACGAAAATCATTTTAAAGAGCAACACCATCGATCACCTGATAGCATGGTTTGGGGAGCATTACATCAAGCCAATGAAAGTAAAGCAAATCTCACTAAACCGCTTACGATATCGTATTTTAGTGCATCTAAAGAACTTAAATACAATGAGTTAGATAGTTTATGCAAAATTTGTAAACCTTTGTTTAAAATGGGTAAACAGTCAGCTTCCTTACTGTGTGACATTATTAAAGGTACAATAAAACCCATTAAACATTGTACAATCATTAACGCTGAATCGATATTTTATTAATGTTTGAGATGCTCGGTTTTTACTAAACTTATTTTGATTAACGTCGATTGTGGAACTTGCCTTGTAGATTTAAACTATGCAATTGGGCATGATTAACGTTTCATACCCATTTTACTTACCAAATGCGTTTGATCGTCTTCACTGCAAATAGCAATCGTGCCTTCTGATACCACACATGTAAAAATAATTCAGGATTCTATACCGTTTGGTGATGAATTGGGACTTCGCAGTCTCTTTTTATTAAAACAGTTAAAACGTATGATAACTAGCATATCAATCAAACATTCACAAAATCGGCTAGCCAACTAAATTACAAGGTGATTCCATTATTATTTCAGTACTAAATGCAATCATTAACAAACATTTACGCGAGATCTTACTCGCCTATTTTAAACTGATGGGATATTACAAATTTTATCTGTACTTAAATGTATAGATTTTATTAAACTTCCTTACAAAATTATTATCACTCATTAAACAATATTTTTGTTAAATTCAGCCTTTATTTCCCACTATTACAATTAGTCGGTATAATGCCTGCAATTTTATTGTAAAGTGGATTATGCATGAAAACGCTATTTGCCAGCACATCTCGCGGGCTTGAAGAGTTATTAAAAAAAGAGTTAGAACAAATTGGTTCAACCAATTGTAAAATTACGCAAGGCGGTGTCTATTTTGATGCCAACGAAACAACTTTATATCAATCACTATTATGGTCACGTTTAGCATCACGCATTTTATTGCCAATAGCCGAATTTGATATCTATAGTGATTTAGATCTCTATTCTTGCGTGTTTAATATTAAATGGACTGATATTTTTGCTGTCGATAACACTTTTGTGATTAACTTTGTTGGTGTTAACGAGTTTATTCGTAATAGCCAATATGGTGCGCTTAAGATCAAAGATGCCATTGTCGATCATTTTTTACGTCATACCAACCAACGCCCTAATGTGGCGAAGCAAGATCCTGATATTCGGTTTCATGCTTATTTAAATAAAAACCGTGTTACACTGTCTTTAGATTTGAGTGGTAATAGCTTACATGAGCGTGGTTATCGCCAGCAAACAGGGCAAGCACCATTAAAAGAGACCCTTGCTGCTGCCATTATTATGCGTTCAGGTTGGCAAAGTGATGAACCCCTACTTGATCCAATGTGTGGTTCGGGCACGCTATTGATTGAAGCGGCGATGATTGCATCAAAAATTCCACCGGGATTACAACGCAAACAATGGGGATTTTTTGCTTGGAAAGGATTTAAGCCTACTTTGTGGAATTCGCTGTTATTTTCAGCTAAACAAAATGTTTGCAAACCCAATACTCCATTTATTGGTTACGATAATAACCCAGCAGTACTTGAACGAGCCAAACAAAATGCCATCCAAGCAGGTGTGGGGGATTTAATTACGTTTTCGATGCAAGATGTTACGCAATTAATGAATCCATTACTAGCACAAACAACAGGCATGATTATTAGTAATCCACCTTATGGTGAACGCCTAGAAAGTGAGCCTGCGCTTATTGCTTTACATACCGCTCTCGGTCGGCAAATTAAACAAAATTTTGGTGGGTGGAAATTATCGCTATTTAGCGGCGCACCGCAGTTATTAGATTGCTTACAAATGCGAGCAGACAGACAATTCAAAGCCAAAAATGGTCCACTGGACTGTATACAAAAAAATTATGTCATTGCTCAGCGTAACACTGAAAATCCAATCAATAATCCAACGTTGCCAGCTGCCGATTTTGCTAATCGATTACGCAAAAATAAGCAAAAGTTAGAAAAATGGGCTGCTCAAGAACAGCTAGAATGCTATCGACTTTATGATGCGGATTTGCCTGAATATAACGTCGCTATTGATCGTTACAAAGATAAAATAGTCATGCAAGAATACGCCGCACCAAAAAACATCGACCCACAAAAAACGCGCCAGCGACTTTTTGATATTATCAATGCGACCATATCAGTACTTGAGCTTACCGCCGATCAGCTAGTATTAAAAACGCGTGAAAAGCAAAAAGGCAAACAGCAATATCAAAAATTAGGGCAAAAGCAGGACTATTTTTTAGTACATGAATACCCAATTAATCAGCGCCAAACCACATTTTGGGTCAATGTGACCGATTATTTAGATACCGGCTTGTTTTTAGATCATCGTTTAGCGCGAAAAATGATTGGTGAAATGAGTGCCGGCAAGGACTTTTTAAATCTATTTGCCTATACAGGTAGCGCAACGGTTTATGCTGGACTTGGTGGCGCAAAATCAACCACTACAGTCGATATGTCTCGCACCTATTTGGAATGGGCTGATCGTAATTTAAAACAAAATGGTTTAACCGGTAAAAAGCATCGATTAATTCAGGCCGATTGTTTGCTTTATTTATCTCAGGCTGATGAGCAATTCGATTTAATTTTTATCGATCCGCCGACATTTTCAAATTCAAAACGCATGAACGATACTTTTGATGTACAGCGTGACCATCTAAAATTAATGACCGATCTTAAACGCCTATTAAGACCTAATGGGACTATTATCTTTTCGAATAATAAGCGTGGTTTTAAAATGGATAGTGTTGGTATGCAAAACCTAGGGTTATCTTATCAAGAAATTACCCATAAAACGTTATCACTTGATTTTAAGCGTAATAAACAAATTCACTGCTGTTTTATTGTAAAACATCAGTAGAGAAAGCGGGGAAACAGCTAGGTATGCAATTGATTTTATTTTAGTTTTATAACAACTTTGAAATAAAAAATTGAATAAAATCAATGCACTACCTGAACACCTTTATAGAAACACGAAAAGCCAGCAAAACACCCAATCCCAAACCAAATACGGAATCGACCGTTAAAATGTGTCGATAACCAAGAAACGAAAAGAAGTTAGCCTTGCTAACTCCACTTTGTGAATATCTCTCAGAAGGTTTATTAAAAGGAGGACATATATCCTCCCTTAATTCGGGCGTTATCATCGTATAAAAATGCTCACCGAATCTTATAACACTTGATACCTGCGACCATCCCCAAAAACAATGCAGATAGGATATTGATTTTAAGTATTTTATTCTTAAAAGACTCTTCTACCTGATCACCAATACCGCAGTTTTAGCACCACGTACTACACCTGACGCATTCGATCCTAAAAGATGCGTTGAGATATTAGGACGGCGTGATCCTAGAATAATTAAATCAGGTTGAATTTCTTCCGCTAAGCGGAGAATTTCATCCCTTGGATGACCAAATGCAATAGAAAACGATAAATTTTCACGTGGTAAATTAATCGAGTCAATCAGTTTGTGCAAGTGCTGTTCTGTCTGCACTGTGGCTTTATCCTTAAATTCGTCAAAACCAAAGGAGTAAGCATTCACAATAGCTGATGCAACTGGTAATGTATGAAAAAAGATAACTTCGGCATTAGACAATTTGGCTAAGTACTCTACATGTGGGATGACTTTTTTAGTTAATTCTTCTTCAAGCACATCGATAGGAACCAAAATTTTTTTGTACATAACTCCCCCCTTGCTTTGTTATAGTTTCAATGTTTCGATTATATATTCAATGATAGATAAAAGATGTTTGACTTAGTCACTATGATACGCATTTTAAATGTAATCCTTAATTATTTTTTATTCGATTTATGATAAAGATCAGCATGAGTCGCATTATTTATCGTTTTGATGTCAAACCAACACTCGAACAAGCCATCACATTTTTTTGTCACTGCACGTTTTCAAGCTATATTAGATAATACCAATTTTATTGTAACTGCTTGGCATGATGATAAACTGATTAGTATTGCGCGTTGTTTAACGGATTTTGTTTATATCACTTATCTAGCCGATCTCGCGGTGGTTAAAGATTATCAACGACAAGGCATCGGCAAGCAATTAATAAAAGAAGTGAAAAACAATACTGGTAAAGCATGTCCAATTACCCTACTGGTTGTACCACAGGTGGTTGATTATTATGTTCATATCGGTTTTAATGCACATCATTCAGCCTGAATTTTAAGAGAAAACCAAAAATGAGAATCATTTTAGCATCAACATCAGCATCGCGTAAAAAAGTGCTCGAAAAATTAGCCATCCCTTTTGAGTGTGTGCCCCCTATATGCGATGAAATACCGCTAGCCGGTGAGTCAGCCCAGCAATTGGTGGTTCGGCTAGCAAAACAAAAAGCCCAATCATTAGCGACGCAATTTGCTGATAGTTTAATTATTGGTTCGGATCAAGTCGGCGTGTTAGACGGTAATATGGTTTGCAAACCGCATACGATTGATAATGCCCGACAACAGCTTCGACAAAGCAGCGGTAAAGCCTTCTATTTTTATACTGGCATGTCGGTAATTAACACCAAAACACAACAACAAACCACCATTTGCGAACCGTTTAAGGTGACCTTTCGGCACTTAACTGATCCAGAAATTGATGCCTACATTAGCAAAGAGATGCCTTTGCAATGTGCTGGCAGTTTTAAATGTGATGAACTTGGCATTACCCTGTTTGATAAGCTAGAAGGCGATGATATTCATTCACTCGTTGGATTGCCGTTATTAAAACTCAATAAAATTATGATTGAAATGGGCTGTAATCCGTTATTAATGTCGTCAGTCAGCTAGCCCTCCCCTTTTAATTGCCAATATGATGCATTAGTCAAGTAATCGCCCTACTGACATTTTCATGATTTTTCGGCTATAACGGGCAACATCTTTATCATGAGTAATCATCAATAAGGCGGTGCCTTGTTGATGAATTTCGCTAAGTAATTGCATGATTTCAGTTGCACTTTCTTGGTCAAGATCGCTGTTTGGCTCGTCGGCAATAATTATTTTCAGATGACAACTCAGCGCCCGTAAAATAGCAATACGACGCATCTCACCACCTGACATATTGGCTGGATAGGTATTTTGCAAATCACTTATTTCGACTTTTTCAAGCAGGCTTTGTGCATAACTTAGGCTAGTTTGATTTGGTCGTTTGGTTAGATAAAAGGATGATCGGATATTGTCAAGCGCCGTTAAATTAGGTAGCAATCTTATTCTTTATCAATAAAATTTATTAAATCATTAAATTTAAAATAATTTCATTCCGAAACGGTATAGATTCCTGAATATTTTTAATAAGAATTACGTTTTTTAATAAAGAAATACCTTGTTTTATTGCAAACTATGTTATAACCATAAGAAATTTAAAGATTAATTGGTAGAATAAAGGAAACGCTATAATCATGCAGTGTAAACAACTCGGTGTTTTTCTACACATTAGCCAATATTTTTATTTTTTGTGTATTAAGTATATACTTTGGCAAAATTGATTTTTGAATAAATTGAGTAACAGATCGTATGCCATTATCGACATTAATTATTTTACCCCTTTTTATTATTACAATTGTTTTTGCCTCGCTTTTTAAACAGAAAAAATGGCAACTTTTAACCATAACTTTGCTGACGGTTTTTATTGTAATGGAGCTCACTTCTATCTACTTTAGTGGTGGCTTTATTGATTATCAGTTTTATGTAAATTTAAACGTTAATGACATTATCGAAGGACTATTTATTTTTAAATTGCAAGCAGTATTGGTTATTGTTGTCTTTTTTGCCCTTATATTCTTGCTAACAAAACTCGCTGATTTGTGCAAACGCAAATGTCATTTAGTAGTCCGCTTGTTATTAGCATTTTTAGCAATAGCATCAATTAGTTATCACAATGGTCCATTAAGCCGTTTATACGAAATCTATCAAGTCACGAGCGCCCCTCGTGAGCCGTTTGAGCAAGCATTACAATCGCTCAACATGACTAACTATACCAACAAAAATCAGCTTGTTAGCCATCAGGGTAAAAATATTATTGTGCTATCATTAGAATCGTTTGAACAAGGTTTTTTCGATTTTGAAGATATTACCCCTAATTTACGTCAACTTCGCCAAGATTATACCTTTTTTGCTAATATGCCAATGAGCCCTGGTAGCACTTGGACTACCGCATCAATGTACACTTATATGACCGGTATGCCTTTTTTAATTGGCGGCTATACCACATCACCATTAATGCGTGCAGATAAAACAAACTTAGTCAGTTTGGGGGATGTGCTTAAACAAGCGGGATATCAAACCCGTTATGTCATGGCAAGCCCTGATTTTGCTGGCATTGGTCATACTGCTGAGCTGTTTGGTATGCAAGTTATTTCCGAAAAAAACTATGTTGGACAATATCCACCGGCACCTTTTGGGTTGTATGACAAAGATATTTTCGATGTTGCACAAAAACAAATTAGCGAAATGCACCAAGCAAATAAACCCTTTGCTTTGTTTGTTTCAACTGTTTCAACCCATGCACCAAATGGTTTTGCTGATGAAAGAATGCGATCGGTTATTTCACCAAAGACGGATAATATGTCGTTTGTTGCAGCTTCGTTAGATCATAACTTAGGACTTTTTATCCAACAATTAAAAGATAAAGGATTATTGGAAAACACGGTATTTTACATTTTTCCAGATCATTTAATGATGGGTTCTGGCACACCGACAATCAATCGTCTTTCACAAAAAGAGCGCAAACTTTATTTATTAACAAATGCACGCACACAAGATCTACAAAAAACGCCTGATCAGACTATTTATCAAATAGATTTACCGCGTTTAATTTTAAACGGCGCACAAGTTGAAAGTAATGCTAAATTTTTAACTGACTATTTAACCGAGCCTAATTTTGATAAAAAACAGTTTATTGAACAAAATAAATCCAACATTGCAACAATCAATAATTCAGCCCAAGTGTTTAAATAGGCAAACAAAATGACGTCTGATACATTCATTTTAGTCACCACAATCAGTTTTTTAGGAATGATTTCACCTGGACCTGATTTTATTTTAGTGCTAAAAAATAGTTTGAGTTATAACCGTAAAATGGCGTTACTCACCTGTTTAGGTGTTATCACAGCCATTTTAGTTCATATGAGCTACTGTGTTGCAGGCATTGCAGTACTTATCACTACCACACCGCTACTTTATAATGCTTTACGTTATGCAGGTGCTGCTTATCTAATATGGCTTGGTATAAAGGCATTAATTGCCTCAAAACCAAATACGACCTATATAGGTAAGCAACAAAACAAACCGTCAATTTCGGCTAAATCAGCCTTTATACAAGGATTTTTATGTAATTTACTTAATCCTAAAGCAACCTTATTTTTTCTAGCCATTTTTACTCAGGTACTTAATGCCAAATCCTCAACGATGGATAAGCTTATCGTTGCAATAATTATTGGGATTGAAGCCGTTTTTTGGTGGCCTTTTGTGGTGTTTATTTTTCAAACGCAAAGCGTACAATGGCGTTATTTTAGAATTCAGTTTATAATTGATAAATTACTGGGGATCATTTTAATTACCTTGGGAATTAAAGTCACTTTGGGAGTTTAAATGATTAAAGTTTAAGGGGATAGATATTTATACTAAAAAGCATACTTTCCTGAAAGTTTTTTACAAATAGGCTTTCTTCTTTGAATATTCCCCCATTAATTGTTAAACTGATACTAATTTAGCTTTATAATCATTTTGCCTTTATTTTCCGATTATAGATTAACCGTTCACTTTTTTATTCAATGGGCTAATTGAAATGGATAAATTATTACAATATGGTCGAGAGCTTCTTGAATTAGAGATACACGAAGCACAAAAATTACCAGATCGACTAGGCAACGATTTTGTTAACGCATGTCAGCTTATTTTAAGCACCAAAGGTAAAATTGTCGTTTCAGGTATTGGCAAGTCTGGGCACATAGGTAAAAAAATTGCGGCTTCATTAGCCAGTACAGGCAGTCCAGCATTTTTTATGCATCCATCAGAAGCCTTGCATGGCGATTTAGGGATGGTAACCCAAAACGATATAGCTGTTTTAATTTCTTACTCAGGCCGAGCCAAGGAATTTAATTTAATTTTACCTATTCTTGCCGAAATGAAAGTACCCGTTATTGCTATTACTGGAGGATTAGATTCGCCGCTGGCTAAATCAGCCCAAGCCATTCTTGATATTTCAATTGAAAAAGAAGCATGTCCAATGGGGCTTGCACCAACATCAAGTTCAACCAACACGTTATTAATGGGCGATGCGCTAGCAGTTGCTGTCATGCGCGCACGAGGCTTTAAAGAAGAAGATTTTGCACGCTCTCACCCTGCTGGTAGCTTAGGTGCCAAATTACTCAATCATGTGAGTGATGTAATGCGAACCGGCGAGCGGATTCCTAAAGTTTCACAAACGGCAACGGTGTTAGATGCCATGCTAGAATTAAGTCGAACAGGTGTAGGTTTAGTTGCAATCTGTCAGGATAATAATAAAATAACGGGTGTATTTACCGATGGCGATTTACGCCGATTATTATTAAAAAATGGTACATTACAAGATAGCATTATGGACGTTATGACCAGCCCAGGGCATTGCATCCCTGAAAAATGGAAAGCGGTTGAAGCGTTAAAATCATTTAATGATCATAATATTACCGCCGCTCCAGTCGTTAACAATGAAGGGGAATTAGTAGGCGCGTTAAACATCCATGATTTGCATCAAGCTGGTATTAGCTAAAACTATTGATAAATACCTATTGCCAAAAGGTGCTATCTATTGAGATAATTACCGTCCTAAATTTTTGTCGTTAGACGGAGATCAAAGAAAAGTTACACAATTGAATTCTGGTTTGGTTTTTTTTGAATCACATCAAATTGATATTGTGTTGTATATTTTAACCAAAATTAATAGATGATGAAACTACAATGGCAGAAAAGCGAAATATCTTTCTAATTGGCCCTATGGGGGCAGGAAAAAGCACAATAGGCCGACAAATTGCACAACAACTAGGCATGGATTTTTTTGACTCGGATCAAGAAATTGAAAAACGTACCGGTGCCGATATTGCATGGATTTTTGACCTAGAGGGGGAAGACGGATTCCGTGCCAGAGAAGAAAAAGTCATTAATGAATTGACTGAAAAACAAGGCGTCGTTCTTGCAACGGGTGGAGGTTCTGTCTTATCTAAAGAGACACGCAATCGATTATCCGCTCGTGGAATTGTTGTCTATCTTGAAACAACCATTGAAAAACAAATGGCAAGAACACAAAAAGATAAGCGTCGACCTTTATTACAAGGCGGTAACACACCTCGAGAGCTTTACGAAGAGCTTGCTGGTGAGCGCGAACCACTTTACGAAGAAATTGCCGATATTACAATTAAAACCGATGAACAAAGTGCTAAAGGTGTTGCAAGTTATATTATTGATAAAATAGAGCAGATTTAAGTCATTTACTTTAGGAATAATAGCTAATCATAAAGCAATAAATCTTTTGATAGGTTAAGGAGTAAGTATGCGTGTAGATAAAGATGACCGTTATATATCAGAACAACCTAGTAAGGACTCTACGCCCTCATTAAAATTACCAAACCTTTTTAAAGATTTTCCAAAGAAAAAATTAATTATTTTCTGTTTAGCAATTGTGATTCTTTTATTGCTTAGCTTGATTATCTTTCATTCTGCTCGTAAAAAAGAAGCAGCACCATTAACGCCACTAGAGGTTAATGGTGTCACTTCAACAGAAAAAACCAATAATGCAATCACTGATGGACAAAACAATGTTGGGATTAGTGAAAATCAAACTAGAATTGCTGATTCGATAGAAGAAGTGCTTTCAGACAATGCGTTAAATCAAGCGAATAGGCAACAGCCACTTGAATCCGATGATGAGACAAATGATAGCCTAACTTCATCAGCAAATAATCAAAATAGGGGTTATAGAGTAAATGGTCATTCTGCGACAATATTAAATAGCAGAGCTAATAAGTCTAGTAATACAAATATTACACAATCAACCAATACAAAAAAAAATAGCCATAATAAAAACTCAGCTAGTCGTAAAGATGAAAATAGTGATTTAGGAAAAAACATTAAGATAAAAAATGATCGTTATGTCATTCAGCTTAGTGCATCTAAATCAGTTGAAGGTTTAAAAAAATTCGTTAAACAAAACAATATAACGGATTACCAGATTTATGAAACTAAACATCAATCTGGTTCATGGTTTATTTTAATCAAAGGCAACTATTCATCAGTAGATGAAGCACATAAGGCAATCAAGGCTTTACCAAGTGCACTACAAAAAGACAAACCATGGGTTAAATCAGGTGCAATGATTAATAAAGAAAAAGCATCAAAATAGCAAAGAATATCGTTTATTTATACGATCAACGACAAATAGGAGCATCCGTTGAAGAAGCACCGAGCCTTTTTAAAATGGGCTGGAGGAAAATATGAGCTAGTGGAAACAATTAAACAATATCTGCCAGAAGGTGATCAACTGATTGAACCTTTTGTCGGCGCTGGTTCCGTATTTTTGAATACCAACTACAAAAGTTATATTTTAGCGGATATTAATCATGATTTAATTTCATTATACAAATTGTTAAAGTCAAATCCTGATCAATTTATCCATGACTTGAAATTGCTATTTGTCGCTCAAAATAATCAACCTGAAGCATTTTATCAGCTTCGAGAAGTCTTTAATCGCAGCCAAGACCAGTATTTTAGATCACTATTATTTGTCTATCTAAATCGGCATGGTTATAACGGCTTATGTCGTTATAACAACAAAGGACTATTTAATGTACCATTTGGGCGTTACAAAACCGTTTATTTTCCTGAAAAAGAACTCTATTTTTTTGCAGAAAAAGCACAAAAAGCACAGTTTATTTGCGCTCCTTATCACGAAGTGATGAAGAAAGCGAAAAAAAATTCGGTGATCTATTGTGATCCGCCCTATATATCTCCAAATGAATCAGCGGGTTTTACGGCTTATTATTCAAATATTTTTGGATCTGAAGAGCATAAAAACTTGTCAAAATTGGCTGAAACTATGGCATATAAAAAAGATATACCGGTGCTAGTGTCTAATCATTATACTGATTACACAATGAGCCTTTATAGTAAAGCAAGTCATCTTTATCAAGCAGAAATGCGACGTTCAATTAGCTGTGCTGGTGAAGGTCGTAAAAAAATCGACGAAATCTTAGCATTATATAAAAAGTCATAATCAGGCTTGAATATAAGATGAGTTTTAGAGGTAGGTTATGAAAAAATTTATTATTGCCCCATCAATATTATCAGCTGATTTTGCGCGTCTTGGTGAGGACACTCAAAAAGTGCTTGATGCAGGTGCTGATGCTATCCATTTTGATGTCATGGATAACCATTTTGTACCAAATCTAACCATGGGAGCTATGTTTTGTAAAGCACTGCGAGACTATGGCATAAAAGCACCTATTGACGTCCATCTAATGGTATCACCGGTTGAAGAACTCATCACCGCTTTTGCCAAAGCTGGCGCAACCAATATCTCTATCCACCCAGAAGCGACTGTTCATTTGGATCGATCCTTACAGTTAATTAAAGATCACGGCTGCACGGCAGGTATTGTGCTTAACCCTGCCACTCCGCTTGATTATTTAGATTATATTATTGATAAAATTGATATTATTTTATTAATGAGTGTTAATCCAGGTTTTGGAGGACAATCGTTTATACCTTCCACAATTAAGAAATTACAACAAACCAAACAGCGTATTATTGCATCTGGGCGCGATATTCGTTTAGAAGTTGATGGTGGCGTAAAAGTCGAAAATATAGCAGAAATAGCCAAAGCAGGTGCCGATATGTTTGTTGCAGGCTCCGCTATATTTAGCCAGCCTAATTATAAAACCGTCATTGATGCCATGCGTAAAGAGTTAGCAGGAGTTATACATGAATAAACTAAAAGATATTCAAGCAATCGCATTTGATTTAGATGGTACATTGGTTGATAGTGTGCCGGGGCTGGCACTGGCTACACAAAATATGTTGGCAGAGCTGAATCTACCGACAATTAGCTATGAACAAGTCAAAAATTTTGTCGGTAATGGTATTGATATCATGCTCGAGCGAGTATTTAAAGCAATTCAAGTTGATCCATCAACTGAGCTACTTGCAAAAGCTAAAAATCTATTTAACCAGCATTATGATAAAGTTATTGATGCAGAAACGAAACTGTTTCCCAATGTTAAAGAAACCCTAAAAGTGCTTCATGATAATCATTATCCACTAGCATTAGTGACCAATAAACCTGCACAATTTTTACCGGCCTTGCTGACTTCTTTAGGTATAAAAGAGTACTTTTCATTAGTTCTTGGTGGTGGTGATGTGATTAAATTAAAACCACATCCAGCGCCGTTGTATCAAGTAATGGCTACATTTGGATTGTTTAGTGATCAATTACTTTTTGTTGGCGATTCTAAAAATGATATTACCGCCGCTCAAAATGCTAACTGTCCAACCATTGCCTTAAGCTATGGCTACAACTATGGCATCTCGATCGCAACCAGCAACCCTGATTTTTTATTAGATGATTTTAAAGACATATTAACATTATTACCTCAGCCAAAAGCTGATGCAAAAAAATAATTAGCATAAATTAGGAACAAATTATGAGTAAACCGATTGTATTTAGTGGCGCTCAGCCATCAGGAGAACTAACACTTGGCAACTACTTAGGTGCGTTAAAAAATTGGGTGGCTCTGCAAGGCGAATATGATTGCGTTTATTGTATTGTCAATCAGCATGCGATTACCGTACGCCAAGATCCCATCAAATTACGTAAAGCCACATTAGATACACTCGCTCTGTATTTAGCTTGTGGCATCGATCCACAAAAAAGCACTATTTTTGTACAATCACACGTCCCAGCACATGCCGAATTAGGCTGGGCATTAAATTGTTACACCTATTTTGGTGAGCTCAGTCGTATGACTCAATTTAAAGATAAATCGTCTCGTCATTCTGAAAACATTAATGCCGGTTTGTTTGATTACCCAGTGCTGATGGCTGCCGATATTTTGCTCTATCAAGCCAACTTAGTGCCTGTTGGCGATGATCAAAAACAACATCTTGAATTATCGCGTGATATTGCTATGCGCTTTAATGCACTTTATGGTGATATATTTACTGTCCCTGAGCCATTTATTGCCAAAGTGGGCGCCCGCGTTATGTCACTGCAAGAGCCGACTAAAAAAATGTCTAAATCAGATGAAAACCGCAATAATGTGATTGGATTACTCGAAAATCCTAAAGATATTGAGAAAAAAATCAAACGTGCGATGACCGATTCTGATGAACCTCCAGTGGTACGTTACGACATAAAAAATAAAGCTGGTGTTTCAAACCTACTTGATATTTTAACTGGCGTGACAGGTAAACCGATTGCCGAACTTGAAAAAGAATTTGAAGGCAAAATGTATGGCCATCTCAAAACCGAAGTTGCAACGCAAGTCATCGATCTACTAACCACTTTACAAGCCAAGTATCATCAGTACCGAGATGACGAAAGTTATCTATTTTCAATCATGCAAGAAGGTGCCGAAAAAGCACGTTCAAAGGCCGAACCAACTTTGAAGAAAGTCTATGATGCAATCGGTTTTGTATAATTGCTAAATCAATAATTGATTATTGCTAAAAATAAAACAGTATGCAATGGCTTTAATAGACTAAATAAATTGGCAACAATTAAAGCCATTTAACTATACAGGTTAGTTATGAAGATTATTATTCTAGGTGCAGGACAAACAGGTAGTGCGCTTGCTGAATATCTCGTTACCGAAAAACAAAACGATGTCACCGTGGTTGATGAAAACCATGACAAATTACAATCTCTACAAGAACGTTTCGATTTACAGGTGATTTGTGGGAAATCATCCTATCCTCAAGTATTAGAAAGTGCCGGTGCTGAATCAGCGGATATGCTTGTTGCTGTAACTAACTCTGACGAAGTCAATATGATGGCCTGCCAAATTAGTCATGTTATATTTAACATCCCACAAAAGGTCGCACGCATTCGAGCGCCTGAATACAATGACGAAAATTACCCGCTGTTCAATAAAGATTGCATTAATATTGATCACATTATTGCCCCAGAAAACCTTATCACTAATCATATTAGTCAATTAGTCCAATATCCTGGTTCGCTACAATTTGCGTCTTTTTATGACAATCGCGTCTGTTTGGTAGCTGTGACGGCCTATTATGGCGGGGCTTTAGTTGGCAGCGAACTTTCAGGGCTTAAAGAACACTTACCTCATGTTGAAGCTCGGGTTGTCGCAATTTATCGTAAAAATCGCTTTATACGTCCATTGGGATCCACTCTTATCGAAGCGGGAGATATGGTTTATTTCATTACACCGCCAGTTAATATCAAAGCGGTAACTAGTGAGCTACAACGTTTAGAAAAACCCTATAAACGAATCATTATTAGTGGTGGTGGTGGCGTGGCTGTCACTTTAGCAAAGCGTTTAGAAAACGACTATCAAGTCAAATTAATCGAACGCAATGCTGAGCGTGCCGAATTAATTGCGGAGCAACTCGTTAATACAACGGTTTTGCACGGTGAATCATCGGATCAAGAATTGCTCTCACAAGAACAAGTCGAACTTACTGATCTGTTTATTGCTGTCACCAGTGATGATGAGTCCAATATCATGTCCTCCATGCTAGCCAAAAGGATGGGAGCAAAAAAAGTGATTGTATTGATTCAACGCCAAGCTTATCTTGAACTGATTAATGATAGTGTGATTGATATTGCAATTTCACCACAACACGCTACAATTTCAGAACTGTTAAGTCATATAAGACAAACAGGCGTTGTTAAAGTCGTATCATTAAGACAAGGTGAATCCGAAATTGTCGAAATTGTTGCCAATGGTCGTAGTGAAACATCAAAACTCGTTGGCAAAAATATTAATGGCTTAAAACTGCCTTCTGGTGCAACCATTGGAGCTGTAGTGCGTGGTGAAGATGTCATTATCGTTAATACCGATTTAATGATAGAAGACAACGATCATCTAATCATATTTTTGCCAGATAGAAAGGCAATTACGGACATTGAAAAATTATTACAATAACTTGTTAAAAATAGATAGTCAGTTCATAATAATCAAATAAATTTTGACTCGGGGTGTTTTTTTCAACAAAAAACTGAGATTTTACCCGTTGAACCTGATCTGGATTATGCCAGCGTAGGGAAGTCTAAGCCATAAAGTCACTAAATTGGCCAATTCTTCCCAACAAATATAAAATATAAGTAAGGAAGAAATATGCCAGTGGCCAAATCATTTCAAACCACGCAAGCAACCGCTTTTATCCATCACATTAAACAACAACGCCCACTCGTGCATTGCATAACTAATGATGTAGTCCAAAATTTTACCGCCAATGTACTACTTGCTATTGGTGCATCACCCGCAATGGTGATTGCCGAGCAAGAAGTTGCGGCATTTGTTACCATTGCCGATAGTTTACTAATTAATATCGGCACCATTCACAGCAGCATAGCCACAAGTATGTTATTAGCAGCAGCTAAAGCTCAGCAAACACAAACCCCATGGGTACTTGATCCTGTCGCTGTAGGACCTGCACTTAATTACCGTACTGAAATTGCATATCAATTACTATCATTAAAACCAACGGTAATTCGTGGTAATGCCTCAGAAATATTAGCGCTAAATGGTCAAAACTCATCAGCAAAAGGACCTGACGGTCAAGACTCAACCCAATCAGCTTTAAACGCCGCCCAAGAGCTTGCGCAAAAATATCAAACAATTGTTGCAATGACAGGTGATATCGACTATGTCACTAACGGTAACAATGTATATAGCATAACAGGAGGCGATATTGCTTTAACTAAAGTGACGGGAACAGGATGTTCGTTATCCGCCATGGTAGCAGCCTTTATAGCCAATTCACCTGATATTTTATCTGCTACCGCCTCGGCATGTTTTATGATGAAAAAGGCCGCTGAACTTGCCAATAAACAGCAAGGATTAGGCACCTTTACGGTATCTCTATTAGATCAACTCTCACTATTTAACCCATCGCTTTAATACGGATATAAGATGAAAAAACAATTGGATTTAACCCTTTATTTAGTGCTCGATCCACTACTCTGTGGTGGTATTAGTGGTATGGTCAATACAACAAAAATTGCTGTCAAAAACGGCGTAACTGCTATACAGTTAAGATCAGAAAAAGAACTGACAGGTAAAGATTGGTATCAAGCAGCATTAGCATTGAAAGAAACGCTAAGTGATACGCCTGTCCCGCTATTTATAAATGATCATGTGGATATTGCTTTAGCAGTTAATGCCGATGGCGTACATATTGGACAAAGTGATTTACCTGCCGATGTCACTCGCCAACTCATCGGCAAAGATAAATGGTTAGGGCTTTCGGTATCTAATCGCCAACAACTTGATACCACGCCTTGGCAGCTGGTTAATTATATTGGTATTGGTCCTATCTTTCCAACCACAACCAAAAAAGATGCAACGGCAGCACTGGGAACCGAACAGTTAACCAAGTTAGTAGAACTAAAGCAGCGCCCTGCTGTTGCCATTGGTGGCATTGATGAAAAAAATGTAACTAATGTTATTCAAACAGGCATTGACGGTGTTGCGGTAGTTTCGGCTATTTGTGGCAAAAAAGATATTCAACAAGCAACGTTATCGCTTATTAACAAAATCAAGCAGGCTAAATAGGAAATACTATCATGACAACAATTACATTAACCATTGCTGGATCTGATCCTAGCGGTGGCGCAGGTATTCAAGCCGATTTAAAAACCTTTTCTGCACTCGGCGTTTATGGCATGTCGGTCATCACGGCACTAACGGCACAAAGCACACAAGGGGTTGATGCGGTATTAGCGATCTCGCCCGAATTTATTGAAGCCCAATTCAATACGCTTTATCAAGATATTCAAATTGATAGCGTAAAAATGGGAATGCTCATGAATAAAGAGATAGTCACAACCGTCCACCACCTGCTAAAAAGCAATCCAATCCCGATCATCGTCTTAGACACCGTCATGGTCGCCAAAGGGGGACATTCGCTACTAAAACCTGACGCCATCACAGCCATTCGTGAACTTTTACTCCCCCTAGCAACCATCATCACTCCCAATCTACCAGAAGCAGCCGCGCTACTTGATTGTGATGAAGCAAAAACCGAAGATGATATGCAAAAACAAGGGTGTGACTTACTTAAACTAGGTTGCAAAGCGGTCTTAATGAAAGGCGGGCACTTGCTAAGCCATGAAAGTCCAGATTATTTAATCACTCAAAATAACACAGTTAAAATAACCGCCCCACGCATTCAAACAAAAAACACCCACGGTACAGGCTGCACATTATCCGCAGCGATTGCCGCATTATTACCTAAAAACAGCTTACCAGACACGATAGCCCAAGCGAAAAATTATCTACATGGCGCAATTAGTCATGCTAACAATTTAAATATAGGGAAAGGGATTGGACCAACACACCATTTTTACCGTTGGTGGTAATCGCACAATAAACAAACTAAATGGGATTTAAGTTGTCAACTATTGTATATAACAACCAATTCCATACCTTAACTAATGCAGATTCTTTGCTTCACTTGTGCTACAGGTAAGTGTCCCTTTTTTCCCTTGTTCATTTTTAGAGTAGTCAGCCCAGCAACTTTTCATTGATAAATCAATTTTTTTTATTAACTCAATTCTTCTTACATTATAAGAGCAAACAACATAATAAGGTTCAACGTCCGTATAGTGATTAACTTCCCATATTAACTCATGTTTCTTACCATCAACCGTTCCTTTTGCTGGTTTTAAAGCCCCCATTCTAGAAGGATTATCGTAATAAACAATCATGCTGCTAAACGATACAGTCAAACTATTTATATCGTCAGAAAACTCCCACCCATCAGGCATGTTTTCAACTTCTTCTTTAACGTTGATTTTTTGTGGGCAATCAATCTGATAAGCATTAACAAAAAAAACCGCACCAAACCAAGCCATAATAGCCACAGTAACACTCAATATTTTACCTTTCATAATATATCCTTCTAACAATAGCTTATTAATAAACAGATAAAAGCATTCTAAAATTTCAAAAATCATGCCAATATATTAAATAAAACCAATTATAATTAATTATTTATAAGTAATTAAGTTATTTTCACCATGTTAACTAAATTAAACAATTTTTTTATTATTTCTGTTTTGGGGTGAAATTTCAATAATGTGGCATAACGAAGGTGTCGCCAAAAAAGCCCTGTACCATAAAATAAGACTCATCACGACCACACGGAATTCAAACTCAAAATATCCACGGAACGGATTGCACACACCCTACCGCAATTGCGCATTATAACCAAAATATTACAACCTAGAAGAAGCCACAAAGCAGCTAAAAGCTATTTGCAAGGTGTAATTAACCATGCCGATAATTTAACCATTGGCAAAAGCATTGGTCCTACACATCATTTTTATCAATGGTGGTAACAAGTAAATGATTAGAATTAAGTTGATTTAAGACGTTTTATATAATTCTATGAAAAGTATCGCTAAAGCATTAAAACTTAAATTAAAATAATGTATTGAAAAAATAAACTATGGTTCAAAATTTTAGTGGGATTTGAGTTATCGGCTATTACATATAACAACAAATCCCATATTTTAACTAATACAAGTCCTTTGCTTCACTTGTGCTACAGGTAAGTGTCCCTTTTTTTCCTTGTTCATTTTTAGAGTAGTCAGCCCAACAACTTTTCATTGATAAATCAATTTTTTTTATTAACTCAATTCTGCTTACATTATAAGAGCAAACAACATAATAAGGTTCAACATCTGCTTTAAAATCGACTTCCCATATTAACTCATGTTTCTTACCATTAACCATTCCTTTTGCTGGTTTTAAACTCACCTTTTTAGAAGGCTTACCGTGATAAACAATCATGCTGCTAAACGACACAGTCAAACTATTTATATCATCAGAAACCTCCCACCCATCAGGCATGTTTTCAACCTCTTCTTTAACCTTGATTTTTTGTGGGCAATCAATCTGATAAGCATTAACAAAAAAAAACCCACCAAACCAAGTCATAATAGCCACAGTAACACTCAATATTTTACCTTTCATAATATATCCTTCTAACAATAGCTTTTTAATAAACAGATAAAAGCATTCTAGCATTCCCAAAAATATGCCAATATCTTAAACAAATTTTTTGTTATTTCTGTTTTAAAGTGAAATTTCAACAAGATAGCATAACAAAGAAGTTCCCAAAAAACCTAGTGTCATCAAATATAGAGATAGTCAGTATGCAGTCCTAACAAACTCATAACCAGCCTCATTAACAGCAGTGATAGCAGCTTCTTGCGAAATAGAACTATTTTCGATATCAACCTCGCGTTTGGTTAAATCAACGGTCACTTTTGCATTTGGGTCAATATCATTAATCGCTTTTGTTATCATTTTCACACAATGCTGACAACTCCTATTATCGACTATTAATTTCATAAAAATCTCTCTATTTCTAACGTATATTTAATAAACAACCAAGTAATATGCCTATTTATAACACTATTTTATTTGATTACATTTAATTTTTTTTCACAAACATGATAATATTTACTTCCTTTTTACATTTATAACAAAATATTATGATGAAAAAAATAAAATATTCTTTATTGTGGGTTTGCAGTTTAATCCTTGTTGGCTGTTCTGAACCTAGTTCTATCGACCGTTGGATTGACAACCCTACCGCTAACGAAATAAAAGTCACGATCGATGGCAATGAATTAACTATTCCAGCTAAATCAGGTGTTAATTATACATTTGAATACGGCAAACATACCTTATCGTATAATAATGACAACTTCAATTTTGTCGTAAAACCGGCTCAATTTGGAGAATCAGGCCTGATTAACCCAACACAAAGTAACTACTACTTATACACAGTCATCTATTCAACGTCTGAGATGAATGATGAACAATACGAAAAGATCTTAAGTGAAAACAGAGAAATCAATAACATTCCAGCCATTATTGATGGTAAAGAGCAAGAAATAGAGATGCCAGCAAAATTAATCAATGATGTATTTATTGAAAAAAGCCAATATCATTGGGATTATTCTTATGATCAGCCTTTCCCAAAAGAAATAACTCAAGAACTAGGATTAAAGAAAAACCAATCTTATCAAGAACGATTAAGAAAATTATATCGTGAAAGTGACTTTATTGAGTTATTAAAAGAAGATGAGCAAGGCGACATTAGTTTTCCTTACAATCCTAAAAAGTTCAGCGAGATAAGCCAATATGTTATTCCTAAGATTGACTTAAATAGCATAAAATGCGAAGAAGGTCGCCAATATATGGAAAGTCTGTTAAATGATTGGAATCACCTTATGACATTAAAAGGTAGTGATTTTACAAAACCGTACGACAATTTGGCATCAAATGATGCAATGGCTAAAAGCTATGGTTCAGAAGACAAATGTACAGAAGAAAACGATCCTGAGAAAACTTATAGAAAAGAATTGAGGCAATTTGTTGATGCTCTCAGAAATACTCGTGATGTGAACTTTTATGTAATTAAATAGTATTGGTGGTATTATTTTACTGGAAAGAGGCTGCTTTGCAGCCTCAGATTGATGACAAACCTCGATATAATTCGGGGTTTATTTTTTTATTTAAACCATAAATAGGATTTTTAATTTGGATTTTATTAAATAAATTAAAAAATAGCTTAAAAAACGTAACAAAAATAGCTTTATCGCTATTTTCTTGATATTTTGAGCCGTTGCGGCCAATAAACACTGCATTTGAACCTGCGCTCTTCCTCTAAATCGTGCATAGCGATGTCCGTGATGTTGTTTAGCATCAGCAAAGCTGCGCTCTATGGTTTCTTTTCGCCGAGCATAGACTTTTTTACCCCACTGACTTAAACGAATCTCGTTGGCTTTCTCTTTATCTGCTTCCCAGATATGCCGTGTGATGACTTTCTGTGTATTTTTACTCTGTGTACACTGTGACAATAACGGACAGATTTTGCAGGTTGTTGCATCAGAATGATAATGACGATAACCTTCCCTGCTGGTAGTTTTATATATTAATGTTTGCCCGTTTGGGCAAGTATAAGTATCGTTTTGACCGTTATAGATAAACTGCTTTCTTCTGATGGGATTCGCACCATGGGTGGGACGACGATAACCCAACACCGGATATATCTGCTCTGCCAGCAGTAAATGGCAAATGGGAGCCGTAAAATAACCCGCATCAAGACCGACACCAACCGGATTAAAGCCAAACCGCTCTAACTGGCGTTTTAATCGAGCCATGTAAGGCTGGGAATCATGAATATTTCCAGCTGTGACATAGGTATCGGTAATTAAATTATGTTTGCCATCAACCGTTCGGTGATCTAAGTAGAAGAA
>NZ_LZGT01000040.1 GCF_001690525.1 Gilliamella sp. App6-5 | reverse complement strand
TTTTTTTAATAATAAAAAAGATTATTATCATCCACTTTTATTTTATAGCTAATATTAGGCTTTTTATCATTTACGTTATATTTTCCTTGAAACTTTAATTTCCAACATTTTCTATTGGTGAATTTTCTTAAATCAAGTCTTGATATCTTTTTTAAGTTTAAAGCCTTAAATATTTGCTCAGCAATTTTGACTTTGGTTTTAAAGCTGTCTTTTAAAGCAATAATAAAACCAATAACAGCAAAAGTACCAAAAGCCATTGCAGCACCTGAAATGTTATTTAAATAACTATTACTTAAAGTAACAACTTTATCTAAACCATGGTAATATATATAGATGCCCGTCACGACTAATAGTGCAATTATCAAAGTCATAATAGTACATTTAAGGCAAAATACAGAATAAGCCCAACGCCCTCGAAAACAGTTAGGGCAAACACAAATAATCCGTTCATCGGGTTTGGCTATGGCATAAAGTTCGTAATGGTCATGTTGCCATTCAGCGACCACAATCACTTCATCACCTGGTTGAAATGGACAATCTCCAACCCAACCACGATAAATCTCTTTTTCAATTTGTACATTGACAAAATTGGCATTACGCAAAACTGGTTCAGTTTCTGGCATACTAGTTAAACCAACTTGGCCCCGTAATGTGCCTATAATTGCGCCAATTTGTGCTGCTCGATTAGTTCGTTTCATTGATTCTTGCATATTTTGGTACGATTCAACTTCAAACGCTTGTTGTTGCATTTGTAAATCAATGTATTTTATTGTGCCACGAATACAAGTAAACTCATCGCCCAAGCACGGTAAAACCGGTGGCGTGGCATGATGTCGCCAAGATTTGTCGACCATTTGATTTTGAATTTTATAAAATGATTTTAGGGTCATATATTTATCGCTCTTAATTTAGTGAATAAGGAGTATTTAATTGGGATTGTGAATTATTTTCGGGATCAATTCCTAAAATATCATTAAACGAAAAATCGGAAAAGATTGAGCTATCCCAACCAATATAAGTTAAAAAGCTATCGGTGGCGTGTTCAACTTTTTCTTGATTTTCTTCTATTTTCATTAGTTTTTTAAAGGCTGTTAATTCTGCGTCAAAATTTGGGGATATATTACGATCATATTGAGTGCCAAAACGGGTAGCTCTAATCCATTTTTGGATATCGTCATCAACAATTAATGTCCACACAAAATCCACCACCATTAAAATTAATTGCACCCACCATGTGGCAAGAATGGTAATGATTTTAAGTCCAACTATTACTATAAACCTACTAAGAATAAAACGACTCGCTAATTTAGGCGACATTTTTAACAGTGCTGTACTCGTTTTGAAAAATTGACTAATATAGACCATGACATTGGCATAGTTTAATGCCAATTCAACATTATCTTGATTTTCTTTTTTTGCCTGTGGAATTGCATATAATAACCCAAATATCGACGATGCCCCACTAGTTAAATGCCCTACAATTCTTAGCCCTATTACTAGTTTGGTGCTTTTAAAGGAAATTTCCACAGGTTTAATTAGCACATTGGTTAATGAGCTGACCAAACTCAATGAGGCAGACAGTACTAAGTTAGTAAATTCATCGTCGTTGTAATTGTCTTCTTGAATAAATAATGTTGCAATAACCGGTAGCTGAAAAACAAGCAACACGGCAGATAATCTTGCGTCTTTTAAATTACGTCCAAATGCTTGGTTATTATGATTACCCCACATTTCATCGTGTTTTCTTTTAATGATAATATCAGCTGGTTTTTCTGTTCTTTTTATAATGACTTTTCTTAAAATATTGTGAGTATAGTCTTTTAAGTAACTATTAATTAACATGCCTCGCATACCTTTTTGCCCTACTTTCGGAAAAGGGCCTGAAAACATTTGATAATCACTGTTTAATTTTTTCATTCTGTCAACCCAAGTCCGGCGGATGTAATATTCGTGCATAACACCGTTAACTACTTCTGGCTCAAGCCCTGCCCTTGCCATAAATATTTTTTGGGCGATAAAGTGATTAATATGATCAGCTGCAATACGCATATTGCCGACCACCACACTAATAGGTTTAATACGGAAAAATTTGCCAATTAAAATAGAGGCAAGTTTATCACGCTTGTAGGCGAATTTATCAATAAATTTAGCATTGGCATTGGGTTTCTTTTCTTGCAGGTTAGCGTTGATTTCTTGACAAATTCCAGTAAAGGTAGATAAGTTATTAGGCGTATTGAACAAGATGCGCTTCAATCTTCCTTCGCCATCGATTTCATTGTGTTTTTCAGCATCCAGTAAAAAGTCTTCTAGCTCTTTAACGGCACCATTTTGGTTAAAGGCAATCGCTCGCCAAAGTAGATTGGTTTTAGGTATTTCATGCGCTTTTATCCATTCACCAATAGTATCATTGCCTATTTTCGTGTCTTGCACGCCATCGATTGCTGTTACAACAACTCGTTCAAATTCAATTCCGTCTTCTATATTATTTTGACTATAGTCATTTAACGTATTAAGGTAATTATCGCTTTGAATCCATATAAATACATTTTCGCTACGTTGTTCATGTAACAAGCTTGCTTGTTTCATGATTTGTTCGTATTTTTGGTGATAAGTGTCTCTTAACGGTTGATTAATTCGAGCTTGGTATTTTTCAAATTCTTCTCTTGATATAGTGCGAATTTTGTCGACTTCGGTTTTGTGCATTAATTCGCGTATAGCTATGGTTAATTCTGCATCTTTGCGCAATTTGGCTATAGTTTTAAGGTAGGCTTTGATATCTTTATTACTTTGCACGCGTTTCATGGCAAGATCCAATCGTCGATAATAGCTCGACACAACTCGTGAATCTTTTAACCAATCCTCAAACAGATCACAGCCTTTATTTAGCCCAGCTAGCATGTCGGGTTCAAAGCGATATTGGTTGTAATATTGGTCTCTACGCTTTTGTAGCCAATCTTTACCCTCTGTTTTTATTACTTCTTCTAGCCAATAATTATTTTTTTCTCTGCACATTTCTTCATAGATATTTAAATTTTTACGTCTTTCGTCTTCTTTGGATTGAATAAAGCTATTTTCAAAAAATGTTAATAGCGCATCGGATTGCATTTCATGTTCACGCTCTTCATTAAATAGCTGTAAGTATCCTACAATTTCATTACACCAACCATTTAATTCATAAGCAATGCCGACCGCATCCATTAGTCCTACAATGTAACCACTTGGTTCAGTTGAACGTTGTGAAGCTGATTCAATAGTATTATTTATATGGCGGTCAACAGACCATGGAAAAACGGTGCAATGGTTATCTAAGAACTTAGTATTCCATTGATTTATGTCATCTGAAACCAGATTATTAAAATGTTTAATTGTTGGATCGGCTATTTTTGATTTAATATCTTTATCTGCATAATCAATAATTTGTTTTATATTTTGTTGATTTAATTGTGCGATACCGTTTTCATCAGCTATTGCATCTTCTGCCATGTTTTTGGGCTCAATCATTGTCATTCTTTCACTGCGTAACTGACTATTCGTTTCATAGTTTTCTAGGACATCATCTTGCCATTTATGCTCACTATAAGCTAACCAGACTTTGCCACACTGCTTTGGTTGTTCAATACAAATAAATTCAGCACTGGCTGTATTTTGTAAAGTGGCTGCACAGCCACAATCTTCCTCCGCACTTGCCATTTGGGGGGAAAGTTGCTTCCAGAAGGTGCCGTTTTCAGCAATTTTATAGACTTCCCAATAGTTATTACCCCTAGCTCCTTCTTCATAAAATAGGTATAGAAAGCCTTCACGCGATACTCTTAATGCGTAATGGTAATCGTGTTTCAGTTCGATTTTTTTCAAATCAGAGTGCCTTGCCCAATTTGGTAGTTTAAGTCCGTTGGTTTGAGGAACAACACAATAAGTTACAGGCAATATTGTTAACCCTTTTGAAGAAGTACAATTACACTTCATTACTTTCTCCTGATGCTAATTTTTTACTTTGTTGGGCAATTTGGAGCCATTGTTCATCAGTAATTGATGCAACACGCTTTTGATAATAGGTCTCTTTTTGTTTTAAAAGCTTTGTAATTATAGGCGTACGGTGAAATTCACTACCTATTGTTAAGTAATGCATGGCAAACAAGATTTTGTCTTGTTCGTCGGTGAGTTGGTATTGATTGCAAAGTGTGAGCGCGTTACGTATATATTCTCTAGCTTGATCTTCATGGTAACGTGGTTGATTTTTATACTTATGCCGATATTTAATTAATGTTTGATTTTCGATGCTAATATTTGCAATATTTTTCATTTCTTGATTATTTAATCCTAAACGATGAACAACAAATTCCCAGCGAATTTTTGCCGCTTTATAACATTCTAATACGCCATCGCCATTGAGTACGGCCCAACATGTTGTTGCACTAAGAATCTTATCTTTAATCTGAGGTAATATTAGGCTTAAAACAGAATTTAATACAGCTGGATCATAAAGGCGCAACAGATAATAACAGTATGTTATTGGATGTCTTTGAATGCATAAATTAGCAATATAATCACTTAGAATTTGTATTTTTTTGTTTGAAAATAGCCAACCACAAATTGCTCTTCCTTGTCCAGATAATAATGCTTTTGTTCTTGTTTCTTGAAAAGATAACTGGATTAATTGCTTTAATATTTCAATCTGTTCATTTAAATTGAATAAAAGTAATGCAGGCACATTTTTAATATTGAACATGGGATGATCAAATTGAATAAATTGTAATTTTGAATAATTATCTTCAATGTATGCATACACGTCATTTTCTAACGCTAAAACACTTAGATCACGCAAACTTAAGTCTAATAACAAATAACAATAGTCTGCTTCTTTAGCATTTTTTATTAATTCATCTGCTATTTTACTAATTTGTTCATTAGACAATTTATCATCTTCATATAGAAAAAGTTCAGACATATTAACTGTTTTAGTCATAGTTCAACTAATGCCCCTTGTTTTTTTGTTTGTTGTGATAATGTCCGTTGGCATCCAATAGGTAGCGTATTTTCTACCTTTTTATTTGCTGTTCCCATCTTCTGCATCACATTACACTTAAGATAAACATTATCCTGCGTGCCAAGTTCAATACCTTCACTGCTGATTTTGATATAAGAGCCACCGCAAATAAGTGTTAGTTCATCGCTCGCTGTGATAGTTACCTCACCATCCACACTATCCACTTTGATATCTTGCTTAGCAGCCATATTGAGGTTAGCATTTTGGGCTTGCAGCTCGATATCGCCTTGGTTGGCAAATAGTTTCATGCCTGATTTTTGCGCAAATAAACCAATCGCCTCAGCCGATGAAAGGGTGACGTTGTTTAAAGCGTTGATGTCGGTTTGATGTTCGCTGGTTAAGGTGAGGCTGCTCGCTGTTGTCAGTTGAATATTTTCAGGACTAGTTAGGGCGATGCCTTCTTGCGCATAGGCTAGTAGGCCACTTTGGGTTAGCTGAGTTAAGTTGGCTTTAAGTTGCGCTTGGCTGTCGGTATCGGCGCTGTGCGCTTCGGACTGGGTGGCGGCATTTTGTAGCGCTTTGGCAATGGAGAGGGCATTTTCAAGTTGAGTGATTGCCGCTTGCATATCAAGCTGTTTACCTTGCGCTTTAGGCTCGGTTTGGGTGGTTAAATATAAGCCTCTATTGGCGGCAATCGCACCCCATTCGTCGGTGCGCAGTTCAAAGCCTTCACCGCGAGGTTGTTTTTTTTCGTTAACTAAGTGACCAATATTAAGTTGAGTTTTGCCGTATTCGGTGGCCAGTTTAATATGCTCTTGCCCACGTTTATCATCCATGCGCAGTTTGTTATTAGCCGGCGTGCGAATCACATTGCGGTGTTTGTTAATGGTGGTAACAAGGTCGGGGTGAGCACTATCATGCATCGCATGGGCAATATACGGCCGGTCAGGATTGCCCTGCATAAAGGCAATCGCTACTTCAGTGCCGTCAATTAACGGAAAGTGAAAACCATAGGTGTTGCCCGCATACGGTTTAGCTAAACGTACCCATAAGCTTTCCGTGCCATTTTTCCACTCATTTAAATCAAAGTTAAATTTAACCCGATAGCGCCCTTGCGGGTCAATATAGCCATAGGTGTCATGATTAGCACTGGTGACACGGGCAGGTAATGTGCCACTAACTTGTGGCCAGCGTATGGGCGCAGGGCGATAGGGTTTTAAGGCTTGATAGGGAATAGCGGTAAAGGTGAGTTCATAAGCATCAGTGCGGTTACCCTGCCCTTGTACCGTTAAAATGATGATACCGTCATTGATATCTGCCAGCGGGCTGCCGTTGAGGTTAATCCATTGGCCGGGAGCAAGGTTATAGTGGTTACTCTTGCCTTTGAGGATAATTTGCTGGCTAATAGCCTGTTCATGACGAATACGGGCATACCACTGACCGCTTTCAATCTGATTCTCGTCATGCCTGTTATTCTCATTAGGATTATTGCCGTTATCACGATTATCATTATTAATATTGTTATCATCATCGTTATTATCGCCACTATCTTGCGGGTTGTCTTGTCCGTTACTCGCTAAGCCTTTATAGTGCTCGGCATAGCGATAGTCGCTGCCATAGGTGGTAAGGTCTTTAGGTTGGGTGTTTATTTCGCCCTGTAAATCGGCTAGGGCATCACGGTAGTTATAGTCTTGTACCTTGACTGAGGAGACTACCACTTCACTATGCAGGCTGATATCCCACACACTTTCAACGCCCGTATCTGCCATGCCACTAGGTGGTTTATAGTCAATATTAGCCACCTGCGCATAGCCTTGTTCATAATCACTTAACACCATCACATCACAGTGGTGCTCAGCGTGGGTTTCAAAGCGAAACCAGATACCCACATCGGCCAATAAGCGTTGAATAAATTCAAGGTCACTTTCTTGCCACTGCGTGATAAACTCCCGCTCAGGATAGCTGTCTTTTAACTCTAAACGGTAATCAATGCCCGTCAAACCATGACTGCGCAGCACTTCTTCAACTACACTCACCACACTTTGATTTTGAAATATGGCATTATGTTGGCCAATAGCCAACCGTGCTAAGCACGAAGATAACACCACTTGATAATGGGCTTCCTCTTTATTGACGGATAACTGACTAAACTCAGTAATCACCCCATGCAAGGTGCGTTTATTCGTCAACGTGGGCAAATCACTTAATGAGCGGATAGCGGAAGTTAATGGTTTATTGATAACTGGATTAAAGGAGAAGGTCGATTTTTGATTAAGAAAGGCCTCAGGCGATAAGGTTTTATCAGTACTGGTAAAGGAGATTACATAACGCCAAGGCTGGTTTAACGACTCATTACCCTCAACATGTAAAACCGAAATCGGCGCGCCCAGCCCGTCAACCGTTAAGGTATAGCGATTATGGCTAACGCCCCCTAAGCCCGCCATTAAATCGCTAAACCCGTCACCGAGCTGGCTCAGAAGACGATTAAGTTCGTTTGACATGTTTTCCTCCTTATATCCATTTTATAAAAATCAATCTGTGTTATTTTTAGTTATTTTTTTATTTAACACTGATATTTTCATCATTAAGTTTAACTAAAAAGTATACATTGTTTTAGTGTTAAATTTAACCTTTTGTTAAAAATTTGTTAAATAAATATTGTTTAATATGAATAATTTCAGTTAGTTAAACCAGTAAGTGATAGCGACTTAGCGTCTTTGTTGAATAAGGGATTTAAGCAACGTTATGCTTTATCGAGGGAAATTTTTAACTTATTAAATTTAAAATAATTTCAATCTGAAACGGTATAGATTCCTGAATATTTTTAACAAAAATTACTCTAATTCTGCGCCAATAAAATAGGGGGATAATTCTTCTATAAATGAAAAATTCGCTTAAGCAACGGAGGGAAAGCAGAAAGCGTAATACATCCCTTAATGGGGATATGGTATCATCCGTAAATATTTAGTGGTTCCAAAGATAGGAAATCAAAGATTAAATACTTGATTAATAGCTACAATATCGCAAAACGCATAAAGCGATTTTTGATAAAATACCTTATGCGTTTTTAGCGAATTATTTTAATCATGAAGTGTAAACAACTCGGCTCCTACACATTATTTGCTTTATTCCTTGTTTGCGCAGCCCTCATAGCGGAACAGAGTACTATATAATGTTTAATATAAAACACTTTAATTTTAAATTAAGTTTATAAATTATTGTCTATCATTTTTATTAATGGAGCATTTTCAAATATGACTTTATTAATAGAAGTTTTTTTTATTACTTTGCCTTTGCCATTATAATGAATCATTTCCCCTTTATTTTTAAGGTAATTAAAGCTAAATTTATAAAGATTATTGTGATACCGTATTGATTTTTCATAAAAACAGCATCCGTCATGAGATTGACCTATTAATACTTTATTTTCATATAACACCTTTGGGTTAATAATATTATCAGACAATTGTTTAGAATAACGGTAAATAGATGTTTTTGGATCATAGAGGAAATAAGAGTAACTTATATTAACATCGCCATAATTTTCAGAAACTCTAATATCAGGATAAGAATCGAAATTTAAATCTTCAAAAATAATATTTATTTTATCTTCTAAAGAAAAAAAACGTAATCTTTGTTCATTTTGATTTACAACAATCACTAATTCGTAATCATTGTCATTAATAGCCTCTATCTTTATACTTGATATAATCTCTTTATAAGAGATACTTTCTTTTTTTAAAATCAATGGGTATTGTTCCCCATTAATTGTCCCATCCCCATTAAAAAGATTATTTCTTATATCTAAATGTATTGAAGAAAATTTGTTACGTTCAATTTTTTCTGATTCTAATTGAATGCTTTTATTAATGATATTACCGTTTAACATGTTAACCGAATCTTGGTCTCCGATTTTATATAATCCGGTTATATCATTTTTATCACTAATATCTAATGTTAATATTAAATTTTTATTTTCAAATAACCCCTTCAATCCAATTCTTTCATTTATTAATAAAATAGGATCAGCAAAAACTTTCGATACAAAAAAGATAGAAAGAAAAATCAAAAATTTCATTATTAATTTACTCCGAAAGCTTTCTTTGCAATGTCTAACATTTCTGCACGGTGTGCCATGTTGTTAGGCTCTTTTGTCTTATCGGGATAATAGGGATTATCTTGTTTTTTCCAACCATTGACATATACTGAAACCCAATACAAGTCATCTTCATCTGCTTTAACATTTAATTTAGGCTTTATTTTTAACCAATAATAACCAGATACCAAAGAAGCTAACTCTGGATTACTTGCTACTTTCTTAGCATTTTCTAAAGATGAAGTGATATCTAAATTATGATATTTTTTTATTGTTCTTAAATACGTTTGACATGCAGTATAATTATTGCGTCCAGTAAGTTGTAAAAGTCCTCGCCCTTTGAATTTTATGCCATCTCCTTCTAATATATTTCCTAGGCTTATGTTTCCTTCATAAGCTTTACCACTCGCTATTTCTTCCATATAACGTAATTGCCCTGTCTCATGAGCTATTTGTGCTAAGAAATGCGCTTTTCTTAATGGCGATTTTATATCAAATATTTCCATTGTATCATTAATAAATGGTAAAAATGTTTCTATTATTTCTGAATTACACCCTGACATAATTGTCGATAATTGTTCATAACTGACATGCCTAAAACTTTTTCTAAATAAATTAAATAATGCTATAGGATGCATAAACCACGCCTTGCCATCAGTGCTAAGCGTGGCTGGTGGGGTGGTGTCTGCTGGGATGACTAAGTTATATGCATTTTCATAATTGATTTCATTATTATATTTAACACAACTACCTTTTACTTACCATTTTCCCACCCATCAACTCTAGGTCTTATTTTGTTGAATAACTCGTTGTTTTTAAGCAATTCATCTAAACCAATTTGGATTTGGCTGTAACAATAAAAAGGTACCCTTATTTCAACATTTGTAACCATCACCCTTCACCGTAATTCCAAGGATTAAAAGCATACCCTCTAATCCATTTTATTATTTCTCCGTGCTTTTTACTGATATAGCTTACCTTAAACCAGACATTAGAATATTGGTCTTTATCCCAAATTACGTCTAGAATTTTGACAAAATCGTTTTGTACTAAATACATACTTTCTGGCTCATTTTCATTGGGGTTATTATAAAGATTGATTTTTTCTTGTTGAATATAAGACTTGATATTGGGTTTTATGGTAGATTTATTTAATAGTTCTAATAATATCTTTTTATCATAAAAAGTAATATTCCCTTTTGCATCAATAATATCTAATCCAATAATTCCCTCAGATTTTGTTTTACCCAATATTCGTTGGTAAATTTTTGATTCTTTAAAATGGTATTCTTTTTCCTTATTCACCATAATAACTATAAATTTATTTAAAAAGTAATCATTGAGTGATGAATAACGTCGATAAAAATTGATATCATCTATTTTACCAATAAAAGCATCAAATTGTTTGTCAGATAAATATTTATTAGTTTCAGGAAAGTATATGTTATGGTATATGCTGTATAAGTAAAACTCAGGAAATAAATTTAAAATTGCATCTTCACCGAATCCATCTTCGATAATTTGTTGATCGCCACAATAAGAATATTTTGCTTCCATAAAATTTTTCAATCTTTGGTTAATATATACACATTGAACCATTAACTCATTATTTTTAATCATAATAGGTATATCTGCTTCAATAGATTCCGTAGCTGGCATAAAGTAATGCAATGCAGGCTTATCATTCCATGCTTCCAATTCAATATTCAGCATTCCCCATATTCCAATTACATTTTTATATAATTTATTGATGTTTTCTGCCTGTACTTCTAGCATGGCTGTTTTTGAAAAAAATTCTTCCTCATCATTATTTTTATCCTCACAAAAGTAAGATATAAATTTATAAATTTTAGAATTAATGTTAAATTGTTTATTTTCTATAAATAATTTATTTGAACAAGACAACTTTGCATAACTGACATTACTGATTATCATCACTAATATCAATAATATTATTTTTCTCATTCTAAAATTCCTCAGTTAAATTTGACGTCTTTCGAAGGATTGATTCAAATAGCTTCGCAAAAAAGGCTATATTATCAGCACTATCACTTCCATTTATTACTGCTCTTGCTGCTTTGTAATTAATATGGCTTTTATAGATATACCTTGGCAATTTACCACCAGTAAAAATCCCTTTCATCATCCCCCAAATCATTATTGGCACGGCATAATCAAGTTCTGCTGCTTTATCGGGTTGATCAACAAAATCAATACCAAAATAGTCACTCGCTTTTTTATAATTATTTTTCCACGTTAAATGAACTAAACCTCGACCACGATATTTATAACCATCCCCCTCTTCTGTATTTCCATTGTTCTTAGCCCTTTTTTTTAAGGATTCATTGCTTGCTAATACAGGATCATATTTATTAAAATATGCTTTTCCTAAACTGCCTGAACGTTCTTCCAGTGCGCAGAAAAAATCACTTCCCCACGTAGCTTCCCAACGAGCTGTCGCTAACATATAAGATACATGGTAAATATTTGGTTTGAATTTATCATGCTTTTTGTAAAACAGATTTATTCTTTTAATGATCCCTCTGTAACTATCCCCTAAAATAGTACAGCAAAAAAGTAGAAAATTCTCTATGATAAAAGTAAAAGAGGATTCAATTATGAAAAAAATGACTGAACATCAAATCGTCGCTATTTTAAAAGAAGCTGAAGCAGGTATTCCTGTCAAGGAACTCTGCCGTAAATATGGCATGGCAAATTCAACTTTCTATAAATGGCGAGAAAAATACGGCGGAATGGAAACCTCTGATATTAAACGTTTAAAGGAGCTTGAGGCCGAAAACCGTAAACTTAAACAGATGTTTGCCGAACTGAGCTTAAAATCCCAGCTTCAGGAAGAAATCATAAAAAAGCTTTAGTGCCCACAAAGGTACGTAAAATGTGGGCACAGCAACTACAACAAAATCATTCAGTTACTATTGCTATGAGTTGTGCCATTGTTGGCTTAAGCCGTTGTGCTTACTATCATCAACCTAAGTTACCGGATGATTCGGTGATTATTTCGGTGTTGAATGCTATCACAGACCGGCATTTACGCTGGGGCTTTCCCAAATGTTTTAATCGCATCAGAAAGCTCGGCTATAAATGGAATCATAAACGGGTGTATCGGGTGTATTGTGAGTTAAAACTTAATATTAGAGCTAAACGTAAAAAACGTATCCCCCAACGAACACCAGAAAAGCTATTGGTTCCTAATAAACAAGGTGAATGTTGGTCA
>NZ_LZGT01000039.1 GCF_001690525.1 Gilliamella sp. App6-5 | reverse complement strand
CACGGTACGAGGGTAACATACCGTATTACGTTTCTTTTCCTGTGGAGAAAGGTTGTCATCTAATGATAACGGAAAATTATGCCAATAACTTACGCTTGAATTGAGCTGCCCATCTTCGCCATTAAGCTGTAAGACTTTACTGGCGGCTATCCAGTACGGCTTGTTTTCAATCATAAAGCGAATCGTGAAAAAATCATCATCATTCGCAGGCTCAGAATAGACACTCGGTAACGTCGTATCTTGCCCCTTTCCGCCACTAATTAGCTCAACTTTATCGGGGATATCTGCCTCGGTTAATTCGGGATATATCCGCCTTACATACATTTTCTCACTTGCGGTTAAGGTGTACGGTTGCGCTGACGGGCTTTTTGCCTGTATCTTTCCATTAATGCCATTAACCACCTTGCCAACCCCTGGGTCGAATAACGGCTGCTCGGTTGAAGTATGAAAAAATCTTGAGGGAAGATTGACGGTATAGACCGGTTTGATTTTAATATAGTAGCTCTCGGTAGTGTCGGTAAAATGAATCGCCACCCCAGAGCTTAACCAACCTGCCGGTTTAGCGGCTTGCACTAATCGCGCCTCTTTTTCAACTAATATGATAGTTTTTTCACTTTCAGGCAGCTTGTCCGCTAAGGTGCGGGTTTTAGTGATAAACGCCGGTAAATCATCACAGGTCAGTAATTCAATATGTGCCATTGGCGGTAATTGCTTGTCTAACGCCCGTTTCATGTTCGATAACGGGGCTTCTTTAGGCTCGTCAAAACGTTCGGATTGGCTGACATTATGGCCGATGTAACCTATAAAGTCGCCTTTATTAATTGGCACAGGCGTTTTTAATACCACCACTTTATCTAATTTTTCAGGTTTAAGTTGGGTCACTATCAGTGAGGTTAATTTGACATACCCCTTATGTGGCGCCTCATCCCCGCCATTTTCTGCAACCAAGACTGCCGGCACATCACAATGACTAATTTTACGGATTATGGTTCCCCCCCATGCCATATAATTTCCAAATAAATTTCATTTCACTCCAATAATGTTTGGGCTAATTTTTCTATCTTTTTGTTTAATTGTTCTGTTAAACATTTTGTAATATTATAAGTAAATTCCTCAGTTTCATAATAATAATTAGGAGCAGGTATTAATAAACATATTTCATTAATTTGTTTATCTATTTTGTCTATAGATTCATTAAAATTAGTTTTTTTATCCTTAAGTGATATGACTTTTTGAGATAAAAGGTTATGATAATAGCGGTAAGAGTCGATACTACAATTTGTCGAAAATTGTTCTCGATAACATGTCTTTAATTTATCAATATCATATTTCGATTTTTCCAGTGCTCCTTCAAGAATTTCAAATTTATAGGGATAAATAATTTGATATTTATAACCTTCGTCAATTAATAACTCTTTAAGCTGAAATTGTAAGTCTTTTTTATCTATTTGATAATGTTTCCAGAATATTGGTTTTACACTAGTATCGATATCTTTTACCAATAATAGATAAACATCTTTACTAGGAGAAATATAATAGTACTGATTACTTAACCAATAATAACCTTCAACGTCATAGGAACTATTTGCCAATATAATTTTATCTTTAAGTTTTCCTTTATGAAAAAGGGATAGATTAAGCTCTTTAACAGGAGATATTTTATTATTAACAGTTTTATTATAGAGTTTTTTATTAATAGTAAGCTTTAACTCATTGACATCATATATAACAATTTTGTTATTAATAATTTCATATAAATTATCAAAATATGAAGCAATTCGATTAATCGGGCAACGCTCTAGAATTTTTTCTCGTTCAGCATTTGTAAAATGCCAAAAGTCATTGGATTTTTCGCAATCTTTTTCTAGTTTTGAGATATTTATAGTGTTAAGAACAGATTTACCTTCATAGTTCTCAATAATCTTAAACTCCTGACCATAACAATAAAAACTAAATAAAATTATCTCAATGAACAATAAATTTCTCATTACTTAATCCTTTATTGTGTTAAAAATTCCAGAAGAACTCATTTGATATTTGTCTTCTGTTGTATAAACTTTTTTATCTTTTGGATCTTCATCGAGTTCAAAAAGATTTTGTTTTTGATGTTGTTTTATTACTATTCTGCCATCTGTTTTTATTACAAAATCATTCCAATATGATATTTCACCATTTTGAATTTTGTACAAAAGTATTGCATCCATCAGATTTCCGTTCTTATCATAACTATACAATTGAAAAGTAAAAATTTTTTCATTATTTTCACCTACAGCTATTTGTATAATACCTTTATATAAAATATTCTTATGATAAAAATAACAATGGGGAAAATAAAAAGTTGTTTTAGTAAGATATTCAAATAACTTTGGCTTAAATGAAAATTCTTTATTCGTAAACCTTAATGGAAATGGCATATTAGGTGAAAGATACAAGCCATGTTCACCCCAATAATAATATTTTTTTAATTCATTAGAAGAATAAGGTAATTTGATTTTATGATAGTCACGTAAATCGCTATTTAAATTTTCTGAAAATGCAATATTTACATCAAATAATGATAATAGGCAGATAATGATAAACCTTTCAAAAAGTTTCATTGTTAAATTTCCTTAATGTTACTTATGCCAAATTCAACATCTCAATAAATATTGTTCTTTTTATTAGGGTATTATTTAATATAGGCTAATAAAAGTGATGAAGACAGCCCTTATTATTCTAATTTATACTTAGTGACATTCATTATTCAAAATTAATATTACCTTTATCATCAATAAAATAATAACTTACCTTATGTTGTTCAGTCATAAGCTTGTCTGTTTCTATATCAATGCAATACTCTGATTCTATTATTTCAAATTTCTTATTTTTATAAATACGTGTTTTTTTATTGATTGAGCATTCTGCTTGTGCACCATCAACAACAATCATTTTGCTAATCAGTTGATTACTCTTATCAAAAATCTGTAATTCAAGAGTTGGAAGGTTATAATATGAATCTTGCTCATTGTGATCCCAATAAGCAAAAAGGAACACATTTAGATTGCTATCAAGTGGAAGCTTTTTAAATAATATAGCTTTACCTGTATAAGGTTTTCTATGCTCAACCATACTTAATAAAGGCGTATCAGGGTCAAAAAGTGCGTTTAGTGGATTCTTTTTATCATAAACTTGATTATTATCAGCAAAAAAGTCTTTTAAAGAATGATAGGACGATGTTTTTTTTGAATATCCCTTAAATTCATAAAGAATATTATTGGGATCTTTATTTTTATCTTCTGCGAAAGAAAATAACGAAATCAATAAAATGCATATAGGGAAAAATTTAAATCTAATCATTTTTAATCCTGTACATTTATAATTAAGTTAAAATCAAAACCACATATATGTAAATGATGATAATGATCATATCCATTAGGAGGAGCTTTCTTCATATGCTTAGTATATTTAAGTAAAGTATTTGGTTGTTTCTTATATGTAAAATATTCTGAATACATTAACGAAGTCCTTGCCCAACCAAATTTATACAATGCTTTATTAAATTTTTCTTGCTCATCAAAATCAAAACTTGAATAAGATAACCATGTTAGCTCACCATTTCTTTTAGTTGATATATATCTTAAATCGCCGGCAACCCCATTTATATGAGATTTACTCTGAACAGATTTAGCATCATAAGTGCTAAATCCATTAAAGCCTAAATAATCAGCATTCAGTTCTAACATAGCACCAAGCAACCCTGCAAAACAATCAGGATTTATATACCACCTGTGACTATCACTATTAAATGTTGCAAATTTTGCTTTAACATTACCATCAGATGAAATGTAACCTTTTTCAAACTCCTTAACATTAATTAATTCCACATTATGTGCTTGTGGAATATTTCCTCTCGCCATAGCCTTAGTTACATGAACAGTAAAAATACCCAACTCATGTATTTTTTTATTCTTATCATGATAAACGTATTTATATTTTTGTTCATAACCTTTCAATATTTCTTGTGGTATATGTTTTTCAATTTTTCCATCATGATAAATATGATAAGTAGCTATGCCTGCGCCTGAAAAATAATCCATCATCGCTACCGGATGAATAAACCATGCCTTGCCATCAGTTGATAGATTAGACAGTTTAGAGGTATTGGTATTGGTATTCGCATTGCTTTGTTCTGTGCTGGTTGTTTGATTTTGAGTTTGCGCTTGTGCCACTTGTTTCCACCACAGTGAGGGTTTAATGCGCTGTGCTTTTTCTAGTTGCCAGTTTGATTTGACATGTTTATGCGCTTCGTCCACCACGTCTAAGGCAAAATCACGGAGGTAAGGCTCGGTGATGCCTAGCTCATCTAATCCCGCTTCAATAAGTGCTTTTTGTTGTTGTTTTTTTTCTTCAAATAGCTCATCAATTTCGTTCCATTTGCTTAACGCTTCATCGGCATACCATTCGCTTTCATATTTCACCAGTAAATGCCCTATCAACTCCGCCATCCAGCTTTTGCGTAAACCTCCCTCTAAATATCAATTAACAAACGATGAAGATGCTTTATTTAAACTTGCACCATGATTCTTCATTTAGCCTGTTATTTATACTAATCCTTTAAAAGTTGGGTGGATTTTTGAGTTTGAGATATTGCCCCATGGTGACATTATTATATTTTTCTTGCCACTCTTTGGGCATGCCGTGTTTTTTTAGCCAAGCTTTAGCTTCAGGGGTGATTTCGGTTATTTTACCGTTTGGGTATGGGTTGGGGCAAACATCCGACCCTGGCGGGATTCGCTCAGTGACTCCTTTACCAAATTCTATTGCCGTTGCATCTGGATGAGCAAGCCCTGTAACCCAACCGGTCACACTGCCGCCTGGGGCAAAACCAATAATAATGGTATCGTTATAACCAATCTCATTTTTATCATAGGCTTCGGAATAAAAATGGTGTGGTGTTGCCATCTCTTGCCTAGCCCATAATGGCACCACTAATTTAGTGCGATAAAAAGTTTGATCGGCAAAAGATGACCAACAAATATAAAATTCTTCCGGCAAATCGGAATAAACGGGTAAATTACTATAACCGAATTCTGTCTGCCATTGCCCAGGGGTTTCATAATTTTGATTATTACGCGCAACTATATCAATGATTTTATATTTGTTTGATTGGGTCTTTATCATGGTTGAAAATACTATCGATTGGAAATAGTGTGGATAACTTCCACCAATACGCCATTCACTGTAAGGTTTTTGCGGCAAATTAGGGTTCACGTTGTTATGTGTAAATGGTGTATGGCAACCACTTATTAGCAGTACCAAACTGAAGCTGGTGATAAGTTTTTTTAACATATAAAATCCTTACTATTTATTGATCGGGGTGGATTAACCGTTGCCAATCACCGTGGTGGGTAAGGTGTGGTTGGTGAACTTGCAGTAATCCTGTTATTGCCTGCTCTTTTTCTTTTTTTGCTGGCCAAGTGATTTTAACTATTTGACCAGTGTTTTTGTCGATTAGTTCTTTTTCGGCTGGTCTAGTATAAAAATAGCGTTCATATTCAGCCGAGCAATGGGTATAGTTGTTCAGCACTAACCGCTTTTCAGCTTCCGTCAATTGATAGGTTTGATAGCTATCGGCAGCTTTGATGATTTTATTGGCCACGCTTTGTAATTCATTCGGGATAACGTAAATATCCCAAAAAGGGATAAATTTACAATTTTGTTTTACCGCCTCATTATACATAATCCTTAAAGCAACTCGGTCAAGACCAAATTTTATTTGCCGCCTAACACGGATTACGCCATAGGCATTGGTGTAGTTATTGTTATCGTATCTTACTGGGGTTGTCCATTGGTAGAAGTTATTTTCACTTAAACCATAAAACAGGTAGTGCAAGTCAGGATGTTGTTGGATTTTTACGAGCGCTTTTTGTAGCTTTTGCTTAATATTGGATGGTTGACCTAAATAGAGATTATCATGTTGATAAACTTTGGTAATATAAAGGTTTTCTTCAATATCATGATTGGGGTAGCCACCGCCAATATCCGAATGCGCACCCGGCATGCTTACTTTTTTAAAATAATTAGGCACATCATTGAGCGAAAAGTTATGCCGATATTCATGCGCGGCCTGAATATGTAATCCTGCATCAGTCGAATCGGGGTGAATATGGATATCGATATCAAAAGTGTTAGCATCGCCCGCATCAAATAAATTTTCGGGTCGACCAATTCCTGCCACGGTATCGAAAATACCTAAAAAATGGACATGTCCATTGGCATGTCCTTGCCAATGGTCACTGATTTTGCCCTCTAACGCTTGTTTTAACATTTTGGTTAGCGGGTTGTTATTGCCTTGTTTATCTTTATCATTTAACTTATCAGCAACAAAGTTGGTAAAGTAGCGGGCGGTTGCCGCACCTCGGCTAAAGCCAAATACATCATAGTTAATTTGTTGAATACGTGTTTTAGGGGCTTTACCCAAAAAAGTCTTTAACTCTTTTTTAATTTCGATTATAGCTCGGTTTATTTTACCTTTAATTCCCGTTACACCAAGGCCTGTGGCAAAACCAATATTACTATCACTTTCACCAATTCGGCTACCGACACCTTCTATATAAACGCTCAATTGATAATGTGCCACACCATTTTTATCTTTTGATAATTTTACAATATCTTTTTTAAGATCAGAATGATACATTTGATATAATTTATAGACATTCGAATGATCATTGGTGTAACTGGTATTGAACACTGGGAAAGTGATTTCAGGTGTTTCGCCGCGGGCTAGCGCTTGTTGATACTCTTCACGCATTGAGATGTTAAATGAATTATTCGCTGTACCGTCAAAAAATACACCTATAGTCAATATAACTTCATCAGGACGTTTAATCACTTGTTTATGTACAGCAACCTCACCATTAGCTCCAACTTGATTAGTGTTAGCTGTAGTAAATGATCCCTGCTTTTTATTCTTCATATTGATTTCCTTATATTAATCGAGTTAATTGCACATCAATGGAATCTGGAGAATCAGTATAGAAAGCTTTGGTTTTGCCTTCTTTATCGGTTATGCCATGTATTTCTTTGCCATCGGGTAACACGGCAATGTAGGGTTCATTAGCATATACCCCGCCTTGCTCATCGACAAAGTGAAATTTAATACCATGTTCTGTAATAAGTTGTGGTAAATTTACTGTAGAGATATCAAGTGCTTTCGGCCCCATCTTCTGGAACACATTACACTTAAGATAGATATTATCCTGTGTGCCCAGTTCGATGCCTTCACTGCTGATTTTGATATAAGAGCCACCACAGATGAGCGTTATCTCTTTGGCTGCTGTTATCTGCGTTTTACCATCCACGCTATCCACTTTGATATCTTGCTTGGCAGCCATATTGAGGTTGGCATTTTGGGCTTGCACCTCAATATCACCTTGGTTGGCAAACAGTTTCATGCCCGCTTTTTGCGCAAATAAACCAATCGCTTCGCCCGATGAAACAGTGACGTTGTTTAAAGCGTTGATATCGGTTTGATTTTCGCTGGTTAAGGTGAGGCTGCTCGCTGTTGTCAGTTGAATATTTTCAGGGCTGGTTAGGGCGATGCCTTCTTGCGCATAGGCCAGTAGGCCACTTTGGGTTAGCTGAGTTAAGTTGGCTTTAAGTTGCGCTTGGCTGTCGGTATCGGCGCTGTGCGCTTCGGACTGGGTGGCGGCATTTTGTAGTGCTTTGGCAATAGAGAGGGCATTTTCAAGTTGGCTTATTGCCGCTTGCATATCCAGTTGTTTACCTTGCGCTTTCGGCTGGGTTTGCGTGGTTAAGTATAAGCCTCTATTGGCGGCAATCGCGCCCCATTCGTCGGTGCGTAGTTCAAACCCTTCGCCACGTTGGCTTTTTTTATTATCGACCAAATGCCCCAAATTAAGTTGAGTTTTGCCGTATTCGGTGGCCAGTTTGATGTGCTCTTGCCCACGTTTGTCATCCATGCGCAGTTTGTTATTAGCCGGCGTGC
>NZ_LZGT01000038.1 GCF_001690525.1 Gilliamella sp. App6-5 | reverse complement strand
AATTTAAAAGTCTGGCGGCACCCTACTCTCACATGGGTAATACCCACACTACCATCGGCACTACGGCGTTTCACTTCTGAGTTCGGCATGGGGTCAGGTGGGACCACCGCGCTATTACCGCCAGACATATCCTGTACTCTTTTCAATTAGCTACATTATCTCATATCTGCACTAATCTCTCAATCCGGAACAAACTGTTATTTCAACTTTTATACTATCAATCGCATAATCCCAAAACAACTCCGAGTTGTAAGGTTAAGACTCTCGGTTCATTAGTATCAGTTAGCTCAATGTATCACTACACTTACACACCTGACCTATCTACGTCTTAGTCTCAAACGGACCTTACTGAATCTCTTCAGGGAAAACTCATCTCGAGGCTAGTTTCGTACTTAGATGCTTTCAGCACTTATCTATTCCGCACGTAGCTACCGGGCAATGCAATTGGCATCACAACCCGAACACCAGCGGTGCGTTCACTTCGGTCCTCTCGTACTAGAAGCAAACCCTCTCAATTTTCCTACGCCCATGGCAGATAGGGACCGAACTGTCTCACGACGTTCTAAACCCAGCTCGCGTACCACTTTAAACGGCGAACAGCCGTACCCTTGGGACCTACTTCAGCCCCAGGATGTGATGAGCCGACATCGAGGTGCCAAACACCGCCGTCGATATGAACTCTTGGGCGGTATCAGCCTGTTATCCCCGGAGTACCTTTTATCCGTTGAGCGATGGCCCTTCCATTCAGAACCACCGGATCACTATGACCTACTTTCGTACCTGCTCGAGCCGTCACTCTCGCAGTCAAGCTAGCTTTTGCCATTGCACTAACCTCCTGATGTCCGACCAGGATTAGCTAACCTTCGTGCTCCTCCGTTACTCTTTGGGAGGAGACCGCCCCAGTCAAACTACCCACCAGACAGTGTCCCTTACCTCGATTCAGAAGTATAGGTTAGAACATCAAACATTAAAGGGTGGTATTTCAAGGTCGACTCCACACACACTGGCGTGCATGCTTCTTTGTCTCCCACCTATCCTACACATTAAGGCTCAATGTTCACTGTCAAGCTATAGTAAAGGTTCACGGGGTCTTTCCGTCTTGCCACGGGTACACCGCATCTTCACGGCAATTTCAATTTCACTGAGTCTCGGGTGGAGACAGCCTGGCCATCATTACGCCATTCGTGCAGGTCGGAACTTACCCGACAAGGAATTTCGCTACCTTAGGACCGTTATAGTTACGGCCGCCGTTTACTGGGGCTTCGATCAAGAGCTTCTGCTTACGCATAACCCCATCAATTAACCTTCCAGCACCGGGCAGGCGTCACACCGTATACGTCCACTTTCGTGTTTGCACAGTGCTGTGTTTTTATTAAACAGTTGCAGCCAGCTGGTATCTTCGACTGACTTCACCTACATCCGCTTGGGACTTCAATTACCATCAGCGTGCCTTCTCCCGAAGTTACGGCACCATTTTGCCTAGTTCCTTCACCCGAGTTCTCTCAAGCGCCTGAGTATTCTCTACCTGACCACCTGTGTCGGTTTCGGGTACGATTAACTATAACCTGAAGCTTAGAGGTTTTTCCTGGAAGCAGGGCATCAATTACTTCACTGCCTTAGCAGCTCGTCATCACACCTCAGCGTTTCAGTGACCGGATTTGCCTAATCACACGCCTACATGCTTAACCCACCATCCAATAGGTGGTAAACCTAGCCTTCTTCGTCACCCCATCGCAGTTATAGCCAGTACGGGAATATTAACCCGTTTCCCATCAGATACGCCCTTCGGCCTCTCCTTAGGGGTCGACTCACCCTGCCCCGATTAACGTTGGACAGGAACCCTTGGTCTTCCGGCGAGCGGGCTTTTCACCCGCTTTATCGTTACTTATGTCAGCATTCGCACTTCTGATACCTCCAGCATGCCTCACAACACACCTTCTACGGCTTACAGAACGCTCCCCTACCCAACACACTTACGTGCACTGCCGCAGCTTCGGTGCATAGTTTTAGCCCCGTTACATCTTCCGCGCAGGCCGACTCGACTAGTGAGCTATTACGCTTTCTTTAAATGATGGCTGCTTCTAAGCCAACATCCTAGCTGTCTAAGCCTTCCCACTTCGTTTCCCACTTAACTATGACTTTGGGACCTTAGCTGGCGGTCTGGGTTGTTTCCCTCTTCACGACGAACGTTAGCACCCGCCGTGTGTCTCCCATGATTAAACTTGTCAGTATTCGGAGTTTGCATCGGGTTGGTAAGCCGGGATGGCCCCCTAGCCGAAACAGTGCTCTACCCCCAACAGTTACTCATGAGGCGCTACCTAAATAGCTTTCGGGGAGAACCAGCTATCTCCCGGTTTGATTGGCCTTTCACCCCCAGCCACAGGTCATCCGCTAATTTTTCAACATTAGTCGGTTCGGTCCTCCAGTTAGTGTTAACCAACCTTCAACCTGCCCATGGCTAGATCACCGGGTTTCGGGTCTATACCCTGCAACTTAACGCACAGTTAATACTCGGTTTCCCTTCGGCTCCCCTATTCGGTTAACCTTGCTACAGAATATAAGTCGCTGACCCATTATACAAAAGGTACGCAGTCACTACTACCCAACGGTAACAGCTCCCACTGATTGTACGTACACGGTTTCAGGGTCTATTTCACTCCCCTCCCGGGGTTCTTTTCGCCTTTCCCTCACGGTACTGGTTCACTATCGGTCAATCAGGAGTATTTAGCCTTGGAGGATGGTCCCCCCTTCTTCAGACAGGATATCACGTGTCCCGCCCTACTCTATAAGCTTCCACATATCGCACCTTCGTGTACGGGACTTTCACCCTCTATCGTGCGACTTTCCAGACGCTTCCACTAATACTATATGCTACCCGCTTGGGCTACTCCCCTTTCGCTCGCCGCTACTCAGGGAATCTCGGTTGATTTCTTTTCCTCGGGGTACTTAGATGTTTCAGTTCTCCCGGTTCGCCTCATATGACTATGGATTCATCATATGATAGTGTAGTCTCCTACACTGGGTTTCCCCATTCGGACATCGACGGCTATAGCGCTTTTTATCAGCTCACCGTCGCTTTTCGCAGATTAACACGTCCTTCTTCGCCTCTGATTGCCTAGGCATCCACCGTGTACGCTTAATTTCTTAACCTTACAACTCACAGTTGTCTTGGTTTTAATTACGCTTTTTTCTCTTTCTTAATGACTCACCTCTACCAATTCGCCTCAACTAAAAATTATCGCTAACTTTTAATTACACGTCTCAATAAAAGCTTTTCATAAGAACGAGAACTCGTTTCTTTCAGCTTGTTCCTAATTGTTAAAGAGCTTTATCTTTCTATTCACTCACTATTATACCTAAGCAAATACAAAGATAATTTTTACTACCTAACGAAAGAGATATCTTTAATGGTGGAGCTAAGCGGGATCGAACCGCTGGCCTCCTGCGTGCAAGGCAGGCGCTCTCCCAGCTGAGCTATAGCCCCAATAATTCACTTCATCTATATTTTCCCAACTCGCTTAACGTACTTGCATCTGCTAACTTATACTATTCACATCATTAACGCAAGCCTAAAACTCGCAAAGTTAAGTAGAATTGGTGGGTCTGAGTGGACTTGAACCACCGACCTCACCCTTATCAGGGGTGCGCTCTAACCACCTGAGCTACAGACCCAATAAAGTGACTCTTTCTTCTAAACAAACAATCTGTGTGAACACTTACGAGCTCTTCGTAAGGAGGTGATCCAACCGCAGGTTCCCCTACGGTTACCTTGTTACGACTTCACCCCAGTCATGAACCACACCGTGGTAAACGCCCTCCCGAAGGTTAAGCTATCTACTTCTGGTGCAACCCACTCCCATGGTGTGACGGGCGGTGTGTACAAGGCCCGGGAACGTATTCACCGTGACATTCTGATTCACGATTACTAGCGATTCCGACTTCATGGAGTCGAGTTGCAGACTCCAATCCGGACTTAGACGTACTTTATGAGGTCCGCTTACTCTCGCGAGGTCGCCTCCCTTTGTATACGCCATTGTAGCACGTGTGTAGCCCTGGTCGTAAGGGCCATGATGACTTGACGTCGTCCCCACCTTCCTCCGCTTTATCAACGGCAGTCTCCTTTGAGTTCCCGGCCTAACCGATGGCAACAAAGGATAAGGGTTGCGCTCGTTGCGGGACTTAACCCAACATTTCACAACACGAGCTGACGACAGCCATGCAGCACCTGTCTCACAGTTCCCGAAGGCACTCTCATATCTCTACAAGATTCTGTGGATGTCAAGACCAGGTAAGGTTCTTCGCGTTGCATCGAATTAAACCACATGCTCCACCGCTTGTGCGGGCCCCCGTCAATTCATTTGAGTTTTAACCTTGCGGCCGTACTCCCCAGGCGGTCGATTTATCGCGTTAGCTTCGGAGCCCATCACTCTAGGCAACAAACTCCAAATCGACATCGTTTACAGCGTGGACTACCAGGGTATCTAATCCTGTTTGCTCCCCACGCTTTCGCATCTCAGCGTCAGTATCTGTCCAGAAGGCCGCCTTCGCCACCGGTATTCCTCCACATCTCTACGCATTTCACCGCTACACGTGGAATTCTACCTTCCTCTACAATACTCCAGATAACCAGTTTTAAGTGCAATTCCTAGGTTGAGCCCAGGGCTTTCACACCTAACTTAATTATCCGCCTACATGCCCTTTACGCCCAGTCATTCCGATTAACGCTCGCACCCTCCGTATTACCGCGGCTGCTGGCACGGAGTTAGCCGGTGCTTCTTCTGTAATTAACGTCAATTAGTGCACCTATTAGATACACTACCTTCCTCATCACCGAAAGTACTTTACAACCCGAAGGCCTTCTTCATACACGCGGCATGGCTGCATCAGGGTTCCCCCCATTGTGCAATATTCCCCACTGCTGCCTCCCGTAGGAGTCTGGACCGTGTCTCAGTTCCAGTGTGGCTGGTCATCCTCTCAGACCAGCTAGAGATCGTCGCCTAGGTGAGCCATTACCTCACCTACTAGCTAATCCCATATGGGTTCATCAAATGGCGCATGGCCCGAAAGTCCCATGCTTTGGTCTCTCAACTTTATACGGTATTAGCAGTCGTTTCCAACTGTTGTCCCCTTCCATTCGGCAGATCCCCATACCTTACTCACCCGTCCGCCACTCGTCATCAAGTGCAAGCACTCATGTTACCGTTCGACTTGCATGTGTTAAGCCTGCCGCCAGCGTTCAATCTGAGCCATGATCAAACTCTTCAATTTAAAGTTTGACGCTCAATAACTGTCTCTGACATATTCAAATGAATCTTCAGTGTCACTTATCAAGACTTAATTTTTAAGTCCGTAGACTTTTCATTCTTCGTCTCGCAAGTGCCCACACAGATTGTCTGTTTCTTCTTTTTAAAGAGCTGACAGTTTCAATTCCCAAACAACTTTTTGTTGATTTAGCTTGCTGCCTCAAGGGTTGCGTATATTACTCACTTCACTTGCATACGTCAACCCCTATTTTATAAATTTTTCTTTTTTTGAATTAAGCGATTACTTTTTATACAATAAAATTCATTATAGGGTTATTTTTAGTTGTTTTACTACATTAATGGCTTTAGTAATCGCATCGTTAATCGTTAAAGCCTTCGCTAGCGCAACCCCCATTCTGCGAGTACCTTTCACTTCTGGTTTACCAAATAAACGTAAATCAGTTTGCAATTCACTTAATGCTTTATCAAGATTAGTAAAAGTGACTTGTTTTGAATCACCTTCAATTAATAAAACAGCTGATGCACATGGTCCATATTGTTCTATAATAGGAATGGGCAGGCCTAATATTGCCCTAGCATGTAGTGCAAACTCAGATAGATTTTGTGAAATTAATGTCACCATGCCAGTATCATGCGGACGAGGTGATACCTCACTAAACCATACCTGATTACCTTTAACAAACAATTCAACGCCAAATAACCCTCGCCCACCTAATGCATCTGTTATTTTAGTTGCAATATCTTTTGCCTGTTTTAATGCCTCATCAGACATCTGCTGAGGTTGCCAAGATTCTCGGTAATCACCTTGTTCTTGACGATGCCCTATTGGTTCACAATATGACACCCCCTTAATATGTCTAACTGTAAGTAAAGTAATTTCGTAATCAAAATCAATAAAGCCTTCAATGATAACTTTTCCACCGCCAGCTCTTCCACCTTCTTGTGCATATTTCCATGATGATTCAATATCGGCTTCGCCTCTTAATAATGATTGCCCTTTACCAGAAGAGCTCATAACAGGTTTAACTAAGCAAGGAAAACCAATTTCTTTGACTGCTTTTCTAAATTCAGTTGCATTTGTAGCAAATCGATAAGGTGACGTTGGTAATTTTAATTCCTCCGCTGCAAGTCGACGAATTCCCTCACGATTCATGGTAAGTTGTGTTGCTTTTGCTGTTGGAATAACTGTAAATCCTTTTTCTTCCAACTCAATTAGTGTAGATGTTGCAATAGCTTCAATTTCTGGAACAATATAATCTGGATTTTCTGCTTCAATGACTTTTCTTAAAGCATCCCCATCAAGCATATTAACAATATGGTACCGATGAGCAACTTGCATCGCAGGTGCATTTGCATAACGATCAACGGCAATAACTTCACAACCCAATCGTTGTAACTCAATGACAACTTCTTTAGCAAGTTCGCCCGCACCACAAAGTAATACTTTAGTTGAAGTGGGTGATAATGGCGTCCCTAGTTTAGTCATAAATTCCTCTTACACAGTGAATTTTCTGGAAAACAACATCCTAAAAACAAAAAATCGGGACAATTATCCCGATTTGATTGAAGCTAAGTTAATTTTGGTATGGATCGCGTAAAATCATTGTTTCACTTCGATCTGGTCCTGTTGAAATAATATCAATTGGTGTTTCGGTTAACTCTTCAATCCGTTTAATATAAGCTTTAGCTGCTTGTGGAAGAGCATCATAACTTTTTATACCAAAGGTTGATTCACTCCAGCCAGGCATTGATTCATAAACAGGTTTGACTAAGCTCCATTCTTCAGCAGCGGCTGGAGCATTTTTGATGACTTCACCATTTGGTAATTGATAACCAACACAGAGCCTCACTTCTTTAAGTCCATCTAGCACATCGAGTTTAGTTAAACAAAATCCAGAAACAGAATTAAGTTGTACCGCCTTGCGAACAGCAACCACATCAAGCCATCCAGTACGACGACGACGACCAGTTGTTGCGCCAAATTCATTACCTTGCTTACATAGGTATTCACCAGTCTCATCAAATAATTCAGTAGGAAACGGGCCTGCACCAACACGTGTAGAATAAGCTTTGACAATACCTAGTACATAACCAACATAACGTGGACCAAAACCAGAACCTGTTGCAACACCGCCAGCGGTAGTATTAGAAGAAGTAACAAAAGGATAAGTCCCATGGTCAATATCAAGTAATGTACCTTGTGCCCCTTCAAACATAATTCTCTCACCTTTTTTGCGTGCTTCTTCTAAAAGAGCAGGAATATCGGCAATCATAGCAACTAAAATATCAGCTATCGCTAATGTATCATTGAGAACTTTTTGATAGTCTACGGCTTCTGCTTTGTAATAATGAACTAATTGGAAATTGTGATATTCCATTACTTCTTTTAATTTTTCGGCAAAAGCTTGGCGATCACATAAATCACCAACTCGAAGTCCGCGCCGTGCCACTTTATCTTCATAAGCAGGACCAATACCGCGACCTGTTGTTCCAATAGCTTTACTGCCACGCGCTTTTTCTCGCGCTTGGTCTAATGCAATATGGTAGGGTAAAATTAAAGGGCATGATTCAGAAATAAGGAGTCTTTCCTTAACAGGAATACCACTTTTTTCTAACTCGTTCATTTCTTTCATTAAGGCATCAGGACATAGTACAACACCATTAGCAATAATACTTATCACATCATTACGTAAGATTCCTGATGGAATTAAATGTAATACGGTTTTTTCACCATTAATCACTAATGTATGACCAGCATTATGTCCACCTTGATAACGAACAACATATTTTGCTTTTTCTGTGAGTAAATCAACAACTTTACCTTTGCCTTCATCACCCCATTGTGTACCTAGCACAACAACATTATTACTCATAGATTATTTATCTCATTCAATTAGTTATTAGATTTTAATTTCATATATTGAAAAAATTCACTATCAGGGCTAATGACCATAATATCATTACCTGTAAAGCTTTGTTCATAAGCTTTTAAACTACGAATAAAGCTAAAAAACTCCATATCTTTACCAAAAGTATCTGCATAAAGCTTAGCCGCATTTGCATCACCTTCACCGCGGATAGTTCGAGATTGGCGTTCAGCTTCGGATAATATCTTTGTTACTTCTAGCGTGGTCTCTGCTCGTATTTCATCCGCTTTTTTGACACCCTGAAAACGTTGATTTTGTGCAACAACTTTTCGAGCTGCTTTCATTTGTTCATAAATTGAATTAGATATTTCTTGAGGAAAGTTTACTTTCTTTATACGAACATCAATGACTTCAACACCAAAAGATCTCATACTTGTTTTATTACTTTCAGAATCTTTTTCAATCTCACTAATAAACTTTTCAACCGATTCACTTTTTACCAACTCTTCCTGAGCTGTACCATTTAATGCTTCTTTTACTCGTGTCATTATAGAATTACGAGAGTTATTATTTGTGTCATTAATAATATCGATGATATTTAATTTTCCAATTTCTGCCCTTAAACGACCATTTAAACGTGCAAGTAGTAGGCTTTCAACACTATTACCACCAACAATAGTTTCATAATATCGATTAAAATCAACAATTTTCCATTGTACAAAATAATCAACAACTAAATCTTTATTTTCACGTGTTATGAACTTTTGCTCTCGACCTACACTATCAGAACTATTTGTCGTTTGGATTTTAGCATCAACAACTTTTACATTATCCATTCCTGGTATTTTAAAATGTAATCCAGGACCAGATAATTCTATAATTTTATTAAAACGTAAAACGATGCCACAAGTCCCTTCTTCAACAACATAAGCACTAGAAAAAAATACACCGATTAAAATCAATATTGTAGGAATCAATAATTTGCGCATATTTTTCTCCTTATCTTCCCATAAACCGCGGAGTCCGTGTAGTATTGCCCGCGTTAATAGTGTTATTGGTGCTGCTGTTAACCTCTTTTTGGGATGCTTGCGTTGCCTGAGGTTGATCTTTTATCGTTTCAGAAGAGATCGGCATATTAAAATTAGATTCACTATTTGAGTTTGATAAAGTCATTGTTTCAGATTTTTTGTCATTTTTATTTTTTAATAATTGTTCTAGAGGCAATACCATTAAATTTCCACTTTTATCATTAACTATAATTTTATTGGTTTTAGATAATACTCTTTCCATGGTTTCAATATACAGGCGTTCTTTAGTAATTTCTGGTGCGGCCTTATATTGTGGTAAGATTTTTTCAAAACGAGCCACATCTCCTGCTGCCTCGAGTTCCACTTTAATCTTATAAGCATTAGCATCAGCTAAAATTCTTGCAGAGCGCCCTTCTGCCTGTTGTACTTGTTGAACTTTTTCTGCAGCAGCTTTATTTATTTCACGTTTTTTGTCTTCTCGAGCATTCATTGCATCATTAAAGGCTTCTTGTACTGCTTCAGGCGGACGAGCTGATTGGAAATTAAGATCCACTATACTAATTCCCATATCATAATTATTGATAACATTGACTAACTCATCTTTTGTACGGATTTCCAATGCTGAACGTCCATCAGTTAAAATATCATCCATACTTGAGCTACCCACTTCAGTACGTAAAGCACTATCAGCAGCTTGTTGTAGACTATCTTTAACATTAGTGACATTAAATAAATATTTTATAGGATTACTGATGCGATATTGAACATTCATCTCAACAAAGACTAGATCCTCACCAGTTGTTATCATAAAACCATTGACATTAAAATTATGCGTACCTTGCGTATCAACTTTATACACTTTATCAATCAATGGTGGATGCCAATTTAAACCAGGTTGAATAATTTCTGGTTGGACTTGCCCCAAGCGAGTAATCACACCGCGTTGACTTTGGTTGATGGTATAAAAACCGCTCACACTCCAAACAAGAACAAGTAAAGTGATTATAGATATAATCATTTTAGTAGTATTCATTGGTAATTTAATCCCCGAGCTCCCTCTATTATTGCCTAAATTACCTTTTTTTAAGAGGTCTTTAATTTTATCAAATAAACCACCAGATGAATTATTTGTTGGTTTTTTGTTATTATTTCCCCATGGGTCGTTATCTTGTCCGTTATTTCCGGGCTGATTCCACGCCATATTTTATATGCTCCATTTAACAATTAGTTGTTATTTTGCTTATTGATCAAGTATAACAGATCTGGCTCTTGTTTACAGAGGCGATTCCATTCAATTGAGGGAATTCTCACATCTAGATGAAAACGACCATCCTCATTAATAAATTCATTTTCTACCGCGTTTAACTGATATAAACGGCTTCTAAGTCTTGCTAAATGAGCAGGTAAACTTAAATGGCAAACTTGAATTTGCTTGGCTAACCTTTCTTTTAAAGCAATAAATAATTGATCCAATCCTAAACTATTTTGCGCTGAAATCCAAACTCGAATTGGTATGCCATTTTCATCCCGATCAATACCTGGCTGTTTCCCTTCAATTAAATCAATTTTATTCATAACGAGTAATGTTGGAATTTCATTGGCGTCAATTTCAAGTAACACTTCATCAACAGCATGCATATTATCCAATATATTTGGATCAGCAGCATCAATAACATGTAATAATAAAGTGGCTTCTTGCGTTTCAAGTAGTGTCGCTTTAAAAGCGGCAATTAAATCGTGGGGTAAATGACGAATAAAACCAACTGTATCAGCTAAAACAACTTCGCCAACATCATCAACCATAATCCGCCGTAGCGTTGGATCGAGCGTAGCAAATAACTGATCAGCAGCGTACACCTCCGCATTTGTTAATGCATTAAATAGTGTTGATTTACCCGCATTAGTATAACCAACCAAAGATACTGTTGATAGATCAGCTTTATTTCTTGATTGACGATTTTGATTTCGCTGCTTTTCGACTTTTGCAAGCCTTGATAAAATCAACTGAATACGATGACGAATCAATCGTCTATCTGTTTCTAGTTGAGTTTCACCAGGGCCTCGTAAACCAATTCCCCCTTTTTGTCGTTCTAAATGCGTCCAACCTCGGACTAATCGAGTTGAAAGGTGTTGTAACTGCGCTAGCTCGACTTGCAATTTACCTTCATGTGTTCTGGCTCGTTGTGCAAAAATATCAAGAATTAATCCTGTTCTATCAACAACACGACATTTACACAACTGTTCTAGGTTGCGTTCTTGGGAGGGTGTTAAAGTATGATTTACTAAAATAACGGAAGCATCAAGTTGATCAACTTTTTCAGCGATTTCCTGCGCTTTACCTTCACCAACAAAATATTTGGTTTGAGGCGATTTTCTTGAAGTTGTTACGATATCGAGAATATCTATTTGAGCTGAAGAAACTAATACTTCAAACTCTTTAAGATCCTCGATATCACTTTCTTGAGGGAAGAATACATGGACTAATAAGGCAGTTTCACCGCCTTTATATCGTTCAAACAATCAGATTCTCCACTGAAATATCAGCTTTCAGCTCCCTCTTCAGGCTGAGATACCAATCCAGAAATAGGTCTAGATGGTACGACTGTCGAGATAGCATGTTTATATACCATTTGGCTTACAGTATTTTTTAACAAAATAACAAACTGATCGAATGATTCAATTTGTCCTTGTAACTTGATACCATTAACTAAATAGATTGATACCGGAATATGCTCTCGACGAAGCAAGTTTAAATAAGGATCTTGTAATGACTGCCCTTTTGACATAAGTTTATCCTTTAAAAAATAATTATATGAAGATAAAATAAATACATTTATAATATAATCAATGTATTTTACATACTATTTGAAATATATCTTTAGTATCTACCAAAATAACATAAAAAGAGCTTCTCTTGAACCGATCAACTAAAATTTATGCACAAATAACTAAATTTTTAATAAATTTAAACTAAAAAAATAAAAAAATACTAAATTATTGACAATAATGTACATAATTTTACCAACAATACAATTTATAATTGTATACTATTATTCCCACTATAAAAATTAATACTTATAATATTTTTTGGAAAATTGAGTCCATATTATCATTATTTAACCATGTGATAGGTTGCTTCCAACCACGCAGCCACGTGATTTGTCGTTTGGCTAATTGACGAGTAGCGCAGATACCTTTAAAAACCATTTCATCATAATTGATATCACCATTTAAATATTCCCACATTTGGCGATACCCCACACAACGAATAGAAGGCAAATTTAAATGCAAATCAGATCGCTGCATAAGCAGTTTTACTTCATCTTCAAAGCCTTGATCTAGCATCTGTAAAAAACGTTGTTCAATTCGTTTATGTAACTGTGCCCGATCTTGCGGCATAATAGCAAACTGCATAATATCATAAGGTAATGCTTCACCGCTTTCTTTTGTCAGTTCCGTTAGACTCTTACCCGAGATTAAATAGACTTCTAAAGCACGATTAAGGCGCTGTGGATCGTTAGGATGAATTCTTTCAGCTGAAATTGGATCGATTTTCTTAAGTTCTTCGTGGATCGCTTGCCAACCTAATTTATTGGCTTTTTCTTCTATTTGTTCACGAATTTCATAATTGGCAGCAGGAAGCGGTGAAAGCCCTTCAATTAAAGCTTTAAAATAAAGCATTGTCCCACCAACTAACAATGGAATTCGTCCTGTTTTTAGTGATTTTTCAATTTCTACAATCGCATCTTGCCTAAAATTAGCGGCTGAATAACTCTCTGAGGGATCACAAATATCAATCAATTTATGTGGATAATTTTGTTGTTCTTTTTTAGTTGGCTTTGCGGTACCGATATCCATACCGCGATAAATCAGAGCGGAATCGACACTAATAATATCAATAGGATAACGATCGTAAAGCGCCATAGCAAATGCCGTTTTACCAGATGCCGTTGGTCCCATTAACGAAATAATTTTTGGTTTATTCATGATAAAATTGATTGAGTTAAAGATTGTATATCAATCGGATATAAAAATGATTCTTGTTGTAATAGATTAATATCCATCTCTTCTAATTGAGCAAGTAACGGAATGACTTTAGCTACACTCCATATCATAGTGCGATTATCATCATACTGATTAGCTAACCAAGCCGCTATTTGTGTAGGATCTAACTCTCCATTTTTTGAATCTGATATAAAAGCAATTAAAGCAGGTAATAATTGCTGCCAATTCATAGTGCGCAACATTTTAGGAACATTTTGCAAATACAATTTTGCTTTATCAATATAAAAATCAAAACCCAAAAAATTCAACTGAGGTTGATAACTGGAAAGCACTTGCTGCTCTTGATGATTGATTAAAATGGTTAATGGAATAAGCAATTTTTCAGAATCTTGTGATAATAATTTAATAGCAGTCACTTTTTGCTTAGCAATAGGTAATTTCATCAACATCAATTTTTGCTGGTTATCTTCATACTTTTCAAGTAATGCAATATCAGGCTGAATAACCGTTAATACTCGACCAAATTGTACTAATGATGAGCTATCAAGTTGCTGTTGTAATGCTTGTAGTGGCGTACTTCTTTTAGGAAATAATGCTTCAATAACTGCTTTTTGTGGTTCAGTTATTTCATTTTCTTCTGCCGATAAGAATGACTGTTTTTGCTCAAATTGCACTGTCTCTTGGAAAGGTGCAACATTGACTAACTTGCCATACAACGCATTTTCTTTAGCATAATTGCTTGGTTTTTTCGATAATTGACTACAGGTTTGATAAGAATTAGCAGCCGTTTTTTGATTAAAAATATTCTCACCCGCTGCTTGTCGATTAGGTGTTATGGTGACTTTTTCTTCTGTTACAGATAAATCTGATTCAAGGGCCATCACAATCGCTTGATAGACAAAATCATGAACCAGTCTTGCTTCATGAAAACGGACTTCATGTTTGGCTGGGTGAACATTAACATCAACTTGTTTTGGATCAATTTGTAAAAATACCACATAACTTTGTTGTTCATTAGTACGACTGATGTAAGCCTGACGCAGTGCATGATTAAGTAATTTATCTTTGATCACTCGCCCATTAACATAAAAATACTGCAAATCACTACTTTCACTACTGGTGACCCAACCTTGAATGAGTAAATCATCATGCTGCCAATCTAATTTGACAGCTTTTTGCATAAATGCACGCCCGCACACCAATTCGACTCTTTTTTCAAGGGTGGATGAACGATACTGCTTAACCAATTTACCATTATGTTGTAAATTAAAGGTAACATCAGGTCGTACAAGTGCAATACGCCGAACAAACTCTTCGATATGCATAAACTCAGTTTTTTCTGTTTTTAAAAAACGACGTCTTGCCGGTGTATTATAAAACAGATCAAGTACTTCGACAGTCGATCCTACTGGATGAGCTGCAGGTTTAATCATCGGCTTCATCTCCCGTCCTTCAGCATAAACTTGCCATGCTTCGGATTGTTCAGCAGTACGTGAAGTTAATGTCAATCTAGCAACCGAACTTATACTCGCTAGTGCCTCACCACGAAACCCAAGACTAATAATTGCGTCTAAATCATCTAGCGTACTGATTTTGCTTGTCGCATGACGAGCAAGTGCCAACGCTAATTCATCTTTAGCAATACCACAACCATTATCACGAATACGAATTAATTTACAACCACCTTGCTCAAGGTCAATATCTATTTGAGTACTACCCGCATCAAGGCTATTTTCAACTAACTCTTTGATAACAGACGCAGGGCGTTCTACCACCTCACCAGCAGCAATTTGATTGGCTAATTGGGGAGAAAGGATATGAATTGCCATTAATGTTGTTCCCCAAATTTTGGATTTTGTTTAACGTAATTTTTTATACCTTGATAGATAGCTTTCGCTATCTTATCTTGATGAACATTACTACTTAGCAAGCGTTCTTCACCTTGATTAGAAATGAAACCAACTTCAACTAAAATTGACGGGATATCTGGCGAACGTAATACGCCTAAACTTGCATATTCTGGGGCAGATTTATGTAGTTTTACTGTCTTTTTCATTTCTTTTAATACTTGTGTTGCTAACTCATAACCCACTTGTTGAGAATAAGAAAACTGTAGATCTAATACCGCTTGGCTTAAGTGAGGATTATGATCGTCGCTTAATGCATCACCAGCTCCACCTAATAATTCTGATTGTTTTTCGCCCTGTTCAAGCCATCTGCCCAATTCTGTATCAGCTCGCTTAGTCGACAAGACCCAGATCGAAGCACCTGTAGCCTCCCTATTTGGCGCAGCATCAGCATGTACTGAAACTAATAAATTAGCTCTATTTTTACGGGCGATTTCCGAACGCTGCAAAACAGAGATAAAATTATCGCGACTACGTGTTAATACTCCCTTAAAACTGGGATCTTTATTTAGCAAAGTAGTGAGCTTTTTGGCGATTGAAAGCGTCACTGTTTTTTCATATAAGTTATTTTTTCCTATTGCACCGGAATCTTTACCGCCATGGCCCGCATCGACGGCAACCACAATATTGGCTGCATAAACAGAGCTACAAAGCAGCAATAACATAAAAATAGTAATTAATTTTTTCATTCGTCTTTTTATTGTTTACTTCTATTGTGATAAATTAATAATTGTTTGACCTTTTTCGCTTGTTGCTTGCACAAAAGCGGTGCGCTCAAGTGCTAAATAAGCCAAATGAATTTCAAGATCAGCACTAGGCAAAATACCTTTTGCTTGCTCTGGCCACTCAATTAAACAAATTGATCTCAAAGCAAAATATTCACGAATCCCCATAAACTCCAGCTCTTCAGGATCGCAAAGTCGATACAAATCAAAATGATAAACAAAAAATTTTTCAAAATGATAGGGTTCAACTAATGTATAAGTTGGACTTTTTACGTTACCTTTATGACCTAATTGTTGTAAAAAACCACGACTAAAAGTCGTTTTACCTGCACCAAGATCGCCAATTAAATGGATAACAATAGTATCATCATGCTTGGACAAATAGTTTAAACACAGTTTGGCAATTTTACTACCAAACAAAATTGTTTGTTGCTCATTGGTTAAAATAATCGGATTCATGATGAATTCTTTGTTCAATAAATAGTTCTTATTATATACTAATAACCATTAAAGATGTACCAAACAAGGTACCCTTAATTTTGTAAAAAACTTTCAGGAAACCCTACGTTTTAGTATAAAAAGTGAAAAAAATGCTACATACAATCTCGACAGCAAATCATTCAACCATAAACCCACAATTAATATCAGATCAAGATGCCGTATTGTTCTGGCAAAATGGCGTTGTTCTGGCGATACAAAATAATCCATTATTAAATGATATTATCCATAAAACCGAACATTGTTATATCATCAACAGTGATATTGAAGCTCGTGGACTAAGTAATATTATCGATTCAAGGCTTAAAATTATTAATATGCAACAAGTTGTTGAACTTACAGCTAACCATTTTCCACAAATGAACTGGGAATGACTATAGACTAAGACATTCATTATTACCACCATTTAAAAGCTAAATCATGCTAATTTGCAAAACCTAAAACCTAGGTTTAATATAAATATCACTTGTACTCAGTTAATATTCAAATTTAATGGCTAATTTATTAACACTATCCGAAATTAATAATTGCTTAAAAAATGGTGAAGTGATCGCTTACCCAACTGAAGCCATTTTTGGTCTAGGGTGTGATCCAGATTGCGAATCAGCCGTATTAAAGTTATTACAACTAAAACAACGATCAATAGATAAAGGCTTGATTTTAATTGCCAGCCATTACCTACAACTAATTCCCTATATAGATGAATTAGCCATCACTAATGAGCAAAAACAGTTAGCGCTTACTAACTGGCCTGGACCGGTTACTTGGATTTTTCCTAAAAATAAAAATACGCCTTATTTTTTGACTGGAAAATTTGATTCCATTGCAGTACGCGTCACCAATCATCCTTTAGTTTGTAAGCTTTGTGATCTTTATGGCAAACCGATAGTGTCAACCAGTGCTAATCTTTCTGCTCATAATCCTTGCAAAACAGCCATCGAAGTCGCCAAACAGTTTGGCCAAGAATTTCCTATTTTAGATGGTGTAACAGGTCATCGATCACAACCATCGGAAATAAAAGACATCAAAACTGGCCAAATAATTCGGCAAGGGTAACTTTATGCAAAATTTATATATTGGTGTGATGTCAGGTACTAGCATGGATGGAGTTGATATTGCTTTGGTGAATATTACCGCAAAAAATGTCACATCAATAGCTAGCAACTGCTATCCAATGCCCGCCGATTTAAAACAGCATTTACTAAAATTATGTGAAACCCAACAAACTACATTACAGAATTTAGGTGAGATAGATCACCTAATTGGCAAACTGTTTGCTGATAGCATAAATCAGTTTTTAAAAGAAAATAATATTGATAAACAAAAAATTAAAGCTATTGGCTGTCACGGACAAACAATTTACCATTCACCAAATGGTGATAATCCTTTTACCTTACAAATTGGTGATGCCAATATCATTGCCGCAAAAACAGGTATAACCACTATTGCTGATTTTCGTCGTAAAGATATGGCTTATGGTGGACAAGGTGCGCCTCTTGTTCCAGCTTTTCACAAAGCAGTGCTACAAGATCCACAAATAAATCGCGTGGTACTAAATATCGGCGGTATGAGTAACATTTCGGTATTAATACCCAATCAAACCATCCTAGGTTATGATACTGGTCCAGGTAATGTATTACTGGATGGTTGGATAAAAGAGCACTTAGGTAAAAACTATGATAAGGGCGGATTATGGGCAAAAACAGGTAAAATAAACCAAGACTTATTAAATCTTTTATATCAAGAAGACTATTTTCAAATACCCGCTCCCAAAAGTACAGGACGAGAACTATTTAACTTATCCTGGCTCTATAAAAAATTAGCTGGAACACATTTAAAAGCACAAGATATTCAAGCAACACTCGTTGAATTTACCGCTTTATCCATTGCCAATGAAATGAATAAATTACCTATAGTAAGCACATTACCTTGTGAGCTTTTAGTTTGTGGTGGAGGTGCTAAAAATCCACTAATTATGCAAAGATTATCGGCTTTATTACCCTCATGGGCCGTATTAACGACCGATACAAAAGGTATAAGTGGAGACGATATGGAGGCAATAGCCTTTGCTTGGCTTGCTTATTGTCGAATTAATAATATTCCATCAAACATTCCAGAGGTAACAGGCGCAAGTCAAGCTGTTTGTTTAGGAGTTTATTATCAATAAACTAAAAATACAGACAAATTTTGATTAAATCAATCCAAAATGTTGTAACCCTTTAGCTATTCCATCGTTATCATTAGTCTCTGTAACAAACTCAGCTTGCGCTTTTAATTCATCAACCGCATTACCCATAGCAATAGGATGATCAACGGTTAAGAACATTTCAAAATCATTCATGCCATCACCAAAGGCATAGGTTGGCACATCAGTGAATCCTTTATTTTTTAACAATTGAGTAATACCATAACCTTTAGAACCACCGTGATTGAAAACATCAACACAGTAAGGTGTATTACGAATAAAGGTTAATTCAGGGAAGATATCTCGATAAAGCGCCTCACCTGATTCACAAAGTAATAAAAGCATCTGAATAGGTGATTTTAAATAAATCTGATCATCAACAGGCGGAACTTGTTCTTTTAAGAAATGATAAAATTTTTTAGTGGGTTGACTATTTTGCGACACTCGCATAATTTCGTGATTATAAAAAGACAACGGAATACCTGTTTGCTGTTTAGAGTATTGATACAAACGATCGATAACGCCCTTATCAATATCATTAGTAAAGACCTTTTCGCCTTGATATAAAACAACTTGCCCGTTCATACCAATTATCGACTCAATTTGAGTCTTTTCCATTAAATCAACCACTTCACAGGGTGTTCGACCCGTTGCAATCATTGGTGTAATATTATTTTGTTTTAATTTTTTTATAGCTTCAAAAGAGCTGGGTAATACATCAATTTGGCTATTAAATAATGTCCCATCTAGATCAAAAAAAACAATAGCTTCAGGTTTTTGACTCATATTACAAATCCAAAATATGTTTGATAAAAGGAATGGTTAATTTACGTTGTTGTGCAAGCGTTGCTACTTCAAACTTTTCTAATAAAGAAAACAGTGTACGCATATCACGGTTAACACGTTTTAATAAAAATAACCCAACTTCTGTTGATAATTCAAACCCACTTAATTGTGCTCTTAATTGTAAGGCTTTAAGCTTGTCATCATCGCTAAGCTCTTTTAATTGATAAACCTGCCCCCAAGATAGCCTAGAAACCAAATCAGGTAATATAAAAGAAATTTGTTTAGGTGGTGCGCTTGCTGTTATCAATAATTTACTCACGTTTTTTTCAGTTAAACGATTAAATAAATCAAAAATAGCTTCTTCCCAATCCCTATGACCTGCTATTGCATCGATATCATCTAAACAGACTAAATCATAATGATCTAATCCCTGCAAAATTTCAGGTACAAGATGATAATACTGTTTTAGCGGAATATAACTAGCTAATTTATTTTGACTTGATGCATGTAAAAGGTGAGTCCGACCCGCAGCGCTAGCCGACCATATATAAAAGATATTAAACCCTTCTTTACCTAATAAGATTTGCAATGAATCAAACAATAATCGATTATCACCGACATAAAAACTATCAAAAGTTTCATTATTGGGTAATGAAAAAGGTAAAGGTAGCTGCGAAAGAGTAATAAACGAACCTCACAATAAAAACATAATCATGTTAAGTATAAATTTGCTTTTATAAAAATCAATCACTTTTATAGAAAAGTGAAATATCCTACCCTTTAAATTATTTAATGTGTACTTTAGTTGTACAAATAAAACTCATCACATAATAAGGCAAAACTGAATCTATCGACTAATTTGCTCGTAACTTATTGAACCTTTTCCTGACTTTTATAGCATTATTTTATACTCATCTTTATGTAATAACTTATCATACTGTCGTTTTTTATAAAAAATAAATTATTTTCATCTGAAAAATAATTTTTATTCGGTTAAATCTAATAACTATGCTGCTTTTGACTTAAAGCTAGACATAAATTCAAAAAACATTCCAAGTAAAAATATAAAATAAATTAAAAAATAACATTACAAAGATAGAAACATGATTAAATTATTTAATAACAGATCTTTCATCCAAGTATAAAATAAAACCAATAAAAGATAAAAAATCAAGCAAACAGATTTATTTTTTGTGGATAACTCTGTGATCAATTAGGGTCACAAGCTGTTATCATAACATTAATAACCTTAATCAATAAATCAACTGTGGATAAAGAGAATAGTTATTAACAAGTTTAAATGTAAAAAGATCCGATCAATTAACAGAATTAGATGATCGATAAGATCCTATAAAATAATTATAAAAAATAGTTATCAACAAAAAGGATCCACTGTAATAATAATAAAAATAAAAAGATCATCTAAAAGATCTTATTTAATTTAAATGATGATCATAATAGATCATTTGACGTAATCAAAAAGATGAGTAAAATTCCCTACGCTAAATAAACCAAATCTCCCGATCTAAATTAGCGATCATCTTTACAAAAAATAAATACGAGGCTTTTTTATGTTTTATCCAGATCTTTTTGATGTCATCATCGTTGGTGGCGGTCATGCAGGAACAGAAGCCGCAATGGCATCAGCAAGAATGGGACGAAAAACACTACTTTTAACCCATAATATCAATACATTAGGACAAATGTCCTGTAATCCAGCCATTGGTGGTATAGGAAAAGGACACTTAGTTAAAGAGATTGATGCAATGGGTGGATTAATGGCTCATGCTATCGATCTATCGGGGATCCAATTTAGGATCTTAAATAGTAGCAAAGGTCCAGCGGTTAGGGCTACACGTGCACAAGCGGATCGATCTCTCTATCGAAAAGTAATAAGAACAGCACTTGAAAACCAAGAAAATTTAATGTTGTTTCAACAATCCGTTGAAGATGTGATCATTGAAAACGATCAGATCATTGGTGTAAAAACTCAAATGGGTGTTTCTTTTAAAGCCAAAGCGGTTGTGTTAACAACCGGTACTTTTTTAGATGGAAAGATCCACATAGGGCTTGATAATTATAGTGGTGGTCGCACTGGCGATCCAGCCTCGATCGGTTTATCAAAATCACTACATCAATATTCATTTAGGATGGGGCGATTAAAAACTGGTACCCCACCGCGAATTGATGCTAGAACCATTGACTTTTCAAAATTGGGCACGCAATATGGCGATGATCCTGTTCCAGTATTTTCATTTTTAGGTAATGCAAATGAACATCCTAAGCAGATCCCTTGCTATATCACCAGCACTAATGAAACAACACACGATATTATTAGATCTAATTTAGATCGCAGCCCTATGTACACCGGTATTATAGAAGGTGTAGGACCAAGATATTGTCCATCAATTGAAGATAAGATCATGCGGTTTGCCGATCGTAATTCTCATCAGATCTATTTAGAACCAGAAGGATTAGATAGTAATGAGATCTATCCAAATGGGATCTCAACAAGTTTACCATTTGATACGCAACTTGCATTTGTGCGCAGCATGAAAGGATTAGAAAACGCTAACATTATAAGACCTGGTTATGCGATCGAATATGATTATTTTGATCCAAGGGATCTTAAACCAACACTTGAAAGTAAAGTGATTAAAGGTCTCTTTTTAGCAGGACAGATCAATGGTACAACAGGCTATGAAGAAGCGGCAGCACAAGGAATGCTTGCAGGTTTAAATGCAGCACGCTTTGCATATGATCAAGATCAATGGTATCCAAGTCGCGATCAGGCTTATTTAGGGGTGCTAGTTGATGATCTTTGTACACTTGGTACTAACGAACCTTATCGCATGTTTACCTCGCGTGCTGAATACCGTTTAATGTTACGTGAAGATAATGCCGACATTCGCTTAACTGAAATTGGTCGTAATTTAGGCATGGTCGACGATTACCGTTGGCGTCATTTTAATGAAAAATTTGATGCTATTGAGCAAGAAAGATCGCGGTTACGCGATATCTGGGTACATCCTCATATTGAAAGTATCGATGAAGTCAATGCTGTTTTAAGTGCTAATTTGACTAAAGAAGCCAATGGTGAAGAGTTACTTAAACGACCTGAAATGAGTTATAGCACATTGAAATCACTTTCATTATTTGCACCTGGATTATCTGACCCACAAGCTGCCGAACAGGTTGAAATTCAAGTAAAATATGATGGTTATATTAAACTGCAAATAGAAGAAATTGAACGTCAAAAGCGCAATGAAGAAACGATTATTCCTGAGCATATTGATTATGCCGAAATATCTGGATTATCGAATGAAGTGGTGGCGAAATTAAAGCAACATAAACCGGTTTCTATAGGACAAGCTTCGCGTATTTCTGGTATTACACCAGCCGCTATTTCAATGTTATTAGTTTATTTAAAAAAGAAAAATTATGTTAAAAAAGAAACTCACTAATCTAATTGATCAAACGGATCTTTCGATCTCTGAATCGCAAATAGATCAATTGATCCATTATGTTGAGATGCTAAGCAAATGGAACAAAACTTACAACTTAACAGCTGTGCGCGATCCGAGCGAGATGTTAGTTAAGCATATTATGGATAGCTTAGTTGTATCGCCTTATTTAACTGGCAAAACCTTTATTGATGTAGGAACAGGTCCTGGTTTACCAGGCGTTCCATTAGCGATTATTAACCCCGATAAACAATTCGATTTGGTTGATAGTTTAGGTAAGCGTATTCGCTTTTTAAAGCAAGTACAGTTTGAATTAAAGCTAACAAATATTAGCCCAATACAAAGCCGAATCGAAGCATATAACGATAAAAAATTTGATGGGATTATTAGCCGGGCTTTTGCTTCTTTGCAAGATATGCTTAATTGGTGCAAGCACCTTCCTGATCAACAAGGATCTTTTTATGCGTTAAAAGGAAGTGATATCGATCCTATTCCTGAAGGTTTTACGCTTAAACAAAATATCAAATTAACTATACCAGGGTTAGATGCTGAAAGATGTTTGATTATTATTCAATAATTTTATACTAAAACACAGGTTTTTCTGAAACTTTTGTACAATATTAATGTTTACGTTTTTTCAAATAATCTTTAATACCATCAACAATTGATTTAGATACTTGATTTTGGAATGAAGCAGTCTTTAATTTTTTTTCTTCAGTAACATTACTAATAAAGGCTGTTTCGACTAAAACAGATGGAATATCGGGCGCTTTTAACACTGCAAAGCCTGCTTTTTCAAGTGATGGTTTATGTAACTTATTAACTTTTTTCATTCGATTTAAAATAGCATTACCAAGTAACACACCATTACTTAACGTTGTTTTTTGGACCAAATCTAATATAGTATCATCTAAATATTTATCGCCACTGCGACTCACGCCACCTATCTGATCTGCTTCGTTTTGAGTTTGAGCTAAATAACTTGCGGCGGAACTACTTGCCCCACGTGTTGATAATGCAAAAACAGAGGAACCACCGACAGAACGATTAGCAAACGCATCAGCATGAATAGAAATAAATAGATCGGCATGTAAAGATCGTGCCTTAGCAACTCGTACTTTTAAAGGAATAAACACATCTTCATTACGTGTCATGTAGACTTTTATATTTGGCTCTTTCTTAAGTAAATTATAAGTACGACGTGCAATTTGTAAAACAATGTCTTTTTCACGTGTTTTATTGTAGCCAATAGCGCCAGGATCTTCACCACCATGTCCAGGATCGAGTACCACGATAATCGGGGCATTTTTATTTTTATTCGTTTGTGTTTTGATCTCAGATTGTTTTTTATTGAGATCACCTTTTTTATACTCTTCTAAAAGTGCAAGTAAAGGATCATCATCTGTGGTGGAAGCTGGTTTAGATGGATAAAGATCCATCACTAAACGATGCTTAAATTTCGCTATCGGTGCTAAAGTAAAAGTATTAGGTTTAACGCCCTGTTTTAATTCGATCAATATTCTCACTGTTTTAGGATCGCGTTGAACAACGCGTATCGATTTAATATAGGGATCGTGCTTTAATACTTTTGAAGAAATATTTTTTAAGGTTGGATTTAAATTAATATTGTTAATATCAATTGCGATTCGGTTTGGATTACTCAATAGAAAGTGTTTATATTTTAATCTGATATTTGATTCTAAAGTGATTCTTGTATAGGTTGATGATGGCCAAACACGCACAGCAATAACTTGTGCCATTTTTGCAGCAAAGCCTATACGAGTGACAGATAACAAACAAGTCGCAATAATACCTTTAACTAATAGGCGCTTTGTAGGACTAAATGTTTTTGACATATTTAATCTAAACACTTTATTTTCTATATGAGTTAATCGCGAATAATAACATAAATTATAAAGATATTAAAAAGAATGATTCTTATCTTCACCCACTTTTTTAATCAATAACGCATCAATTTTTAATGTTATAGCTCAATTAGCATTTAATAAATAATTATATGACATTATGACTTTGATTTTATTTGTCCTAACATTAGATATGTATATTTCATAATAGCACAAATCACAAAACATCTAAAAAAGACCTGAAAAAGTGTTTTATACTAAAACACATATCTACCTAAAACTTCTTGACAGTATTTTTAGGAATTCTAAAAGGCCTATCTAACGTTTTGCGTTGCCATTTTTTATTTTATTATAGACCCTATAACTACAAAGGATTACAATATGGCTCGCTAAAATCGCGGATTTAAACCCGTTTTCATTTTAACAATTAAATATAGCTGAGTTATTGATGAGCAAAAAATTACATATCAAAACTTGGGGCTGCCAAATGAATGAGTATGACTCAACAAAAATGGCAGATCTCCTTGAATCCACCCATGGTTTAACATTAACAGACAATGCCGAAGAAGCGGATATTTTATTACTAAATACTTGCTCTATTCGAGAAAAGGCCCAAGAAAAGGTCTTTCATCAATTAGGTCGTTGGAAAAACCTTAAACAACATAATCCAAATATCATCATTGGTGTTGGTGGTTGTGTTGCTTCGCAAGAAGGTGCGCAAATTCGTAAACGTGCACCATTTGTAGATATTATTTTTGGACCGCAAACTTTTCATCGCTTACCTGAAATGATTGAACAGATTCGCAGTGGTGACAATCATCATGTTGTCGATGTTAGTTTTCCTGAAATTGAAAAATTTGATCGCCTGCCAGAGCCTCGTAGCGAAGGACCAACCGCATTTGTTTCTATAATGGAAGGATGCAATAAATATTGTACTTATTGCGTGGTTCCTTATACTCGAGGAGAAGAAGTTAGCAGACCTTGTGATGATGTCATCTATGAAATTGCACAACTGGCCGAACAAGGTGTGCGTGAAGTTAATTTATTAGGTCAAAATGTTAATGCTTATCGTGGACCAACATTTGATGGTGATATTTGTTCCTTTGCTGAATTATTACGTTTAGTTGCAGCCATTGATGGTATCGATCGCATTCGTTTTACAACCAGTCATCCAATTGAATTTACAGATGATATTATCGACGTTTATCGTGATACACCAGAGCTAGTTAATTTTTTACATTTGCCAGTACAAAGTGGTTCAGATCGTGTATTAAACTTAATGAAACGTACACATACCGCGCTTGAATATAAATCCATTATTCGAAAATTACGTAAAGTGCGCCCTGATATTCAAATTAGTTCGGATTTTATTGTTGGTTTCCCAGGCGAAACACAAGAAGATTTTGAACAAACCATGCAACTAATTGCTGATGTCAATTTTGATTTAAGTTATAGTTTTGTTTATTCATCACGTCCAGGTACACCCGCTGCTGAAATGGAAGATAATGTATCAGAAGAAGAGAAGAAGCAACGCCTTTACATTCTTCAAGAACGAATCAATCAGCAAGCTATGCAATTTAGCCGTCGTATGTTAAATACTGTTCAGCGTATTTTAGTTGAAGGTCCATCCAAAAAAGACCTTATGGAATTAACCGGTAGAACAGAAAATAATCGAATTGTTAATTTTGCAGGTCGCCCTGAGATGATTGGCAAGTTTGTTGACGTTGAAATTACTGATGTTTATCCAAATTCATTACGAGGAAAAGTGATTAGAACCGAAGATGAAATGGATCTACGTGTAAGCGAATCACCAATGTCAGTGATATCACGAACCCGAAAGGAAAATGATTTAGGCGTTGGGATCTATCAACCGTAAAAGTGAAACGTAAAATATTTAGCTAGTTTTTATAATAAAACTTAGAAAATAATTAAATAAAGGATAGAAAGGAAAATATGTTTATTATTTTTGGAACTCGTAGATAGAGAAGTTAACGAACAATTTGGACAATTTAATTGTCCAAATTGTTGCTCACAACAAAATATTACTAACGATGAAAAACAATCAACAAATGCAGTAGATAATGTTGTTAATGGAAACATTGTTTCTTGTCATCAATGTAAAATGGATTTTTTTAAAGACGTTGAAAATTGTTCTCTATGTGAACAGCGTTTTAGTAATTAAAACTAATTTATTAGAGGTTTTATCTTTGAATATTACGACACATGAAATTATGCTTGAACCAGCTGATAATCAGCGGCTCAATAGTCTTTGTGGTCCTTACAATGACAATATTAAACAACTTGAGCGTCGATTAGGTATTGAAATTAATCACCGTGGGAATTTATTTGCAATAACTGGCGATAGAATTTGTGTGCAAGCGACTGTCGATATTTTGCAGTCTCTTTATAAACAAACCAAAATAAAAGGTAAAACTGTTGACATTGAACCCGAACAAATTCATTTAGCAATAAAAGAAACCGGTGTGCTTGAAAAGGTCAGTGAACACTTACCTGCTTATATTGATCATCAAGGCGGAAAATTAGTGGCGATTAAAACTAAACGAGGTTTGATAAAACCCCGAACCGCGAATCAAGCACAATATATTGCGCATGTTTTAGATTATGATATTTCGTTTGGGATAGGGCCTGCTGGAACAGGTAAAACCTATTTAGCAGTAGCTGCTGCGGTTGATGCGCTTGAAAAGCAACAAATTCGTCGCATTGTGTTAACTCGACCTGCTGTTGAAGCTGGTGAAAAATTGGGCTTTTTACCCGGTGATTTAAGCCAAAAAGTCGATCCTTATCTACGTCCACTTTATGATGCTTTATTTGAAATGCTCGGTTTTGAAAAAGTCGAAAAATTAATTGAAAAAAGCGTGATTGAAGTGGCACCACTCGCCTATATGCGTGGACGAACGCTAAATGATGCGTTTATTATTCTTGATGAAAGCCAAAATACGACTATTGAACAGATGAAAATGTTTTTAACCCGTATTGGCTTTAATTCAAAAGCGGTCATCACTGGCGATATCACCCAAATTGATTTACCTCATCATCAAAAATCGGGTTTACGTCATGCTATTGAAGTACTCAGCCAAGTTGAAGAAATTAGCTTTAATTTTTTCAATAGTGAAGATGTGGTGCGTCATCCAGTGGTTGCTAGAATTGTTAACGCTTATGAAAAATGGGAAGAACAGCAACATAAGCCACAAACAGAAAAAAGTATTTAGAGGAGTTCTATTATCTCTATATCAAGCAAAAAAAAGCGAACGAACATTCGAGATCATTCAGCAGAAGCAACGTTGTTTTTTCGCAGAGCGTTATTTTCATTTGTTGTTATTATTATTTTAATTATTATTTTGCTGGTTAACCTTTCGGGGTTACAGATTTTGAATTACAGTTATTACAGCACAAAATCCAATGATAATCGCATTGAAATTATTCCTATTCCACCTAATCGCGGCATGATTTATGACCGTAATGGTACCCCATTAGCCATTAATAATATTACATATCAATTAAATATCATTCCCGATAAGATAAAAAATCTCAATGAACAATTTGAACAGTTAAAAAGTATTGTCGATTTAACTGATGAAGATATTGAAAATTTCCAAAAAGAACGTCGTAATTATAAAGCGCACAGGCCCGTTCCATTAAAAGATAATTTAACCAAACAACAAATTGCTCGTTTTGTTGTTGATCAGCATCGGTTTCCATATGTTTCAATTGCCGATATACAGCATCGTTACTACCCTTATGGTGCATCTCTTACTCATATTCTTGGCTATATTTCTAAAATTAACAGTCAAGATAAACAGCGTTTAGATGATGAAAATAAAACCAGCGATTACGTGGCAACTTTTAATATTGGTAAAATGGGGATAGAAAGGTATTACGAAGACGTATTACACGGAACACCGGGTTATGAAAAGGTTGAAGTCAACAGCCGAGGGCGTATTGTCCGACAACTTAATCAGCACCCACCGAAAGCAGGCGAGGATATCTATTTATCTATTAACCTTAAATTGCAGCTTTATATTGAGCAATTACTCGCTGGACGTAAAGCAGCTGTAGTTGCTATTGATCCGAATAATGGTGAGATTTTAGCTTTGGTTTCTAGCCCAAGCTATGATTCCAATCCATTTGTAGGCGGGATATCAAGTAGTAAATATAGCGAATTGCTTAAAGATCCAAATAAGCCTCTTTTTAATCGGGCTTTACTGGGTGCTTATCCGCCCGCTTCGACAGTGAAACCTTTTATTTCTATTGCGGCTTTAAGTGAAGGTGTTATTTCACCAAAAAGCGTGGTTAACGATCCCGGTTGGTGGCAATTACCTGGCACTGAACGACGTTACCGAGACTGGCTTAAATGGGGGCATGGTCGCGTTGATGTATTAAGAGCGATTGAAGAATCAGTTGATACCTACTTCTATCAAGTTGCCTATGATATGGGGATTGATCGCTTAAATTTATGGATGACTAAATTTGGTTATGGTGAGCGAACTGGTATTGATATATCACCAAACGAAGAAACTCGTGCGGTTATGCCGAGTCGTGAATGGAAAATGAAGCGCCATAAAAAGTCTTGGTTACAAGGCGATACCATTCCAGTTGGTATCGGTCAAGGTTATTGGACGGCAACCCCAATCCAAATGGCAAAAGCATTAACGACCTTGATCAATAATGGTAAAACTTACACACCACATTTTTTATTATATAAAAAGAGTGATATTTTAAATTTAAATGAACATCAACCAATAGTTAATCCTGAAAATTATATCGAAACAAATAGCCTAGTTGATGTCAACCCAACTTATTGGTCACTTGCTAAAGAAGGTATGCACCGTGTTATGTTTGGGGCACGAGGAACGGCACGTAAGATTTATGCTGATGCAAAATATCAGGCAGCAGGTAAATCAGGTACCGCGCAAGTTTACGGTTTGAAACAAGATGAAATTTATAATGCCCATAAGATCCCTGAGCATTTACGTGATCACGCATTATTTATTGCTTATGCTCCTTACGATAAGCCAAAAATTGCATTAGCCATTGTTTTAGAAAATGGTGGGGGTGGAAGCTCAAACGGTGGTGCGGTAGCGCGTAAAATCTTAGATTTTTACCTTGTTGGTAATAATTCAACAGAGCTAGATGAACTATCACCCAATACAGGAACAGAGGACTAATGATGAATAATATCAAAAAGAGTTTTTGGCAAAAAATACATATTGATCCCCTATTCTTTTTATTTATTACATTATTGCTTGCTTATAGCCTTTATATTCTTTGGAGTGCAACTGGGCAAAGTATTGATATGATACAAAAACGAGTAATACAAATATTGCTTGGATTTATTGTAATGATTGTACTGGCTCAGTTTTCACCCAGAACCTATGAAAAGTGGGCTCCATATCTATATGTTATTTGTATTTTGATTCTATTGTTAGTGGATATTTTTGGTTATACCAGTAAAGGCGCACAGCGTTGGTTAGATTTAGGTATTTTGCGGTTTCAACCTTCTGAAATCGCCAAAATAGCGGTGCCATTAATGGTTGCTAAATTCATTCATCGTGATGGATGTCCGCCACCATTAAACACCACCTTACAAACACTCGCTATTATTGGTGTACCGACGTTACTTGTTGCGATGCAGCCCGATTTAGGTACCGCAATTTTGATTGTCATGTCAGGCATTTTTATTATCTTTTTAGCAGGCATGAACTGGCGCTATATTCTTGTTGCACTCATTTTTATAGCAATATTTTTACCGATTATGTGGTTCTTTTTAATGCATGATTATCAGCAAAAACGCGTATTAATGCTGATCAACCCCGAGCTTGATCCAAGTGGGGCTGGCTATCATATTATTCAATCGAAAATAGCAATTGGATCGGGCGGTATATGGGGTAAAGGTTGGCTTGAAGGCACACAATCGCAACTTGAATTTTTACCAGAGAGACATACCGATTTTATCTTTTCAGTTATTGCTGAAGAGTTTGGTTTTGTTGGATCCATTGTTTTATTGATTCTATTTTTATGCTTAATTATTCGTGGGCTTATTATTGCTACGCAAGCCCAAACCACATTTGGGCGAATCTTATCGGGTGGGCTAATTTTAGTGTTTTTTGTTTATGTGTTTATTAATATAGGTATGGTCAGTGGAATCTTACCAGTAGTTGGTGTACCATTACCGCTAATAAGTTATGGTGGCTCTTCTTTAGTCGTATTAATGGCAAGTTTTGGCATTATGATGTCTATTCACACACATCGATATATGTTATCTAAAAATATTTAACGGAATTTAAATAAATGACAAAGAAATTTAAATTATCTTTTGCTTTTTTCGTGCTTACAGTTTGTTCATCAGCATCGGCCGAAATGGCTTTTCCTATTCCAGCTATTCCACAGTTAGATGCTGAATCTTATATTTTAATCGATGCAAAATCAGGTGAAATTTTAGCGCAATATAATGCTGAACAGCAGCGCGATCCGGCAAGTCTAACAAAAATGATGACCAGCTATGTGGTGGGGCAAGCGTTAAAGACAGGACGCATAAAAAATGATGATATGGTTGTGGTCAGCAAAGACGCATGGGCGACGGGTAACCCTATGTTAAAAGGGTCATCATTAATGTTTTTAGAGGTCGGTAAAACGGTATCAGTTTCTGATCTTAACAAAGGCATCATTATCCAATCTGGTAACGATGCGTGTATTGCCATGGCTGAGCATGTTGCTGGCAGCCAAGGTGCTTTTGTTAATTTAATGAATGATTACGCTAAAAAAATTGGACTAAATCATACCCATTTTGAAACTGTACATGGACTTGATGCACCGGGGCAATACACAACAGCTAAAGATATGGTCTTTTTAGGACAAGCATTAATTCGAGATTTACCTGAAGAATATTCCATTTATAAACAAAAAGAATTTACCTATAATCTATCAAAACCGCAACTTAATCGAAATGGGTTACTTTGGGATACTACATTAAATGTAGATGGCATCAAAACGGGTCACACCAATGCCGCAGGCTACAATTTAGTTGCTTCAGCGGTTGATGGTAATACTCGTTTAATTTCAGCGGTACTGGGTGGTCGTACCTTTAAAGGCCGTGAAGAAGAAAGTAAAAAGTTATTAGTCTGGGGATTCCGCTTTTTTGAAACCGCAAACCCTATAAAAGCAGGTACGCCATTAGCGACCGAAACGATTTGGTATGGTGATGAAAATAAAGTTCAATTAGGTGCGATTAATGGATCTTATATCACTGTACCAAAAGGCCGCTCTGCAGATGTGCAAGTTAAATATAAAATTGATGATTATATTTATGCCCCGATCACTAAAGGCACTACAGTGGGTAAAATGCAGTTTCTATTAGATGGCAAAGTGATTAGCGAACAACCTCTGGTTGCTTTACAAAACGTCGAAGAAACAGGATTTTTTGGTGGTATATGGGATTGGATCTGCCTACAATGCCATAAGTTATTCAGCTAGTTTTTATTATCATTGTTCTGTAAGCTTCTGCTTACAGAACAACCTATCCCCTCAAAAATAATATAGTCTAATATAAAAAATAACTGCTCAAAAACTGTCAGATAAATATTGATTTTATTTAATTTTTTATCATTACTTTTTATTTTAATATTTGCTTATTAAATAAATAATGCAAGCTTAATAAAACTCACCTACATCTAAATAACGATAATTAGCTTCGCTAACAGCTAATAAATAGAAATAAAGCTGGTAATCTTATACTATTTATGGTATAAAACGCGCGCTACATTTCATATTATTTTTTTGTAAAAGTAATGATGAATAAAAGCATTAAATTTAATGATTAATTAACGTTATAACACACACATATCATTACACTTTTCCGGGGTGCCTTTTATCTTGTGTAATTAGGTCGGTTAAAGCGGATATGTGGAGGCATAACCCCAACGTCAAAATGAGGAAATCATGACTACAGTATCAATGCGCGATATGTTACAAGCGGGTGTACACTTTGGACACCAAACTCGTTATTGGAACCCAAAAATGAAACCATTTATTTTTGGTGCACGCAACAAAGTTCATATTATCAATCTTGAAAAAACAGTACCATTATTCAACGAAGCATTAGCTGAATTAAACAAGGTTGCCGCTCGTAAAGGTAAAATTTTATTTGTTGGTACAAAGCGTGCAGCTAGCGAAGCAATTAAACAAGCAGCTGAAAGTTGTGGACAATACTATGTTAATCACCGTTGGTTAGGTGGTATGTTGACTAACTGGAAAACAGTACGTCAATCAATCAAACGTTTAAAAGATTTAGAAACACAAGCTAGTGATGGCACATTTGATAAATTAACCAAAAAAGAAGCACTTATGCGTGCTCGTGAAATGGCTAAATTAGAAAATAGCTTGGGCGGAATTAAAAATATGGGTGGCTTACCTGATGTGATCTTTGTGATTGGTGCAGACCACGAACATATCGCTATTAAAGAAGCTAACAATTTAGGTATTCCAGTCATTGCTATTGTTGATACTAACTCAGATCCTGATGGAATTGATTACATCGTACCAGGTAATGATGATGCAATCCGTGCAATTCAATTATATGCTAATGCAGTTGCTGAAGCAGTACGTTCTGGTCGCGAGCAAAACCAATCTCCAGTATCTGAAGAAAGCTTCGTAGAAGAAGCGCCAGCAGCAGAGTAATAAACTCGAATATTTTCAAGGTCGATACTTAATGCTATCGACCTATTCTAATGAAAGTTATCACAATGGTTAAATAGAGGATTAAAAAATGGCTGAAGTTACCGCTTCTATGGTAAAAGAACTGCGCGAAAGAACTGGCGCAGGTATGATGGAATGTAAAAAAGCATTAGTTGAAGCTAATGGTGATATCGAGCTTGCAATTGACAACATGCGTAAATCAGGTCAAGCAAAAGCCGCTAAAAAAGCAGGTCGTGTTGCGGCTGAAGGTGTTATTATTTCTAAAATCTCTGCGGACAAAAAATTTGGTATTATCTTAGAAGTTAACTGTGAAACAGACTTTGTTGCGAAAGATGCTGGATTTTTAGCATTTAGTGATAAAGTTGCTGAAGCAGCATTAACTGAACGCACTAGCGATATTGCTGCACTGCAAGCTAAATTTGAAGAAGAACGCACAGCTTTAGTTGCTAAAATTGGTGAAAACATCGGTATTCGTCGTGTTGCACAAATCACTGGTGATGTTGTGGGTAGTTACCAACACGGTGCGCGTATTGGTGTATTAGTCGCTGCTAATGGTGCTGATGATGAATTAGTGAAACATATTGCAATGCACATTGCTGCAAGCAAACCAGAATATGTTGATCCAAGCAATGTTCCAGCTGATGTTGTTGAACATGAACGTAACATTCAAATCGATATCGCAATGCAATCAGGTAAACCACGTGAAATCGCTGAAAAAATGGTTGAAGGCCGTATGCGTAAGTTCACTGGTGAAGTATCACTAACTGGACAACCATTTGTTATGGATCCTTCAAAAACAGTTGGCGATTTATTAAAAGAGAAAAAAGCTGCAGTTGCTTCATTCATCCGTTTTGAAGTGGGTGAAGGTATTGAAAAAGTTGAAGTTGACTTTGCTGCAGAAGTTGCTGCAATATCGAAACAATCTTAATCGTTTCAAAAAAACCGCCGTTAAGGCGGTTTTGTTTATCTACAAAATATTTTAAAATTACGACAAGCTAATTTTTTAGCTTATTGAGTAATAAAACAACGAAATAGTGAGACTTCAGTATGGTGACCCCTTTCTATAAACGTATTCTTCTTAAACTCAGTGGCGAAGCACTACAAGGCGACGAAGGTTTTGGTATTGATGCAACCGTTCTAGATCGCATGGCGCAAGAAATTAAAGAGCTAATTGAAATGAATGTTCAAGTCGCTGTTGTTATTGGGGGCGGTAATCTATTTCGGGGGGCAGGGCTTGCTAAAGCGGGAATGAACCGCGTTGTTGGCGATCATATGGGAATGCTAGCAACTGTAATGAATGGTCTTGCGATGCGAGATGCGTTACACCGAATTGAAGTTAATGCCCGTTTAATGTCAGCCATTCCATTAAATGGTGTATGTGATGATTATCGCTGGACCGAAGCAATTAGCTTGCTTCGTCATGGTAGAGTGGTTATTTTGTCTGCTGGAACAGGCAATCCATTTTTTACCACCGATTCAGCAGCATGTTTACGTGGTATTGAAATTGAAGCTGATGTTGTTTTAAAAGCCACCAAAGTTGATGGTGTTTATTCAGCCGATCCTGTTAAAGATCCAACAGCAACACTTTATAAAACTTTAAGTTATGAAAAAGTCCTTGATGATGAACTTAAAGTGATGGATTTAGCTGCATTCACATTAGCAAGAGATCATAATCTACCCATTTGTGTCTTTAATATGAATAAACCTGGTGCTTTGCGTCGCGTTATTTTAGGTGAACAAGAAGGGACATTAATTAATAACAAAGCAACAGTAACCAGTTAATTATCTTTATTTTAAATAAGGCTTTTATTATGTTAAACGAGATTCAAAAAGAAGCGCAAACGCGCATGGAAAAAAGCATTGATGCGTTTCAAAATCATATTTCTAAAGTGAGAACCGGTCGTGCATCACCAAGTTTATTAGATGGCATTATGGTTGAATATTACGGTAGTCCAACGCCACTGCGTCAACTAGCTAACATCGTTGCTGAAGATGCAAGAACGCTAGCTATCACCGTATTTGATAAATCATTAACCCCCGCTATTGAAAAAGCAATTTTAACGTCTGATTTAGGGTTAAACCCAGCATCAGCAGGTACCGTTATTCGTGTACCATTGCCACCTCTAACAGAAGAACGCCGTCGTGATTTAACTAAAATTGTTCGTAACGAAGCGGAACAAGGTCGTGTATCTATCCGTAATATCCGCCGTGATGCCAACGATCAAATCAAAGCGTTACTAAAAGATAAAGAAATTTCAGAAGATGATGAGCGTAAAGCTCAAGATTTAATCCAAAAAGCGACAGATGCGGCAATTAAAAAATTAGATGCTGTGCTTGCCGATAAAGAAAAAGAGTTAATGGAATTCTAATCCTTTTACTTTTTTCCTTTTCTTCTAAATGCTCTGTTTTATAAAGCAGAGCGTTTTTTCCTTGAAAAACTAATTTTTATACTGAAACCTATTTTAGGATGGAAAATACCAATATAAGTAATCTAAATTTTTATTGGTTGATAGGAAAAATCTTTTTCTTGTTAATCATAAGCAATAATTTATAATGATTAATTACTGGACGTCCGATATTACTATCGCTTAGTGATTTTATGTATTATTCAATTCAATTCAATTCTGTATAAGGATTATCAACGATGGCAAAATCTAATGTACCTGCAACAAAAGGCACAATGATATTAGATAAGCTAATACAGATTCTTTTTTCTGAACGAAATTTCGAAGGTTGTGAAGAATTTGAGTTCCGTAAAGATTTGAAGCCTTTTCCTCAAGGAGACTTAATTGGGGATCAATTGTGGGCATTTTTTTATGCTTGTAAGGGAGATGTTTCAGCAGCATTATCGCTATTTGAAAAATCTTTTTCTTATAATGAACCTTATTTTATGATGAATTATATAACCTATTTATTTGATATAGGATTCATTAAAAAACATATTGCAGAAATCATTAGGGCAAATAATCAAATTTCAAATAACTCTAATTTTTTAATACATTTGTTTGATGCATATTTATGGAATGGTAATTTTGAGGGAATTAATAAAGTATATCAAGAAATTGATAAATTAAATAAAAAAGATGTTATTTCTGGGTTATCTCAACGCCTTAATTCATTGCGTCAATTTCAAAGTAATTTAAAATTGAGTGATGAAAATATGCAATTTTTACTTAAAACTTTTCTTGATATAGCAGATACTTATCGGTTATCACATTCTCAAATTTGTTGTGAGTATTATCCAGACGATGATATTAATATTATGATACTAACAACCAACGACACTGATTTTGTACGTTTGGCTAAAATAGATGGTGAGTTGGCTGATAAAATTGCTGAAAATGAACACCTTTATGATAAGGCTTTCGGCGTCTCTATTCGTTATCTAAAATCTGAATATCAAGTTATTACTTAGGAGGCGAAAGTAAGTGTCAGTAAACTGCAAAGACTTTCTCTCTTTTGCTGAAGATTCATTAAAACGAAATGATGAAATCGGTTATCGTAATGCAATTGCTAGAGCGTATTATAGTTGTTACCATGCTATCTTATCTTCAATCAATTTTAGATTACCTAAAGATGAACCATCTCATAAAAGTGTGACCGATTATTTAGCAGCTCCGGGTAAAGATGAAGCCATTCCAAGAATGAAATTAATTTCTTTAAGGGCAAGATTGTTAGAGCAAAAAGCACTTAGAATTAAATGTGATTACCATTTACAAGAAACATTAGACAAAAAAGAAGCCGAACTTAGTATAGCTAAAGCTAGAAAATTTATACAAGATATAGAAGAATTTATACCTTTATCAAATGATTCAGCGCCAAACTCTTAACTATTACTACCTTTAAAAATAGCCCATTTAAAAAATCTAGAAAGTCCTCCCCCAATGATAACGGTAAAAAAGCATTTAAAAATGTAAGATAGACAGATGTGATATTTACTTTTTTACTATTATTCAACAAAAAAACAATCTAATTATCCTCAACAAAACTAGCATATACTCCATGCTTTTAAGGCATATGTAACTATAAAATATAAGTATTTTACATGGATTGATAAAGTGCCTATACTTTTTTGAAGTTAGCTATTTAAACTATTTCTGCTTGTGTTATCCGCTCTTATCTTATCTATATAGATAAGTTGGCGCTTTGGTTTAAAGGCACTTACTAGCCAAGAATCCAACGTTAATGCCGCTATGGAGCTAGTTGAATAAAAGGTACTTTATGTCATGAAAACACTATTATCGTGTCAGGCAGAACCAGAAAAAGCATCCCATTGGTCTGCTGTTTTTTCATTATTTATGGGGGTAACCAGTCTTATTTCGGCTGAGTTTATTCCTATCAGTTTGTTAACGCCTATTGCTCAAACATTACATATTACTGAAGGAATGGCAGGTCAAACGGTTACCGCTGTGGGTATTTTTGCTGTTATTGCAAGTTTGACACTGGCGCCACTAACAAACAAAATAAATAGACGATTAGTGTTATTAACGCTTTCTATTTTATTGGTGAGCGCCAATATATTAGTCGCATTTACACCTAATTATATCATGCTATTGATGGGGCGCAGCATATTGGGGATATGTGTTGGTGGCTTTTGGTCTATGGCCTCAGCGGTAACGCTACAACTTGTACCGACAAAAGATCTATCTCGTGCATTAAGTATTATCTATGCCGGTGTCTCAGTGGCAACAATTATTTCACTACCATTAGCAAGCTATTTAGGCAATCTGATTGGTTGGCGAAATATTTTTTTGCTATCGGCATTACTGGGCGCTATTGCCTTTATTTGGCAATTTATTGCATTACCTACTTTACCTGCACAGCAAGGTAATAGTTTTAAAAATATGTTTTTTCTCTTAAAACAAAGCTGGATAACGATAGGAATAGTAGCCACAATATTTAGTTATGGGGGATATCACATATTTTTTACATATTTAAGACCATTTTTAGAACATAATCTTGCCTTACAAACAAATACCCTCTCTACGCTTTTGCTTCTATTTGGTATTGCTAACTGTATTGGTACCCTTATTGCCGGTTTTGTGATGGGCAAACAATTTAAAAAAACGATGATAGTCGTTCATTTTATTTTATTAATGCTTGCTATTATTTTAATGTTCATAAATAACAATATAACATTCAATATGTTACTTATTGTTGCTTGGGGATTGATGTTTGGTTTTATTCCGGTAGGTTGGTCTACTTGGATTGTACGTACACTTGCTGATAAAGCCGAAATGATGGGCGGATTATCTGTTGCGGCGATTCAGTTTTCTATCGGATTGGCAGCGGCAATGGGAGGCTTCATTTTTGATCATAAGGGGATGCAAGGTATATTTTTTAGTTCTGCACTAATTTTTTTATGTGCCTTGATATTAATTAAACTCAGCTTTTGGTTATTTATTCGTGTAACAGGACGTCCTATTGCATAGTAATTTTTTTACAATTGATTGAAAATATTAAATTAATATTCACTTATTAAAAGGATCACATTAATGAAAAAGGGGTTATTTTATTTCAAAGATAGTACTGCTTTAATTGTCTTTTTAAGTCTTTTTGGGTTATTTTTATCACCATCAGTAATGGGAGCCGATATGTCTAACAATGCGAATAATTTTTATCAAAGCGATAATGTCACTATGCAAAAAGTTAGTTTTCTCAATCAATATAAAATGAGTGTGGTTGGAAACCTATTTATGCCTAAAACGCTTGATGCCAAAAACAAATATCCAGCCATTATTGTTGGACATCCAATGGGTGCGGTTAAAGAACAAAGTGCCAATTTATATGCGACAAAAATGGCTGAACAAGGCTTTATTACATTAGCTATTGACTTATCCTTTTGGGGCGAAAGTGAGGGACAGCCACGTAATGTTGTATTGCCCGATATGTATGCAGAAGATTTCAGTGCAGCAGTTGATTATTTAGGTACTCAAACTTTTGTGGATAGTCATAATATTGGCGTAATTGGTGTTTGTGGTAGCGGCAGTTTTGTTATTAGTGCCGCTAAAATTGATCCACGTTTAAAAGCCATTGCGACGGTAAGTATGTACGATATGGGTTCGGCCAATCGCAATGCTCTTCACCATTCGTTAACACTTGAACAGCGTAAACAGATCATTAAACAAGCGGCAGAACAACGTTATGTTGAATTTACTGGGGGGCAGACATTATATACAAGTGGTACGGTCAATAAAGGGCAACTCAAACCCGAAGATGGTCCAATTGCTCATGAATTTTACGATTTTTATCGTACGCCTCGTGGTGAATATACCCCAGCCAGTTCAACGCCAGAACTAACGACTCACCCAACATTAACCAGTAATGTAAAATTTATGAACTTTTATCCATTTAACGATATTGAAACCATTTCACCACGACCAATGTTATTTATCACAGGTGATCAGGCTCATTCTAAAGAGTTCAGTGAAGATGCTTATAACCGTGCAATAGAACCAAAAGAACTCTATTATGTAAAAGGAGCTGGGCATGTTGATCTTTATGATCGCATCGATTTAATCCCTTTTGATAAATTAACAACCTTTTTTAAAACGCATTTAAAATAGCGATTAATTTTTAATGCAATGTTGTTCCACAGCAAAGGGAGTCAGAATTACGGTGCTCCCTTTTTTACTCATCATTATAAAATGGCAGAAGAATATCAAAAATGTTCTTTTAGCTGTTTTAAAAACAGTTCAGCAGCTTTAGAAAATATATGATATTTTTTCCAGACAATATTCACATCTACTTTTAATTTTGGATATAAAGGTCTAAAACAAAGCGGGTTATCGCCCGCTGTATTAATGAGTTTATCTAAACACAAGGCATATCCGATATGTTGTTCAACCATTAAAGCTGCATTAAATATTAAGTTATATGTTGCAATAATATTTAATTTTTCATAGTTTCGTTTAAACCATTGTTCAATGCTATCACTAACATATTTTTGTTGGGAAACAATCAGTGGTAATGACCATAAATCAGATGGAGAAATGACCTCAAGGTTTGCCAACGCACAATCTTTTCTCATTAATACTCCCCATGTATCTTGTTGAGGAAGGCTCAATGATTCATATTTTGTTAGATGAGTCGGTTCAATTAACACACCAAAATCAAGTAATCCCTTATCAATACGTTCGGTGACATCATTTGCATTACCACTATAAATATGGATGCGGATGTGTGGGTAAACCTCTTGCATTGATTTAATCACATTCACCACCCACTTCATTGCATCAGTTTCACCACAACCAATATAAATATCACCACAAATACTTTCGTTTGGTGCTTGAAACTCTTCTTCTGTTTTATGCACAAGTTCCAGTATCTCCTCGGCTCGTTTACGTAATCGTATTCCTTCATCGGTCAAGGTAATTCGCCTACTGCCACGAATAAATAGGGGGGTGCCAAGTGTTTGTTCAAGCTGCATCAACTGACGAGATAAGGTAGGTTGAGTTAGATGCAAATGGTTAGCAGCAGCGGTAATACTTTCTTCTTTAGCAAGAGCAAGAAAATAACGTAAAATTTTTATATCTATCATTTCCTTTTCCCATCATTCTTGTTTAACAATTATTTGATTTTTATGTTTAAAATATGTATGTCAGAAAATGACGTGTGTTTACTTTTCATTATTAACATAATCTTTTAAATATCATCAGATGTTTTATCACAAATCACCTAAGTTGGATAGGTTACTCTTTGTTACCACTCAGTATTGCCGAGTTAATTGGTATATATAGTACGGAAAGGTTTCGGACGTTTTGACCTTTGGTGAATAAAATAGCTACAGTGACCACGTCCGAGCAAAGGGAATTAGAGCGAATTCCCTTTGCAATCCCACGCTTTGGCTGCAGAATGTTGCCTACGGCTACTCGCCGCCGTTGCTCGGTCTTAACGCACCGTTTGTGAGATTCGTATCATCCTGATACTCGCCTCTACGAGGTCATCTTCGCTATGCTCTGATGTTCAAATTTGTTCCAGACAAATTTGTCCGACGCAGCACAAACTCGCTCTGTTGTCGGCACATTCTGACGCCGGAACAAGACAAACAGCATAGCCTTTGGTGTTTTTTTGTGAGTTGTTTTTGTGTTAAAAAGCAATGAAATCACATCCAAAAAGTGGCCAAGAAAAATATTGATTTTATTAAATTTTTTATTGGTTTTTTTATTCAAAAAATACCACCAAAACCATTATCCAAAATACGCCACCAAAAGCTCAACTTTACTCAATTAACAAAGATTTACAAAAATTTAACAAAAAAACTAGCGAATTATTAATCAACTTGTTATAATTTGAATCCTTTTAAAGCAAGGAAAGCTCATTAGTTGAGTGGTTAATTACAAAAAAAACAAATAATTAATTAACAGGACAATCAAAATGCGTCACCATGCATGGCATCTTACCTGCCAAACCTCCTCCCTAAATCTTTTTCAATTTCACCATAGTCAGAAACTGACTCAATTCTTATCTTTATTACCGAAGTCATTTCGCGTAGCGAACTTGCCGTGTTTATCGGTAGGGCTGTCGTCGAGGTCTAGGTGTAAGTTTTTATTGTTCTTATCAAGGTATTCATTGATCTTTACGCCGTTGTTGTTATTGCCGTGTTCGTTTTATACACAGGCGCTATCGGCAAAAACCACAAGGGCAATTGAGGGCAGTGCGCCTTATTTAACGTTTGATGGAGGTCGAACTAAGGTGACTTCAAATGATGATTTATTAGCTATCAAGTTGCCGGATGGTACAAAGATCACCCCTTCATCCAATACTTCAAGTGCAACCAATCCGATACTGATAACAAATGGAAGTACTTTTGATGATATACACATGGCGCTACCACTGGGGGTAAATACAGTGAGTTTAAGCGACTTAATTACTCAAGGTAATTGGGGGGATGATGATGGTGATGGTCAGGGTACTAATGGTGTTACGGCAATAGGGAGTATATCGGTAAGTTTTACTGATAATAAAGGCGATACAGTAAGTCGTCGTGATTCATTAGATCTATGTAAGGCGCCTTATAAAGTGATATTAAGAAGTTATGGGGGGGCGCGTTTGGAAACACTGTACGGGGTACCTAATACAAACTATTTTAGTAATCAAACAGTGACGTATTATATCAATCCAAATTCACCGCCTAAAGTTTGTTACGCAAGGCCGAATCGTTTTCAGATGGATGGTTCAGCTAACATGTGGAATGGTTATAAGGGTTTTTTAGTTCAGTCAACAAGTTTGCCATCTTATGGACTTAATTTCCCTACTACGGGTGCTGATGGATTATTTTTTGATTTAGATATAGCTGGGGTTGATGCAAGTCAGTTGACGTGGTCTTCGGTTTCTCATGGTGGGATAACTGCTACTGTCACATGGGGAAAACCAAACGATAATGATTATTGGATTTCTGATAAATCCCAGTATGTAACACGGGTAACGTTAAGAGGTCCTAGGGCGGATAGCGCTCGGATACAGTCAGCTAATCCTAGTCCACTTAGTATACCTAGTTTACCGCAGATCTTTGAGTTAGAGGGTAAGGATAGTCGTGATAATGTGGTTGTCAAGTATGGATTTGAGTTGAGGCAGTGGTTTGTCAATCGGGCTGATAAAAAGGATACGCCTTCAGGTCTAGCAAAATGGTGTAGTAGTTTGGGCTATCGTCTACCTAGGATAAGGGATTTAACCAATGCGAAATGTGGTGTACAGGATAATAATGGATTCCCATGTGTAGAAGGGATAGATGGTGCCACGCCGTCGTCAGGTACTCCTGATTACCGGCGTCATATAGGTGCAGGGTTTTTCTCGGAGTGGGGTACCATAGGCCAGTACGCCGATGCGGGCTTCCGCTATTTCTCTGGCTACTGGACGAGTGATTCGGTATATGATACTTATTTTGATGTCAACTCGAATAGTGGTTATGTCTACAGATACCGCGGCTCTGTCACAAGTGTTGGTGTTTGCACTACTCCTTAGTTAGGACGTGGGGGGGGGGCTTATGGAACAAATAGAGGGTAATATAACAAAGAAATAAGCCCTGCTCAGTTTGGGCTTCCCATTGGCTTGCGCTTGTTGCGGCTAAAAGCAATATAATGCCCTATATTAACAACAACGTTCACAAAAATAAGCACAGGGCTCTTTTAAAAATTCCTCAAGCGAGGGATTTTGGTTAATGGATTAAGCTATCAAGTGAAATATTAAGCAGATGATTAAATCTTTTAATCATTGGTCGCGTTAATTTACGTTTGTCGTTTAATATTTCATAAACTCGATTTGGTCGTCCAATTGCTTGGGAAAGGTCTTTTACCGGTCTTGTTGTTTCATTCTAAATTTAATTGCTTCCACGGCTGTGGATGGCTCAATGTGGTAATGTTCGTTTTCGTATTCTAACATCGTATCACAGACAAGCGATATGGCGCTTATATCATAAAGAGCAGATAACCGTTATTGATTTAGCTAAATATTTATGGTCAGTCATCCGACCATTTATAAAGTGCTAAAGAAAGCCTGGTTGAAGCTGTTTATTCCTTTAGCCAATAAGAATGAACGTTCCAAGGTTATTTTGTTTGTCTTATTCCTGCATCAGAGTGCGCCGATAACTAAGTGAGGTCAGCATGCCAAACAGGAATGTTTGACGAGGCGTTGACATGAATGTCATTTCTTTCACAAAAAGTCTAAAACATCTAAAATTCAACCGTTTTCCAATGATCTCTTCCACAAGCCTCAAAATCACATGCGACTTTTTAAACACTATTTTTATCTGTACTATTTCAATCAATTACGCCATAATGTTATAAAAATAACAGTACTTGGCTATAATTGTTATTTTTATAACATCCCTATTTATTTACATACTAACAATATTTAATTAAACATTATTACAAAGACATTTTAAGGATCTCGTTATGAGTTATGCAAAGTATATTGATCATACTTTACTCGCAATGAATGCGACGGAAGATCAAATTCGTAAGCTTTGTGAAGAAGCTAAACAATATCATTTTTATTCGGTTTGTGTAAATTCAGGCTATGTGCCTTTAGCGGCAAGTTTACTTAACGGCAGTGATGTAAAAGTGTGTGCGGTGGTTGGCTTTCCACTTGGTGCCATGCTGACTAGCGCTAAAGCCTTTGAAACTGAAATGGCGGTTAAAGCTGGCGCGCAAGAAATCGATATGGTTATCAATGTAGGTTGGTTAAAAAGCAATGATTTCGATGCGGTTAAACAAGATATAGAGGCGGTCTTTAATGCTTGTGGCGCTGTGCCATTAAAAGTGATTTTAGAAACTTGCTTATTATCTAAAGACGAAATTGTTAAAGTCTGTGAAATCTGTAAGCAAATCGGCGTTGCTTTTGTTAAAACCTCAACAGGGTTTAGTGTATCTGGCGCAACGGTTGAGGATGTTAAGTTGATGCGTGATACCGTTGGCAATGAGATGGGTGTTAAGGCATCGGGTGGTATTCGTGATCGTCAAACGGCTGAAAAAATGGTTCAAGCGGGGGCTTCGCGTTTAGGGGCTAGTGCTGGTATTGCGATTGTTTCTGGTGATGCAATTTTGACCAGTGATTATTAATCAATGATATCAATTAATAAGCTACTTATGTAGCTTGTTACTGTTGATTTATGGGATCAGCATGGAAACACAATCACAAAAAAGAGTGAATGATCTTATTCAACTTTTAAAAAAAACAGATAAGATTCATTTAAAAGAAGCCGCTAAGTTGTTAGCGGTTTCCGAAATGACCATTCGCCGAGATTTAAATAACATTCCTACATCGTTAACTGTTTTAGGCGGTTATATTGTTAGTGAATTTCGTCATCAAGCAACGCAATATTTTGTTTCCGATCAGCAAGATAAACAAGTTAACGAAAAACTACATATTGCTAAATTAGCCAGCAAATTTGTTTTTGCAAACGATACCGTCTTTTTTGATTGCGGTACCACAATCCCTTTTATCATTGATGCTATTGATGATGAAATAACTTTTACCGCTATCTGCTATTCATTAAACGCATTTTTAGCATTACAAAATAAACCTAATTGTAAGACAATTTTATGTGGTGGTTATTATCGGGTTAATAATGCTATTTTTACCGCTATTGGACAGCATTGCCAATTAAATTCGATTTGCCCAAATAAAGCGTTTATTTCTGCTGCTGGGGTTGATATATCACGAGGGGTTACTTGTTATCATTTTGATGAACTTGATATGAAGTTGCAAGCCATGAAACAATCTGATCAGCGTATTTTGATTGCCGATCATACTAAATTTAGTCAAGTCAAGCCGGCTTTGATTAGTGAATTAACGCTTTTTAATCAAATTATTACCGATAAAGCCCCGACTAAGGAATTTATCTCTTTTTTTAATAACCATAATATAAAACTGATGTATTAATATGAAAAATATCACAATTTTAGGGTCGACAGGTTCAATTGGTTGCAGTACGCTAACCGTTATTGCTCAAAATCCACATCTGTTTAAGGCGTATGCCTTAGTGGGTGGTAATAATGTTGCCAAAATGACTGAGCAATGTTTGATCTTTAAGCCTAAATACGTTGCCATGGCAACAGCGCAAGCGGCTAAGGAGCTAAGAGCAAATCTTGCCAATCTAAAATTGGATATTGAAGTGTTAAGCGGTGAACAAGCCATTTGTGATTTATCGCAGTTGCCCGAAGTCGATCAAGTGATGGCCGCTATTGTGGGTGCTGCTGGGCTAAAACCAACCCTTGCGGCAATTAAAAAAGGTAAACGTATTTTGCTTGCTAATAAAGAATCACTCGTGACCTGTGGGCATCTGTTTATGCAAGCGGTTAAAGAGTATGGCGCTGAACTGTTGCCGGTGGATAGTGAACATAACGCTATTTTTCAGAGTTTGCCAATGGCAGTACAGCATAATTTAGGTTTTGCGAATTTGGCTGAACAGGGTATTACTAAAATAGTTTTAACAGGTTCTGGTGGGCCGTTTCGCGATTGGGAATTCGATAAGCTTGCATCGGTTACGCCAGCACAAGCGGTTGCACATCCTAACTGGTCGATGGGTAAAAAGATTTCTGTGGATTCGGCAACCATGATGAATAAAGGACTTGAGTATATCGAAGCACGTTGGTTATTTAATGCAAATACTGACGAAATGGAAATTATTATTCATCCGCAATCGATTATTCACTCCATGGTACGTTATCAAGATGGTAGTGTGGTGGCAGAACTGGGTGTGCCTGATATGTGCACGCCGATTGCTTATGCCATGTCTTACCCCGATCGGGTTCCATCAAGTGTACCGCCTTTGGATTTTTGTCAAATTTCGACTTTAACGTTTACACAGCCTGATTTTAATCGTTATCCTTGTTTAAAATTGGCAATAGAAGCGTCTAATCAAGGACAAGCTGCCACAACGGCACTTAACGCAGCGAATGAAATTGCGGTAGAAGCCTTTTTGCAACATAAAATAGGTTTTATGGATATTGCCAAAAATGTAGCAAAAGTATTAGATCAATTGGCTTTCCCTGAACCATCGACTATTGACGATGTTTTTATGATAGATCAATGGGCAAGATCACAATGTGGTCTGTGTTAAATGCTATTTAATTTTTATAATCAATGGATTAAATAGGTCGTAAGGGCAGTCAATCGCAATGACATTTTGACAGTATTATGTTCAATGTTGCTGCCCTATTCATGCTTTTCTTGACTAAGCGATTTGTTTAGCGGTTAATGTTGGATTATCGCTAATAAATGATTGTAAAAATGCGCTATCGGGTAGCGCAGTTAACGCACCTTTTTGGGTGGTCGCTAAGGCACCGCACGCACTAGCTATCGTCATCATGCTTTCTAACATGAGTTTATCTTCAGGCATTCCTGATGAGGCAATACTGCTAAGTAGTCCTGCCACAAAGGCATCGCCCGCACCGGTAGTATCAATACTATTTACATGGTACGAATCAAACGAAAATGTTTTGCCTTGCCATAAGGCAATACTGCCATCTTTACCTTTAGTAATTAACTTTAATGGTGCCTCATAGTGTTGTTGTAGTTTACTTAATGCTTCATGCCAGTCATTGCATTGCGTGAGCCAAAATAGTTCTTCATCTGATAGCTTAAGGATATCGGCATCATGACAAAATTGAGTAATAGTTGTGTGCATTTCATCTTTATTTGCCCACATTTGCTCACGCAAGTTAACATCGAAGCTAATTAAGCCATTTTTAGCGGTAAGGTTTTCAATGGCAGTTTTAAGCGTTTGTCGACAAGTGTGGCCGACTAGCGCCAAAGAGCAAAAATGTAAAATATCTTGGTTAAAATCAGGAATCGCTTGCTCAGACAAAAATTGATCAGCTGAAGGTGAAACCAAAAAAGTAAAACTCCGTTCCCCATTTTGACCTAAATCAACAACAACAGTACTCGTTTTATAGTGATCATCTTTTTCAAGGCTTTGGCAATCAACATGATAGTCACGGAACGTTTTTTCCATAAAATGACCAAAAGGATCATTACCAACACGGCCAATAAAAGCAGAAGGTAGCCCCAATTTAGCAATACCAATTGCGACATTAGCTGGTGCGCCACCCGCACAGGCTTGATAATTCATATCACCAAATGGTAACAAATCAATAACGGCATCCCCAAGGGACCAAACTTTAGTATTATTCATTTTTTAACTCGATTATAGTTAGTGACTAAGGTAATCTAATCTAGCGTAGAGGCAGATTATTTTAATTTTGTGAAATACGCCATCTTCTTGCTTTTTAATAAAGTCTTTGATGTTTAATTTATTATTGAATTAATGATAGTTATATTTTAAAAGTTTGTCATAGACTAAATCATTTGGCAAAAAATTCATTGTTAACGTTAAAAATGTGTGACTATCATCACATATTTTATCTCTAATTTCATTAACAGTTAACGTTAACAATCAAATTAAGATACCATTAGATAAAGGTATCTAATATTGGATAAAAAAGGGGTTTTTATGTCTATTGCTATTGATAAAGCCAATCAAGCTGTTAAAGCGTTAGAAAAAGTGATGAATAAACAATACTACCCACATTTTCATTTAGCACCCTCAGCAGGTTGGATGAATGATCCTAATGGTTTGATTTACTTTAACGGTCAATATCATGCTTTTTATCAGCATCATCCTTACGATGAAAATTGGGGTCCAATGCATTGGGGACATGCTGTTAGTGATGATTTGGTTACATGGCGTAGATTGCCAATCGCGATTGCTCCTGATCAAGAATTTGATAAAAGCGGTTGTTTTTCTGGCTCAGCGGTCGATAACCATGGTGAATTATGCTTAATTTATACAGGTCATCTTTGGTTAGCAGGTCAAGGTAATGATGAGCAGATTCGGCAAGTCCAATGTCTGGCGAGTAGCAAAGATGGCATTCATTTTGAAAAGCAAGGCACAGTACTTACGCCAAAAAATGGTATTATGCACTTTCGCGATCCTAAAGTGTGGCCACAAGATGGCAAATGGTGGATGGTGGTCGGTCAACGAACGCCAAATGATGTGGGGCAAGTTTTACTTTATAGTTCAGATGACTTAAAAAATTGGATATTTGATCATGTCGTGGTAAGTGGTATCGATCCTGATGTTTATATGCTTGAATGTCCTGACTTTTTTCCGCTGGGTGATAAATGGGTTTTGATGTTCTCGCCACAGGGTATGAAAGCAACAGGCTATCAGTACCGCAATCGATTTCAATCAGGTTATATTGTGGGTGATTGGCAACCAGGGCAACAATTTTCAATGGTTAAACCTTTTCAAGAGATGGATTTTGGGCATGATTTTTATGCACCGCAATCATTTCTTGCTGCTGATGGGCGTCGTATTGGGTTTGCTTGGATGGATATGTGGGAGTCAGCGATGCCAAGCAAAAAAGATAAATGGGCTGGTGCATTTACACTGCCGCGTGAACTCATTTTAGATCAAGATAATAAAGTCCGAAACCGCCCGATTAAAGAACTTGAAACATTGCGAGAAAAACCGGAATTATTTGGTGAAATAATGCTGAGTAATGAACTTAAACACACCAATATTCAATCCATTAGTTGTGAAGTTAATGTTGAATTTGATTTAAATAAAAGCGATGCTGAACGTTTTGGTTTGCAACTTGCAGCCACTGGAGATGGTAAACAAGCAACGTTACTATATGTTGATTTACAATCCGATCGAATTATACTTGATCGCAGTTTATCCGGTCTTGAATTAAGCGGTTATCGTAGCGTACCGCTACCAAAAACAGATAAGCTAACTTTGCATATTTTTATTGATGCCTCATCTGTCGAGGTTTTTGTTAATGATGATTTGTATAGTCTCACTAGTCGTATTTATCCACAATTACCGGCCGAGCGAGTCATCAACCTATTTGCTGAAAATGGAAAAGCGAAAGTTAAAAAATTGGAAAGTTGGCAATTGAAGTCCATTTATGCGTAATTTCTATTCACTGCCTATTGGCAGTGAATTTTCGTTTTAAAAGCTGCGTTTTTATTGCCCTATTCCATATAATCACAAACAATAAATCATGATTTAAAACTATCAATGTAGCGCATTATTTTTTCATTACCCTATTGGCTTAGTGATTATTTAGCTTTTGTTTTGCATCTCGTTTATCATAAACCCCAAAATGGTCTACAATTGTACTACTGGCTTTATTTAGCCCTAACACTTCCACTTGTGCACCTTCTTTACGGAATTTAATCACCACTTTATCTAAAGCCGCTACAGCGGTTATATCCCAAAAATGTGCATGGGTAAGATCGATTGTTACCTTTTGTATAACCTCTTTTAAATCAAATGAACTAATAAATTTTGCAGAGGAAGCAAAAAATACTTGTCCATATACGGTATAAATACGTTGTTCCTTGCTAGGTTGCTCAGTTTTAATTTGTAGGTAATGAGCAACTTTATTGGCATAAAATAGTGATGCCAGTAATACCCCAATAAATACGCCATAAGCAAGATTATGGGTAAATACAACGACAACTACAGTTGCGAGCATCACAATATTGGTTGAAAGTGGGTATGATTTCAGGTTTTTAATCGAATCCCAGCTAAAGGTACCAATGGAAACCATGATCATCACTGCTACTAACGCAGCCATTGGAATTTGGCTTACCCAGTCTTGTAAAAAAACAACTAATAATAAAAGTACCGTCCCAGCGATAAATGAGGATAGACGCGTTCGTCCGCCTGACTTCATATTGATAATTGATTGCCCAATCATTGCACACCCCGCCATACCGCCAAAAAAACCTGTCACGATATTAGCAATACCTTGTCCCTTGCACTCTCGATTTTTATCACTCGGCGTATCGGTAATATCATCTACAATGGTTGCAGTCATCATTGATTCTAATAAGCCGACAATGGCTAATGAAAGAGAGTAAGGCAGAATAATCAATAAGGTATCAAGGTTAAAAGGAACATTCGGGAGTAAAAACGTAGGCAAGCTGGTGGGTAATGTACCCATATCACCCACCGTTCGTATATCCATGCCAAAATACATATAGATACCGGTAAGAATAAGAATGCAAAGTAGCGGTGAAGGAATCATTTTTCCTACTTTGGGGATATAAGGGAACAGGTAAATAATGCCAAGCCCAGCAATGGTCATGGCATAGACATGCCATGTGACATTGGTTAGCTCAGGTAGTTGTGCTAAAAAAATTAAGATGGCTAATGCATTAACAAACCCCGTTACCACAGAGCGAGAAACAAAGCGCATTAAGTTCCCTAATTGAAGAAAACCGGCAATAATCTGAAAAATACCGCATAAGATTGTCGCGACCAGTAAATATTCAACCCCATGATTTTTAACCAGTCCGGCAATGACTAGCGCCATTGCACCTGTAGCAGCAGAAATCATACCTGGGCGACCACCCGCAAAAGCAGTAACAACAGCTATACAAAAAGCCGCATATAGTCCTACTTTAGGATCAACACCGGCAATAATTGAGAAAGCAATTGCTTCAGGAATAAGGGCAAGCGCTACAACGACACCCGATAGAACATCATTTCTGATATTGGAAAACCATTGTTTACGTAAAGATTGCATTGAATTTAATCACCACTGAAAAAAAGGAAAATTGCCGCGTGAAGCAATGCATCTATAAGGTTATCAAAAGTTGATAGGGAAAATATGGCTTGTGTGCATCACGCGAGTAACTATAATTATTATTGATAAAAAGAACGCGCAAAAAGCTACACAGGTGTACTCCATAATGAAATTATATTTTTTATAATAATAGAACTTAACCCATTGTACAATGAATAATTTTCTCATTATCTTTGAAAGTTATAATATTTTTATTGCTTTAAAAATTTTAATCTAACCATGCAAATTTAAATGATGCCGTTGCAATAGATCTATTTATTATAGGATTTAATGACGGAATTAACCGTCATCATTAAAAGCAAAATAGACAAAATTGAAAATGGGATTGGGGGGTTAAACAATGTTTCAGATCTGTTTTTTTTATGCCTTTATTTGGTTTGAGCTAATATATTTTATTTCAATTACAAAGAGGCTCTTTCTAAATAAGGTGATGCTACCTGTATTATCTCTTTTTGGCTTTTGCCATGAATAATATGTAACGCTGCTTGTTGGCCAATCTCATAATGAGGCAACTGGACTGTCGTTAATGGTGGATAAAATAGTTCACCCGTTCCCACCATATTATCGTAACCTAATACAGCAATGTCATTTGGAATACTTAATCCTTGACCGAGTAAAAATTGATAAGCAACAAAAGCGATTCGATCATTACCACAAATCAGTACATCAAAATCAGGTGCTTTATGACAATGTTGTTTCAATATATCAACCGTCATCATATATTCTTGTGCAAGGTCATCTGATAATATTGAGGTGTGATAACTGGTAATAGCATTTAAATGGTAACCCGCATCGAGCCACGCTTGCTCAACGGCTTTACGTCTGGTTTTGCCTGCTAATGTGTTTTCTGATAAATAGATACATAACGGCTTTTTATAGCCTTTATTTATGACTTGTTGCATGGCTTGATATTGACCTAAATAGTCATCAGGAATATAGCAAGCAAGTTGCTTTGAATCGCTTATGCAGTTAGCTAATACAACATTTTTATCTAATAACTTTTCAGGCAGTTCAACTTTTCTTAATCCCATTGTGGTATAGATGATACCGTTAGGGCGATATGACAGTAGGGTATTAATGGCATGATCGGCATCTTTATCATCAAATAAATTAACAATAAAGGTATTCCATCCATGATTTTGAGCAGTTTTTTCTATGGCTTGGAGTAATTCTACTGAAAACGGTGTCATGGCGGTTTCTAATGCTAAAACACCAATAGCAGAAGGTCCCGAGTTATCACCACGAATCTTTCTTGCCGATAAATCAGGCACATAATTAAGTTGCTCAATAGCTTGTTTAACGCGTTTATAAGTTTCTTTATTTAATTTGTCAGGATTATTTATTGCACGTGAAACCGTCATCAGTGAAACAGATGCTAATTTTGCAACATCCTTAAGTGAAGCCATTGTTAATCCTTTTGCTTAACAAGATAAAATTATTATCGGTCATTACTTATGGGAGATGATACCACAAATATAAATGATAAAAAGTGTGAGGAGGTTAACATTTATGATAATCGATTCTATCTATTTCGTATTAAATATGGTCATAATGTTAACATTAACATGTTAACGTTAAACTTCATCAAATTTCAACAATATAAGAGTAATAAACATGAATATGATACAAAATAGAAACTATTGGTTCTCGTCTGGTTACCTTATTACGTTTTACGCTGCTTGGTCGCTTTGGTGGTCTTTTTATGCCATTTGGTTAAAAGGTAAAATAGGCTTATCGGGCGAACAGCTAGGTATTGTTTATGCAGCTAATTCTGCCGCAGCCATGTTTTTTATGATCTTCTATGGCATTATCCAAGATAAATTACAAATAGGAAAAGCGGTAGTAACCTTTCAAAGTATTATTATGGTACTTATTGGTCCATTCTTAATTTATGTGTATGAGCCTTTATTGAAAAATGATTTCATTTTTGGTGTGTGTATCGGAGCCCCTGTTTTAAGTGCTAGCTTTATTTCAGGTAGTGCTTTGATTGATTCGTTTATTGAACGTATTAGTCGATTATTTGGTTTTGAATTTGGTCCTGCGCGTTTTTGGGGATCGTTTGGTTATGCGGCTGCCACCTTTGTTGCGGGTATTTTATTTAGTATTGATCCGCATATTAACTTTTGGATGGCATCGGTGGTTGCCGCTATCTTTTTAGTTATTAATATTGTATTTAAGCCAACACACTATCAAGGATCGCAGACCGAAAATAACAATACTGCTTTAACAGAAAAAACATCGTCCATACCCACAATGGGTGAAATTTTCTCACTATTTGGCTTACAAAAATTTTGGTTGTTTGTCTTGTTTGTTATTGGTACTTACAGCTTTTATACCATCTATGATCAGCAATTATTTCCGAATTTTTATACCAGTTTTTTTGAAAAGAAAGAAGATGGTTATCAAGTTTATGGTTATTTAAATTCTTTCCAAGTCTTTTTAGAAGCAACTTGTATGATTATTGCGCCTTATTTTATTAACAAAATGGGGGCTAAAAAATCATTATTAGTTGCAGCCCTAGTTATGATTTGCCGAATTGCGTTATCGGCAACATTGGATAATATTTATTTGATTTCTTTCGTTAAACTCTTTCATGCGATCGAAATACCATTATTTATTTTGGCAATGTTCAAATATATTGTGGGTAATTTTGATGCAAGATTATCGGCGACCCTTTATTTAGTTGGGTTTAATATTTCATCCAATCTTGGCGTTATTGGGTTGTCATGGCTAGTTGGTAAATTATTTGATAATACCGGATATTCGACAACATTTTATGTCCTTGCCGGTGTTGTTTTACTGACTTCGGTGATAGCAATATTTACTTTAAGCGATGAGCAAAAATCAAAACAATAATAATCTTAAATTCGCGCTAACAATAATAACAAAATGGAAACATGGAATTTCCATTTTGCTTTTTAACGTGGTGATAAATGAATACAAAACTTGCTTCTAGGTTAAGTTTGCGAAACAATGTTAACAATTTTAGTTATTGTGTACAGGAACGTGTCGTGAACGATGCAAAAATAGTCGTTAAACCCGAGATGTTATGGCAAGCCATTCGACAAGAAGCATCGACATTAGTCGAAAGTGAACCAATGCTGGCGAGTTATTTCCATGCAACTTTGCTCAATCATGAAGATCTGGGTAGTGCTTTAAGCTATATTTTAGCTAATAAGCTTGTTTCTCAGGTTATGCCGGCTATTGAAATTCGTGAAATTGCTCGGCAAGCATATAAAGCTGATGAAAATATTATTCAGTCCGCAATAAACGATATTCTAGCTGTCTATATTCGCGATCCAGCAACTCATTATTATTCAACGCCACTGCTTTATTACAAAGGTTTTTTATCACTACAAGCTTATCGAATTGCTCATTGGCTTTGGCAGCAAAATCGTAAATCATTGGCGATTTTTTTACAAAGCCAGATTGCGATAGTGTTTGGGGTAGATATTCACCCAGCAGCAAAAATTGGCTATGGGGTGATGTTTGATCATGCAACAGGCATTGTGATTGGTGAAACCGTGGTAATTGAAAACGATGTTTCTATTTTACAATCCGTCACCTTAGGTGGCACGGGTAAACAAAATGGTGATCGCCACCCAAAAATTCGTGAGGGCGTAATGATTGGTGCGCATTCCACGATTTTAGGCAATATTGAAATAGGCAAAGGAGCTAAAATTGGTGCGGGTTCAGTTGTGTTAGATCCTGTGCCTCCGCATACCACCGTTGCCGGCGTGCCAGCAAAAGTGGTGGGTTGCCCTGATTGCGACAAGCCAGCTTTAAATATGGATCAAGATATTTAATTGTTATTAAATAATACAAAACGCCGTTAATAGATATCGACGGCGTTTTGTATAACTGTTACTTAGTATTAAGGTTTACATCCATGGTTGGATATGGAATATTGATATTATTTTCAGTTAGCCCATTTTTGATATTTTCAAGCAATTCACCTTTTACGGTGCCGTAATTTTCATTTAATGTCCAAACTAAAACATTAAAATTCATTGAGGAAGCATCTAACACATCTAATCGAATGGTTGGCTCTTTGGTGGTTAATATATTATTGGTTTTATCAACGGCTTGTTTTAATACTTGATAAACTTTTTGAATATCTGAATTATAACCCACATTAATTACCAAATCTAAACGTCTTTCAGGTAAACGTGTATAGTTAATAATGTTGGCACTCACTACCTGACTATTCGGGATCACAACAAGTTCATTCGTTGGGGTAACAATAGAGGTTGAGAAGATTTGTATAGAATCAATAACGCCTTGCTGGCTATTGATGACAACAGTTTCACCAACTTTAAATGGACGAAAAATAATTAAAATAACCCCAGCGGCAAAGTTAGATAGCGAACCTTGTAATGCCAAACCAATCGCTAAACCAGCGGCACCAATAACAGCAACAATCGACGCCGTTTGTACGCCTAATTGACCTAAAACGGCAACCAATGTCATGACAATGATGGCATAATAAGACAAAGCACTGACAAATTTAACAACGGTCGGATCAACGTGTCGGTTGAACAATATCCGTTTTAATTGGTTGCTAATAAATCTAGCAATCGTTCTACCAATAACAAAAATAAGAATAGCAAAGCAGAAATGAGCGATATAGCTAAATACAACCCCATCATATCGTTTGATAAAGGTAAGGGTATGATTTAAGAAATCTTCAAAATTCATCTTATTATCCTCGGTAATAGGGAATAGAAATTTCTGTTAATGTGTTTTAGTGCAAATTTGGCTAAACCAATTGTTTAACTAATAAACTCCAACGTGTATCAAAATTAGTGGTGGGTAGATATTTAAAACCTGAACGAGAATAACGCGCCATCATACCTTCACAATAAGCTAATAACTGGCTAGATAAAATCCGTTCGTCTGTTATAAAAGCCACTCCCTCACGAATTTTTCGTTCACGTAAAACTTGTTTAATTTGAGTCTCAATGCGTTCAAATAGTTGGCTAATCCGCTCTTGTAACTGTTCTTGCTCAAACATTAATGCATGACCGGTCATAATTCTGGTTAATCCCGGGTTTTTTTCAGAAAAGCCCAATATCAACGCAAGAATAAGTTGTAAACGCGTAAAGGTATTAGGCTCATCTTGAATAATCACATTAATGCGCGACAACAAGATATCTTCAATATAAACAATTAAGCTTTCAAACATTTTTGTTTTGCTTGGAAAATGTCGATATAGCGCTGCTTCAGACACACCTACTGTTGCGGCTAATTTGGCCGTTGTAATTCGTTGAGTGCCTTCATTGGATTCAAGCATTTTTGCCAATGCTTGTAAGATATCTTCTTTACGATTTTTATTTTTGCTACTCACAGTCATTTTTTACCCGAATGCCCAAATCCACCTTCTCCACGCGCTGACTCAACAAATTCATCAACAATGTTAAATTCGGCTTGTACAACCGGAACAATAATTAATTGGGCAATTCGATCGCCTGCCTCAATAACAAAAGGTGTTTGACTACGATTCCAAACGGGAACAAATAATTGGCCTTGATAATCAGAATCGATTAAACCAACCAAATTACCAAGCACAATACCATTTTTTGAACCAAGCCCTGAACGAGGTAATACTAAGGCAGCCAAACTAGGATCGGCAATATGCATTGATAAGCCCGTCGGCGTTAAGATAGTTTCGCCGGGTTTGATTTCCGTGGTTTTATCAAACATCGCGCGTAAATCAATACCAGCAGATCCTGCGGTTGCATAGGTAGGGAGTGGAAATTCATTACCCAAACGTTGGTCTAATACTTTTATATCAATTTTTCTTTTCATCATGACTCGCTTTATATCGTGTTATAACAGCTTGAAGTAACTGTGTTGCTAATTGTTGTTTACTGCTTAATGGTAACGTTTGCTCACCATTTTGCCAATATAGCGTTAATGTATTTTGATCAGAATTAAAGCCGATGGTTTTGTCTGAAACATCATTAGCGCAAATTAAATCTAGATTTTTTGTGATTAATTTTTTTAGTGCATAAGTTTTGACATCATGAGTTTCAGCTGCAAATCCTACCACAAAAGGGCGATTCGTTTTTAGTGCTGCGACACTTGCGACAATATCGGGGTTTTTTACTAATTCAATAATAAGTTCGTCGTTATCGCTGGTTTTTTTGATTTTTTGTGGCGCAATTGTTTTGGCATGATAATCGGCAACCGCCGCGCACGAAATAAAAATAGTTGATTTTTGCGCGCAATTTAATGCTTCATCATACATCTGTTTAGCGCTTTTAACGTCAATTCGCTTGACATCATTTGGCGTATCTAAATGGACTGGTCCACTAATTAATGTGACTGTAGCACCCATTTGAGCGGCTGCATTTGCAATTGCAAAGCCCATTTTTCCTGAACTGTAATTACTAATGTAACGAACTGGATCGATTTCTTCGATCGTTGGGCCTGCTGTAATGGTAATGGATATGTCTGAAAGTACTGAAGTTGCTTTAAAATAGTGTGCAATTTCTTCAACAATTGCGTGTGGCTCAAGCATACGTCCTGATCCAATATCACCACAGGCTTGGAACCCGCTATCTGGTCCGAAAATCAAGGTATTTCTTGAGGCTAATACTGATAAATTATGTTGAGTCGCCACAGCTTTATACATTTGTTGATTCATTGCTGGAGCAATGGCTATTGGTGCTGGCGTGGCTAAGCAAATGGTTGATAACAGGTCATCAGCAATACCATTGGCCATTTTGGCAATAATATTGGCAGTTGCTGGCGCAATTAAGACTAAATCAGCCCATTTGGCCAGTGCAATATGACTCATAGAAAGCTCGGCCGACGGATCAAAGAGATCACAAGATACTTGATTGCCAGAAACAGCTTGCAGGGTCATTTTAGTCACAAAATGGCTAGCAGAATCCGTCAGCACGACATGCACTTGCGCACCTGCTTTTTTTAAATGGCGAACAAGATCAGGGCATTTATACGCAGCAATGCCACCAGTAATGCCTAACAAAATATGTTTACCCGATAGACTCATGATCAAGCTTCCTTCACATCAAGATGAAAGCGCTATATTACCACAATTCAGTTAGATAATAAGTAGCTCTTTTGCATTGGCTAATGTTGCCTCTGTAATTTTATCGCCACCTAATAATCTGGCTAACTCATTTAACCGTCCATTTTCATCCAATTTTTGCATATCGGTTGAGGTTTGTTTGCTATCTGTTTGTTTACTCACAAAATAGTGCTGATTTGCTTGCCCTGCCACTTGTGGTAAGTGTGTGACGGTAATTACTTGGGTCGATTGCCCAAGTTGCCTTAATAGTTGCCCCACTTTAGCGGCAGTTGGACCACTAATACCAACATCAATTTCATCAAAGATTAAAGCAGGAGTATCCATTTTTTGCGCTGTTAAAACTTGAATGGCTAAGGCAATACGTGATAATTCACCACCAGATGCCACTTTAGCAAGCGGTTGTGGATTTTGACCAGCGTTGGTGCTGACTAAAAAGATGACTTGATCGGTGCCATCTTCATTTAATCGATTTTCGTCAAAAGCGATATCGATACTAAATTGTCCATTTGGCATAGATAGTTCATGCATAATGGTGGTCACTTTTTTGGCTAAAGTTTTACTTATTGTGATCCTTTTTTGATGCAATTTAGCGGCAATTTCAACCGCGAGTTGATGGTATTTGCTAATATCGGTTTTAAGTTGTTCATTTTGTTCATCTTGCTGATTTAGCTGTTTAAATTCAGCCAACAAGGTTTGATGCAAATCAGGTAATGCTTCGGGGGCAACATGATGTTTACGCGCTAAAGCAATTTGTTTAGATAATCGCTGTTCAAGTTGCATAACGCGAGCTGGATCAATCTCTAAACGTTCACTATAGTGACGAAGTTCGTAGCTGGCTTCTTTAATCTGAATGGAAGCCTCGTCAAGCATGTTACAAACATTATGTAAAGTGGGATCGAGCTCAACCAATTCTTGAACACTATTTTTAACACTACTGAGCAAATTACTGACGTTATATTCATCGGCTTCATCTAACAACATCACAGATTGTTGGCTTAGATTGATTAATTGTTCACTGTTGGACAATCGTTTATATTCTTCATCAATTTGTTGATATTCACCAGAAATTGGTGAAAATTCGTTTAACTCTTTTAACTGATATTGCAAAAGTTGCATATGCGCATCACGCTCTTGTCGTGAGGTTTGGTATTGCTGGTAGGCTCGTGTTGCTTCTTTCCACTGTTTATAGGCTTGCTGCATTTGGGCAAGCAAGGTGGGCTCATTCATATAATGATTTAGTAACAACTGTTGATAATCGCTGCGTAACAGGCGCTGATGTTCATGTTGCCCATGAATTTGAATCAACATTTGCCCCAAATCTTTTAATTGCGAAATAGGTACCGCACGACCATTAATAAATGCTTTAGAACGCCCATCTTGATTAATCACTCGGCGTAAAATGCATTCATTGCCCTCATCAAGCTGATTTTCTCTCAACCACGCAAATGCAGCCGGCGTATCATCAAGCACAAAACAAGCTGAAATATCAACACGATCAGCACCATGCCGAATAGATGAGGCATCAGAACGATTACCCAAACATAATCCTAATGCGTCAATAGCAATAGATTTCCCCGCGCCCGTTTCACCTGTAATAGCGGTCATCCCCATAGTAAAGTCAACAAGAAGTTGATCCACAATAGCAAAATTATTAATAGTTAGTTGAGTTATCATAATAAATTAATACATAAGACTAGTTATAATATTGGCAGTATAGCAGTAAAAGCACTGTAAATAAATACAGGTGATTGTTTTTATTTTTTGAGGTGTTTTGGGAGGGAAGCTTGTGTTCAAGTATAGGGAGATTGATAAAATTATTTTGTCGTATGAAGATTAATAATAATGATTAGATGCAACTTAAAAAAATGAGTTAGTTGAGTTTTGCATCAATTACGGTAAGCAGAGTGTAAAGGGATAATTGATTCTAAGTTAGATTGACTGATTATTCTTCGATAAAAGTTAAATAAAGAGAAATAAAATGGGATTACCAAAAGAATTTAGGACTGAACAAATATTAGCATTGGAAAATGAATTAAAAAATTTTGAAGTTGAGTTATTAGAAAATTTAACTAATGAAGACTTTAGAATATTAGGTATGTATATACAAACTGACAATTTTATTGATTTAAACATTAGGCGTTGTTTTAATATATTAAAAGCAAAAGGAATTTTAATTACAAGTCAAAAAGAATTACATATTATTCCTAATTTAGTTAATAAAATTATATCTTGTCTTTCAGAATTAAACCTAAGCCATGAACAAAGAAAAGAAGCAGAAGAGAAACTTGAAGAAATAAAATTTCGAAGAAATCATAGAAATATTTTTGCTCATTTTGCGGCAAAAAGAATTCCTAATCAAGATGCAATAGTTTTTATGACAAATGATCCAATAGACATGAAAAAGATATTCAAACAAATAAGTCCCTCTGATGCAATTTTTTATGCTATATATGATATTGCTGATATAAGAGGATTAGTTAAACACGTATTATCGTATGAAAATTGGTTAGCTGAATTTACTTCAATGATTATTAAAATATAAGACTCTACTTATAGGGCCAATTCTACTTTGCTCCCTCCATCACCTTAACTGCGTACTCTCTAAAATCTTGATAATATTCTAAACTGCCAACTTTTTACGTACAAATCTATTCAACAACTCAACAAATTGGTACAACTCATAAGGATTTACCATGATAAGTCAACTTAACACCCACCCGATCACATTGTAAAATCACACGAAAATAATATAACACATTCTATTTATACTGAATATTTATTAATCAAATAATTCCAACTGTTCACATTTTAAATTATATTGTTGTAAAAAATATTCAGGATTCTATACCGTTTTAATAATAAATAATCACATTCAATGATTTATTTAAGCTAGATTTACATAGTGGTTATGCTCGATTATTTTTCAACAACATGGACTAATTGCTTTGAAAATTACCTTTGCCTAAAGGTGGCATAAAACACTTTATAAAGATTTCAAGGATTATTTTAACCAATGAATGTAACTACCCCCATCATTCCAATAACTTTTACAATCAGCCTATCCCTTTTATTCTTCTTTTATCTACTGCTGTGGAGTATAATCCGATGACGTATTTATTTTAACTATGGGATACCCAGTATGTTTGGAAATAAAACAAATCGCCAAGTTATTATATGGACCACCATTATTGGCGGATTTTTTAGTTCATTAGTAAAATGGGGTTCAGAGGTCAATATGCCTCCGCGCGTACCTGGCGAAATTTCGCCACCAGCGGCACATATTGATGCGTGGCTTGGTTGGCTTGGGATTAATTCCCACTCGCTTGATTATATTTACCAAGGGGCAAGCGTTTTAGGTGCGGTGACACTTTATCACTGGTTATTTAGTTTTGCTTTTGCCTTTGTTTATGTTGCAGGTGCATATTATTGCAACAAAATCCGCTTATGGTATGGGGCATTGTACGGCATTATTATTACCGTTGTGATGCACGGCTTTTTAATTCCATTGCTTGGTTTCCGCCATCCTGCTTATGATGCGGAAGGTACGGTTGGTTGGTTATGGAATTTAAATGGTTATGAACTTTGGAGTGAAATTCTAGGTCATATCTATTGGGGAGCATCGATCGAAGTGTGTATGATTGCGGTACTTGCTCATTTTACAAGACCAATTCATGGTAACTGGCGCCAATAACTGGCTTAGCTTTCATCTGTTAATGTTCAATCCTACTATTTAAATAGTGGGATTTTTTATTTTAGTTGTCATAGTTAAAAACTATAACAATCCATAAAAAACTAGAATTATTCAATATCTGTTTTTTTTGTTATCTTTTTTATCACTAAAGAAAAATGATAAAAAGGAAATAAAAATGAATACTGCTGTTATTGGATATCCTCGTGTTGGTAAGCTTCGTGAACTTAAATTTGCAACAGAAGCCTATTTTAAAGGCAATAAAACCCAAGCTGAATTATTAGACGAAGCCAAGGCGTTACGCGCCGAGCACTTAAAACAACAAGTGGTACAAAAAATTGCTTTTATTTCATCGAATGATTTTTCATTTTATGATGCCGTACTTGATACCGCATGCTTGTTGAATGTCATTCCAAAACGTTATCAAGATTTAGGTTTATCTGAACTTGACCGCTATTTCGCGATGGCGCGTGGTTATCAGGGCGAAAAAGGTGATGTGCGTGCGCTGGCTATGAAAAAATGGTTTAATACCAATTACCACTATTTAGTGCCTGAAATTGAAGATTCAGTACAGATTAAGTTAACAGGTACGAAACCTTTTGATGAATATCAAGAAGCTAAAGCGCTAGGCGTGCAAACCAAGCCAGTTGTGATTGGTGCATTAACCTTTTTTAAATTAGCGCAGTATTTAGGTAAAAAACAGTTTGTTGATTTTAAAGCGGATATTATTAAAGCTTATCAAGAGATCATCCAAAAATTCACAACGCTTGGCGCTGAATGGATCCAAATTGATGAGCCAATTTTAGTAACCGATCTTAATCAAGACGATATCGCCTTATTTACCGAGCTTTATCAAGCGATTTTATCAGTTAAAGGTAACACCAAAATTGTTCTACAAACCTATTTTGGTGATGTGCGTGATTGTTATAAAGAACTTGTCGCTTTACCTTTTGATGGGATTGGGCTTGATTTTGTTGAAGGTAAACAGTCATTTGCTTTACTTGAAAATAATGGCTTCCCTGCTGATAAAGTGTTATTTGCTGGTGTTGTTAATGGTAAAAATATCTGGAAAAATAATTACCAAAAAACCTTAGCTTTACTTGGTAAAATCAAGCAAAAAGCCACAAATATTGTGATAAATACATCTTGTTCATTACTGCATGTTCCTTATACATTGCAAAATGAAACCAAATTAACCATTCAACAACGTGCTTATTTTGCTTTTGCCCAAGAAAAGCTGCAAGAGCTTGCTGAACTTGGTCAGTTATTTAATGATGCAAATCCTGAAAATAACACTGCTTATAAAGCTAATCAAACACTATTTACCCGTGAACGTGAAGGTGCAAACCAAGCGGTTCGCCAAAAAGTGGCGGCATTAAACGCGTCTGATTTTACCCGTTTACCTGAGTTTTCAGTGCGTGAAGCAGCGCAGAAAAAGGCCTTTAATTTACCATTATTACCAACCACAACCATTGGATCATTCCCGCAAACGCCTGATGTGCGTTTAAATCGTGCTAAATTTAAAAAAGGTGAAATTTGTTTGAATCAATACACTGAATTTAACCAACAAAAAATTGCTGAGTGTATTAAATTGCAAGAAGAAATTGGCATTGACGTGTTAGTGCATGGTGAATTTGAACGTAATGACATGGTCGAATATTTTGGTGAAAGCTTAAATGGCTTTGTGTTTACCGAAAAAGCTTGGGTGCAATCTTACGGTACACGTTGCGTTAAGCCACCGATTGTTTGGGGTGATATTTCACGTTCTAAACCGATTACGGTTGAATATTCAAAATATGCACAAAGCCTGACTGATAAACCAGTTAAAGGAATGTTAACAGGGCCTGTCACCATTTTAAATTGGTCATTCCCACGGGAAGATATTTCCCAAAAAGAATCAGTATTCCAAATTGGATTGGCCATTGGTGATGAAGTGTTAGATCTTGAAGCGGCTGGCATTAAGATTATCCAAATTGACGAAGCCGCCTTAAAAGAAAAATTACCACTGCGTAAAGCGGATTGGAACAGCGAATATCTTGATTGGGCGATTCCGGCATTTAGATTAGTACACAGCAAAGTACAAGCTGATACCCAAATTCATACACATATGTGTTATAGCGAATTTGCTGACATCATTAAAGATATTGATGCAATGGATGCTGATGTAATTTCGTTCGAAGCTTCTCGCTCTAATCTGCAATTAATTGATGTGCTTAATGCTAATAATTTTAAAACCGAAGTTGGACCTGGTGTTTACGATATCCATTCGCCACGCGTTCCGCCTGTTGCTGAAATTAAAGCGACGATCGAAAAATTACTGGCGAAGATTGATAAGCAAAAATTATGGATTAATCCAGACTGTGGATTAAAAACGCGTGGCGAAAAAGAAGTCGTTGAAAGCTTACAGCATCTTGTTGAGGCTACATTAGCAGTAAGAAAAACACTGAATTAGGCACTGTTTTTACAAAAAACTGAGCTTATTTACTAAGACATCGTACTTTACGAGCCTGAAAATTCCGTCACCTATTTTGGTGGCGGAAATATTAATAAGGAAAATAAGTGATATAACGAATGGATGATACAAATGAAAACAAATCTATTATTTAATCAAAAAACGGTGTTCTCTTTTGAAGTTTTTCCTCCTAAAAAAACATCACCTTTAGAAACCATTTATAGCACCCTGCGCGAGCTTGGTTATTTTAAGCCCGATTTTATTAGTGTTACTTATGGTGCTGGTGGTAGCTTAAATGGTCAAACCACCATTGATATTGCGCATTCGGTTAAACATACTTATGGCATCGAAAGTGTTGCGCACTTACCGGGGATCAATTTTGATAAAGCCGAAATGCAAAAAATCCTACACGATCTTAAATGTGCTGGGATTGATAATGTGCTTGCTTTGCGTGGCGACATCAGCCCGAATGTGCCGCCTAAAGATGATTTTCGTTTTGCCAGCGAACTGGTGACATTTATTAAAGAAAACGGCGATTTTAATGTGATTGGTGCATGTTATCCAGAAGGTCATCTTGAAGCATCAACTCTAAAACAAGATCTGATCCACTTAAAAGAAAAGGTCAATGCTGGTACTGATCAACTGATTTCGCAGCTATTTTTTGATAATGACTATTTTTATGCATTTTTAGATAAAGCGCACGATATGGGCATTAATGTGCCGATCGAAGCAGGCATTATGCCAGTGACCAATAAAAACCAAATTGAGCGAATGGTATCGATGTGTGGGGTGAATTTACCGAAAAAATTCAAACAAATGATGGAAAAATATGAACATCATCCTGATGCATTTCGTGATGCGGGTATTGCTTATGCAATTGATCAGATTGTTGATTTAGTTTCACAAAATGTGGATGGCATTCATTTATACACTATGAACAATAGCTACATAGCCAGACGCATTAGCGAAGCTGTCGCAACGTTATTAGCTGTACCAAAATCAAAATAGTGATGATGAAAAAAGGATTTATCAAGGATTGATAGGAATTGGTTGCGGGGGCTGGATTTGAACCAACGACCTTCGGGTTATGAGCCCGACGAGCTACCAAGCTGCTCCACCCCGCGTCAAAGAGATAGTTATCTTATAGTAATAAAATAATAAAGCAATACCTATTTAAATCAAATGCCACATTTTTAAACATTCTTGAGTAAATATGGCGTATTTTTTTACATAAACACATCTGCCTAAACGTTTTGACCTGTATTTTTATTTTCGTCAAAACCGAATATGCCAGAAACCTAACTACACTAAAATAGCAATCACTCTATAACTTTTTGATTTTACTTAAAAATGTTAAAGGAAACTTCAATAAGATCAATGCCATACCTAAGTGGTTTTTATCAGGATTCGCAAGTTTTACACAAAAGAGTAAGGTTGTTATTGCGACTCTATGCTAAAAATAGCCTAGTTTTATTAGCATAAGTGAGAGAATATTGCGGGGATAACTTAATGATTTTTTTATCATATTCAAGATTATTATCATCACCTACAAAACATTCATATTTAAATTTTTTATTGCCTTTTAAATATTGAAAATAAACAGACATAGGCAAAACTAGCTATTAACATGAGAGCTGATTACTCATAACCGATTTTTTAAATTGGCAATCATGCGATAAAACCAATACAATCTTTATCATTTTTATCAACAGCTAGATTGTATTGGTCAGTTGATTTATTTTTAGGTTTTCTATTTTGCAAAAGGAGCGATTTCAATCGATGAAACACGTCGGAAAGAAGAAAATGATTTTCTTTTTTAGCCCTGATCATTATTTGTCTCAGTGGTATCCTTGCCATTTTGTTATTGATAATATTCAATTTACTAGTGCAGAACAGTGGATGATGTATTCTAAAGCGTTGTTATTTAAAGATATCGACAGTGCTAACGCCATTTTATCTATTCCGTCATCTAAAATGCAAAAAAAGTTGGGGCAAGCAGTACGTCATTTTGATGAAAATATCTGGAATCAGCATAAAAAAGAGATTGTTTTTGCCGGTAATTATGCCAAGTTTTCGCAAAATGATGAGCTTAAACAATATCTATTATCCACCAAAGATAAAGTGTTAGCCGAAGCAAGCCCTTATGACAAGATTTGGGGAATTGGTTTAAGCATTGATGACGAAATGAGATTTAATATGACGAAATGGCGTGGCAAAAACCTACTTGGTAAAGTTTTGATGCAAGTGAGAGAGGCTCTAAAAGCGTAATCTAAATTTAGTCATTAAAATAGATGATGAATATTTGCTTTTTAGGTCTATTTTTTGCCTAAACAACTAGTTTTTATACTTAAACGCATAGTTACCTGAAACTTCTTGACAAAACTTTTGACTTTGCCTACTCCCCACTTCTGGTTAATACGTTGCCGTTAAATTCATTTTTTTCATTAAAATTCAAAAATATCCCAAGTCAGATCCAACTCGTTGCTAAAATAATAAACCTGGAAACGTGTTGAAAAATATGTCGGGATATTGTATTTGTTATTATGGAAAATCGGTGCTTATTTCTGTATAAGAAAGCTTATTTGCAGTATTTTAGCAATATTACTCACTAGCAACGGTAAAACGTTGCTTAATATGTTTGGCTTTTTCTGCTTCATCAATCATGGCAATGGCATAATCGGCATAACTGATTTGGCTTTTTCCTTGGCTGTTAAATAAGACTTCTTCACCACCCAAGATATAATGTCCGGTTCTTTCCCCGTCAGCGTTAAACTCAATGGCTGGGCTTAAATAAGTCCATTGCACATCATCGCACGTTTTAAGCGCATCAAGTGCTTTGGCCATATTGGTGGCTAATGGTTTAAATGCATCAGGAAAATCAGGTGAATCAACCAAACGCAGTGAATGCTGTGGATTAACATATAAACTGCCTGCACCACCCACCACTAATAGGCGATTTGTTTTACCGCTTAATATATCTGTTAAATGCTTTAAACTGGTTTGATGCAATGGCAGTGATTCCAGTGCCCAAGTACCAAATGCATCGATAATCACATCAAAGGGTTTTAAATCAGTATAGGTTAATTCAAACAGATCTTTAATTAGCACATTTGCTTTTGGATCGAGATGTTGACTCGTTTTACGCGCTATTGCGGTAACGTCATGTCCTCGTGAAATCGCCTCTTTTACCAACAGTTGCCCTGTTTTACCACTCGCACCAATGACTGCAATTTTCATATTTTACCCCTTTTAATCGTTTAAGGATTAACATGATATAAGAATGGTTTTAGATTAGTCTTTAACGTTTCTACTGTAAAGTAGGTACTAAATAGTGCTATAGTAACTTTTCTGAAACTATTGTTGAATTTTAAGCATTAATGATTAAATTAAATAATGATTTGCCCATTTGCCCTGTTGAAATAACATTAATGTTAATGGGTGATAAGTGGAAAGTCTTAATTGTGCGAGACCTGCTTATGGGAACCAAACGCTTTGGTGAACTAAAAAAATCGCTGACCGGCATTTCACAAAAAGTCTTAACTCAGCATTTGCGCGCTATGGAAAAAAGTGGGCTATTAACCCGTAAAGTGTATGCCGAGGTTCCACCAAGGGTTGAATATACGTTAACTGAGGTTGGACAAAGTCTAAAACAGGTGCATGATGCCATGTTAGCGTGGGGAAAGGCTTACAAATTAAAAGCGGATGAGTAACCTTTTACCCATCCTTAAATTAATCATGATTAGCCGTCAAATTCTTCACAGCCAAAATAAAACTCATCTGATTTAACATTTTTGTCACGGCCGATAAGAATGATACTAGGAAAAGGATTTTCTTCCGTGACTGGGGCTGTGTATTGATAATATTGACCTATATCACCCCAAGACATTTCTTCTTTTAAATCGGCAGGGATTGGGGTTGCTGCCATTGATTTGGCAAATGTATCTATATCACCTTTAGCAATCGCATAAAAGTATGAACCACTATCGCCTTGATATTTAATCTGTGACACAGTGGTATTCATTATTTCCAGCGGTTTAGCAAAGTGATACTCTAAATTAATCAGTCCATCTTCTTCTAAATTTTTTACGGTAATGTTTTGCTCGCTGAGTTGTTTAACCACTTTTGCATCACGACCATCAATTGGATCAACCTTGCATAATAAAGCCGCTTTAAATTGTGACTCAATGGTATTATTTGTTTCGGTCGCTAATGCATATGTTGAAAAGCCGAAAATAAGTAGTGAACTGCATAAAAGTCTGTATGACACTGTTATCTTTTCTCTTTTAAAATCATTATTTCATATTATAAATAACAATAATTGTATTGAATAGCGCTTATCAAAATTTAGTTAAATAAAGTCATTTTAATTGCAATGGTTAAATGGTGGACATGATATTACATCCTATATCAGTTATGTGATTGACAATGTATTAGGATGCATAATTTTATAGCCTAATTTAACCAATTTCTTTTTGCCTAGCAACAAGATCATTTTATGTAAAAAAATTCAATCTGATATGCATGCACAACACTTTTAAGTCATTAATGGCTTTAGTAAAAATCGGCTAATTTTATTTAACTATTTGATTATGCAAAGTAAAAACATAAATAACTTTATAACAATAGTTGGCAAATAATTAACAATATTCTATTTTTTGTTAACAATAAATTAGTTTAAAATATACATAAAAATAAATAACATGATTAGAAAGGAAAGCAATTGGACGGGACAAAAACATATTGGTTTTTAGGTGCTAACTATACTGGAAATAAAGATCAAACCGATCGCTTCATTAATTCTGGCATTTGGGAAAATGGTTACGATAAGAAATATTTAGATGACGTGCGTTCAATAGCTGTTGGTGATCAAATTGCCATCAAATCAGCTTATACCCAAAAACATAATTTACCCTTTGATAATAATGGTCAGTTTGTTTCTGTTATGGAAATTAAAGCGATTGGCATTGTAACTAAAAATCATGGTGATGGAAAGTTGTTAGACGTTGATTGGCAACAAACTAATTTGAACAAAAAGTGGTATTTTTACACTAACCGAACGGTTATTTGGAAGATTAGAGCGAATAACTGGCGGAATAAACAATTAATTAATTTTGCATTTTATGATCAGCCACAAGATATTGATGCTTTTCGCAATGCTCCATATTGGAAATCTCGTTATGGTGACAACAACGATAATAATAAACCACTCTTAGAATGGATACCTTTTTATGAGGAAATTGCTGATAAGTTGTTAAGTTACCAAGATAAAAATAAAAGACTTAAACTGATGACTTTTATTAATCAGCTAGCTTTAGAGTTTAGACTATCCCATTTAATAGGTAAAGATTTGCACGATATTTGCCCTTTTACTGCGCTGGGAACATTCAATAGAGGAATTGCCGAAGAAACAAGAAAAAACATTGCTCAAAAATGGGCTGAATTTCTTGATGTTAAGGAACCGGTACCGAATTGTTGGGAAGGAATACCATTATTAAATAATCAAATCTCTTGGTTTTTTACCGATTCAGAAAATCAACAGCAAGAAATAGATAATCTTTGGGATCTTTATTCTGTCGCTTTAAATTTTTCTAATATTGATAACAATTATCAAGAGGATTTTAAGCAAAAATTTGATTTGGCTATGGCACAACCTTACTGCTCTTGGCAACTAACCAATGGTTTATTTTGGATTCGTCCTAATGCGTATTTAGTGTTAGATAAAGCAACAAAAAGTTACTTAAGTCAGTATGTAGAAATTTTCAAAAATAAAAACTTAAGAAAAAGCGATTTCAGCGGTAATGATTATCTGAAATTGCTTGATGATTTAACTGTGAGGTTTGCTGATGAGAATTTTCCTGTTCACTCTTATCCTGAACTTTATTTAATTGCATTGCGTAACAATGAAAATGCGATCTTAGATACTGATTATGAAGCTCAAGATCATTTGAATAACCAAGATATGACTGAATCCGTAATCAAAAAACAATCTTATACCGAAGAACATCTAATCAATGAAGGTTGTTTTGTTGATAAACAACAGTTGCAAGCCATATTAAATAGCTTAAGGTTTAAAAAAAATATTATTTTACAAGGTCCACCAGGGACAGGTAAAACATGGGTAGCCAAGCGTTTAGCGAATATTATTGTTGGTTATAAAGATTCAAAGAATATCAAAGCTATTCAGTTTCATCCTAATATGTCTTACGAGGATTTTATCCGCGGCTATCGACCAACCAGTGATGGAAAATTAGCGCTGATTGATGGACCTTTTTTAGAGATAATTAATCAAGCAAGGAATGATGCTCAATCAAATTATGTGATTGTGATTGAAGAAATTAATCGTGGCAATCCAGCACAAATTTTTGGTGAAATGTTAACGCTACTTGAAGCTGATAAACGAAATCCAAATGAGGCATTAGAATTAACATACCAACACCAAAATGAAAAAGGCGTATTTATTCCAGCCAATCTTTATGTTATCGGCACTATGAATATTGCCGATCGTTCGTTAGCGATGCTCGATTTTGCTTTACGTCGTCGTTTTGCCTTTTACCATTTAAGTCCTCATTTTGGCGAAAATTGGCTCAACTATATGCAAGAAAAACACGCCTTTTCACCGCAACAATTACAAGATATAAAGCGCCGTATAGAGGCATTAAATCAATATATCAGTAATGATAGTTCACTCGGCAAGGCATTTACTATCGGACATAGCTATTTTACCTGTTCTAACCAAAAAATGACTGCGCAAGATTGGTTTAAGCATATTGTTCGTTCAGAAATCGAGCCTCTATTAGAAGAGTATTGGTTTGGCGAGCCTGAAAAATTTAGCGATGCGATGACTATATTATTAGGTAATGCACAATAATGACCACAATAAATTATCATCGGCAATTAACCAATACTACTGTTGCTAAAATACCAATTAGAAACATATGGCTACTTTTGCTCTATGCTTCTGATTATTATAAAACTGTAGGGAAAAAACAGAGGATAGAACTAGAAAATAACCCAGAGGAATTAATAACGCTCGCAGCCAAACTATATTGTCAGGCAGCAAATAAATGGTTAATACATCATCTTGCCGCAGATTATCAGCTCACAACAAAAGTGCTTAATCGTGTCAGAGGAAAAATAGATGTTTTAACCACTCAGCGTAAGCAATTATTGGCAAAAGGTAAAATTCAATGTCGATATGGTGATTTAACGATTGATACCCCTAAAAATCGCTATATTCATGCTGCGGCTCATCTATTAGTAAAACAATTGAAAGATACGAGCTTAATTGAACAATGTAGAAAAATCATTCATCAATTTACTGCGTTGAAAATTGGTCAAACAACGCATTATTGCTATGAAAAGGAGCGTTTTAACCATGCAAATCTTAAAGATAATACTTTAATTTCATTAGCAAAACTGATTTTTAGCTTGTCAATTCCCACTCAATTCCAAGGATTACATACCATTGAACAACTAAAAAAAACCGATGATTGGTTATGGAAATTGTTTGAAAAGGCAATAGTTGGCTTTTACCGTGTAAATTTAGATCCTCAGCAATGGACTATTTATGCGGGTAAAAAATTAAATTGGCAATATAGCAATGCGACCGATAATATCACCACCTATTTGCCAACTATGAAAACCGATTTAATCCTTGAAAATCGCGGTCATACACAACGTTTAATTATTGATACTAAATGTACCTCAATTTTAAAAAAATCATGGTTTAGAGATAACTCGTTTAGTAGTCATCATATTTATCAGTTGTATGCTTATTTAAGAAGTCAGGAAAAAGATAGCGATCCTTTATCCGTTTGTGCCTCTGGCATGTTGCTATACCCCACTGTCGGTGCGACGGTGAATGAAAATATGACTATCCAAGGACATAAATTATCATTTTGTACTATTGATTTAACACAAGATAATAATACTATTAAAAATAGTTTATTGGCGTTATTAAATAGTTTTGACTCGTGCTAATTCAAATTTTATCTTTTCTACCTGATTTTAATGCTAACTACTGTTTAGTGTTTAGCAAAAAAACAATTTACCAAACTAACATAAACAATCTGAAATCGCTATTTTTTCTAAAATAGCTTAGTATGATTTTATTGATTTTTGTTGGCTAATTTATGATGAGCAGATCTTCAAATCATTTAACCATTAAAGATATTGCCAAGCTTTGTGGGGTGAGTAAATCGACGGTTTCACGGGTGATTAATCATGATCCGATGGTGAAAGCAAGTACTCGTGCCAATGTAATGGCAATCATTGATCAGCATCAATTTACCCCGTCGAAATCGGCTAGAGCCATGCGTGGCTATGGGAGTAAAGTTATTGGTATTATTGTCACTCGGCTTGATTCACTGTCTGAAAACCAAGCGGTGCAAAGCATGTTGCCTATTTTTTACCAGCATGGTTATGATCCGATCATTATGGAAAGTCAATTTAGTACCACCAAAGTTAACGAACATCTATCCATGCTCAACGACAAGCAAGCTGATGGCGTTGTTATCTTTGCCTTTACCGGCCTTGAGCAGTCGTTATTATCTGTTTGGCAGGATAAAAGCGTGGTGATCGCAAGAAAACTCCCCGCACACAGTTGTATTTGTTATGATGATGTGGGCGCAGTTAAAATATTGCTGACTCATTTATATCAATCGCAACAACATCAAAAGATTGGTTATATTGGTGTTGAGCAACAAGACCAAACCACAGGCGCACTGCGTTATCAAGCCTATGTGGATTTTTGCCTGCAATATCAGCTTGTTCCGAATGCGGTTTTAGGGCAGTTAAGTTACCGCTCAGGTTATGAGCTTGCCGAGTTGGTGTTAGTGCAAAATCCATCAGCGATTGTTTGTGCAACCGATAGCATCGCCTTAGGATTAAATAAATATTTACATGAAAAACAGCTTGATCATATTACCGTTGCCAGCATTGGTAATAGTGAGCTGCTGGGTTTTCTTTTCCCTAAAACATGTGCGGTTGAACTGGGTTTTGATCAAGCGGGTCGCTATGCGGCGCAAGCGTTACTGAATCTGTTACAAAATCATCTTGAGCTTAACTGCATCACTGTTCCTTGCCGTTTAATAAGCTAGTTTTAGCCATAGCCATTTAATTTGTGCTTATTTTGCCCTAATCTGTGATATTAATCACAAAAAAGGGAACGTTCCCATTTATTAATTTAGCAATTCAATCTATGCTTAATTTCAATCAAAAAATAGCCAGATTATTGATAAAAATAAAATGATGTCGGCTGAGTTTTTACCAGTAAAAGGGGGCGTTATTATGGCTACAGATTTAAACATAACCACAGAATCAATCGAGCAACTAATTGATTTTGTTGGTGGCAGTAAAAATATTGCGAGTGTCACCCACTGTTTGACAAGGTTAAGGTTTGCGCTGGTTGATCCCAAGTCAGCCAAGATTGACGCTATAGAAGCATTACCCTTTGTCAAAGGGTGTTTTATAAATGCTGGGCAGTTTCAGGTGATTATTGGTACCAATGTCGATCGTTATTACAAAGTACTCATCCAACAATTAAATCTTACTGAGACAAGCAAAGAGCAGACCAAAGCCGCAGCCAAGCAGAATATGTCGATTTTTGAAAGGCTGATTTCCAATTTAGCCGAAATCTTTATCCCCCTATTACCAGCTTTAATCGCGGGCGGATTATTACTGGGATTGCGTAATATCATTGGTGATATGCCATTTATTGATAACAAGCCACTTACTGATAGCTATTCTTGGTTAGTGCCAATTTATAGCCTACTTTGGCTGCCTTGCGAGGCGATTTTTCACTTTTTACCGGTTGCCATTTGTTGGTCAACCACTAAAAAAATGGGCGGTTCGCCAGTGCTCGGTATTGTGCTTGGCATTACGTTAGTTTCACCACAGTTAATGAATGCCTATGATCTTGGTAGCAAAATCCCCGAAGTGTGGGATTTTGGTTGGTTTACGATTGCTAAAGTTGGCTATCAAGCGCAGGTGATCCCATCGATTTTTGCAGGGTTGGCCCTTGGCTGGATCGAAACTCATTTACGAAAAATCGTTCCTGATTATTTAAATTTGGTAATTGTGCCTATTGTTGCGTTACTCACTTCTGTCTTTTTAGCCCATTTTATTTTAGGTCCAGCGGGGCGAATGTTAGGCAATGGCATAGCTGATATTGTTAAATATTTAATGACGGGGAATTATGCTTTTATCGGTGCAGCTATTTTTGGTTTTATCTATTCACCACTGGTGATTACCGGTATTCATCATACGACGCTCGCAATTGATTTACAGATGACCAATAGCATGGGAGGAACGCCAATCTGGCCTATTATCGCCCTATCCAATATTGCGCAAGCCTCGGCGGTAGTCGGTATTATCTTGGCCAGCAAAAAACAAAACGAACGTGAAGTATCAGTACCAGCGGCAATATCGGCCTATTTAGGAGTGACCGAACCTGCCATGTATGGCATTAATTTACGTTATAAGTTCCCGATGTTGTGTGCGATGGTTGGCTCGGCGTTAGCGGGATTAATTTGTGGCTTAGCGGGAGTGCTATCTAACGGAATTGGCGTGGGGGGATTACCAGGAATTTTAACTATTAAGCCGATATATTGGACGATTTATGCTGTTGCTATGTTGGTGGCGATAGTAGTACCAATCACCTTAACCGCACTAGTTTATAAAATAAAACTTAAAAAGGGCACGTTAAATATTCGCTAAGCCATATGTGGTAACAGCTTGCCATTTATATTAATCACATGGCAGTTTTCAACTGATTAACAAAAGAGTACACAATGAACAAAATCAATATTCCTTGGTGGCAAAATGGCACTGTTTATCAAATTTATGTCAAAAGCTTTCAAGCTAGTGGTGCAAATTCAACTGGTGATTTGCAAGGTATTATTCGGCGCTTAGATTATTTGCAAACGCTAGGGATTAGTGCAATTTGGTTAACGCCAATCTATCCATCACCACAAATTGATAACGGTTATGATGTATCAGATTATTATGCTATCGACCCAAGCTATGGCTCAATGGCTGATTTCGAGTTACTGGTTAAACAAGCGCACGAGCGAGGTATTCGCATTATGATGGATATGGTGTTTAATCACACTTCAACCGAACACCCATGGTTTAAATCAGCCTTAGATAAGTCAAGTCCTTATCGCTCATTTTATATTTGGAAAGATGCTAAAGCTGATGGCTCAGAGCCTAACAATTGGCGCTCAAAATTTGGCGGTAAAGCATGGCAATGGCATGAACCATCAAGGCAGTACTATTTGCACTTATTTGCGAAAGAGCAAGCTGATCTCAACTGGGAAAACCCAATTGTTCGCAATGAAATCAAAAAAGTGTGTCAATTTTGGGCCGATAAAGGGGTAGATGCCCTCAGACTGGATGTAATTAATTTAGTCTCGAAACAGCAAGATTTCCCTGATGATGATAACGGTGATGGACGACGATTTTATACCGATGGACCTCGCATTCATGAGTTTTTACAAGAGATCAGCTGTGAGGTATTTCAACCTAATCAACTCCAAACAGTTGGTGAAATGTCATCTACCACATTAGCAAACTGCCAAAAATATGCCAATTTAGACGGTAAAGAGTTGACCATGACCTTTAATTTTCATCATCTCAAAGTTGATTATCCTAATGGGAATAAGTGGTGTTTAGCCAAACCAGATTTAATCGAACTTAAAAACATTATCGGTTATTGGCAAACGGGTATGCAGGGTAAGGCGTGGAATGCAATTTTTTGGTGTAATCATGATCAACCGCGCATTGTCTCGCGCCTTGGCAATGAAAACCAATATCACACACAATCTGCTAAAATGTTGGCGATGCTACTGTATGGTTTACAAGGCACTCCCTATCTTTATCAAGGCGAAGAAATTGGGATGACTAATCCCCATTTTACTGATATTACTCAGTATCGCGATGTAGAAAGCCTTAATATCTATCACGAAAAACTTGCGCAAGGCATGGCAAAACAGGAAATCTTAGCTATTTTAGCCAGCAAATCCAGAGACAACAGCCGAACGCCCATGCAATGGGATAGTTCTGCCAATGCGGGTTTTACACAAGGTAAGCCATGGATTGAAGTTGCTAACAATTATCCGAAAATCAATGTCAAGATGGCACAAGATGATCCTGATTCGGTATTTTATTGCTATCAAACCCTAGTTAAATTACGCAAAGAATATCCGCTCTTTATTTTTGGCGATTATCAAGATCTCACCCCAAATATTGCCGATTATTGGGCTTATGTGCGTTGCTCGGAGCAGCAACAACTACTTGTGATAACCAATCTGACCGATAAAACGTTAACATGGTCATTACCAAAATCGTTACAAAACTTGAACTGGCAGCGGTTATTGAGTAATTACCAAGATAGCCCTCTGTTAGGTGTTGAAATAAGGTTAAGACCTTATCAGGCCATGTACTGGTTACACCAAGCGGATTAAGCAAGCGATATGGGCAATCAATAAAAGGCTGCCCATTTTTATGTATGATAATTACCCATTTTTAATGCCAACCAGTTGATCGATTTAATTAAAAAACCTTTTAAAAATTAGCCTAAAAGTTATAATATTTTGTTTAAAAAATGGGTAAATATAAAAAAATTAAAGAGGAATGATGATGGAAGATAAAACGCTTTTATTAATGAACCAGTATTTAGACCGTGACTATTGTGTTTTTCCAATGGCTGAAGATAAAATAGTGTTGCAAGATATCCGCAATATTGAAAATAGTTTAGCAATGAAGTTTCCTGAAGAATATGTCGCTCATTTACTTGCTGAGGATTGTGATGTTATCCTCCATAGAGGAATTTATATTGAAGCAAAAGAAGAGATCTGGCGTCGTCCACAAGCAATGGATGTAGGACCTTTTTGGACATTTTTATATGGTTTTCATACTTATACGGCTTCTAAATTAAGTGCTGATTGGATGAGACTTGATTTTGTTGCTCATCAATTTATGCAGGAAACAGGGCTTAAAGCAATCCCAATTTTGAAAATTATTAATGATGCCGATATGTATTGTGTTAACGAAAGTCGTGATATTGTAAAATTTAATCACGAAATGAATATATTAGAACCAACAAACATGGATTTTTGGCAGGTTTGGGAATTTGAATTAAAAGCGCTAAAAGAAAGAAAAGAAACCAAAAAAGCGGAATTAAAATAATTTAATATCCAAATTAGGTTAGCTTAGGAAGTAAAATACCATCAACAAAATGAGATACATTAGAAATAACCAATTGCGTTATTTCTAATTTTTTATGATTCGATCAAAAATCGTTATTATCGAGTGATATCATTAATGGTTATATAAACATTCACGCATTTTTACCAACTGCGCAATCGCTTTAGTAAAATTAGGCATGTCTGGCAATATTGAAGTAATTGATGCGGTTTCAATTTTGCTTAACAGTGTTTCTGCAATATGCATAATCTCATCATAACTTAATTGACCATTTTTAATTGCAAGCAGCTCATCGCGATTAGCTCGTTTATTGGTTATTGTGCCTTGTGTCATAATTTCATGCGCTACTTGCAATAAGCGAATAGTATGCATCATATTTTTTGCATCAAAATCATTGCCACTTTTAATATTATTTTGATAACGCTGTTCATTACGCTTTTCGACCCATTGCCAATAGGCTTTATAGTCACGGCAATGCGATGAAAAACCATCACGATTAAAACTTAAATAAGCTGTCACAGGGGTATCTATTTTTACGGAAGATAAACAAAGCTCGGTCGAATCTTGCTGTTGTACTATGCCATGATAACCACAACTGCCCAATGGATCGTAAAACAGGGCATATAAATCCCGTCCATGCCGCACATTTACCAATCCACATAAATGTTGTTTAAAACTATGCTCAGTTAGCCAATCATTTAATGGATAAGCCCGCTGATCTTCAATAATATAGCAAAAATCCAGCACGGTTTTACGTGTTACGGCAACGGGATTATTAATCTTCTTATTTAATCCTTTAGCTTTTTTTATTTGCGACATGGCATAGTGGGCAAAGGTCTGCTTGGTCTGTTTGGATAAAAACAGATCGAGTGTCAAATGCTGCATTATTGGATGCTGATAAACAATACAGCTTGGATCCGAGGCTAACACTTCTAAAATATTCGGGTTGTTTTTCAGTAACAGCTCCACAAATCGTCCTAATTCATAATAAACAATATCATTGGTTTCATTACTAATTTGTGGAATATAATCAATTCCATAGAATTTATCTTTAGGTAGATAAAAAACGCCTTTGATATCGGTATCAGATGTTTCAGTGGCTAAACCAAATGCACGGCTACCGCTGATGACTTCAAATAAGATTAAGTTTTGTGCTTTTAAATCATCGATTGTCATCTTGTATTCCTGTCTTATTTTAAGCTCATCAATGTTTGTATAAAAAAGTGATCTAACTTATCAGATTTAAAATGTTGTTCAGCAATAGCTTGTACGCTTTCGCTAACCTCACTCATGGATTGTTCAATAAACAATAAGATTTCTGGATCGATAGTGATAGGCGTTGATTCAGTCATGGTTGCTTTTAAGGCAATAATATCATTGATTTGCTGGCTTAACTCATTAGGTAATAGTGTCAATAATGGCGTAATGTCCATGGGGGCGATTTGCTGTTTTTCTAAACACCATTTGGCACATAATAATGGTCTTAATACATAAAACAGTTTTTTGACACCGATCTGCTGCCCTTCACTGCTTTGTAAGGCGCTTTTAGCAATCCCTAAATAGTGATGAATATTGCCACGAGCATTAAAAAAATCAGCACAAAGTTGCCATAATTGGTTAGCAATTGGTGCATTTTGTTGATAAATAATGGGTGATTGCAACCATTCAAACGGGGTAGTATTTGATTTGCGGATCAATTGTAAAGTCTTTTTTAAATCCCAACCATGCAAATCCAGCTCATCATCAATAGGAAAAGTTAAATGTGAAGCAGGATTATCAATAGCTAAGTATTTCTCAAACCGATGCACATAAATAAAACGCACATCATAATCACTATTCGGCGATGGAAACCCCCACGCCCGACTACCTGATTCACAGGCGTAAAGTATATGGATATTATGTTGTTGTGCTAATTCTGCTAACTTTTGTTTTATGCGGTTTTGCATTGCAACTATTCCTTTAGGTTATTTATTTTACTTTATATCTGAATTTTTAACGCTTTTAAAGCCCTTTGCCTATTACCATTAAAAAATCATTGAGCATAATGATTTATGATTGAAACGGTATAGAATCCTGAATATTTTTTACAACCGCATTAAACATTACGATGATTTAGATCTAAAATGCGATTTGCCAGCGAGTAAAAACGTGTCACCTGTGTGAATGTCTAACCATATTTGACGGCAACGTTGGCGTCGCTTTATTTGACAATAGTTAGCCAATACTAAAAATCCTTGTAATTCCATTATTCCTAAAAAATAACGTTGCCACTTAGCGGCGGTATCGGTATTGATTCCCAATTGCTGGTTAATGGTTTTAAATGTTTCACCTTGTAGCAATAAATCAATAAAAGGCAACCACCGTTCACAATGAGATAACTTATCAAGATAATACTTTTTGAGTGGATTAAACGTTCGGCGACAAGTTCGGCAACGAAAATTAAGACGGTGCCCAATGCGAACTGTGCTTAGCGATCCACAATAATCGCAAGGCATATCTGACGTATCAAGTAGCTCGGCCAGCCATGACTTAAATGCCTGAGCTTGTCGAGACACTTCTGCCGGCATCGATTGTATAAGGTTAAGTACCGCTTGATAAAGATCAGGCTCATACTGCGCTAACCAATGACGAATAACGTTATCTCGCCTTTGAGCAGCTCGCGGTGACAGGTTAAATTTATTGGCAATCAAGCTATGTGGCAGAGCAATTAATGTCATGGGCGCAATATCAATCAGTAATGCGATAGGCTTAAGGCGTCGACATAATGGACTTGTTGCGATTAACACTGGCACTCGTTGCAAAAATCGCTCAGCAGCAGAATGCTGCTCGTTGGGTAAAATAGAGTGATACATTGTTAATCCTCCTTTGAAACGGTATAGACTCCTGAATATTTTTTACAAATAATATAACCTAAAAACTGAACAGGTGGAATTATTTGATTAACCACTGCCCTGCATAAACAGAATATGCTATATTATTTTTTGTGTGATTTTACAAGGCGATAAGATGGATATTAAACTAACCAAACATGACAAACGCTATATTGAAAGCACGGACGACGTGTACAGTATTATGCAACGTGTGTTATTGCGTGAAAACAAGATCGACCAAGAAAAGGAACATCTTTGGATTATTGGTATGAATCAAGCCGGTTATATCCTGTATATTGAACTAATTGCGCTTGGATCGTATAAATCGGTCAACATTGAGCCAATGAACGTATTTCGTGTTGCGGTGATGAAAAACGCCTCTCGCGTGATTTTGGTGCATAATCACCCGTCCGGATCGCTGATCCCCTCAGCGGCCGATAAAGACATCACCGACCGCTTAATTCAAGTTGCCCATATTTTAAATATCGAACTTACCGACCACTTAATTATCACCCCAAAAACCTATATCAGCTTTCGCAGCATAAAACTTATGGAAGAACTCGAACAAAGCCTGAAATATGTTCCGACTTACCAAGTGGTTGAACGCATTCGTAAACAAGAAAAGCAAATTGCGAAAGAGAAGTTGGCGGTAGCAAATGATAAAGTAAAAACTGCTGAGGAAAAAGCTAGAACTGCAAAACTGGTCGCAAAGCATGAACGAGAGCAAAAAGAAAGGTTAGTACATGCACTATCTCAAAAAGATAGTTCCATTGAACAAATAGCTACAATTATGGAAATTGATGCTAAAGAAGTACAAAAAATTCTGAAAAAGAAAACGATGAAAGAGTAATGAGTTTCAAAAAATGTGAACTGTCTCGTAAAATAATAAGCTTATTATTGTCATGTATATAAACACAGTTATAATATTTGAAATTTTTAGTAGCAAGGAATACACATTTTATGAAATATGCTTATGAAGATATGAGTGATGAGCAATTTGAAAAATTAGTTGTTGTTATCTGCCAACATATAATGGGTATTTCTACACAAGGATTTGCTAAGGGGCCTGATGGTGGGCGAGACGCTAAATTTATTGGTACTGCCGAATTATTTCCCAGTAGAAGTTCACCTTGGGTTGGAACAACAATTATTCAAGCCAAACATACTAATGGCTATAATCGTAATTGCTCTGAATCTGATTTTTATAATAAAGAAAAGAAAACTAACCCAAATACCGTGATTGGTGGTGAACTGATTCGTATCAAAAAGTTAAAAGATCAAGGCGAGCTAGATAATTATGTCTTGTTTACTAATCGTCGTTTAACTGGTAATGCAGAGAGTGAAATATGTAAAACGATTTCAGACTATATTGAAGTCGATATAGTATCAGTAAAGATCATAGATATTAATCAGATAGAACTTTATCTTAAACGATATCCTGAAATAATGAGAATCGCTGAACTAGATCCTATCGATAGTCCGTTAATTGTTAGTCCTGACGATTTAGCAGAAGTTATCCAGGCATTTGCAAATCAAGCGCGAACACTTGAAAGAAGTTTAACCGATATCAATATTGAGCGAACCACTTATGCTAGAAAAAATCAGCTAAATAATATGACTGAGGCTTATGCTAATGAGCTTAAGCGGCGTTACCTCAAAGATGTTAATGAAATTGAATCTTTTCTATCTTTAGCTGAAAATAGTGAATTACGTGAACGTTATGATCTTGCTGCAAATGAGTTTTGTTTAAATATTATTGCAAAAAGAAAAGATTATCAGACTTTTGATGACATAATGAATTACTTATCAAAGTTATTAGTTGATAGAGACCCAATTTTAAGACAAGTTAAACATAAACGATTAGTGAATGTCATGTTGTTTTTTATGTATTGGAGTTGTGATATAGGTAAGAATGAAGATGCTAAGACCCAATAAACATACTCATCCGGATAAGACTATTATTAACATGTCTTTTTTATTGCTTACTTATATTAAGAAAAAGAGACTAAAAAAGTATGATAGTTTATTAGAATATGCTAAAAAATCCGTTGAAGGTGGACATTTTTTATTTCTACCTGCGCTTAATCTTCTTTTTTTATTAGGGTTAGTTGAGTATCATGCAAAAACTGATTCAATCGAATATGTGGGGATAAATGAAACTATCTAAATTATATTCAAATAAACCAGATTTATTTGAAACAATTATTTTTTCATCAGGTTTGAACGTAATTCAAGCTGAAATCCGTTTGCCTGAAAATAAGAAAAAAGATACCCATAATTTAGGTAAATCGACGTTAGGCAAATTACTTGATTTTTGTTTTTTATCTCAAAAAAAATCAGAATTCTTTTTATTTAAGCATGAACAGTTGTTTAACCAATTTGTATTTTTTTTAGAATTAGAATTAGAAGATGGTTCTTACCTCACTATTCGTCGAGGTGTCACTAATGCAGCTCGTATCAGTATAAAGAAACATAACGATTCACACCAAGATTTTACTCAATTAACGAATTGGGATCATGAAAATGTGCCATTTGATAAAGCGAAAGAAATTTTAGATAGTATATTGAATTTTTACTGCCTCAAACCATGGCCTTATCGCAAAATATTAGGTTATTTATTACGTTCTCAAGATGATTATCGTAATGTTTTTCAATTAAGAAAATTTGCATCTAAACATAAAGACTGGAAACCCTTTCTTGCTCATATTCTTGGTTTTAATTCTGATTTAATTACAAAACACTATGAACTTGAATCTCAACTTAAGGATGCAAGAAATAGAGAAGATATAGTACAAAAAGAGTTGGGCGGTTCAATTGAAGATATTAGTCGGATTGATGGGCTCTTATTATTAAAACAACAAGATGTTAATGAGCGACAACGGCTATTGGATCAGTTTGATTTTCATTCAGTAGATCAAGTAAAAACAAAAAAACTCATTGATGAATTAGATTTGAAAATAGCCACATTAAATAAAAGACGTTATTCATTAGAGTTTAATCGAAAAAAGATAGAATTATCTTTACAAAAACAACAAATATTATTTGATCCTGATAAGGCCGAAAGCTTATACAAAGAAGTCGGGATTCTTTTCCCTAAGCAATTAAAAAAAGATTTTAATCAACTTATTAAGTTTAACCGCGCGATTACGGAAGAACGACATAAATATTTAAAAGAAGAACTATCATCAATAAAAAAAGAGTTAATAGATATTAATCAAACCTTATTGCAATTAGGTGAAGAAAGAACACAAACTTTATCATTTTTAGGTGAAACAGATATTTTTGATAAATATAAACAAATATCTAATGATTTAATTACCTTAAAAGCTGATATTGCTTTTTTAGAAAGGCAAAAAGAGTTTATTCACAAATTGCAAGAGCTTAGGACTGAAATTAGGCAGTTAAATGAAAAATATCAAAAAATTCAAATTGATATGGAAAAAGATTTAGAGATGCAAAATAAACAGGAAACAAGTTTATTTTCAGAAATTAGGTTGTATTTCAGTCGCATTATTGAAGATGTTATTTCTCGAAAAGCATTACTTAATGTCAAAATTAATCGAGAAGGTCATCTTGACTTTAGTGCTGATATTTTAGATGAAGCTGGTTATTCAACAAGTGCTGATGATGGGCATACTTATAAAAAATTATTATGTGTGGCTTTTGATTTAGCTATATTACGCGCTCATCTTAAAGATAATTTTCCTCGTTTTGTTTATCATGATGGGATATTTGAATCTTTAGATGACAGAACAAAGATCAATCTTCTGAATGTGATAAGGCAATATTCTATTTTAGGTATTCAACAAATTATTACTGTAATTGATTCAGATATTCCACTTGATAACAATATTTTCTTTAATAAAGATGAAATTGCATTGGTATTACATGATGAAGGAATACAAGGAAGATTATTTAAATTACCATCTTGGTAATTAAATTAATCGAAAAACAAAGTTGAGTAAATGAAAGTCTTATTATTGATTAAGTCTGAATACATTAAATGAATTCTCTCATTGAAGAAGAAATTTGAATTTTAAAAGGATAGTAAAAAACTGTTCAGAATGTTTTGATTTATGCCACATTATCGGTTGGATAAGTTATCGGTGAGTTTGATATCGATGTAGTGATATCGTGAGCATTTCGCAAAAAATAAAAGGGGGTATTACCCCATAACGCACACCACCAACCGTCATTAATATACAATTCCGCCCCCCATTTGGGGCGGTCATAACTGCGTCGATCTTTTTAAGTTTGTTAGCACGTAAATAGAATATTTAACTATTGTGCGAAGCAAGTAGCGTTACTAACCTTTGTTTAATTTCATCATTAGGTTCGTTTGCAATAAGTTCTTGCAGGGCAAGCGTTAGTTTATCTGTCCAACATTGCCGATCCCAAGCTTCAATGGCATTTAATGCCATGTTTCGGTTGCGTATTACTGGGCTGTTTAGACCTATTAATATAAGATCTTCACCCATACCCGGAAATCGATTGAGCTCTTGTAAAATAGCATCCAATGCACGGTGTGCTTTATATTTGATGCCAAATGCAGATTCTAGCGCTGGCCCAGTTGCGATTTTTGTAAAGTCATATTGTTGCCCAGCTAACTGTATAACTTGTTGTACTCTTTGTATATCATCGGTTTGCATTAAATAATACCACTGTTCACCCTGATGATTTTTTTGATATGTAAAACGCGCCTCCCATGCATCAAATCCAAATTGCGTGTAAAGATCAGCAGCTAGGCAAAATTTACTGCTATCATCGGTCATTAAATCATGTTCAATTAATGCTAACCATTTATCTTGATGAATAAACTCATTCGCTTTTTCAATAATTGCGTTTTTTATTTTTTCATTCCAATTAGGATAGCTTTCATTAAGCTGGTTGCTAACAAAATCACGTATAGTCAGTACTGTCCGTAAAGGGGGGAGTTCAGCTAATGAGGGTAGTTTTAGTAAATGTTTTAAATAATTTAAACAAACAATAGCCCCCTCCTCATAACAATGCATATCTTCAGCTGGTCCGCCCATGATGAGTGCCTCTAAAATTTCACTCGCAGATTCTAATAAAGGTAAATCAACATAATCTTGTTCTAAAACCTGATTTAATTCACCTGTGGTTGCACAAGTATAAGCAAGATATTCGTTCATAACGCTATTTTGATAACCCGCTCTTAATAACCAATCTTTAGTTGTTGATGATAATTGATATCCGGCTAATCGTTCAACGATATGGATCCTACCCCAACCATCCACTTTTTTAGCTAAAGTAACTAAGGCATTTTCGACTTCTTTGGGTGATGATAAGGTATTTTGTAATGCAACTGCTGAATACAAGGTAAACTCTTCATGCATGCCTAATAATAAAAATAAGTCTGTTTGTTCGGTAGTAAAACATCCTAATACAGCAATACTAAATTTAATGATTTCACGATCAGGGCTATTTGTTGCTAACCAATAGGTAAATTCATATAACTTATCAAAATCAATGTCAATTTTTGGTATTGCATCACTTAAATCATCAATAAAACTTAAAGTACCTTCCGTATTTATTAAGGTGTAAAGTTTTTCGATATCGTGTTTATTGGGTTGTGTTGATATTGTGATTAGTAACGTTAAAATTTCTTCAACACATGTGTGTTCAGATGATGCGCCATGATGATTGCTAACCCCATCCATCGCCCCTGCGGCCCATTTTAATTTTGTATCATCAGATGATTCATCAGGAAGTGTTTGGGCTATTTCAGGTAGTTTTTCAGCATGTTGATAAAGCAGTAAAAATTGATAAATACTGATTTTATTGTTATCCCATACCATTGGAAATGGTTGAGTCGTCGCCCTATTTGAGGGTTCTGTGGTTGAATTTTGAGTATTTTCTTTCATCGTTAATCCTTTAAATATTTTATTGTTAGAATGATTAATCAGTTATTTAAATTAAATTGAATTGAATAATCGCGATAGTCATGCATTATTTTTAGATTGTAATTGATATAATTTAAGTTGTTTATATTTTTATTTCCACCAATACCGAGGATTACTCCTCGATATTTTTTACCCTTTCACACACACGACTTGCCGTAATTGATGGACAATTTCGACCAGTTCATTTTGGGCAGTCATTACCGCATCAATATCTTTATATGCCATTGGTATTTCATCAATCACATCAGCATCTTTACGGCATTCAACATGTGCGGTGGCTTTGATTTGGTCTTCAATGGTAAATTTCTTTTTGGCTTCTGTTCGGCTCATAACTCGCCCTGCACCATGTGAGCATGAACAGAAACTTTCTTCATTACCAAGTCCACGGACAATATAGCTTTTAGCGCCCATTGAGCCCGGAATAATCCCTAGCTCACCTTTACGAGCTGATACCGCTCCTTTGCGTGTCACAAAAATATTATGACCAAAATGATGCTCTCTTTGAACATAGTTATGGTGGCAGTTAACTGCTTGTAGACGACTAATATACTCAATATTTAGTGTATTACCGATAGCTTTAATTGTGTTATGCATCATTGCCTCACGATTTAAACGGGCAAACTCTTGAGCCCAATTTACCGCCATAAGATAATCATTAAAATGCTTAGTGCCTTCAACAAAGTAGGCTAAATCTTTACTTGGTAAAAAGTTATCAATCAAGTAAGTAGCCATATCTTGTTTAGCTACGTTGATAAAATATTCTCCAATAGCATTACCCACACCACGTGAACCGCTATGTAACATAATCCAAACCCGATCAGCTTCGTCTAAACAAATTTCGATAAAATGATTACCCGTTCCTAATGTTCCTAAATGATGGTAGTTATTGGTATTTAAAAAACGTGGATATTTTTCAGTCAGTTTTTCAAATTCTGGTAATAGCTGTTGCCAATATTGATCCACAATTAATGGTGGATTTTGCCAACTCCCTTGATCGCGTCCTATTTTTTTGGGCGTTAAGCCATGCGGTACGGCTTTTTCAATCGCTAAACGTAAGGGTGCTAGGTTGTCAGGTAGATCAGCGTTGGTTAATGAAGTTTGTACTGCCATCATTCCGCAGCCAATATCTACACCAACCGCAGCGGGTATAATTGCACCAATAGTTGGAATCACACTACCAATAGTCGAGCCTTTACCTACATGCACATCAGGCATTACAGCGATATGTTTAAAAATAAACGGTAATTGTGCCAATTTTAATAGTTGTTCTTTGGCTTCAAGTTCTACTGGTACGCCTTTTGTCCACATTTTTATCGGCTTAGTATTTTCGGTTTTTAATACTTCATATTGTCTCATTTTTTCATTCCTTGGTTTTATTATGCCGTGGTTAATGGCATGATGTTATATCTTTGGTTATATTTACGGTTATATCTACATTTTCGGTTGGATATTAATCAAACCATGTAACACTTGATCAAGCCCACCGACCACCGAGATTTTGTCGATCCGTTCGGCAATGCGTTCTAGTGTTTCCATCTCTTTCAAGCGTAAAGCAACAGGGTTGTTTTCCATCACTTTAGCCGTGTTTAATAATGAACGAGTGGCTGAGGTTTCTTCTCGACGGCGAATTACATTGGCTTGTGCTGATTTTTCAGCTTCTACAACTTGCGATAAAATCGATTTCATATCACCGGGTAAAATAATATCTTTTACGCCAAGTGAAACCGTTGTTAATCCAAAACCGTCTAAACGTATTTGCACATGTTTAGTTACTACTTCATCAATAATATTTTTATTTTCAAGCAATTCATCTAGTGTTCGGGTTCCAATCGCTTCACGTAAACCAAATTGTAACTCTCGGTAGAGCAATTCTACTGGGGTTGCTGTTTTTTCAAATGCCGTTAATACATCGGTATAGTGCCAGTTTGCGACTAGATTAATACGTAAATTTACTTTATCTTTGGTCAAAATCTCTTGTCCCGTTACTTCTAAAGCCTGTAAGCGCATATCAACAATATCAACCGATATTTCACGGTTAAAGCGCCAATAGGCGGTAATGCCAGCGGTTAACAGTTGCTCGATTTTGCCATTTACCTTTAGTATTCCAACATAATAAGCAGGCACTTGGGCAATCAATACGCCACTATTACCAATGATATTTTTTTGTCGTAATTCTGGTTGTAATAATTGTTCAATTATTTCATCACTTAAGGTATATCCTTGGTTTAAATCAATTTTGGTTATATGTTGTTTATCACCGTTTTGCCAGTAAAGCCGTTTGGTTCCAGGTGATAGAATTTCAACAAGTAAATCATTTTCATAACGTAGCCCTACTTCATTGGCTCCAACTTCCATCGCAACACAAAATTGTAATAGTTGTTGTGGCGCACGTTGTTCGATTGCATTAGCGATCCGATCATCAATACGGCTTTCTCGTAAATTAAATTTACCCAGTACGATGGTGTGTTTAAATTGGCAGTAACCGACTATAGTTTCTGGCGCAATGATTTTTATTAATTGATTATCAACAAATAAGGTACCGATTTGTTCATGAATAAAATGATGTAGAACCAATTTATCGATATGAGTAATTGTTGCGTTAGTATTTTTTGCTTCAAGTAATTCGTTAGCGATCTCTGTTGGTAATTCATAATCCTGTTGTAATAACACTTTTTTTATTGAGTGCGATTTATAGCTGTTCCAATACAATGTTTTGGTCGCAGGTAAAATCACTTCAACCAGTTTTTGTTGTTCATAACGTAACGCTATCTCATTATCAGCTACATCAACCAAATAACAATATTGTTTAACGATGTCTGGATAGAAGTTAAGTAACTGTTCGGTCATTTCATCTGATACTCTAGGAAATGCTAAATCTATGATTTTGTAGCTTATTGTATTTAGCGGATCGATTTTTCGGTATACACCCGCAGTTAAGATCTGATCAATCTCGTCATGTTTATATAACACGGCAATTTCATATTTTTTTACTTTAATTGTTTTAATCATTTTATTGTCCTTTTTATGACAATCAGCCATCGTGTTTGTGCTAATTTAAACGGCTTAAGTAACGAAATAATAGGGGGAGCATTAAAGTGAATAAGAAAATAACCCTTCTTATTGGTATTTAACTTTCTGCCTATTATCCAGTTTTTTTATCTTAGTCATCCTAATTAATCACTAAGTTAATCGGTTTAAACTAATGGATAAGTTTGATGCCATACAACTTTATACCTTTCTTATCCAACACGATCACTGACTGTGTTTATTACTTCTTTTGTTTCTTGGTTTTTGAAGTAGGACTCGAACCTACTACATATCGATGGTATCGATTGTTCTACCTGATGAACTATTCAAAAATTGCTTTTACTCAGCAACCTAATCACCCAATCAGGAATACATGTTGATAATCTTTTACGTTTTCATCTTATAGATAATTCGCTTAAGTATTCGCTATGTACCTTACTGTTATCAAAAACAGTTTTGTTTGCTTAGGTATAGGTAATATTGCGAAAAGCGTGCCAAAAAATACAAAATATTGAAATAAAAACATAATTAATTGATTTATAATTAAATAAAAAATAATTTATATATTAAGATTGAATTGTAATGGTTTTTTTATTACTGATTTATTATAATTTTATATATTGTTTTATAAATATTTATAAAAATGAAAAAGAATGTAGTATTTGGTTTTTTAGGAAATGTACTGGATCAACGTGGTAAAGGTAAACGACGCTGGCGGCATTGGCGACCGACTATTGATTTATGTTATCAGTCAGAGATAGGCTTTAATCGGTTAGAACTACTTTATTATCAAAATGATTATCATCTGCTTTGTGAAGTGATTAAAGATATTAAAACTTTATCACCACAAATCGAAGTAAGACCAATTGCAATAAACATAGACGATCCATGGGATTTTGAGCAAGTTTATACCTGCCTTTTTGATATTTCGAAGAATTACGCATTTAATCCAGAACAAGAAAACTATTATGTTCATATTACAACAGGCACGCATGTTGCTCAGATTTGTTGGTTTTTACTGGCTGAGTCACGCTATTATCCCGCTAAATTATTACAAATGTCACCGCCAGATAAACATCAGTCTGCCTCGCAATCTTATATGGAGTTAACCGAAAATGAACTGATTAGGCAAGTGCCTTGCGGTAAAATGAATATCATCGATTTAAATTTGCATTGTTACGATAAAATCTTAACGCGTTTTCAACAATATGCCCATCAAGCAACCGATTTATTAAAGTCAGGTATCGCAACGCGTAATCAACAATTCAATCAGTTAATTGCTGAAATAGAACAAGTCGCTAGTCGATCGCATGCACCTATTTTATTGTGTGGACCTACAGGTGCCGGTAAATCATTTTTGGCTAAACAGATTTATTTACTCAAACACAGTAATCATCAAATTAGCGGTCAGTTTGTTGAAGTCAATTGCGCCACTTTGCGTGGAGATAGTACAATGTCAACCTTGTTTGGTCATGTCAAAGGCGCCTTTACAGGTGCTAATCTTGCCCGCACTGGATTACTTAAAAATGCTGATGGCGGTTTATTGTTTTTAGATGAAATTGGTGAACTTGGGCTTGATGAGCAAGCCATGTTATTAAAAGCGATTGAAGAAAAGCAATTTTATCCATTTGGTAGTGATAAACCGATACAGAGTGATTTTCAGTTAATCGCTGGCACGAATAAAGATCTGAAACAGGCAATAAAACAAGGCGAGTTTCGAGAAGATCTGTTCGCCAGAATTAACTTGTGGAGTTATCAACTGCCAAGTTTAGCTCAACGTAAAGAAGACATTGAACCGAACATTGATTATGAGTTGGCACGTTATGCCAAAGAATATGGCATAATGCCACGCTTTAATCAACAATCACGACGCGCCTATTTGGCCTTTGCCACCAGTCCCGATGCTTTATGGTTGGGTAACTTTCGTGAACTAAATAGTTCGATTATTCGAATGGCGACGTTAGCTCCACAAGCTAATATTACGCTTGAACAAGTTGAAAAAGAGATTGCGCGCTTAAAACAAAACTGGGGACAAAGCAGAAATGATCATTCTTTAATCCCAATTGATATCGATGAATTTGATCGCTACCAACTAGAAAAAGTGATCGAAATATGCCAAAAAAGTGAAACATTATCTGCCGCAGGCCGGCATTTATTTGCCGTTTCTCGCACCAAAAAACAACGCAGTAATGATGCTGATCGGCTAAAGAAATATTTAGCTAAATTTGGTTTGAGTTGGGAGGTGATTCATCAATAGCAAATCATTTAATCCTAACATGATAGAGGTAAATCCACTGGTATCAAAAGTGGATTTATTTTGACCAAAGTCTTAGCTATTCAATTTAATTATGACTGATGATTAAATGTTGAAAGGTTGGTTAACAAATTATTAGATTCTGCATACAACGACAAAACTCTTATTTTAATCTTCTGTTTGTTCTTCAAATACTGACATATCAATACTAAGTAATTCTAAAGAATTATTACGTTTTATACCTACCCCATTTTCAATAAGTAATTCAATTAATCTTGAGCCATCAATTAAGGTAATTGGCGCAGCACCAGGGTAGTTAGCTGCTTCTGCACAACCTGATGAAAATTTGCTTGTTGTGATTAATGTGCCTCGTATAGCTTTATGATAAGGTAAAGCTCCTCTTAATTGATCGATCAATGGGCGATTAACTGAATTTTGCATTCGTTTTACTTGAACAACTTCTGTAATACGCGTAATACCCACTTGTACATTACCTATTACATCAATACCTTTATCGCCCGAAGCTTTAGTAACCGTAACATCTTCATAACCCATCGCTTGTAATAATTGACCAATTAATATTTCAAAATGATAAGGGTTCATATTATGTAATTGTTCTGATAATAATGCTTTTTGTTGTTCATTATATCGAACAACAGAATCCATAATATCATCCAATGGGTCACGTAATTTAGTTTGTGGAAGATCATCTAACCATTTTTGACCACTATCCGTTATCTGATAAACAATACCATTACGTTTAACAAGTTTGCGATCGACTAAATTCACTAGTCGAGCATATAAAGTTGATTTACATGCACGTTCACTATTCCATTTTGAATTCTGGCGCAAATAAGTGATCCATTCTGGTAATAAATCGCCATTTTTAGCTTGTCCACGTACACTAAGTAATTCTAATAGTTGTAATATTGCTTCTGCATCATCCAATTCTCGCAAAACTGTTTTATCACCTTTTAAAAAAGCTTTCCCTTTTGCTGAGGGTTGCCAACAGCCTTGCATATCGACAGTCATTAGGTTGCCATTATTTATAAACATATAAGTACCATAACTATGGCGAGGATTTAATACGTGGTTATCCTGCGACCATATTTTATTCGCTATTTCAGCGTATTCGCCACTTAGTCGTTCATCGATCCAGCTATTAGGGATTGACCAGTCCACTGGTTTTTGTGGTGTCCCAGACTGTCCTCGAATCTCACTAATCATGCCATGTACAGACTTTTTAGTATATCCAGATACTGCTTTAATCATTGCTGCTGTCTGGGCATATGTTGGAAATAGTGGTGTTATAGTTTTATAGGTCACAATTTATTCCTTAAAGTATTTCAGTGATTTAAAACAATAAAATTATCACTTAACATGCAATAATATTTAGTTAATCTAAAAGTTAATTTATTTTATAACGAAAAAAGCATATCAGAAATAAAAGCAAAAATAATCTATTAGAAAACTAAATTATGGTTGCAATGCGGTTATACCGATCTAGCTTTGCTCTACAATTTGTTAACTCGATATGGTTTAACGAATTGTTGTCGTTGTCTTGAAAAGATTCAATGTTTTTTACATCCAAATAGATAATAGGTAAACTAAAGTTAGCTACTTTTCCTGTTAATAATATGATATTAGAAGAAAAATTTTTCAGTCTCGACCAAAGCCATATGTTATTACTTAATTATATTGACTTTATTAAGTCGAAAAGAGGTTGTTTAATTTGCACAAAACTTAATAATTACTGACACTTTACAGATTGTTACCTTTTGTATAGAATAAGCCCGCTTTCCTGAATCGTGCTGCTGCAGGAAAACAGTAATTATCTTCTCAACAGAGGAGACCGTTTTTTATTGTTTTCTAGGTGGCAATGATGTCTACATTTACCCGTTTACAAAAACGTTTATTCCGACTAGGGATTGAAAGTCATTTTTATAATGATATTTATACTTTTAATCAACAAAATACGACCGCTCAAGTTTTATTACCGCAGGCTTTACCTTTAGAAGAAAAAGCTGTCAAGCAGTTACTGGATTTTGCATCGGTCAAGGTACCTAATAGCTTAGGACACGTGTGTGCCGCTCGAGCTACTCCCGATTTTCACCCAGGTGCAATTGCGCCAGTGGGCAGTATTGTGGCAACAACGGAAGATTTAATTATTCCAGCAGCTATTGGCACTGATATTAACTGTGGTATGCGCCTTTTAACAACGGGCTTAAGTTATGATCAAGTGCATGACCAAAAATCAACAATTATTGCGCAACTAAAACGTGTATTATTGCAAGATGAGCGAGATGTTCCTGTTACGCCACAATCCTTTCAAGCGTTGTTTGATCAAGGAATCGCAGAATGGATTGCAGCACTACCACAACAAGGGTTGTGGCAAGAGGTTAACGTTAAGCGATTACTTGCCGAAATTAATCAAATATCAGGACAGACGTTAGTCACCGCCGATAGTAAATACGCGCCAGAGGCCTTTTTTGAGTCACGCAGTATTATCCGTCCAGCAAGCTTAGGTACCGTTGGTTCAGGTAACCATTTTGTTGAGTTACAAATTGTTGATGAAATCCTTGATCGACATTTAGCTTATCAAATGGGGCTAAAGAAAGATGCTGTTGTGATAATGATTCATACTGGTTCACGAGATGTGGGATTTTATATTGGCAAGCGTTGGCAAGATAAAGCCAAAGAATTATGGCCAGTAAACGAAAAATATCCAACATCAGGATTATTTGGTTTGGCCGATGATAATGCTCAAAATTACTTGCAAGCTATGGGCGTTGCAGCACGTTATGCTTGGATCAACCGAATTGTTATCACGGAATTGATACGTAAAGAATTCATGGCGATTTTTAAACACGATAATAGTCAGTTAATCGTGGATATTTCGCATAATATTATTTTACCTGAGCATGGCATGAATATTCACCGCAAAGGAGCAACGCCAGCTAATCAAGGGGAAATAGTATTAATTCCCGGCTCGATGGGCGATTACTCTTATGTGGCGGTTGGTAAAGGGAATTCAGATTGGTTATGGTCTTGCTCGCATGGTGCGGGTAGAGCTGAAAGACGGCAATCAATGCGTAGCAAAAAAGTGGTGACTGATAAGGTTAATTTGCCATGGCAATGTATTACCTTAAAAGAGGAACGTCTACGTGAAGAAGCCCCTGCGGCTTATAAACCGATCACACCTGTAATCGAATCGCAAGAAAATGCTGATTTAATCCAGTCTGTGGTAAAACTTAAACCTTGGATCACGTTTAAAGCGTGATCAAGCAAACAGCCCAAGCTTTGTTAGTTTGGGCTGTTTTTATAATCAATTGCTATTCTAAATTTTTACCATTGTATTTTGTTTATGTTGCAATATCACTAGGTATTGAGTTAGTTTTACTCATCCAGATCTCAGCGTTATTAACCCAATAAGTTTGAGACAATATTTTTTCCTTTTAACCGATTTAGCATTCACATATAACAATCAACAATTCCTATTGTAAACAAGAGAAATACAATAAGTAGGTTTATTATAGAATTTAGTGACAGAATTAACTGTCACCTTTATTATTCATTATGATTTTTTTCCTCTATACAGAAACAGGCAATTTTATGTTCGTTATAGTTAATAAGTTGCGGTTGTTCAATTGTGCAACGTGGAAATGCTAAACGGCACCGGGCATTAAAAGCACACCCCAAAGGAGGATTAAGAGGGCTTGGTAATTCCCCTTCTAATTTGATTCTATCTCGCCTAAGATCTGGATTTAATCTTGGAGTTGCTGATAATAGCGCTTGAGTGTATGGATGCTTTGGATTGCGATAGATTTCATCTTTCCGTCCTTGTTCAACGCAACGCCCTAAATACATCACCATTACGTCATCAGCAATATGCTCAACGACAGAAAGGTCATGAGAAATAAAAACATAAGATAAACCTAGATCTTGCTGTAGATCCATCATTAAATTTAGCACTTGTGCACGCACAGAAACATCTAATGCTGAAACGGGTTCATCAGCAACCACTATTTCGGGATCAAGCATTAAACCTCTTGCGATAGCAATGCGTTGACGTTGTCCCCCTGAAAACATATGCGGATAACGATTATAAAACTCTTCTTTTAATCCAACTTTTTTCATCATTGATAGTACTTTTGCTTTACGATCATTGGCTGTTAAATCGGTATTGATAATTAGCGGTTCTTCTAATATGGAACCGATTTTTTTGCGTGGATTGAGTGATGAGTATGGATTTTGGAAAACAATTTGGATCTTTTGGCGACGCAATTTTTGAGCTTGCAGGTCATCATCCAACAGATTCTGATCTTTAAAATAAAGTTCTCCTGATGTGGGCTTTTCGATCATGGTCAATAATCTTGCTAATGAGGATTTACCACAACCCGATTCACCAACAATCGCAAGTGTTTTGGCTTTACCTAATGTAAAAGATACACCGTCAACGGCTTTAACTTGTTTAGCTTCAGAAAAGAATCCCGTTTTAACATGATAATATTTTGTCAGGTTTCGGGCATCAAGCAGTAATTCTTTATTTTCCATATTATTGTTCATATTGTGGTATCCCTTCGCTTGATAATGGATAATGGCATTTTACTTTTCTAGTTGCAGAATAACTCATTAATGCGGGTTCTTCGGTATAACAGCGTTCGGTAGCATAAGGACAACGCGGATTGAGTAAACAGCCCGTTGGCCGATCATATTTTCCTGGAACGACACCCGCTAATGATGCTAATCGCTCTTTGTCTTGCGTAAATTCAGGCAGCGAGCGTAATAATGCTTGTGTATAAGGGTGTAATGGTTTTTTAAAGATAATTTCAGCATCACCTATTTCAACGACTTGTCCAGCATACATCACAATAATTTTTTGCGCAGCCTCAGAAACTAGCGCTAAGTCGTGTGTAATAAGAACTAATGCCATGTTATTTTTGCGTTGCAACTCAAGCAATAACTCGATAATTTGCCCTTGAATTGTAACATCAAGCGCGGTTGTTGGTTCATCAGCAATTAAGAGCTTTGGGTTACATGCAATGGCTATTGCGATCATGACGCGTTGGCTCATGCCACCAGATAACTGATGCGGATAAACATTTAATCGATTTTCTGCATCAGCAATACCCACTAATTTAAGCAATTCAATCGCTCTTGCTTTGAGTGCTTTTTTACTGCCACCTTGGTGAATTTTCAAGGTTTCAATGATTTGGTAACCTATGGTAAAACATGGGTTTAAGCTCGTCATCGGATCTTGAAAGATCATTGCCACATCTGCACCCACAATTTTACGACGCATTTTGGTTGAGATTTGTTGAAGGTCTTTGCCATCAAAATGTAATGCATTGGCATTGACTTTACCTGGAAAATCAATTAATCCCATTATGGCGAGTGAACTCACTGACTTGCCTGAGCCTGATTCACCCACAATGCCAACAACTTGCCCTTGTTCAACGTCATAACTAATGTGGTCTACCGCTTTAAATCCACCAAATTGAACAGATAATTCTTTTACTTCTAATAGTGCCATGACTGTATCTCCATTACTGCTTCAATTTAGGATCAAGCGCGTCTCGCAAACCATCTCCCATTAAGTTGAAAGCTAACACTGTCATTAAAATTACTAAGCCCGGAAAGGTGACTACCCACCATGCAGATTGTGCAAATTGCAATACGTCAGCAAGCATTGTTCCCCATTCAGGGGTCGGTGGCTGTGCGCCCATACCTAAAAAACCTAATGCTGCCATGTCTAAAATCGCATTTGAAAATCCTAATGAAGCTTGCACAATTAATGGCGCTAAACAGTTTGGCAGAATATTTATAAACATTTGCCGTAAAGCACCAGCCCCAGCAACTCGGGAAGCAATCACATAGTCTTTATTAATTTCAGCAAGCGCCGCTCCGCGGGTTAAACGGATATAATGAGGTAACGCAACGAAAGCTAATGCGATTGAGGCATTAACAATCGATGGGCCAAATATCGCAACTAAAACAAGTGCAAGTAATAAGCTGGGTAAAGCAAGCATGATATCGACAGCACGCATAATGATGTTGTCTAAAAAACCGCCTATATAACCAGCAATCAATCCCACTGTAATCCCTAAAATCAATGAGATGATGACGACCAAGCAACCAACTAACAAAGATAAACGTGCACCATAAATGAGCCTCGATAAGATATCTCTCCCCACATCATCAGTTCCTAAAATAAATTGCCAACTGCCATCTTTCATCCAAACAGGTGGCGCTAATAAGGCATCTCTAAATTGTTCAGAAGGAGAATGTGGTGCAACAAAATTAGCAAAAATAGCGAGTAAAACAACAATAATAATAAAGACTAATCCAACGACAGCACCTTTATTTTTTGAAAAATAAAACCAGAACTCACGCATAGGCGTTAATGGCTTAGGTTCAACCAAACTGGTGTCTCTCGTATTGGTCGATTCAGTAATAACCTGTTTATTCATCTTTAAACACACTCTTATTTATGTCTAATACGCGGATTGATAACGCTGTATAACATATCAACTAATAAATTCACCAAAATAATCATGACCGCAACAATTAAAACGCCACTTTGCACTACGGGATAATCTCGACGTTGTAGCGCTTCAATTAACCAACGACCAATTCCCGGCCATGAAAAGACGGTTTCGGTCAATATTGCACCAGCAAGCATTGTACCAACTTGTAAACCGATGACTGTCATCACAGGGATCATCGCATTGCGTAATGCATGAATAAGGATGATTCGCATTCGACTAACGCCTTTAGCTCGTGCAGTTCGAATATAATCTTCACTTAATACTTCTAACATAGAAGAACGGGTCATGCGGACAATGACCGCTAATGGAATGGTACCTAATACAATGGCAGGTAAAATTAAGTGAGTAACTGCGTCTATAAAATCTTCTTTTTCACCCCATAATAAAGTATCAACTAACATAAATCCGGTTAAAGGTTTACTTTCGTCTAAGAAAAGCATATCACTAACACGACCTGATACCGGAGTTAAATTTAAATGCACAGAAACTAACGTAATGAGCATCATTCCCCACCAAAAAATTGGCATGGAATAACCCGTTAAAGACAAACCTATTGCTGTATGATCAAATATTGAACCGCGTTTTACTGCTGCAAGCACGCCAATTGGAATCCCAAAACTAATTGCAAACAACATCGCGCAAAATCCAAGCTCAAAAGTTGCTTTAAATCGGGGTACAAATTCATCCCATACTGGAATTTGGCTTTTAAAAGAGATGCCTAAATCGCCATGAAACATGCCTATAATGTATTGAAAATATTGCTCATACAGAGGCTTGTCTAAACCAAATTGTGTTATTAGTTCAGCATGGCGTTCTGGCGTTAAACCTCGCTCTCCTGCAAGTACTGTAATAGGATCACCAGGAATGAGGTGAACGAAAATAAAAGTCAGCAGTGTAATGCTGATAAAAGTCGGGATAAGTACACCTAACCGTTTTAAAATAAATTGAAACATGTAGTGGCTCTTAAATATTGCTTCTAAACTATCGTTTATTAAATAGATAATTTTTTATTGTTATTAAAAAAATATATTTATAGTACTCAATTCAATCAAACCTAATGCAGCGATTAACCACACAGGTGGTTAATCGCAAGGAATATTATTTTTCAAGCGTAACTTGGTTAAAATTATGTAATGCTAAAGGAGCCATAATATAGCCTTTAACCTCTTTACGTATCGGTAGATAAATCATTGAATGAGCAATCATTAATGCAGGCACTTGGTCATGCATCTCAACTTGCGCTTGTTTGTAAAGCTTAACCCTTTTTTCATGATCAGGCTCAATGCGAGCTTGCTGTAATAAATCATCAAATGGTTTATAACACCAGTGTGAATAGTTTGAACCTGCTTTAACCGCATCACAACTCATTAAAACAGAATAAAAGTTATCAGGGTCACCATTATCTCCCGACCATCCCATTAACACCGCATCATGTTCACCATCACGAATACGAGATAGATATTCTCCCCATTCATAACTCACAATTTTAGCTGTTACACCAATTTTAGCCCAATCAGCTTGAATCATTTCAGCCATACGGCGTGCATTTGGATTATATGGACGTTGTACTGGCATTGCCCATAAATTGATAGTAAACCCTTTCTCTAATCCCGCTGATTTTAATAACTCTTTTGCTTGTTCTGGATCATAAGGATAATCTTTTACTTCATCGTTATAACCCCACATTGATGGTGGAATAAAGTTTTTAGCTGGTTCTGCCGCACCTTGAAAAACAGCTTTTATAATCGCATCTTTGTTCACGGCCATATTTAATGCTTGACGAACTTGCAAGTTATCAAGTGGTGGTTTATCCATATTGTAGGCTAAATAACCAATATTAACCCCTGCCATTTCTTTAACAACAATATTATTGTCTGACTTCATTCGTTCAATATCTGCTACATTTGGATATGGCATCGCATGACATTCTCCTTTTTGTAACTTGGCATAACGAATTGCAGGATCTGGTGTAATTGAAAACACTAAACGATCAAGCTGGGCTTTAGGGCCAAAATAATCGGGATTTGCTTTATAAAGAATTCTTGAATCTTTTTGGTATTGAACAAAAGTAAATGGACCAGTACCAACGGGGACTAAATCAACTTTTTCGGGTGTGCCATTTTTAAGCATAGCATCGGCATATTCGGCTGATAAAATAGAAGCAAATGACATTGCTAAATCTGCTAAGAAAGGAGCTTCTGGATGGTTTAATTCAAATACAACAGTATGGTCATCTATCTTTTTAATTTCTTTGATTAAATCTGGGAATCCCATGCTTTCAAAGTATTCATATTGTCCACCAGAAACTTTGTGATAAGGATGATTTTTATCTTTCTGTCGCATAAATGTAAAAATAACATCATCAGCATTTAAGTTTCGTGTTGGTTTGAATTCTTTATTGCTATGCCACTTAACATCATCGCGTAAATGGAAAGTATAAGCCAAACCATCTTGGCTAATATCCCAAGATTTTGCTAAAGCAGGTTCGATTTCGGTAGTACCTAATTTAAATTCCACCAAACGGTTAAAAACAGGAACTGCACTAGCATCCATTGAAATACCGCTTGTCACTAACTGTGGACTAAATGTTTCAGGTGAAGCCTCTGCACAATAAACTAACGTCCCTGCAGCATGAAGTTGTGCACTAGCAAGCATCGTTATTAGCCCTGCTCCCAACAAAAATTTATGTTTATATTTCCTTAGATTACTCATAAAACCACCCCAATTATTTAACAGTAAACCTATTTTGTCATAATTAAACAAAGTTAAAATCTTCGTATTTCTAATATTTTTTAAATACAGATTTAGTAAAACGCTCTAATTTTGATTTTTACATCAATTAACTTTTACTTTGTTTAAATTCATATTTTCGCTATTTATCGCACTAATATGGTGCAAAATGCACCATAATTAAAATTACGATATTGCCTAAGAATTTACAATAACATTCCATTTTTTATTGAAAATAATTTCTAACACAAGCATAACGGTAGTTAAATACTGTGTAACCGATATAGCATGCAAAAATAGTGCCAATTTCAATTCATATTAAAGGTATGACTAAAAAAGAACATATAAATATATTCTTTGATTTGTTCTCAATTTATGTTTAGTTCTAGATTTATTATAGAGCTTGTGGCTTAATAATTGATTTTTATAGAATGTATTATAATTATTGTAAATAAAATAATCATTAAATTATTGATGAAAAATTAACTTATTACTGGATTTAGCTTAATTTCAATTGAACACTGTAGAGGAGTACAACAAGGTGAAAGGCTTATCTGAAAAGGCCTTAGGCATAAAAAAACCTGCTAGAAGCAGGTCTTAGAATTTGGTGATTGGTGCCCGGACGCGGAATCGAACCACGGACACGGGGATTTTCAATCCCCTGCTCTACCGACTGAGCTATCCGGGCAACAATGGATGCACATTAAACACGATTTGTGATTATCAGTCAATCCCTTTTGTAAGATATTTTGAAAAAAACATATCGTTCGGTTGAAAAATAGCTAATCATCTTCATATTAATAGCTAGTTTCTAATAATATGTCTCTATGCTTATAGGAATTGTTATATGCGATTTATTGGTTTTATTATTTTTTTTATTTATGTTTATTTTGAGGTTAGTTTTTTCATAACAGTTGCAAATACAATGGGGGTTTTCCTTGCTTTAATTTGTATTATTGCAACGTCTATTCTTGGTTTTTCATTAGTTAAATCTCAAGGCTTGAAGAATCTTGGTATTATGCAACAAAAAATAGCAAATAACCAAAGTCCTAAAAATGAAATCATTAAAAGTGTAGCCTTGCTTTTTGCTGGTTTTTTATTGCTTATCCCGGGTTTTTTGACGGATATCTTAGGTGCAATTTTATTAATACCCAATGTTCAAGAACATATTGTTAAATTTATTGTTAAAAAAATGCCGATTAAATCAACATTTGCATCATCACAAACACGTTACCACAATGAGGATATTATTGAGGGAGAGTTTAAACGTAAGGATGATGAATAAACAATCAATTGAAATTTTTTTTAATTTTGTCCTCTTGAAGATTTTAAAATAGTCCCCATGTAAAGTGAACTATATTATAAAATCGTAATTTTATGATTTATTTTTAATAATTGTCTATTTAAAAATTAGTGCTAGGAGATAACTAATGAAAATTCGTCCATTGCATGATCGTGTGATCATTAAACGCAAAGAAGTAGAATCAAAATCAGCTGGTGGTATTGTTTTAACTGGTTCAGCAGCTGGTAAATCAACACGTGGTGAAGTTTTAGCTGTTGGTAATGGTCGCATTTTAGAAAATGGCCAAGTTCAGCCGTTAGATGTTAAAGTTGGTGATATCGTAATTTTTAATGAAGGATATGGCGTTAAAACAGAAAAAATCGATAATGAAGAAGTGCTTATCTTATCAGAAAGCGATATTCTAGCTATTGTTCAAGCATAACCAGCAAATAATTAAACTTATAGACAGAATTTAGGAGAAATACGAAGATGGCAGCTAAAGATGTAAAATTTGGTAATGATGCTCGCATCAAAATGCTTCAAGGCGTTAATGTATTAGCTGATGCAGTTAAAGTAACTTTAGGTCCAAAAGGACGTAACGTAGTATTAGATAAATCATTTGGTGCACCAACAATTACTAAAGACGGTGTTTCTGTTGCTCGCGAAATCGAATTAGAAGATAAATTCGAAAACATGGGCGCACAAATGGTGAAAGAAGTCGCTTCTAAAGCGAATGATGCAGCGGGTGATGGTACAACTACTGCAACCGTGCTTGCTCAAGCAATTGTTAATGAAGGTTTAAAAGCTGTTGCTGCGGGTATGAATCCAATGGATTTAAAACGTGGTATTGATAAAGCGGTTGTTGCTGCGGTTGAAGAACTTAAAAAATTATCTGCGCCATGTGCCGATTCTAAGGCAATTGCACAAGTTGGTACAATTTCTGCAAACTCGGATGAAACTGTTGGTACATTAATTGCGCAAGCAATGGAAAAAGTAGGTAAAGAAGGTGTCATCACCGTTGAAGATGGTACAGGCTTACAAGATGAGCTTGATGTTGTTGAAGGTATGCAATTTGATCGTGGTTATTTATCTCCATACTTTATCAACAAACCAGAAACGGCAACTGTTGAATTAGAAAGCCCTTATATCTTATTAGTAGACAAAAAAATCTCTAACATTCGTGAATTATTACCAGTTTTAGAGGCTGTAGCTAAAGCAGGAAAATCTTTATTAATTATCGCAGAGGATGTTGAAGGTGAAGCATTAGCAACATTAGTTGTTAACACCATGCGTGGTATTGTTAAAGTTGCTGCGGTAAAAGCACCTGGTTTTGGTGATCGTCGTAAAGCAATGTTACAAGATATTGCTATCTTAACTGCTGGTACTGTTATTTCAGAAGAAATCGGTTTAGAACTTGAAAAAGCAACACTTGAAGATTTAGGTCAAGCTAAACGTGTTGTTATCAATAAAGATAATACAACCATTATTGATGGCGTTGGTGAAGAGTCTTTAATTAATGCGCGTGTTGAACAAATTCGTAAACAAATCGAAGAATCAACTTCTGATTATGATAAAGAAAAACTTCAAGAACGCGTTGCCAAACTTGCTGGCGGTGTTGCAGTAATTAAAGTTGGTGCAGCAACTGAAGTTGAAATGAAAGAGAAGAAAGCGCGTGTAGAAGATGCGTTACACGCTACTCGAGCAGCTGTTGAAGAAGGTGTTGTTGCTGGTGGTGGTGTTGCCCTTGTTCGTGCTGCGTCGGCAATTGCAGAACTTAAAGGTGCGAACGAAGATCAAAATGTCGGTATCAAAGTTGCACTTCGGGCAATGGAAGCACCATTACGCCAAATCGTGACTAACTGTGGTGAAGAAGCATCTGTTGTTATCAATGCAGTTAAAGGTGGCCAAGGTAACTATGGTTATAATGCTGCGACTGAAGAGTATGGCGATATGATTGCAATGGGTATTTTAGATCCAACTAAAGTAACTCGTAGTGCATTACAATATGCTGCATCTGTTGCTGGTCTTATGATTACTACTGAATGTATGGTGACAGATTTGCCTAAAGATGATAAAGCTGATTTAGGTGCTGCTGGTGGTATGGGTGGCATGGGTGGTATGGGCGGAATGATGTAATTTTCGTCGATAATCCAACCGATACAAATCAACTAAAGCCATCCGCTGATGCGGATGGCTTTTTCGTAATATCCCCCTTCCGAGAACTATTAGTTAGAGCTAAATAAAAATATAAAATTTAGTTGATAAACATAAAATATAAATTGATATAGAAATTCTACAAAATAAAAAAATGGTCATGTTAGCCAGTAAAGATTTGCAACTTAATCGTTAACAAATGATTACTCAATTTATAAAACCATCATGATAAAGGCACATTCAAAGCAGTTTATAATCAAGATACACATAGTTTTGATATAACATTTTGTAAAATTTAAAAAGGAGAAAGTAGAAGTGCTTTTTATAAACTGTTACCTTTAGGCTGTAACGGTTTATGGAAAATTACCAAAATTGGTTCCAATGTTACCCGTTGGGTATCTCAATGTTAGAGTATATTGTTATGATAATTCCCCCTTTAAAAAATCAAGGGGTATTATGCTAGATGAAAGTCAGAAAAGGTTAATTGGATAGATGTTGATAAAGTGTAATTATACCAATCACAATAAGTACCAAGCCACCTGAAAATTCTGCTCGTTTACCAATTAAACATCCTAATTTATTACCTAATAATAATCCAATCGTTACCATTAAACAGGTTGCTATCCCAATCATTGTTGCAGCAAAACAGATATTGACGCTCGCTAATGCCAGCCCAACCCCAACAGCAAATGCATCGATACTGGTTGATATAGCTGTAAAAATTAATATTAAAGAAGATTTTTTTGATGAGGCTCCTTTATCATCTTGGCAATCTTCATCAGAATTTTTAAAACTACTGTAAATCATGTTAATACCCAAAAATAACATGACAGTAAAAACAACCCAATGATCCCATTGTTCTATATATTGCAGTGCAATATAGCCAATTAACCAACCCAGTAATGGCGTAATAGCCTCGACAACACCAAATAAAATACCGACTTTGAGTGCTCCTAAAAATGGGGTTGATTTAAGCGAAACTCCACGACATACAGCGACAGCAAAGGCATCGGTTGACATAGCCAGTGCTAACAACAAAATAGCCCAAAAACTCATGACATATACTCTTGCTTTACATTATATTAATTTAATTATTATTGAATAATAATTCGTTATAATTTATTTTTTTGTTACTGAAAATAAATAATTTGCGACTTTTATATCGCCTTTACTTTGATATAGTTCAGCTGTTTGTTTGACGCTATCTCGACGGTTTGCATCATATTGAAAAAGTAGGTTAAACATTAAGTCAGCTGTTTTTTTATCTTTATTTTGGATAGCACAATAGCCATATTGCTCATAAGCATCGGCTTTCCAACGGTGACGATCTAAATCAAGGCTTTGCTGAAATTGCTGCTTTGCTTCTTGATAACGATCCCGTCCACATAAAAAAGAACCATAATGCACATGATATAATCCATTACCTGGTTGCATTTGTGTAATACGTTTGTAAATTATTTCGGCTTCGTTGTATTCGCCAACATGTTGATCAAACATTGCCATAGCTAACATAACTTTAGGATTATTTGGGGAATATTGTGCTGCTAATTTCAGATTATAATGTGCTGCTTTGATATTTTCTGCTGATTCATTTGCTTTAGCAAGATAACCTAATCCAAGTCGCATTCTAGCTAAAGCCGCCTTTTCTGGATCAAACTCATTGCCGTTTTTCATTTGACAGCCCGATAGTATCACCATCAAAAAACAGCTAGATATAATTAATGATTTTTGCATCTATTCTTCCTTTATAAAGAGTTATCTTTATATTGTTTGCTGAACTAGATTTTGTTTTTTATAAAGTGTTCTTTTGGTACGGTCAACAACCTCGCCAGCCAATTGTCCACATGCTGCATCAATATCATCACCACGGGTCTTACGAACAATTACTGTAAAACCGTATCCCATCAGTGTTTTCATAAAGCGGTCAATGCGTGTATTAGAGCAGCGAGCATACGGTGCTCCAGGGAATGGATTCCAAGGAATTAAATTAATTTTACTAGGTACATCTTTAAGAAATTTTGCCAGCTCGTGCGCATGCTCAACGCCATCATTAATTTGATTAAGTAATACATATTCAATTGTTACTTTACCATGATTTGCATTTGAAGTAGAAAGATAGCGTAAAATAGAATCTCGTAGCATTGCCATGTTATACTTTTCATTTATTGGCATAATTTCACTGCGAATAGTATCATTTGGCGCATGGAGCGAGATTGCTAATGCTACATCAATCATACCAGCTAGTTTATCTAAAGCGGGAACAACTCCTGACGTTGATAGTGTGACACGTCTTTTTGATAAACCATAACCAAAATCATCTAACATGATTTCCATAGCTGGTGCCACATTAGATAAATTAAGTAGTGGCTCTCCCATTCCCATCATAACGACATTGGTGATAGGCCTATCAGCCAATTTACCGGTTACACCAATGGCATTTGATGCCCGCCATACTTGACCAATAATTTCAGAGACGGTTAAATTTCGATTAAATCCTTGTTGTGCTGTGGAACAAAATTTACACGCTAATGCACAGCCAACTTGTGATGAAACACATAATGTTGCACGATCACGCTCAGGAATATAAACAGACTCAATCATTTGATTGTTTCCAACATCAAGCGCCCATTTAATTGTGCCGTCTGATGAGCGTTGCTCCATTGCAATCATCGGTGCTTTAATTTCAGCTAAAGTTTTGAGTTGCTCACGTAACTTTTTATTGATATCGGTCATTTGATCGAAATCATCTATCCCAAAATGATAGATCCATTTCATCACTTGATCGGCTCGAAATGGCTTTTCGCCAAGTGATATAAAAAACTCTCTTAATTGCTGGCGTGTAAAATTGAGTAAATTTATTTTTTCGTTTGTGTGATTAGTTGTATTAAGATTCATTGTATTTGTAACGCCTGAACAATTAATAGACGTGTTGGGTGTAGATGGTGTTAACATAAGGCCTCGTTTTTACACATTATGGCTATTTCAATTTTTAGGAAAAAGATTATACTGTTTTTAACTTAATCTGGCTAATAGAATATTGGTAATGCTAAAAGATGATAAAATCCATAATATTTAAAAAAACTGGCAGTTTGGCTTTAAACTTAGCGTTACTTCTATTTTCTACTTTTACTATGGCAAAACAAATCCCATTAAATAAACTGATTGGACAGTTTGATGAAAAAAAAGACGATAACTTTATCGCCTTGGACTCAACCATACTGCCTGTTAATAAAAAAGGAATGTACCTGCAGAAAGAGCCAACTAGACAACTTATAAAGGCTTATAATGACTTTAAAAAAGTTCACCCAGATATCCCTTTTGTTGTAGTAAGTGCAACGCGAAATTACACTTACCAAAATGGAATTTGGCAACGGAAATGGGATGCATTGTCTACTAAGTTCAATGATCCGCAAAAAATTGCGAAACAGATTTTAAAATATTCATCCATGCCAGGTACTTCTCGCCATCATTGGGGTACAGATATCGATATTACGAGTGTTTCTTCAGCATATTTTAGAAATGATAAAAAAGGCGTAATTCTTTATAAGTGGCTTCAAGAAAATCTTCCCAAATATGGATTTTGCCAAGCATTTAATGATGGAAGAAAAGGAGGATATCAACCGGAAGAATGGCATTGGTCATACAAACCGATCGCTAGCCAATATATTGCACAATATAAAGCTATATTAGAAAGCGATCCAAATGCTATCATGAAAGCTTTAACTTTTACAGGTCACGATAAAATCAAGTTAGAAAACCTAGTTAAAGAGTATGTGTTAACTGTTAATACTGATTGTTATTAACATGTTTTTATTATTGAAGCTTTCTCCAATATGGCAAACTTATTGTTACAATAAGACCACCACCATCGCGATTAGTTGCTTGGATAGTACCGTTATGCATAATGACAGTCTTTCTGGCTATTGCTAACCCTAATCCATAACCTTTGCCTAATTGCGGAGACTGAATACGAACAAACGGTTCAAAAATACTGGATAGTTTATTAGCTTCAACACCAGGTCCACGATCTTTTACTTCAATTTGCAAATACTTGCCTGTTTCTTTTAATGAAACTTCTACTGCTTGTCCTGCCTGTGAAAAGCGAATAGCATTACGGATAATGTTTTCAATCGCACGGCGTATTTGTTCTGAATTGCCTTTAACAATTGAATGCGTAATTGGTGATGAAATAAAATGTACATCAATTAACTGGTGATTCGCCTCATAGTTAGCATCATTGATAACTACACTTATTAAATCTTTTAAGTCAAAATATTCATCAGTGCGATTATTCATTTCGGCTCGAGAATAATTTAGAATCTCACCAATTAGTTGATCTAATCTTTGTGATTCTAACTCTATCCTAGCCAAAGCCGTATCAATGTTTTGTTTATTTTGTTGAGCAAGCCCAATTGCTAGCTGTAAACGAGCAAGTGGCGTTCTGAGCTCATGAGAGACGTCATGAAGGAGAGATTGGCGATCAGATATCAATATATTAAGTTGTTCAACCATCATATCGAAATCTTTACCGAGTTCACTCAACTCATCGCGGCGAGGTTTTAATTTATTGAATAATCGGACAGAAAGATCGCCTTGAGATACCCTGAAAAAGCCTTGCCTTAATAGTCTCATAGGTCTGGTTAAATTCCATGCTAAAAAAAGACTAAAGACAAGTCCAACAAATATTCCCATTAACACTATTGGCATTGGCATATTGAACAATGTTTTTTTAGTATGATCGTCCTTATCTTCTTTAAATGAAACAGAATAAAGCGTTCCGTCAGGCGCTGCTGCCATACGTTGATAAACATATGTTGGCGTTTCTAATTCATCAGTCAGTATATTGACTTGCTCATTTATTGGAGAAACTAATTTTATTGATAATAAAGCCCTTTCTTGTTCGGGCAAATGCGCTATAAAATTAAGTGTTTCATCTTCACCTGCCACATGTAATAACTGAGCAATCATATCGACTTTTGTCGGCATATGATTGAGGAATCTTTGATTTTTATTTTCTGCATAAATCGAAAACGCAATCCAAGTTAATTGGAAGGTGAGATAAAAAATAACCCAAAATATAATGAGTATTTTCCAAAATAATCGACGATTCATACTAAAAGCCTATTGGTCGTTAACGGATACGGTAACCGACCGCTCTAATTGTTTCAATCGTTACATCATTTTGTGCTATTTGATGTAATTTTTGACGAATATTACTAATATGAACATCGACACTGCGGTCGTAAAGTTCTCGTGCTCGACCAAGCCCGATTTCTGATAACTCTTCTTTAGTGACTACTCGCTCACTATGTTTTACCAATAAGACTAATAAATTAAACTCGGTTGATGTCAAATCAATGACTTGTCCATTCCAAGTACATAATCGTTGTGGTAGATCTAAAGTTAAACCATTAAAATGATATTTTTTATCATCAACCATTTCAACTGAACGTTCATCAAAACGACGTAAAACAGCACGTAATCTGGCTAATAATTCTCGAGGATAACATGGTTTCGGGATATAATCATCCGCACCCAATTCTAATCCCAATACACGATCAATATTGTCGCCTTTGGCTGTTAACATAATAACTGGCATATTACATTGTTGTCGTATGCTTTTAAGAACATCAATGCCATTAATATCGGGTAACATGACATCTAAAATTGCGGCACGATATTTTCCTGATAATGCTTCATCAATACCATCTTTACCTAAATAAACACTTTTGATATTAAAACCTTCATTAGTCAAATATTCGCTAAGCATTTGTGATAGTTCAATATCATCATCAATTAATAAAATATTTATCATAATCGCAATCGCCATTGTTATTTAATTTAGATTTTTACATTATTGCAATAATAAAAAAAAAGTCAGGTTCTTTTACTAAAATATTACATATTTTGAACGATCCCAGATGTTTTAATTTACTGTTATTAATAATGTAAAAACGTTTTAGGTTAGCTATATGTTGTAGTATATGTTCTAACCCAAGAATATAAGTGGAATTGATTGTTTATTCTGCAATTACATCATTCAATTCTCAGCTAAAATATAATAAAGTAATATTTTAATGTTTCACCATCAAATATGTACTTTATAGATAGAATATGGAGATAAAAAATAAAACCACAAGTAATTAGGAAAGAATAAATTTGCTGAAGTTTGACGTCTTATAGACTTTAGAATTGACAAAGCCAATATTGTTGTATTTTCTGATTATGTTACCGCCAAATAGCTAAAAATAACTATTAAAAAATGCTTATGTTTTTCCTAATTTAATAAAAAAGCATGCTCATTATCTTTAGAGCCTAAGGTATATGTGAACAGCCATAGCTTACTGGCGAGGTTACCGATGTGTCAATGCTGAACTTCTTAAAGTACCAAAAACGTTATGACAAAAAGGATTGCTAGCAACTCACTGATTTGGGTGTGTTAAAATTGCTAACAATAATCTATCCAACTAAGAAATCAGTATTTCAGCTAAAAGCGCCTTTGCTAAAGACTGAATTGGGAATTATCAAATTTTATACTTTTAGCGCTTCTTATATAATCAATTGGTGTGTTTTTTTAAAATTGTGCTGGACAATGTTATTTTTTATGCGTAATATTTCGTCCTGCTTCTATGGTGGCTATAGCTCAGTTGGTAGAGCCCTGGATTGTGATTCCAGTTGTCGTGGGTTCGAATCCCATTAGCCACCCCATTTATAGAACGCAAAAAGCATCTAACGGCGAGTAGCGCAGCTTGGTAGCGCAACTGGTTTGGGACCAGTGGGTCGGAGGTTCGAATCCTCTCTCGCCGACCAATTTTCAATAAAAAAGCCTACTTATCCAAGTGGGCTATTTTATTATCTTCTATCAAAAATTTAGATAGCTCCCTGTTTTCAGCATTAGCGTTGCTTATTATTCATTTCCCTAACTGTTATGCTTTTATTTTTGGCTTCTGCTTGTGAAAATTATTCAGGATTCTATACCGTTTCATCTTATTGGAATCCGATAGCAACTTATTTCTCCTTGCCAAAAAGAGGAAAAAGATGGTCGCTATAGTATAAATAAAAATCATAGCAGCACATATTGTGGTCAAAAAATTTAGTTGTGACTTTAAACAACAATTGGGGAATTATGCCTTAATCAATGCCCATCTCTATTAGCTCATAAAAGTACGTTTAGGAGCCCCAAGCTTAGACCATGATATTCTTGATGAGGAATATGTTGTTTTAGAAAGAATAGTAAGTCGGTTGTTAAAGCACTAGCATTACGCAGTCAAGCTGTGCGTAAATTTAAATACAAAACACAGATCCCATCCTATATTTGGTGTATTTGCTAATTTAAAGATGACAGTTAATTCTGTCACCAAATTTTATAATAAATGGTTCTATAAATAATTTAAACAGCAATAATGCTTATATTTTTATGTGTAGGAATTACCCAACCAAGAAATGCGTTAGGTACATATAAGTTGTTACAAATAAATCAACTAGTAACCAAATCATTTCAATAAATAAAAATATAAAATTAATCAAGTTGTTAAAGTGGTGAATGTATTATCTAGAAGCGGTATTTAGTTGCAGATGATGATTCGTTTTTCTACTGGTTATTATGGTTATTTTATCTTTCAATATATAACACCATGTTATTAAAGCCCTGCCTACAAAAATAATTCTTATCTGACTTGTTTTATGATGATATTTTGCTTTAATAGTGAAAATATCTTTTTATAACATCTACTTTTGGAAATAAAATATGAAAAATGTTGGTTTTGTCGGTTGGCGTGGAATGGTGGGGTCTGTTCTTATGCAACGTATGGTTGAAGAACACGATTTTGATTATATCAATCCTATTTTCTTTTCTACTTCTCAAGCAGGTCAAGCTGCTCCTAATTTTGGCGGTAAAACAGGCACATTACAAAGTGCAGATAATATTGATGCATTAAAAGCGTTAGATATTATTGTTACTTGCCAAGGTGGGGATTATACCTCCGAGATTTATTCAAAACTACGTGCAACGGGCTGGCAAGGTTATTGGATTGATGCAGCATCAACATTACGTATGGCTGATGATGCAATTATCGTGCTCGATCCTGTTAACAAAGCCAACATTGATGCTGCTTTAGATAAAGGTATTAAAACCTTTGTTGGTGGTAACTGTACTGTGAGCTTAATGTTAATGTCTCTCGGTGGTTTATTTGCTGAAAATCTTGTTGATTGGGTTTCGGTTTCAACTTATCAAGCGGCTTCAGGTGGTGGTGCGCGCCATATGCGTGAACTGCTTACTCAAATGGGCATGCTAAATGCTGAGGTTGCCAAAGAGTTACAAAATCCGCATTCTTCTATTTTAGATATTGAGAGAAAAGTGACCCAAAAAATGCGTGATGGTAGTTTGCCTACTGATAACTTTGGTATGCCATTAGCGGGTAGTTTAATTCCTTGGATCGATAAGGCGCTTGATAATGGCCAAAGCAAAGAGGAATGGAAAGGACAAGCTGAGACCAACAAAATCTTAGGTACCAGCCAAATTATTCCAGTTGATGGACTTTGTGTTCGTATTGGCGCACTACGTTGTCATAGCCAAGCTTTTACTATTAAGTTGAAAAAAGATATCAGTGTGCCTGAAATTGAAAAACTGCTTGCCGCTCATAATGATTGGGTAAAAGTAGTGCCGAATGATCGTGATATTTCCATGCGAGAGCTGACACCAGCCGCAGTAACAGGTACCTTAACCACACCAGTTGGCCGATTACGTAAGCTTAATATGGGTAAAGATTATTTATCTGCCTTTACTGTTGGTGACCAATTATTATGGGGCGCGGCTGAACCATTACGAAGAATGTTACGCATATTAGCCTAAATTAAACATAAAATGGCAAAGCCCGATTGGTCGGGCTTTATTATTTATTATAATCGATTACTGTTCTTTATCGTCCAACAATGTCATTAATAATGAGCCATTAAATAAAGCTTGCTGCACTAATGCAAATGCGCCAATCGCTGATCTGTCGTTAAGTGATGAACAAGTAATAGTCAGATTTTTCCGTAAACCTTCTAAGCTTTGAGCATTTAATGCGCTATTGACCGCGTTTAATAGTATTTCGGGCGACTTGGTGAGTTCACCGGCTAATACGATTCGTTGTGGATTGAAGATATTAACCATAATTGCAACTGCCCTGCCAAGGTTTTCACCCGCATCTTTGACTAGTTTTATTGCTAGCTCATCTCCTTGATTAGCATATTGACAGATATGGTTAATATCGCAGTGATCTGTTGTTAATCTTGATCTATAGCCTTGTTCAATCATCTGTTTCGCTCGGTTTTCAATAGCTTTATTGACTACACGGTTTTCTAAACAACCAAAGTTACCACAATGGCAGCGTTCGCCTAATGCATCAACTTGAATGTGACCAACTTCGCAAGCGCTTTGATTGTGATTTGTTAGTAGTTGTTGATTAACAATAACGCCAGAGCCTACACCACGGTGTACACGGATTAAAATGGAGTCATCAACATGTTGTGTTGACCCGAAATAACTTTCGGCTAATGCTAAACTTTGAATATCATTGCCTAAGAAAATAGATACATTGAATTTTTCTTGTAAAACTTTGGATAAAGCCCACTCTTTCACTTGAATATGTGGTGTATAGCGGACAATGCCATTGACCGAATCAATTAAGCCCGGAAGTACAATGGATATTGCAATTAACTGATTTATTTTTTTGCTATTTTCCTCAATGAATTCTTTAATTAATTTGATTAAATATGCTTGTACTTGCTGTTCGGTAAAATGAGTCAGAGAATATCTTTTGGAGATTAGGCATTTAGATCCTAAGTCAAAAAGTTCAATAGTGACATGAAAGCGGCTTAATTGCACCGCAATGGCTTGGTAATGTCCAAATTTAGCTTCAATGGAAACCGCAGGTCGACCACCCGTTGATTGCTGAGCATCAACTTCTTTGATCAGCTGATTTTTTAATAATTGTCGAGTAATTTTTGTAATACTGGCTGGTGCTAATTGACTCATTTCAGCCAGTTGTATACGAGAAATAGGAGCTTGCTGAACAATTAAACGGTAGATCATTGCATAATTAAGTTGTTTAATTAGCTCAGCATTTCCCACTAAATTCAGATAATTAAATAACATATTACATCTCAATATTTTTATTAACTATCTGCATTCTAAAGATGTATTTCTCCATTTACAATGGTTTTAGTGACAGTAAAATCACGATTAAAAATAACTAAGTTGGCGATTTTCCCTTCGCTAATACTACCAAGGTCTTTATCCACACCGATTGCTTTGGCTGGATAAAGTGTCGCCATTCTTAACGCCTCATCTAATGCAATACCTACATATTCAACAGCGTTTTTTACTGCTTCAATCATGGTTAATGCCGAACCACCAAGTGTACCGTTTTCGTCCACACAGCGACCATCTTTGTAATAAATGGTTTTACCTGCAAATACACCAGTTTCTAAATTAGAGCCAGCAAGTAGCATTGCATCGGTAATTAAGATTAAATGATCTTGTTTAATTTTGTGACTATTGCGAATATTTGCCCAACTTACATGTTGACCGTCAGCAATAATACCTACATAAACTTCTGATTCATCATAAATTGCACCAACTACACCTGGTTCGCGTCCAGAAATATAAGGCATGGCATTAAATAGATGTGTTCCTAAACGAATACCATCATTAAATCCACGACGACAATCATCATAATGACCATTAGAATGACCAACTGATACATGAATTCCAGCATTAACCAGCTGTTTGATAAAATGGCTGTCGACTCTTTCAGGAGCTAATGTGATAATTTTTATTACATCTGCATTTTCGCAAAGAAAATCAATCATTTCTTGTGAAGGTTGGCGAATAATATTCTCGTCATGAATGCCTTTCTTTTCTGGACTAATATAAGGACCTTCAAGATGTAAACCCAGTGCTTGATTGGCATGCGTGGCTAAATATTCACGCATTACTTTAACCGCCTTTATCATAAATTCATCAGTTGATGTAATTAAAGTCGGTAAATAACTCGTACATCCATAAGTTAGATTTGTTGCTTGCATTGCTTCTAATGTTTCAATACTTAGGGCATCAAGCGTTTCATTAAATTGCACCCCACCACAGCCATTGACTTGGATATCAATAAATCCAGGCGCAACTATTGCACCTTGTAAATTTTCAATTTTGATATCTGGGGTTAATTCGTCTTGTTTACAGATTTTAGCAATTTTGTCGCCGTTGATAATAACGGCGTGATTTTCAAGAATTTCATAACCTGTATAAATACGACAATTTGTTAATGCGTACATTGATTTATCCTTTATAAAACGGTCACTTTAAGATTATCAGCTTCCATTTGTTTAAAATATTTTAATGTTTTCACTTTAAGATCATCAGTACTTGGTTCATCACAAACAATGATTGAAGCTCGATGCATTTGTAGTGCTGTCACTGTCCAAAGATGATTAACACTACCTTCAACACCAGCTTGTAACGCTAAACTTTTGTTATGACCACAAACTAATAAAATCACTTCCTGAGCATCCATTAAAGTGGCAACTCCGATAGTTAGCGCATGTTTTGGTACTTGATTAACATCATTATCAAAAAAGCGAGAATTGGCAATGCGTGTATCTTCAGTTAATGTTTTGATACGAGTACGAGAGCAAAGCGAAGAGCCCGGCTCATTAAATGCGATATGTCCATCTTGTCCAACCCCACCTACAAAAATATTGATTTTGCCATAAGCCTTGATCTTCGCTTCATATTGACGACATTCTTCATCAATATCTGGCGCATTACCATTTAATATATGGATATTGTTTTTATCAATATCAATATGGTTAAAGAAATTTTCGTACATAAATGTGTGATAGCTTTGCGGATGATCTTCAGGAAGGCCTACATATTCATCCATATTAAACGTTACTACATGTTTAAAGCTAACATGACCAGCTTTATAATGTTTGATTAATTGTTGATACATGACTAACGGCGAGCTTCCGGTTGGTAGACCTAGTAAAAATGGTCGATCTGCTGTCGGTTTAAATTGGTTAATTTTATTCACAATACGCTGTGCAACCCAAGCACCGACTTCTTGTGCATTGTCTAAAGGAATAAGTCTCATGAGATATCACCTCTTTTGATATAATTAAATAAATTCTTTTTTTTAAAAGTAAAATATGTTGGATTAATTGTACTATATTAAGACAATTAATCAAAAAATATAGTGATTTTTGTCACAAAAAAGTAATAATTAATTTGCGAAGTAAAATAATATAGAGTGAAATAAAGAAGACTTACTTATCATCGTTTAAAAATGTAAAATTTTATGACATTTTTTATATGCCCTTAAAAATATATGAGGTTAACTTATGGGAATTTTAGCTTATATGCAACGTATCGGGCGCTCACTGATGGTGCCTGTCGCAGTACTACCCGCAGCCGCAATACTACTCGGAATAGGGTATTGGATCGACCCTAATGGTTGGGGACAAAATAATATTATTGCTGCGTTTTTAATTAAATCGGGCGGCGCAATTATTGATAATATGCCTATACTTTTTGCTATTGGTGTGGCTTACGGTATGTCTAAAGATAAAGATGGTGCTGCCGCACTTGCTGGTTTAGTCGGTTTTTTAGTGGTTACAACTTTACTTTCTCCTAGCTCGATTGCACTATTTAATGGTATTGATACAAAAGCAGATGACTGGCTAGGGCAAGTCCCTGCTGCTTACAAAAAAATAAATAACCAATTTATCGGTATTCTTGTTGGTATTATTGCCGCCGAACTTTATAATCGTTTTAGTCAGGTTGAATTACATAAAGCGCTATCATTTTTCAGTGGAAAAAGACTGGTCCCTATTATTGTCTCAATAGTTATGTTGTTAGTATCCGCTGTTTTATATTTTATCTGGCCAACTATTTATGATGCACTTGTTGCGTTCGGTAAATATATTAAAGAATTAGGTTCTGTTGGTGCAGGTATTTATGGATTTTTCAATCGTTTACTTATTCCTGTTGGTTTACACCATGCTTTAAACTCAGTATTTTGGTTTGATGTTGCGGGTATCAATGATATTCCTAACTTCTTAGGTGGGCAAAAATCAATTGAAGATGGATTAGCAACAGTGGGTATTACTGGTCGTTACCAAGCTGGATTTTTCCCTGTTATGATGTTTGGTTTACCTGGTGCGGCATTAGCGATGTACCATACCGCGAAAAAAGGCAATAAAAATAAAACGGCCTCAATCATGTTAGCCGCTTCAGTTGCTGCATTTTTTACCGGTGTTACTGAACCGTTAGAATTTGCGTTTATGTTTGTAGCACCAGTACTTTATGTTTTACATGCTGTTTTAGCTGGTATCTCACTTTATATTGCAGCTGCAATGCAATGGATTGCAGGGTTTGGCTTTAGTGCTGGCTTAGTTGATATGTTACTTTCCAGCCGTAATCCACTTGCTGTACATTGGTATATGCTTATACTTCAAGGTTTAGTGTTCTTTATTGTTTACTATGTTGTATTCCGTTTTGTGATTGTTAAATTTAATCTTAAAACACCAGGTCGTGAAGATGAAGATACCACAGTTTCATCAACCGAAAACACTCAGCAAAAACAAGCAATTGGTGATACATCGAAACTTGCAGAGCAGTATTTAGTTGCTGTTGGTGGTAAAGAAAATCTAACCAATATTGATTCTTGTATTACACGTTTACGTTTAGGGGTGAATGATTCAGATCTTATTGATGAGCAAGCGGCCAAAGCGCTTGGTGCAATGGCAGTGATTAAGTTAGGTAAAACTGGCGCACAAATTATTGTTGGAACTCAAGCTGAAAAAATTGCTGATCAAATGAAGAAATTAGTTTAGTTATATAAAAGCTAAATCTAATGAAATTATAGCCCACTCTATTTAAGCATAGCAAAAAATGGAGTGGGTTATTTATTTGATTTAAACTTAACAAACTTCATGAGTCTAACTATCAACGCTAGAATGCATTTTTTATGAAAATTGATTATTAAAAAAACAACAAAATAAAAAGTTAAATAAAATCAATATTTATTTGAATGATTTTAGTTTAGAGATCAATCTTGTTGTTGTGGTGTGAGATTGTGTATGTCAATATAAAATTAGAAGCGCAATACTACATCTTGAATGGTTAATAATTGCATTAATGACTCATTATTAATGATTTTACTTGGGATATTACGAGGTATCTGTATTAGATTTCTTGATTTAAGTGAAGATTCGCATACATACACATCATCAATATCATAAAGTTCAAGCATATTAAAAGTCGCAATATAATCACGCATTAAAATTTGATCTGGTTGCTGATTAGGTAACAAATGAAATACACCATCATCGACAAAAAAAACAGAAATATGGTTAATTGCTGAGGTGGCTAATGCGATATCAAGTGCTTCTCGACCTTTGGCATTTCCATGCGGGGGCGTACTAATAATAATTGCCACTTTTTTCATTTGAATCCTTAACCTTAAAACTGAATAGTACGGTCTGTCATTGCAATTGACTCACTTAATTCACCAAGGCCAGTTAATTGAAAATGATCAGCGAGGTTATTTTCGATAATGCCACGACGCTGTGCTGCTGCTACACAAACCGTCAAAGTGAAAGCGTGTTTTTGAGATAATTCTTGCCATGCAGAAATTAAATCAAATTCATCGCTGGCTGGATCGGTATAGCGGTTGCCATTATAAACACCATCGGCATAAAAAAAGATGTTTTTAATTGTATGTGGTGTATTAGACAGTAAAACTTGTGCAAATTGATATGCGCAGTAAGCAGATTGGGTCCCATAAGCAGGACCCATAATAACAAGAGTATAACTTAATGAATCAAGCAAATTATTCAGCTGCGTGTTCTTGATTTTGAGCTGGTGTTGATTCTTGAGTATTGTCATTTTTATCGCCATCAATGCCAAGCAACTCAACTTCAAATACTAATGTTGATGCTGGTTGGATGCCTGCTTTATCTTGTTGTCCTGGAAGACTTTGATCACCATAAGCTAACTCTGGTGGCACAACCAGTTTGATCTTACCGCCAATGCCGATCAATTGAATTCCTTCAGTCCAACCTTTGATAACCGCATTAAGTGGAAAGGTTGCCGGCTCACCACGGTCATAAGAACTATCAAATTTACGTCCATCCGTCAATGTGCCTGAATAATGAACAATAACAGTATCTTGCTCAGTTGGATGACGGTCTGAACCTTCTTTAATGATTTGATAAAGTAATCCTGACTTGGTTTTTTGTACGCCATCTTGTTTAGCAAATTCTGTGCGGAATTTATCTCCTGCTGCTGTATTTTCAGTTTTTTGCTTTTCAAAACGTGCTTTGCTTTCTTCTTGAATCCGTTTTCCAAATGCATCTAAGATGTTTTTAACATCATCTTTTGAAAGTTGCGATGCATCACGGAAAGTCTCATTAAAACCACTAATCAAATACTCTTGGTCTGGTTTGATTTCATTTTGTTCTAAGTTTGACTTCATGTACGTTGCAAATGATGAACCTAACGCATATGCTTCTTTTTGTGCATCAGTTGAAATTGTAACTTTATTTGCTACTGTTGTGGAACTATTAGTGTCAGCTGATTTTTTATCATCACACCCAGTTAATGCTAATACAATGGCACTGCTGACTAATGTCATTTTAATCAATGATTTCATTCTACTTCTCCAAGTTATAAACTTTTTAACTAATTATTTTCATTATTATATATGATTTGGTATGGGATAATATAGTATTTACAAATCATTTATTTAATTAAGTTATATTAACATAGCATCAATATAATGGAATAATTAAAACGAGCTATTTAAATCATCCTTGAGTGAAACAGGCTTCCTCAGTTATAATGTATAAAATTTATAGCAAATAATGTATAAGGATAGCTATTTTGACTACCGAACTTAATGCCCTTGATATTGAAGAAATCATCAGTTTATTACCTCATCGTTATCCATTTTTAATGGTTGATCGCGTACTTAGTTACGAAAAAGGTAAAACATTAAAAGCGATCAAAAATGTTACTGTGAATGAACCATTCTTCCAAGGTCACTTTCCTAATAAACCGATTTTTCCAGGCGTATTAATTTTAGAAGCCATGGCACAAGCTACAGGAATTTTGGCATTTAAAAGCATTGAAGAATTGTCGCCAGGACAACTTTATTACTTCGCTTCAATTGATAAAGCGCGTTTCAAGCGTCCCGTAGTACCGGGTGATCAAATTGTATTAGACGTTGAGTATATTAAAGAACGTCGTGGCATTGCGTTATTCCACGGTGTTGCAACTGTTGATGGTAAGTTAGTTTGCGAAGCCGAAATGATGTGTGCTCGTAAATAACATTTGGTATTTTATATATTCCAAATTGTTTTAAGGAAATACTATGGCAACAGAAATACACCCAAGTTCAGTCATTGAAAAAGGTGCTAAAATCGGCGATAACGTCAAAATTGGTCCTTTTTGTTTTATTGGTGAAAATGTTGAAATTGGTGACGGAACATTTTTAAAATCGCACGTTGTCATCAATGGTCACACCAAAATTGGTAAAGATAACCAAATTTATCAATTTGTCTCAATTGGTGAAGTAAACCAAGATTTAAAATATCGTGGAGAGCCAACGCGTACCGAAATTGGCGATCGCAATATGATTCGCGAAAGCGTCACTATTCACCGTGGTACGGTTCAAGGTGGCGAGTTAACTCGTGTTGGTAGTGATAATTTATTGATGATTAATGCTCACGTTGCACACGATTGTCATATTGGTAATCACTGTATTTTAGCAAATAACGCCACCTTAGGTGGACATGTTCAATTGGACGATTATGTCATTGTTGGCGGCATGACAGCTGTTCATCAATTTTGTGTGATTGGATCGCATGTTATGGTCGGTGGTTGTTCTGGTGTTGCGCAAGACGTTCCTCCTTATGTTATTGCCCAAGGCAATCATGCAACTCCTCATGGTGTAAATTATGAAGGCTTAAAGCGCAGAGGCTTTAGCAAAGATGCCTTACAGGCGATTCGCAATAGCTACAAAGTCCTTTATCGAAATGGCTTAACGTTGGACGAAGCTAAAGCTGAAATTGCAACCATTGCCGAACAATATCCTGAAGCTCAACTCTTTGTTGACTTTTTTGCACGTTCAACGCGTGGCATTATCCGTTAATGACCAATAAACCATTAACCATTGCCTTAGTCGCTGGAGAAACTTCTGGCGATATTCTTGGCTCCGGATTGATTCGTGCGCTAAAAAATCATCATCCCAACATTGAATTTGTTGGTATAGCAGGTCCTAAAATGCAAGCTGAAGGGTGTAGGGCTTGGTATGAAATGGATGAATTATCGGTTATGGGCATTGTTGAAGTATTGGGGCGATTACGCCGTATTTTATCTATTCGCCGAGATATCAGTAAACGTCTTATTGAACTTAATCCTGATATATTTATTGGTATTGACGCACCTGATTTCAATCTTTCCCTAGAAGGTAAATTAAAACAAGCCGGTATTAAAACGATTCATTACGTTAGCCCTTCCGTTTGGGCTTGGAAGCAAAAACGGGTTTTCAAAATAAAACGTAATACCAATCTCATTTTAGCTTTTTTACCATTCGAAAAAACCTTTTATGATAAATTTGATGTGCCTTGTCGCTTTATTGGTCATAAGATGGCTGATGATATTCCACTTAATCCAGATCAAACGACAATGCGTCAACAATTAGATGTGCCACTAAATTGCCGTTGTTTAGCTTTATTACCCGGTAGTCGCCATGCAGAAGTGACATTATTATCGACTCCTTTTTTAGAAGCTGCGCAACTATTACGTCAACGTTATCCTGATTTACATATTGTTGTACCATTAGTGAATAAAAAAAGACGAAAAGAGTTTGAACAGATTAAAGCAGAAGTTGCGCCACAACTTGACATACAATTATTAGACGGTCATGCCCGTGAAGCAATGATTGCTAGCAATGCGGCAATTTTAGCCTCTGGTACTGTGGCACTAGAATGTATGTTAGCCAAATGTCCTATGGTTGTAGGTTATAAAATGAAACCTTTCACCTTTTGGCTCGCTAAAAAATTAATTAAAACTCCTTATGTCTCTTTACCTAACATTTTAGCTGGTAAAGCCCTAGTTCCAGAGTTATTACAGCAAGATTGCACACCTGAAAATATCGCGAATCACATTATTGCCTTGTTAGAGGGTGATAATACTGAGCTAAAACAGACATTTTTATCTTTGCATAAACAAATCCGTTGTAATGCCGATGAGCAAGCAGCTAAAGCAGTACTTGATGTATTAGAGGATGCACATTGTTGTTAGAATTTACCTATCCAGATGCCACATTAATTGCTGGTGTCGATGAAGTCGGACGCGGTCCACTGTGTGGCGATGTTGTTACTGCTGCCGTCATTTTAGATCCAAACAAGCCAATTAAAGGCTTAACTGACTCTAAAAAATTGACTGAAAAAAAGCGCGAACAACTGTTTGACATAATTAAACAAGATGCTTTAGCGTGGAATATTGCCCGCGCTTCAGTGGATGAAATCGATAAATTAAATATATTACATGCCACTATGCTAGCAATGCAGCGTGCTGTATCTGGATTAACTATTAAACCCAATTTTGTATTAGTTGATGGTAATCGTTGTCCTGATTTTGGTATTGAAACCAAAGCAGTCATTAAGGGCGATTTATTGGTGGCAGAGATTAGTGCTGCTTCAATTTTGGCTAAAGTTACACGTGATCGTGAGATGGTTGAGCTTGATAAGTTGTATCCACAATATGGTCTGGCTAAGCATAAAGGTTATCCAACTAAAGCGCATTTAGCGGCGATAAAAGAACATGGTATTAATCATTTATATCGTAAAAGTTTTGCACCAGTTAAGAGTTTAGCATTATTTTAATTCACCATTGTTTGTCAACCGGTGTCAGAAATGTGAATTGAAAATAGAAACTGGTGAAATGGCTATTTCTTGATAAGAAATTTTGTTTCCATAACGTTCTTTTAATTTTTTCTTCACGGCTGGCGATGAAAGATTAAAATCTTTGATAGTTTGTAATTGACCAATTTTCAATTTAAGTGCTTTATCATAAATTTTCCAGATTAACTCAGAACAATAGATATAATTATTGTCCCAATCAAACCCGATATCATAAGGTTTGCCTTCAAAACTACTTGCTTTAATTTTGCAATTTGGTTATTGGATAAATTGTGATCTTTTAAACGTTTTATGATGTAATTTTTATTTTTATCACGCGCAATCCAACTATTTAGTGGTGTATAAACTACTTTATTAGCAGTTTCAAAAACATATGGCTGTATGGCGAGTTTGTTGCTTGTTCAACAGCTAGACTTTTTTTGATTGTGAGGATTGAAAAATAATATACCATCTTGAGGTTTCTAACTAGCCATACTAATAAAGCTAACTACAGACAGCATCAACCGTATAATAAAACGCGTTAAATTTACTTATATAAATCAAAATTGCTATAGATCATAGAAGAAAAAAACTACTTACAAAATATATTTTGTAAGTAGTTATCTAAAGGAGAAGAACCTAATCTTGATGAGTAAAGATAGACGCAAATTTATTTTTATACATCTCTTTACTCGCTTTAACAAATCGAATTGTGTTGAATATACCCAATAAACTTGCTTGATGCATACGATAGAGCAGGCGATGAATAGTTAAAGCAAAAAATCCTTTAACATTCATTTCTCGTTTGCCGGCAATTTTGACCACACCTTGTGCAGTATCATGCAGAGAAATAATCGTTCCATTATCGGTATAATTAAACGATTTCATTGATTTATTATTTAACATGTTCACAATATTTTCATAACAGATTTTTGCCATCTGATGTGCGGCTTGTGCTGTAGCGGGAGCGGCTCTTCCGCTGTCTTGCATTGCGTAAGCACAATCACCAATAACAAAAATATTATCATCGCGTGTTGTTTGTAATGTTGGTTTAACCACAAGTTGATTAGAACGGCTTGATTCTAAACCAGCAATATCTTTTAGATAGTCAGGCGCTTTTACACCCGCAGTCCAGATCATAATATCGGCGTGAATGGTGTTTCCATCTTTGGGATAAAAGCCATCACTTTCCGCTTTAGTTATCATGGTTTTTGTTAACACATGAATGCCACGTTTTTGTAATGTTTCGGTAATACCTAATGCTGTTTTTTCAGGTAACGCAGGTAAAATACGATCAGTTGCTTCAATAACCGATACATCCAGCAAATCTGAACACATTTTATTTTGGCCACAAGCACCAAATGTTTCAACCATATGAGGTAATTCGGAAGCTAATTCAACACCAGTTGCGCCACCACCAACAATAGCGATACGAATTTTATCTTCAGTTGTTGCTTCATGTTTATCAATAATTGAACAAAAACTAGCAAATTTTGCAATAAGTGTTTCACGTAAACGAATTGCAGCGTTTTGGTCATCTAAAAAGATACAATGTTCTTTAACACCTGGCGTACCAAAATCATTTGAAGTACTACCTATTGCTACAACTAAAATATCATATGGAATAGAAATAGATTCGTTATTTAAATTCTCAATAATAACTTGTTTTTCTTCACGGTTAAGATTGGTGAACGTACCTTGAGTAAATTGGAAGTTGTGTTGTTGCCCTTGCGAAGCATAGTCAATTCTATCAGCTTGTTCGTTCAAAACACCAGTAGCAAATTCATGTAATAAAGGTTTCCATAGGTGATAACTATTTTTATCAATCAGTGTAATGTCAGCTTGGTTGCCTTTTCCTAGTTTATTGCCAAGGTCTGTAGCTAGTTCCAAACCACCAGCTCCACCACCAATAATTATTATTTTTTTCATAAATTTCAAACCTTATCGTAATTAATTGTAAATATCATACTAAATAAGTAGGTTTTTATCTATTTCTTTTAACGAATCTCATTTATAAATAAAACCTATTAAAGTGATGTTTTACAATTATTAAAATTTATTTAAAACTCCAAATGGAGTATAGCCGTATTTATTATTGATCGTGTTGATATATTTCTTTTTTAAAACTAAAAATTTTGCTTTATTCATTAAAATAAAGCACTTTTCGTATAATTTATAATACAGTAATCGTTACAATTTATAAAAGTGAGATCTATAATGCATACCATCATCCTAATTGTTTAGGCCATATCCAATCATTATCACTCTATGCAAAATTTATGAATAAAAAAATTTTTATTATTATTGTGTTAATTGTTATTTTAATTTCAATGACAATTCTAATTCGATCACATAATAGCCAGCTTATATTACAAGGCGAGGTTGATGCACCTAATGTTAGTATTTCGTCAAAAGCGAAAGGGCGCGTGCAGGCGATACATGTCAATCGAGGTGATGATGTAAAACCAAGCGATATATTAATAACGCTTGATAGTCCAGAGCTATTAGCACAAGTCAAAGCAGCGCAAGCGGCTTGCGATCAAGCACGAGCCCAAGTCGCGCTTTCTGAACATGGAACACGTGAAGAAAGCATTCGCTACTATGAAGCGTTACTTCAACAAGCTAAAGTTGCTTATAATAATGCATCCAAAGAATATGATCGTAACAAAGCGATTTCGGTCAAAGGTTATGTTTCTCAATCGATCTTAGATAATGCATTAAAAACGCGTGATGCAGCCTTTCAACAAGTTCAGTCAGCACAAGCTAATTTAGATCAAGCCAAAAATGGTGATCGTATTGAACAACGTGAAATTTATGATGCTAAATTAAAAGAAGCAGAAGAGCAGCTTAAACAATTACAAATTCAATACGATGATTTACAAGTAAAAGCCCCCGTTGAAGGTGAGGTTGGTTCAATACCAGCCGAAGTTGGCGAGTTATTTAATGCCAATAGTCCATTATTGACTGTAATTCAACTACCAAAAGCGTACTTTATATTTAATCTTCGTGAAAACATTATGCCTAATATTCATAAAGGCGATCATGTTAAGCTTGAAGTGCCTGCTCTTGGTAATAAGGAAATTGAAGCTGAAGTTCGTTATATCGCACCTATGGGTGATTATGCAACAAAACGTGCAACACGAGCTACCGGTGATTTTGATTTAAAAACCTTTGAAGTTAGACTTTATCCAACAACGCCTATTGCTGGTTTACGTGCAGGTATGAGCACACTATGGAAATTAGACAACTAATTTGGGATTTTTGGCAGCGCTTCAAAGAAGCGTTTAATGCTGAAATACCTGTGATATTTAAGCGGTTTACTTTTCATTGGTTAATGTGGATCTTACCACTAATTATTTTTATATTAATCAGTAGTATCTTTTATCGCGGTGTACTTTTTGATTTACCTGTTGGCTATATTGATAATGATAAAAGTGTTTTATCGCGTCAAATCGTGCGTGATCTTAATGCTGGAGCACATGCCAATTTGGTCAATTATGATAGCCATCTTGCTGAGGCCGAACGTGATTTGCAAAAAGCAAAAATCTATGCCATTTTTTATATTCCACCGAATTTTGAAGCAGATGTATTAGCGGGTCGGCAGCCAACACCAATGCTTTATTATAATGCGTTATATTATAGTGCTGGATTATATTCTATTATGGATTATTCAGGCCTAATTGCGGCATTAAATATCCAATACCGTAGCACAATGGCAACTAGTATTGGGATACCAGTACCTAAGCTTGCAAAAGTAAACTTCAATTATGATGGATTGTTTAATGCCAGTGGTAACTCAATGTACTTTCAGCAATTTTCGGCTGTTGTACATCTACTACAACTGTTTGTTGTCACAACAACGATTCATCTATTAGCACAATTGCCAAAGCGAACTCGCCCTAATTATCCTTTTGTTTTGGGAAAATTAGCGCCTTATACCATTTGGTTTACTATGCTACTTATTTTCGAAATTGCCATGCTTGTTCTGTTTTCTCATGCTCGTGTATCAGGTTCGCCTTTTGCCATGGTGACGGTGGTATTTTTCTATGTGATTGCTGCACAAAGTATTGGTATTTTGCTATATACTTTTACTAAAACCCCTATTGATGCTTATACTTATATCGGTGTTTTAGTTGGACTTGCGTTAACTTATTCTGGTGTTGTTGTGCCTGAACTATCTATGCCTTGGATTGCAAGGTTTATTTCATCACTAGAACCATTAACTTATGCTCTTAATAAGCTGTTCGATCTGTTTTTACGTCACTCTAGTTATCTTTCAGTGTTAAAAACCTGTGTTATTTTAATGGTCTACCCAATAATTATTACCGTGTTAGTGAGAAAACGTCTAGTAAGACGACTACATTCACAGTAAGAGGAAACACCAAGATGCTTAAAATATTTTGGTCTTCATTTATAAAAATATTTTTGCTTTTATTAGTTAGACCAATGTGGTTGTTGCTACTATTGTCGGTCTCATTGATGAGTTTAGTTTATAGTAATGGCACGATTACCAGTTTGCCGGTTGCGATAATCGATCAAGATCATACGCCAACTAGCCGAAGTTTAATTCGTTCTTTAAATACCAGTTCAAAAATAGAGACCCTTATATATGAGAGTTCTCTGCAAGCTTATGATGATATTAATAATCACCGACTTTTTGCGGTATTTACAATTCCAAGAGATTTTGAAAAGCGGTTATTAAATGGCGAAGAAGTAACAATACCTGCATATGGCGATGCTTCGAGTCGTTTAGCCAATGGCTTAATACAAGTCGATATAAAAGGGATCTATCAACAGATATTAACCCAATATAATACTCGAATAATGCGTAATAGTGGATTTTCAGATAAACAGATCAATATTATTTTATCGCCAATAAATGGTCAAACTGAACCACTTTATAATCCTGGCGTCAGTTTTGCCGCTATTACCTTTCCGGGTTTATTAGTAATGTTATTGCAACACTCATTTTTAATTGCTTCAACACGTACTAATATTACATTAAACTCGTTACCGCAAGGTAAACCACCTAAAATTGTTAGATTGGGTAGCTTGTGTGGTCTTATACCGATCTGGTTATTTTTATCCATTGTGCTATTTGGTTTATGGCCTTGGGTTCTTGGTTATCGACAGCTTGCAAATATACCCGAAATTCTAATTATGACATTTCCATTGTTACTTGGCGTGTTAGGCTTAAGTAAATTACTGACAGAGTGTTTACGTAAAACTGAAATGATTTATCTCACACTTGCATTTTTGACAACACCAGTGTTTTATCTGTCAGGCACGATTTGGCCACTTGATGCAATGCCATTTGGGGTACAAATTGTTTCCAAAATGTTGCCATCAACTTGGGCAACTAATATGATTGCTGGTGTAAATCAAATGGGATTAGGCTTACTAGATAATTTATTTAATGTTTTTATGATTTTATTACTGGGGATCATATATGGTTCACTTGGCTTTTTTATTGCAGCGTTGCGGGAAGGTCGAGTAAGACGATTCTTAAAGGGGTATCGAGTGTAAAACTAGAAAAGTAACATAATAAGTAAAACATGATTAACGCTTAAAATGTAAAGATAATATAATGCCTTATATGTGAATACTTAATTTTGACAATAAACCGTATGGCTATATTTGGAACGTGACTAATTTATATTAATGTTACCGCTATTTATTAAACATATTGATGCGGTTTTACAATTTAATAAATATAAAGACTGGATGCCTTTGTTATTACAGATAGTCAAACTTGCTTTATTAACTAATTTACTTTATTGTTTGGGGATTATTTTGAGCTAGTTCACGTTTATTTAATTTTAATATCATTTTACTTAGTATTAGCGTTATACTAAACAAACTTACACACCTCACAGCAAAAGGAGACTTGATGATGGAGTTTGATACTTCAATTCTTTGCGATTATTACCCAGAAGATGTTAACGTAGTTGAACCGATATTTAGTAATTTTGGGGGCGTTGCATCATTTTCAGGTCAAGCTGTAACAGTTAAATGTTTTGAAGATAACGGGTTACTATACGAAATTTTACAATCAGACGGCTCAGGTAAAATTCTTGTCATTGATGGTGGTGGTTCTGCGCGTCGAGCATTAATTGACGCAGAGCTGATAGATATTGCCGTTCAAAATCAATGGGAAGGGATTATTGTCTATGGCGCCGTTCGCCAAGTTGATTATCTGGCTGAAGCCGATATTGGTATTCAAGCATTAGCCGCTATTCCAGTTGGCGCGGATGATCAGGGCGTTGGTGAAGTCGATATTCGTGTTAATTTTGGTGGCGTGACATTCTTTTCGGGTGATTTTGTCTATGCTGACAATACCGGTATTATATTATCTGAAATTGCTCTCGAAATTGAAGATAAATAAACAAAGGTCTACACCGCCGGCGAGTATCGGCGGATTTTATATTTAAATGTCTACTTTCCTGAAACTATTTGACAAAAAGACACTCTGTTTTTAAACCACTCGATGACGAATATAACCACCGGTTACCGTTTTAATTAATCCCTCTAGTTCCATATCTAATAATTTGGTTGTCACTTCCGAAATTGACATATTCACTTGCTGAGCAATAATATCAACTGGAATAGGTTGGTGATGAATCACAGCAAAAATGTCAGGGTATAAAATAGAATGACTTTGTTTTTCTTTCGGCTGATTGTATGAGCTATTTATTACTGATAAATAATTACAATAATGTTCTAAAATATCAGCAGGTTTAGAAACTAAATAAGCCCCTTGTCTAATTAAATAGTGCGTTCCGCTACAGTTTTCATTATTAATATCACCCGGCAAAGCAAATACATCGCGATTTTGTTCAAGTGCATAGCGCGCAGTAATTAGCGAGCCGCTTTTTTCTGATGCTTCAACCACAAAGGTGCCCAAACTTAACCCACTAATAATTCGGTTTCGACGAGGAAAGTAAGCCGATCTAGCTTTTTCAAACGGCAAAAATTCGGACACAATTGCACCATTTTGTGCCAAAATATCATTGGCTAAGTTTAAATTTGATCTTGGTGCAATCTTTGCTAAACCACTACCTAACACTGCAATTGTACGACCCGATGCCTCAAGTGCACCACGATGACAAATTGCATCTAACCCTAGCGCCAAACCACTGGTTATGGTTAAACCATTAATCGCTAATTCGCTTGCAAAATATCGCCCCCATTGAGCTCCATATTCACTAAATTCACGGCTTCCAACCATAGCTAGTTGAGGAGAATGTAATAACTGTCGATTACCTAAAACAAACAGTAACAAAGGCGGAGAGCAGATTTGTTTGAGCAACAACGGATAATCACTATCACAATAGGCAATAAGATGTTTTTGTGGGCTGGGAGAATCTAACCATTCAAGTATTGGTTCAAAATGAAGATATGAAGTTTCATAAAAACGCGCTAATTGAACATCTAATAAGCCCAGCTTATCTAACAAAAAAGGCACATTTTGTATTTTATCAGGTAAATCATTTGCAAAAAGTTGTCCAATTTTTTTAAAAATAGCTTGTTTGCCATGTCCAAGCATTGAAATTCGCAATAAGAACTCATATTTATTCATCATAACTTTTTGCACTCATTTTAAATAATTTAACTATCTTGAATTGATAAGATAAATACTAGTAATAGCCAACAAGGACTATTCATCAGTATGATAAATGTTTACAATGAGCAATTAATTGAATAAACGCGAAATTTGAGGAGTAGATCGAATAATTTATGGCTATTTTACCGGTATTACGTTTTCCTGATGAGCGGCTTCGCAAAGTTGCTAAACCTGTTACCCAGTTCACACCAGAGCTACAAACGATCATTGATAATATGATCGAAACCATGTACGACGAAAATGGAATCGGCCTTGCTGCAACTCAAGTGGATGTGCATGAGCAAATTATTGTGATTGATGTATCAGAAGATAAAAGTCAAGTTTATGTGATTATCAATCCAGAAATCATCAGTCAAGAAGGTGAGACCGGTATAGAAGAAGGCTGCCTATCAGTACCTGATTGTCGAGGTTTTGTACCAAGGGCTGAAAAAATCAAAATCAAAGCACTTGATCGTAATGGTAATCCTTATGAAATTGAAGCCGACGAATTACTGGCTATCTGTATTCAGCACGAAATGGATCACTTAAAAGGTAAACTCTTTGTTGATTATCTTTCTCCATTAAAACGTCAACGAATCGAGCAAAAAATGAAAAAGCTTGCCCGCGAAGAGCAACGGAATAAATAAAATTAACCGCCAAAGGGTTGGCGGTTAACTGGTTTAAACTAAATTATTTAGCAACAATGACCATCGCAGGACGAATTAAACGACCATTTAAGGTATAGCCTTTTTGAATCGTATTAACGATTTGGCCTGATTGATGTTCTGGTGATTCAACCATGCTTATCGCTTGGTGTACATCAGGATTTAATTGTGAATCTTCGGTATTAATCACTTCAATACCAAATTTTTTGACCGTATCTAAGAATGATTTTAATGTCAATTCTAACCCTTCAACAGTCGCTTTATGTTCTGGATTCGCTTTGTCTGTCGATTCTAAAGCGCGTTCTAGATTATCAATAACTGGTAATAATTCATTAGAGAATTTTTCTAGTGCAAATTTACGTGCTTTATCAACATCTTGCTCAACACGTTTACGAACATTATCAATTTCAGCCCGTGCACGAATCATGGCTTCGCTTTCATTTTTTTTCGCCAATTGTAAGGCTTGCTCAAGCTCTGCAATGCGTGCATCTTTTGCACTTAATTGCTCTTCAAGATTTGGCTGTGGCGCTGCTTCTTGTTCGATTGTATCTTCTGCTGGTGTGTCAATGCTAGTTTCATTTTCTGACGTATTTTTATCTTGTTCTGTCATAAGGTACTCCAAATAATGTAGTCGAAAACTTAGTGAATAACGGTTATTATGGGGACAATTTTTATGATTACAAGCTTATCAGTACTTTGATATGTAATTTTTTGACCTGTCACGAAAAAATACATAGCGTTTATGTAACAAATTACAAGGATATTTTATGCAAACACCATTTAAATGCATTGGTCTAATTGGACTTCCGCGTAAGTTAGAAGCAATTGAAACCCATCAAGTGCTTTATGATTGGCTTGTTAAACTTGGTATTCGTGTGTTAGTGGAACATCGCTTGGCGGAGCACATTCAATTCCCCGTTAGCCATTACGCTTCGTTAGAAACAATTGGCCAGCAAGCTGACCTTGCCATTGTTGTGGGGGGGGATGGCAATATGTTACGTTCCGCGCGTTATTTATCACCATATAAAATCAAAGTGATCGGTGTTAATCGTGGCAATTTAGGTTTTTTAACCGACATATCACACGAACAAGTGATTGAACAATTAAGCCCTGTGATTGCTGGTGAATATGACGATGACCCTCGTTTTTTACTCGAAGTTTCTATTTATGATAAAGGCAATTTAATTAATTCAAGTTTTGCCGTGAACGAAATTGTTGTGACCCCCAATACGGTTGCCCACATGATTGACTATGATGTTTACATTAATGAACGCAATGCGTTTTCACAGCGAGCTGATGGGCTGATTATTGCAACACCGACAGGCTCTACCGCTTATTCACTATCGGCGGGTGGACCTATTTTAGCGCCTCATTTAGACGCATTAATTATTACACCAATGTTTCCGCATTCATTAGCTGTCAGACCATTGGTCATCAAGGGCGATGTGCCTATTCATCTTAAATTCCCAACGACAGCACTTGATTTAAATATCGCTTGTGATAGCCAAATTATTTTACCGGTCAAACCAACACAAGATGTGATTATTCGCCGATCTTCGTATGAATTTAATTTGATTCATACCAAAGATTATGATTACTTTAATAATCTTTCAACCAAATTAGGTTGGTCACAAAAAATGTTTTAGCCTTTTTTTGTCAAAAACTTTCAGGAAACTATACGTTTTAGTATAAAATTTCATCTTAAATAATTAATGTCATGACATAAACTGTGAATGATGAAAAGATAGCTGCAATTACATCATCTACCATAATGCCAAATCCACCGGGGACACGTTTATCAAACCAGCGAATTGGCCAAGGTTTTGCCATGTCAAACACTCTAAATGCCACGAAAGCTATGGCAATCCACATAACTGAAAGTTGCGGAATAAAAAATAGGGTGATCCACATGCCGACAAATTCATCCCAAACGATATGCCCTGAATCGTGCGTATGGGTATCATCCGATGTTTTTTGGCAAATAAAACAACCAAAAATAAAAGTCACTAAAATAAATATCCAGTATAAAGCTGGCTGTAAACCATAAAACAAAAGCCATAACGGGATAGCCATTAATGAACCCATGGTTCCCGGCATAATCGGTGACATGCCGCTACCCAATCCTACTGCTAAAAAATGAATGGGATTGGTCAGTTTTAGGTATTTTTTAAAATTTTTGTTTCGCTCTTGTTTGGTCATGATTCAATATCCTTTTAGATAAAATTATGCCGACATTAAGTCGGCAAAAAGAAAGGCGCTTATGTTAACAAAACACCTTTGTATTAATTGTGACAATATTATTCGTCTTTAGTTAATGTTGCAACCATTACCGCTTTAATGGTATGTAGCCTGTTTTCGGCCTCGTCAAATACAATACTATGCTCAGATTCAAATACATCATGAGTTACTTCAAGCCCATTGGTTAAGCCATATTGTGCTGCCATTTGTTTACCCACTGTCGTATTCATATCATGAAAAGCTGGTAAACAGTGCATCAATTTAACATTTGGATTATTGGTAAGTTTAATAACATTTTCATTCACTTGATAAGGTGTTAATAATTTAACTCGCTCATCCCAAACTTCCTTAGGCTCACCCATTGATACCCATACATCAGTATATAAAAAGTCGACGTCTTTAACGCCTAAAGTCACATCTTCAGTTAAGATAATGTTTGCTCTTGTCATTTTGGCAATATCTTGGCACTTTTGCACAAGTTCGGCTTCCGGCTGACAAGCCTTTGGTGCAACTAATCGAATCTCCATCCCCATTAACGCTGCACCTTCCATTAATGAATTTCCCATATTATTCCGAGCATCACCTAAATAGGCAAATTTAATACTGCTTAATGGTCGATCTCCTATATGCTCTTTCATTGTCATAAAATCGGCTAATATTTGGGTTGGATGTGCTTCGGTCGTTAAACCATTCCAGACTGGCACACCTGCATATTTTGCTAAGGTTTCAACAATTTCTTGACCATAACCACGATATTCAATTCCATCATACATTCGACCTAGCACGCGCGCGGTATCTGCAATCGATTCTTTATGCCCAATTTGGCTACCACTGGGGCCTAAATAGGTTACTTGAGCTCCTTGATCAAACGCACCAACCTCAAAAGCACAGCGTGTACGGGTGGAGTCTTTCTCAAAAATTAACGCGATATTTTTACCAATCAAATGTTGTTGTTCTCGCCCTTGTTGTTTGGCTTGTTTTAATTCTATGGCAAGATTAATTAGTTGATTGATTTCGGTAGGGGTAAAGTCGAGTAATCGTAAAAAATGGCGCTGATAAAAACCGTGCATGATATTGCTCCTAATAACCGTAATTATTCAAAAGATTCTATTTGAATAATTATGCAAATTCAAGTTAAACATAATAATCATCCCAATATTTTGTTTTTACGTTGAGAATGTCTCAAAAATTAGACATGATTATTAAAGTGATTTTTATAATATTCCTTTTTTTGTACAAAAAAGTGTAATAAAATGACCAATTATTATATCTTTATAGATAAGTAAATTTGAATTTATATTCAAAAATAACGATCATTTATTCAAAAAGGTCTTTTTTATCATGCAAACTTATGCCCTCTTTATGTTACAAGATGGTTCGCAATTTATCGGAAAATCAATTGGTGCTGATGGGCACTCTGTTGGGGAAGTAGTATTTAACACCTCAATGACTGGCTACCAAGAAATCCTTACCGATCCTTCTTACTGTGAACAATTGGTTACACTGACCTATCCTCATATTGGTAATGTCGGAACAAATGACAATGATGCTGAATCCAGCCAAATTTATGCAAAGGGATTGATTATTCGTGATTTGCCATTATTAGCCAGCAATTACCGAAGTGAACTCGATCTTTCCAGCTATTTAAAAAAACATAATGTTATTGCCATCGCCGATATTGATACACGGCGCTTAACGCGTATTTTGCGTGAAAAAGGAGCACAGCATGGTGTTATTATAACGGCAACGGATAAAAAGACCTTACTTGAAAAAGCCGAAATAGCCAAACAACAGGTAATAAATTTTAAAGGATTAAGTGGGCTTGATTTAGCTAAAGAAGTGACGTGTTTGACAAGTTATATTTGGACTCAAGGCATATGGACAAGACAACAACAGCCTAATCCAATACCAGCAAAACAATTACCATACCATGTTGTTGCTTATGACTTTGGCGTAAAACGCAATATTTTGCGCATGTTAGTTGAGCGTGATTGTAAATTAACAGTCGTACCAGCCAAAACGACAGCAGAACAAGTCCTTGCATTAAAGCCAGATGGCATATTTTTATCTAATGGCCCAGGTGATCCAGCCCCTTGCCGTTATGCAATTGAGGCCATTAAGCAGTTTTTAAATACTGACATTCCCATCTTTGGTATCTGCTTAGGTCATCAACTTTTAGCACTAGCATGTGGCGCTAAAACGATTAAAATGAAGTTTGGTCACCATGGCGGAAATCACCCCGTTAAAAATCTTGAAAATAATCAGGTTATGATCACCGCTCAAAATCATGGTTTTGCAGTAGATGAAGCAAGTTTACCTGCTCATTTAAGAGCGACTCATAAATCACTATTTGATGGTTCACTGCAAGGTATTCATCACAATTACAAACCAGCTTTTAGTTTTCAAGGTCACCCAGAAGCCAGTCCCGGACCACATGATGCCGCACCTCTTTTTGATCACTTTATTGAGTTAATTAAAATTTATAAGCAGGAGCAATAATTATGGCTAAGCGAACAGATATCAACAGTATATTAATTATTGGCGCAGGCCCAATTGTTATTGGTCAAGCATGTGAATTTGATTATTCGGGAGCACAAGCCTGTAAGGCGCTACGTGAAGAAGGCTATCGCGTTATTTTAGTTAATTCCAACCCAGCCACTATCATGACGGATCCTGAAATGGCCGATGCCACTTATATCGAGCCAATTCATTGGACATGCGTTCGCAAGATTATTGAACAAGAAAGACCCGACGCCATTTTACCGACTATGGGCGGGCAAACAGCGCTAAATTGTGCATTAGAGCTTGAAAAGCAAGGCGTATTAAAAGAGTTTAATGTCGAAATGATTGGCGCAACAGCTGATGCTATAGATAAAGCCGAAGATCGTAAACGGTTTGATGAGGCGATGAAAAAAATCGGTCTTGATACCGCACGATCGGGTATTGCGCATTCACTTAAAGAAGCTTATACCGTTCTTGAGCAGGTTGGTTTTCCTTGCATTATTCGCCCGTCTTTTACCATGGGGGGAACAGGGGGCGGAATTGCGTATAACACAGAAGAATTTGAAGAAATCTGTACCCGTGGGTTCGATCTTTCACCGACTAATGAACTGCTCATCGATGAATCATTGATAGGCTGGAAAGAGTACGAAATGGAAGTGGTGCGAGACAAAAATGATAATTGTATTATTGTTTGCTCAATTGAAAACTTCGATCCAATGGGCATTCACACCGGTGATTCAATTACCGTTGCGCCAGCACAAACCTTGACGGATAAAGAGTATCAAATCATGCGTAATGCATCAATTGCCGTACTGCGTGAAATTGGCGTTGAAACCGGTGGCTCCAATGTACAATTCTCGGTCGATCCTAAAACAGGGCGATTAATTGTTATTGAGATGAATCCGCGAGTATCACGTTCATCAGCGTTAGCTTCTAAAGCTACTGGCTTTCCAATTGCTAAAATCGCTGCTAAGTTGGCAGTTGGCTATACTCTTGATGAATTATCGAATGATATTACAGGCGGTAAAACACCTGCCTCATTTGAACCGTCAATTGATTATGTGGTCACTAAAATCCCACGCTTTAATTTTGAAAAGTTTGCTGGTTGTAACGATCGTTTAACCACGCAAATGAAATCGGTTGGCGAAGTCATGGCTATTGGGCGTACCTTCCAAGAGTCATTACAAAAAGCATTGCGAGGGCTTGAAGTTGGCGCCTCAGGTTTTGATCCTAAAGTTGATGATTATACCGATGAAAAAAATATCACCAAAATTCGTTATGAACTCCAAGAAGCGGGCGCCGATCGTATTTGGTATATTGCCGATGCCTTTAGGGCTGGATTGAGTTTAGATGAGATCTTTACATTAACCAATATAGATCGTTGGTTTTTAGTGCAAATTGAAGAGTTGGTTAATTTTGAAAACAAGCTAAAGAAGCAGTCACTTGCACAGCTCGATCCAGAAACATTATGGCAATTAAAACGGAAAGGTTTTTCAGATTTACGCATTGCCAAACTGCTTAATACTACCGAGCAATCGGTTCGCGATTTACGTTATCAATATCATATTCATCCCGTTTATAAGCGGGTAGATACCTGTGCGGCTGAATTTGCAACCGATACTGCTTACCTTTATTCAACCTATGAGCAAGAGTGTGAAGCCAATCCTCAATTTAACCGTAAAAAAATTATGATCCTAGGTGGTGGTCCTAATCGGATTGGACAAGGTATTGAGTTTGATTATTGTTGTGTGCATGCGGCATTAGCTCTGCGTGAGGATGGTTATGAAACTATTATGGTTAACTGCAACCCAGAAACTGTGTCAACCGATTATGATACTTCTGATCGCCTCTATTTTGAGCCAGTCACGCTTGAAGATGTGCTTGAGATTGCGCATGTTGAAAAGCCAAATGGTGTTATCGTGCAATATGGTGGACAAACACCACTAAAACTCGCCCGTGCACTTGAAGCCGCAGGTCTACCTATTATTGGTACCTCACCTGACGCTATCGATAAAGCCGAAGATCGCCAGCGCTTTCAAGAAGTTGTCGATAAACTGAAATTAAAACAACCTGTCAACGCAACAGTGACTGATATTAATGAGGCAGTCATCAAAGCAGAAAAAATAGGTTATCCATTGGTGGTTAGACCATCTTATGTATTAGGAGGTCGCGCAATGGAAATTGTTTATAATGAACAAGATTTACGCCGTTATTTTAAAACAGCCGTAAGCGAATCGAATAATGCACCTGTCTTACTCGATCACTTTTTAGATGATGCCATTGAAGTGGATATTGATGTGATTGCTGATGGCGAACAAATTGTGATTGGTGGCATTATGGAACATATTGAACAAGCAGGCATTCACTCTGGTGATTCCGCTTGCTCACTGCCAACCCACACCTTAACTGTAGAGATTTTAGATAAACTACGACAGCAGGCCAAACAATTGGCACTTGAACTTAATGTAAAAGGTTTAATGAATGGGCAATTTGCCATCAAAGATAACCAAATTTATCTGATTGAAATTAATCCTCGTGCAGCACGCACCGTCCCTTTTGTCTCAAAAGCAACAGGTGTACCACTGGCGAAAATAGCAGCTCGCATCATGACAGGACAATCGCTTGCTAAGCAAAATGTGACTAAAGAGGTGATTCCATCTTATTATTCGGTAAAAGAAGTGGTATTACCGTTTAATAAATTCAGTGGCGTTGATCCAATCTTAGGTCCAGAAATGCGCTCAACGGGTGAAGTAATGGGCATCGGTAAAACCTTTGCTGAAGCCTTTGCTAAAGCCCAGCTTGGTAGTTTATCCAATATGAAAAAATCAGGAAAAGCATTATTATCGGTTCGTGATCAGGATAAAACAAGGCTGTTAGAAGTCGCTAAGCGATTAATTGCTTATGGATTTAGTATTGATGCCACTATTGGCACGGCAAAGGTATTACAACAAGCAAATATACCATGCCAAGTCGTAAAAAAAGAAAATGAAGGGCGACCAAATATCCATGACCATATAAAAAATGGCGAATATAGCTATATTCTTAATACCACCTCTGGACGAGCAGCTATTGAAGCCTCAAAAGTATTACGTCGAAGTGCCATTCAATATAAGGTACATTACGATACCACCATGAATGCTGCCTATGCCACAACGGCGGCACTTAATTACGATCCGGCACAAACTGTAACGCCATTACAGCAGCTTTATTGATAAACAAAAAAGATGAAGACGGGCAATGCTCGTCTTAAAAAACCCCTGCCATGATATAATAACTTTGCAATCACTCAATTGCTCGTAATAGACAATAAAATGCTCGTTTTTAATATAAAATAATGTTAATTTATTTGCTATATTTCAATTAATTTAATCAGTTATCATCATGGATATGATTCATTCTTCTGATCTAAAAACGATCATGCATTCCAAGCGAGCCAATATTTATTATTTAGAGCATTGTCGTGTTTTGGTTAATGGTGGACGAGTTGAGTATGTGACTGAGCAAGGCCAACAGTCGTTATATTGGAATATCCCAATAGCAAATACCACCTGTATTTTATTAGGTACGGGTACATCATTGACTCAAGCGGCAGTGCGAGAGCTTTCACGAGCAGGTGTTATGATTGGCTTTTGTGGCGGAGGCGGAACGCCCCTTTTTTCATCAACCGAATCTGAATTCGCTTGTCAATTTTTTTCGCCACAAAGTGAATATCGCCCGACAGAATATCTACAAAGTTGGTGTCAATTTTGGTTTGATGACAAACGTCGATTACAAGCCGCTAAATTATTACAACAAACACGGCTTAATATTATTAGTGAATGTTGGCCGCAATTTGATTGGGATGTTGATACAACGCAGTTAGCGCATATTCTTACTGATGCAACACAACAATTTACCGATGTTGATAATAGCCAAGCACTTTTAGCCGCAGAAGGGCGAATTAGCAAACGTCTTTATGGCATGGCAAATCAATTAACCTTACAAGATGACAAATTTAAACGAGAACAAGGCACACGAGGCAAAAGTCATGATCCCGCTAACCAATTTTTAGATCATGGTAACTATTTAGCCTATGGCCTTGGCGCAACGGCTTGTTGGGTATTAGGTCTCCCTCATGGGCTGGCTATTTTACACGGAAAAACTCGCCGAGGTGGCTTAGTGTTTGATGCGGCAGATATTATTAAAGATGGCATTGTATTACCTCAGGCCTTTTTATCAGCCAAACAAGGCGACAGTGAAAAAGAATTTCGTATGGCATGTATTGCGCAATTTGCTCAATTAGGTGCACTTGATAGGATTATTGATACTTTAAAACAGATAGCAGATCAAATATGAATATTTTACTTGTTAGTCAATGCAAAAAAAACGCCTTAACTGAAACAAGGCGGATTATCGATCAGTTCGCTGAGCGCTGCGGTGAACGAACATGGCAAAGCCCAATGACCGAAGCAGGGCTACAAACGCTTTATAAATTATTACGTAAAACTGCACGAAAAAATACTGCTGTTGCATGTTATTGGACACATGGTAAAAATTTAACTGATCTTTTGTGGATTGTGGGCGATCGCAGTCAGTTTAATCAAGAGGGACGAGTCCCAACTAATCGTACTAAACGCAATATTTTACGCAGTGACAGCGAAAATTGTTGGCAATATGCAACCATCATTCAATTAATTACTACCATAGCGGCACTACTTCATGATTTAGGTAAAGCAACGATTGGTTTTCAATCTAAATTACGAGCAGAAACGGCTGTGGCGGCTGATCCTTACCGACATGAATGGATTTCGTTACAATTATTTTTATTAATGATTCAAGACTGCACCACGAGCGAAGCCTTATTTGATCGATTAGCGCATTTTGATCAATATCAACAACAGAATCCTAATTGGTACCAGCAGCTTACCAAAGTTGACAAAAATGATCTCACGCAGTTACCGTTATTGGCACAATGGATTGCGTGGCTCATTGTGTCGCATCATCGAATGCCGTTTTTATCGGATTCATTAACCAGTGATATTAAAAATGCACAAAAGTTAGATTTCGATATATCTGGTTTAACTGTCCGAAGTTTTTATAAAACATTTAAGGCAATTGATAAATGGGTTAAAAATAGTCATAGTCAACATACTTCACCCAATGATTTTTGGCAGCTTAAAAGCGATATTACCTTAAGCCAGCTTTGGCTGAAAAAACTAAGCCGTTATGCAACCAAAGCCTTAAATCATGTTCCTTTAATGCAATTGTCTAATATTAACGAGTTTTTATTGCATATTTCGCGTTTAAGCTTAATGGTTGCTGATCATAACTACTCAAGTTTATCTTTATCAAATGACGAAGCAAAAAGAAATAGGGAAATACTGATTGCTAACACAAATTACCAAAAAGAAGCCAAACAGTGTTTAGATGATCATTTAATCGGTGTAGCTAATTTTTCAGCCCGCTTTGCTCGTTTATTACCTAAAATAACCACGGAATTACCCGCAATTAATCAACATAAACCCTTTACCAAACGAACAACTATAAAACGATTTCAATGGCAAAATCATGCTTTTGATTTAGCAAAAAGTTATCAAAATATCTCCGATGAATGTGGCTTTTTTGGTGTTAATATGGCATCGACTGGCTGTGGTAAAACCTTAGCCAATGGGCGGATTATGTATGCGCTTTCAAATCCAAAACGGGGTGTGCGTTTTACCATTGCATTGGGATTACGTGTTTTAACGTTGCAAACAGGTAAAGCATTAAGAGAAAGATTACACTTAAGTGATGAACATCTGGCGATTTTAGTGGGTGGGCGAGCCACAAAAACCTTGTTTGAACTGAGTAAGGAAGACATTGAACAAAACGATTCTCAAAAAAAATCAGAAAACCAAGGTAGTGAATCTATCGAATCGTTACTTGATGAATATCTTGATGTAGCAGAAAGTGGTATTGCGGATTGTGAATTAGGGACAATTATCGAAGACAGTAATGCACGGCAATTACTTTATGCGCCCATTGTGACATGCACGGTTGACCATATTATTCAAGCTAGCGAATGTACCCGAGGCGGTAAATATATTGCACCCACGTTAAGATTATTGACCTCAGATCTGATTTTAGATGAACCTGATGATTTTGATCAACATGACTTACCTGCACTGGCTCGCTTGGTGCATTTAGCTGGGTTATTTGGTAGCAAAGTGCTACTCTCATCAGCAACCTTAACGCCAGATTTAATTGCTGGATTATTTGATGCTTACCAAGCAGGGCGAAAAATTTGGAATCAAAATAACCAATATGCCGATAATACCATTGTATGTGGTTGGTTTGATGAATATGAACAGTCGATATCACCAATTGCTGATACTAAAACGTTTAGCGATCACCATCAACAATTTGTAGCAATGCGCATTCATCAATTAGCACAAAGTGCAATTCGCCGCCAAGGACATATCTTAGATCTATTAGACTACCAAGAAAAGCAAACCGAGAACCAACAAAAACTCAATTATAGTGTACTTGCTGAGCAACTATTAGCACAAGCTTATCAATTCCACCAAGATCATCATCAAATAGATAAAAAATCACAAAAAAAGGTAAGTATTGGTTTAATGCGTTTTGCCCATACCGAAGATGTTATTTCACTTACAGAACAAATTTATGCCCAAACCAAGTTACCTACTGATACTGCTTTTCACATCGTGGTTTATCATGCTCGGCAACTGCTATTATTGCGTAGCCAGCTAGAAGAAAAACTTGATAGAATTTTAAATCGCAGTGATGAACAGGCATTATTTCATCAACCTGAAATTATCAATGCCATCAAAGATAGCGATAAACAAAACCATATTTTTATTGTTATCGGCACGCCAGTCACCGAAGTTGGGCGTGATCATGATTATGATTGGGCTATTGTTGAACCATCATCCATGCGCTCTATTATCCAGCTAGTGGGGCGAGTCTGGCGACATCGACCACAAAAAATGGCACAAAAGGCCAATGTAGCGATATTAGGATCGAATTTACAGGCCATTGAATCTGATTATCGTACGGATAAAGCCTGTTTTACTAAACCTGGATTTGAAGAAGAGTCATTATTCTTGCTGAAAACCCATAAAACAAATGAACTCATTCCTGAACATCAGTTAGTGAATATTGATGCGGTTCCTCGTATTAAGTCTTGCCCTGAAGATGGGCTAACGCTAGCTGAATTAGAACATAAGGTCATGGCAGATCTGTTTGCGATTCATGCCCGTAAAAGTAATTATGTGACCAGCTATTGGCAACCAGACTTAGCACATCACCATTGTGTGCATTTACAGGCAATTTCACCATTTAGAGGGAATAATAAGACACAAGATGAATATATCTGCCAACTTGATGATGATGGGGATTATCAATTTAGCTATGCAGATATAGCATGGCAAACACCAGATGAACGCTGCAAAGATACACAAAATAGTATAATTGAATATAAAAATTGGTCATTTGCTAATCCTAACATCCAACCTTGGCTAGTTAATAGTGTCGAGCAAGCCATAGCAAAAATAACCGAATATTTCCCAAATAAAACGCCATATCGATTAGCAAATGAATTTTGTAGCGTAAGCTTATATCGTAATAGCAGTTGGTATTTTCATCCTTATTTAGGATTTTATGAAAAGAAAGGATAAAAGAATATTGTTTTTATACTGAAACACATAGTTACCTGAAACTTTTTGACAAAATATCGTCAGGTGCATAATGGTTGCTAGTAAAAGGTAGGGAATTCTTTTATACTTGATGACACTGCTGTGTAAGCAGTTTAGAAAACATTACGATTGAGTGTAATCGTTATAATTATTTCACCGCCGAATAGGCGGTTTCACTTTTAATATCCCCACATTACGATTAATATTGACATTTTCTTTTTTTGTATTTATATTAACCAAAGTTGTTTGTTTTTTTATGTTAAAAACGAAAATAAAACAGCTTATTAAAAGATAAAACCCCAGACGCCATCTAGGGTTTAAAATTTCATCAACAACGCTAATTGGAGAAAAAATTTGTGTTTAAGAATAAAAGGTTAACAATCGAATGTCAATTTTCAATAAAAAATATTTGGTCAATTAAATTAAAAGTATTTAATATCAATATATTATCAGCTAACGATGCGATCAAACAAAGTAGTAAAGTTAAATATTATTCAATTCTAGATCTAATGAAAATTCTAAATATTTCGACGATTAAAGAAGTCAAATATCTAATTAAGAATTTAGAACTAGAACAATCTAAGTATCGCTCTTTAAATTCTCATAAAAAATGGGTTTATAACAACAATGCATTAAATATATTGAAGTTATATTTAAAATATAAAGCAGCATAGCATTAAATCAAGGGGCTTATAGATGATGATATAAGCCTTTTTTATTTTGAATTTGCAAAAATATAAGGAGAGCCAATGAATAATATTTCTTGGCAAGATATAAGAAAGGTCATTTTAGACTTTCTACAACAACGGCTTGCCAATAATAGTAATTATAAAACTGAAACGTCTAAGCTAGAAAAAGCAAAAGAGTTAGGCGATCAGGTCGCAGTGAATGAAGCTCAGCAAAAGGTAGATGAATTAACCAAGCGATTTGAATTTGAAACGTGGATGGAAGATGCGGCAACTAGAAGAATTTCGTGGATAACAATAGGAACTCATTTAAGCAAAGGTATCCATTCATCTAGCTCTGGAGATAACGTTAATATTGCGACCCAATCTAAACTGAGCCATCAAACAGTTATATCTTCTGCGACACCATTCTTGTTAGAACTTGATAGCTCAGGTAATGCCGCTTCATTAGATATATTTTCTCTTTTTAATCAATATGTTGGTAAAAATAAAATTTTGCAGTTAATTATAGAAAATCATCCAGCTGTTTTACCTGCACTTTCCGATGATAAGCAAAAAGCATTACTTTATTTAGCTAACTTTAAAAAAGCAATTTTTGGTGATTTTGAACATCCTAAAGCATCAGAGCTTAATAAGCAGATTTATTGGCCGAATAGCCAACAAACTTATTTATCACAGCAAGACAATAATTATAGATTGTTAATTCCATTACATCCGAGTTCATTGTGTCATTTGGTTTATCAAAAAGTACAATCACGATTTTCGGAAGAAAATAAAAATGCACGAGAACTGCGTCGAAAAAAAGATGTTAAGCATCAACCTTATTTTTCTTTCCATGACTTAGCCGTAGTTAAACTGGGAGGAAGTAATCCTCAAGGCGTCAGTCAATTAACTAGTAGTCAGGGAGGACGCAATTTTTTATTACCCTCTATGCCTCCTATATTTCAAAAATCTCAATTCCCATCGATTTCTAAACAACAAGAAACTATTTTCAATCATACATTGCAATATTTCTGCCGATTTGGTTTTAAATTACTGTTTGATATGGTTGAATCGCCAAAAAATATTGTAGAAGAACGAGATGATCGTAAAGATGCGTTTGCGGTGATTTTATCGTTATTGCTTAAGTTTGCTCGTCATATTCAAACTACTCAACCAGCGGGTTGGAGTCGTGATTATTCACTTAATTTTCATGAAAAACTTTGGCTTGATCCACAGCGAACCCAATTAGAAAATGAAGATGATTTTAAAAAGCAGTATGAACAAGGCGATTGGCAACAAAGTTTAGAAAAGACTTTTGCCAAGTGGGTTCAAAATGCTTTAAAAGAAAAATTCAAAAATATTAAACAGCAATTTGCCGATCCGGAGTTTAGTGAATGGCGCCGTGAATTTAGATCTGCGGTGAAAGCAAGTCAACGTAAAAGGGAGGGGATCTTTTAATGGCATCATTACGTTATTATTTATTATTTGATCATGTCCAAATTCATAATGCTAATGCAATTTCTAGCCCATTAACGTATGGCTTTCCGGCTATTTCGGGGTTTTTGGGTGCGATTCATGCTTTAAGTCGTAAAATTGAATCAGAAAATCCTATTTACTTAGATGGTGTGTTAATTGCATGTCATGAATGTGATGTACAAGTTTATCGACCAAACAACTATGCGGATTATACTTTTCGATTAACACGCAATCCACTAGCTAAAAATGGTAGTACTCGTTCAATTATTGAAGAAGGGCGAGTTCATCTAGATGTTTCATTGCTTGTTGAGGTAAAAATTGAAGATCGTGAAACATTAGATGATGTAGATGAGCAGCAAGCATTCATCCAACAGATGAAACAAAAACTTTACCAGCAACGTGTTGCTGGTGGGCACGTTGTTGATATTGAATCAGTAGCGCTATATTCTGCATCAGAATCAAATAAAAACTTAATCAATGCACTATTACCCGCATTTGTTTTAGTTGAAGCACCGCAAGATTTGCAAGATATCACCGTTGAACTACAGCAAAAAGATCCAAATGCTACAGCGCTTGATGCCTTGGTTGAAACTGCAATGTTACATCATTATCCTCAAGAAAAAGATCACTGGCAAACCACATCAGTTAAACAAGGGCGCGGTTGGCTTGTTCCTTTACATTTGGGTTATCAAGCTATTTCACCTCTATTTTCAGCGGGTAAGGTTGAACATGCGCGCAGTAATGAGCATGCCACGCAATTTGTGGAGTGTATTTATGGGCTTGGTAAATGGGTCTTTCCTTTACGCTTGAAAGAGAATTTATCACAGGCTTTTTGGCGTTATAAATGCAGTGAATTGCAATCTAATGATGCAGAAATTTATATTATCAATCAAGAAACCAATTAAGTAAATTTAGAAAATTATAGAATAAGGAATACATTATGAGTAAAGATAAAATCACCACCGCCAGCGTACTTGCTTTTGAACGTAGTTTTGATATTTCTGATGCGATTTTTGCACAGCAAGATAATGCAGATGCCACTAAATTATCTCCTGTTACAGTCACTGAAAAATCAGTGCGAGGCACTATTTCAAATCGTCTTAAAAATGCAGTTGCAAACGATCCAACCAAATTAGATGCTGAAATACAAAAGCCAAATTTACAAACAGTTGATGTTGCTGCGTTAGATGCCGATAAAGATACATTGGTCGTAACATGGAGCTGTAAAGTATTGCCATTTTTAGGTAAACCTTCCGTGTGTAATGATATCGAATATCAAAAAGAACTAGAAAAAACAACGCAGGGTTATATTCAAACGCAAGGATTGACAGCACTAGCTAAGCGTTATGCTATTAATATCTTAAGTGGCCGTTGGTTATGGCGTAACCGTATGGCAGCAGAGCAAATTAGCCTTTCGATTACTCGAAAAGATGAAAAAAAACCAATGATTGAAGTCAGTGATGTTAAACAATATCAACTAAACTCATTTGATTATGATGATAAATCGGTGAATGATCTTGCTACACTGATTGAAGCAGGATTATGTGGTAAAGAGTTTGTGATTTTTAACGTTGAAGCCAAACTGAAAATGGGCTTAGGTCAAGAAGTCTACCCGTCACAAGAATTAATTCTAGATACTGGCAAAACTAAAAGTAAAGTATTGTATGAGAAGAACAAACAAGCCGCCATGCATTCACAAAAAATCAGTAATGCCATTCGAACTATCGATACTTGGTATGAAGATAATGCACAATTTCCAATAGCGATAGAACCGTATGGCTCGGTTACTTCAATGGGGCATGCTTTCCGCCAACCAAAACAAAAATTAGATTTTTATACCTTATTTGATAATTGGGTTTTAAAAGGTGAAAAACCATCGCTTGATCAGCAACATTATGTAATTGCGGTATTAATTCGTGGTGGTGTATTTGGTGCCAGCGGTAAGGAGTAAATAAGATGCACTCACATTATTTAGAGTTACGAGCGATTTCGCAAATTGAGATAACCGAAGTGGATGTGATGAATCAAGTGATGCAATCATTACATCAAATTTTGGTCAATCACCAAGGAAATATCGCAATTAGCTTTCCTTGTTACCATGTGCACCGAACATTAGGCGGAGTGATTCGCCTATTGGGCACCGAGCAGGAACTGCAAAACCTTAAAGCAGATATACAGCAAAAATCATCAATTAGCGATTATGCTTTATTGATGCCTATCACTACAGTACCGACGACGATAAAAGGCTATTTACGTTTTAGCCGAGTTAACCCTAAAGGTCAAAGTGCGTTAAGGCGTGCCGAAAAACGATTAACAGCACAAGGTAAATGGACGTCTGAAGTAAAAAATAAAATGATTGAAAAGTGGGGAAGCGTTCATTTGCAATATCCACACTTTCATTTGAATAGTAAAAGTACAGGGCAAAAATTTATTTTGTGGATAAAGCAAGAAAAATGCCCAGAGCCAGTACAAGGGACATTTAATAGCTATGGATTAAGCCAAACAGCCACCGTTCCTGATTTTTAAATTTCTAACCCTTTTTTTGGGGATGATTTTAACATATTGATTATTATTGATATTAAAATGGACTCAAAAAAAGGGTAAAAATTGGGAAAAGTGCAATATGCTCTTTTACAATAAGGCACTATTGAGATAAAATTCTACTTCAATGCCGTATAGGCAGTTTAGAAAAATTCCAGATGAAGAGGTAATTCATTTTCCTCCTTCAATGCCGTATAGGCAGTTTAGAAATAGTTCAGTCCAAAAAAACGTTATACCAATACCTTCAATGCCGTATAGGCAGTTTAGAAAGAATCGGGCTTGCATATACAGCAACATTCAACCTTCAATGCCGTATAGGCAGTTTAGAAAACATATCCCAAAAATGACTCGATTCTTCGGTATCTTCAATGCCGTATAGGCAGTTTAGAAATTAATCAGATAATTTCGACGAGGTACACCGCTCTTCAATGCCGTATAGGCAGTTTAGAAATTGGCGCTAAAAAAACGATTTGATCTATTGATCTTCAATGCCGTATAGGCAGTTTAGAAAGCTAAATGCAAACATAAAAACGATTTTAAAATTTTCAATGCCGTATGGATAGTTTAAAAATTGTTCAGATTTAAATGGCATCATTGTTGTAACTTAAATAATCATTAAGTGCCACAATATAACCCTTTCAATGTGTTTTAACCGTATTATAAAAGTGAATAAATCGCTTAAACTTTTGTTGTCTCTTTTTTGCAAATTTATTGATTATGCTAGATTTCAATTAAAGTGTGTATCGCTCTTTTCGGCTTTTTTAATCTTGAAACGGTATAGAATCCTGAATATTTTTTACAAAAATATAACCTAAAAAGTAAATAGTTCAACTTTAGCTAAACGTTTAATTCCATAGCGGTTGGCCTTATAATATTTGCACTGGTTAAAGAGACGGGCAGCTTTAGTCGAGTTTTCTTTAGCTCGTTATAAATGGTCGAACAACTGACTATAAAACGTTTAGCTAAATCAGTGGCGGTTAGTTTTGTTTATGATATCAGCGCCATATCTCTTGTCTGTGATATGGCGTTAGTTTGCTTTTTTATGGATATTTATTATCGTAGTGTCTTAAATTACTGTAAATAATGGAAATAATTACTACACATTATTAGCATAATAAGGTCACTATTCAGCTCCAATTTGCGAAGTCATTTTTATCTCTCGATTATCGGTAATTTCTAAATTCGATAGTACCACTAATTGAGGAAAGTTAGGCCTTAAAAATTGTGACAGCATTGGTCTTAATGCATGGTTCACTAATAATACGGGGGGGGCACCGATGGCATCTTGTTGATTAATGGCTTGTCTGATTTGTTCAATAATATGTTCGGCAAGTCCCGGTTCAAAATTGTTGGTATTTTGTAGCGCTTGTAATAACAGACGTTCTAAATTGATATTTAATCCTATGACATTAATTGGATCAAAGCCTGGAAACCATTGTTGTGTGATCACTCTGCCTAATGCGATTCTTACCATACTGAGTAGCTGATAAGCATCACTTTGGGTGGGCGCATGTTCGCAGATCGTTTCAATAATGGTTCGCATATCCCGAATTGATACTTTTTCGGCGATTAAATTTTGTAGTATTTTATGAAAAGTCGTTAATGTCACAACGCCTGGAATAAAATCTTCGACTAATTTTGGAATATCCTGTTTTATTCTGTCGAGCAGTTCTTGGGTTTCTAAGCGCCCTAATAAGTCGCTTGCAAATTGTTGTAATAAATGGTTGAAATGTGTTGCGATCATTGTACTGGTATCTACAACGGTATATCCTAATATTTGCGCATTTTCTTTATCGTTTTCATCTATCCATATGGCAGGTAGCCCAAAAGCCGGTTCGGTTGTTGTAATGCCCTCAATGGTTTCTGTCACATTACCAGGATTAATGGCTAACCATTTATTATTCACAATTTCGCCTTTGCCGATTTCGCCACCTTTGATAAATATTTTATATTGATAAGGCGCTAACGAGAGATTGTCTCTTATATGCACCTGAGGAGGTAAAAACCCCAGTGTTTGAGCAAATTTTTTACGTAAACTACGGATTCGCCCTAACAACTCACCATTTTGAGTTTGATCGACCATTGGAATTAATCCATAACCCACTTCCATTGCTAATATATCTTCAATATTGACATCAGACCATGTCGCTTCAATATTGGCCGGCGTGGTTGCTTGCACATTAGCTTGTTTGGGCGTGGCTGTCTGTTCTGTTTTTTTCTGTTTAGTTAGCCACCAAGAGAGAATGGATAAAATGGCAGTAAAGAGTAAAAAAACCAGATTTGGCATGCCCGGAATTAACCCAAGTAAACCAATTACAACAGCGGTTAAAATTAATACTTGCGGATTATTAAAAAGCTGAGTAATCATTTGATTACTAATATTATCTTGCGATGTCACTCGCGTAACGATAACTCCCGCGGCCGTTGAAATAATCAGTGACGGTATTTGCGCAACCAAGCCATCACCAATGGTCAGTAACACATAGGTTTTACTCGCATCAGATAGCGCCATATCATGTTGCACAACCCCAACGAGCAAGCCGCCAACAATGGTAATGGCCATGATTAATAATCCGGCAATTGCATCACCACGTACAAATTTACTAGCACCATCCATCGAACCATAAAAATCCGCTTCTTGGGAAACTTCGGCTCGGCGTGCTTTAGCTTCATCTTCACCAATTAAACCCGCATTGAGATCGGCGTCAATGGCCATTTGTTTTCCTGGCATGCCATCTAAAGCAAAACGAGCGCCCACTTCAGCTATTCTGCCTGCCCCCTTGGTGATGACCATAAAGTTGATGATAACCAAAATGATAAATACCACGATACCAATAGCAAAATTTCCACCAACTAAAAAGTGCCCAAAAGCTTCAATCACCCGTCCAGCCGCAGCGCTGCCGGTGTGTCCTTTTAATAAAACGACCCGTGTAGAGGCAACGTTTAATGATAATCTTAATAAAGTTGCAAATAATAAAACGGTCGGAAATGCTGCAAAATCAAGCACGCGTTTAGTGAATAAAGCCACTATCAGGATAATAATTGATAAAGCAATATTAAACGTAAAAAACAGATCCAACATAAAGGCAGGGAGGGGTAATACCATCATTGAAAGAATCAATAAGATGAGCATTGGGCCAGCTAAAATTTGATAATGGCCATTTTTTAACGTATTAAGTGATAATAAAGTAAGTAGTTTTGATTTAATCATAAAATGAGTAATTGCCTTTATTGATTGACAGATAATGACTCTGGAATGGGTAAATTATTTGGCACGGTTGGTTTATTGCCACCATATTTATGCCAATGTTTTAATTGATATACCCATGCTAAAATTTGAGCAACTGCGGTATATAATTCGGTTGGAATCGTTTCACCTATTTCACCATGACGATATAAAGCTCGAGCTAAAGGCGGTGCTTCTAATAGAGGTATATTATATTCACTTGCAATTTCTCTAATGCGTAGCGCAATGTTATCAGTTCCTTTTGCCAGTAATTTGGGTGCAATCATGGTTTTTTCATCATATTGTAGGGCAACAGCATAATGGGTTGGATTGGTCACAATGACATTGGCTTTTGGCACATCTTTCATCATTCTACGTCTGGCAATAGCTTGTTGCATTTGGCGAATGCGCCCTTTAATTTGCGGGTTTCCCTCTTGCTCTTTAAACTCATCTTTAATTTCTTGTTTTGACATTTTCAATTTTTTCAAATGACTCCATATTTGATAAAAAATATCAAAACCCACCATCGGTATTAACGATATAACGCTTAGTATTGCGCAAAGGATCACTAACTGTATTGCTTTAGCTAATGCATTATTTAAATACATATTGGGTAACGTAAGCAGGTCATAAAAATGGTGCACTAAAAACCATGTTGATGCGATAGAAATTAAAATAACTTTAAGTATACTTTTTAGTAACTCAGAAAAAATTTTAGTGCTAAATAATCTGCCAAAACCCTCGATAGGATTTAATTTTGTAAAATTGGGTTTAATTGATTGCAGGCTAAATAGTAACCCTCCCACACAAAGTGGTGCAAATATGGCAACTATAACTAAACCGCAAAAAATTGGCGCAATTGACCAAAAGCCATGGGTTAACAAATTAACTAAATTGAAAACGATCAACTTATCATCGTCTGTTTTATACGAAAATGTCATCGCTGTTTTTATGATTATGATTAATTGGTTAACTAAATGTGAACCCATTAATCCAAACAAGAAGATGCCTATTAACAAGATTATCAACGAAGTTAATTCGCGAGATCGAGGAATTTGTCCCTTTTCCCGCGCTTTTTTTATTTTGCTATCGGTGGGATGCTCGCTTTTATCTAGATCATTATCGTCGGCCATGATGGAATCAAATAAAACTTCATCGTTTAATTACAGTTTACCTGCTAACAGTATGAACTATTACTCACGAATTATTGGCTTAATAAGAGGGCATTTTTGGCGGTATTTATCGCGTTTACCGTCAAAAAAATCGTAATTCTCTTTTAAACTTTAGCTCGTTCTGACGAGATAACATCGGCTTGTTGATAGCCATTATTGTTATAAACAACAGGACTGTTTATGCCTTTAAGGTAGTTAATAGATTGCTGGGTTATAGTCATGCGATTTTGAATGATCAATCCATTATCACGATTTATATTGGCTAATAATTTTGTTGTGTCTGTGATGGATAGCCAATGCGCTGCGATTGTCGGGTTTTCGCTATAGGGTGGTTGAATATCTAATTGTTTACTTAACGTTATACGTTGTTCATCCAGTAACTTTAATTGGATCAGTAACTGACTTTTTTTATTAATTATTTCATTTAATTGATTTGTTGAGCTATTTTCAATTAAGATTTGTTGCTCTGTTTGTAGAATTTCTGAGAGTGTTTGTAACATTGCTGTTATTTGTTTTAGGATGTCATCGAGTTTTAACATTTTATATTCCTGTAATTTTGACTTATCTTTAAATATTTTGTAGTAATTGTTTAATTAACTTGTCTGCAATTTTATGGGTATCAATAACCAGTGTGCCATCAGTAATGGATTGTTTTATTTTTTCAATTTTTTCTATATCAATATCTTTATCCGTTGAATGCAAAAGATTCATTGAATTTTGAGTGATACTCACAGTAGTGCTTGCATTAGTACTGTTTTTTGTTGGTACAGATGCTATTTGGTTTTTTTGTTGTTCATTGACTACATCACGGTTAAGTAGTCCTGATATGGTTGTCACGGATTTTGTTGCATCAATACTCATAAAATACCTTTAATCAAATTGGCGATTTAAGTGATTTGTTTAGTTTTATTATCGGCAATAATAAAAAAATCATTAATATTATTTATTAAAAATGATGACCCCTTGGTGAGTTAATGTGCCTTCAACAATTTTGTCATAATTTAGTTTAACTTTAATCTTATCGTTTAATACAGCATTGCTAAGTGTTTTGCCTGTAGTCGTTATCTCATAACCTTCACCATGCATTATTACTTTAATTATTTGTCCAGCTTTTACTAGCCAATTTTTTTGCAGCATTGTGGTTTTTATTGGTTCATCGAGATTAATTTTGCGTAAAGCGATATGATTAAGCGCGTCAGCTTCATTTAAAATGACAGCGGGAGGTAGCTTATCTAACCAACCGGAGTGTATACGTATGTGATCTTTGTTGATGACAGTACCTGCGCTTATTGCTTGCTTAGCGACAATATAATTACCCATGACAGCAACATGAATCTGGATAAATTTTTTCTTATTATCACATTGCGCCCCAATGGTCATGTTGCCCCACTGCTTCTTTTTATTCAATAACAAAAGTATTGGTGTATCGCAACTCAATTGTGGTTTAGTGGTCAGGTAAGTAATCGAAATATCATCTATTTTATAGCTAAATTGTTGAGAGATTAAATTAAGAATCTGCTTATCAAGAGAACTTGCCAAAACAGGATGCCAGCTAAATAGTATAAAAATAGCGGGTATCAATTTTACAATTTTAATCATGTTTGTTTGTTTCAAATTATGCATAAATGGATTGTACTTTATGATTGCATGAAACAAATCTTGAAATAAGGGCAATTTTTATCGTTATTTGCTCAATGACTTTTTTTTTATTCGCTTAAAATCCTCATTATCAAAAAAAGTGAGATGATTTTATGTTTGATAAATTGGATACATGGGTTAATTTTCACCAACAAGCATTAAATATACGTGAAATGCGACAAAATATATTAGCTGCAAATATTGCCAACAGCGATACGCCTAACTATCAGGCTCGAGATATTGATTTTAATGCTGAGTTAAGCAAAGCGATTAATAATCAGAGTAATATTAATCCCGTTGGACTCAATATTACCTCAAATCATCATATTCAGGTAAAAGCGCCAATCACACTTAATCAAAATGTACTTTATCGTATTCCTTATCAAGCATCGGCTGATGGTAATACGGTCGAAATGGATCAAGAGCGTACCGCGTTTATTGACAATAGTATTCACTATCAGAGTAATTTAACGTTTTTAGGTGAACAATTTAAAAATGTGATGTCGGTATTACAGCAAGGATAATAAAGATGAGTTTTTCTATTTTTGCCATTTCGGGGTCAGCATTAATGGCACAAACCCAACGTATGAATGTTAGTGCCAGTAATTTAGCTAATGCCGATAGCGTAACAAGTACTTCTGGAGAAGCTTATCGAGCCAAGCAAGTTATTTTTCAAGTAGATGATAATGGTCAAACCAATTCAATTGCGGGCGTTAAAGTGTCGCAGGTGATTGAAGATCCCACGCCAATGAATTTAGTTTATGAACCCAATCATCCGCTGGCCGATGCTAAAGGTTATATTCAAAAACCGAATGTCGATGTGGTTGCCGAAATGGTTAATACCATTTCAGCATCACGTAGTTATCAAGCCAATGTCGAAGTCATTAATACGGCAAAAAGTTTAATGCTAAAAACTCTGACATTAGGCCAGTAATAAGGAGTGACTTATGGGAGTAACTAATGTTGCCGTTTCAGAATCATCAGGTATAAAAAATCCGCAAAAGATTCAAAAAAGTTCATCAGATGGTAATTCAAGCAGAGAGTTGCAAGATAATTTTTTAACATTGCTTATTGCCCAAATGAAAAACCAAGATCCAACCAATCCAATGGATAATAGCCAGTTAACTTCACAATTGGCACAAATTAATACTTTAGCAGGTATAGAAAGACTAAATACGACATTGGGAATGGTTTCAGGTCAGATCGATGACAGTTTATCGGTGAATGCTAGCAACATGATCGGTAAGGGGGTCATGGTGCCTGGCAATAAAATTTTAGTTGCTACCTCTGAACTAGAACGCTCAGATGCAGAAAAAGAAACGGTTACAACACCCTTTGGCTTTGAGTTAGTTCGGGATGCAGATTCCGTGATTATCACTATTCAAGATGCAAATGGCAATGTGGTGCGAGAAGTTGATTTAGGTGCCATCCCAGCTGGCGTGAGCTCTTTTACTTGGGATGGCATGCTAAATGATGGAACGATTGCGCCAGACGGCAGTTATACCTTTTCGGTCAATGCAACTTCAGATGGGCAGAAAGTATCATCAACATCATTAGCTTATTCAGTGGTCTATGGTGTTATCAATAGTAAAGTTAATAATAAAGTATTACTCGATTTAGGAATACTCGGTTCAATTAGTATTGACGAAGTGCGTCAAATTCTTTAAAGGGGATAAGTTCAGATGGGATTTTCTCAAGCAGTGAGTGGCATGAATGCCGCATCAAAGCAATTAGATGTGATTGGTAATAATATTGCCAACTCAGCAACGGTTGGCTTTAAAAGCGCCAGTATTTCATTTGCTGATATCTATGCCGGCTCAAAAGTGGGTATGGGGGTCAAAGTGGCTGCGGTTATGCAAAATTTTAATGATGGAACCGCAACAACCACTAACAATAGTCTAGATGTTGCTATTTCAGGTAATGGTTTTTTTCGTTTAGTGGATAGTAATGGGCAAGCTTTCTATACTCGTAACGGACAATTTCAATTAGATGCTGAGCGAAATATTATTTCTGCTGATGGTCTTTATCTGACTGGCTATCTTGCAACAGGAACGCCACCTCAAGTGCAGCAAGGTGCGGCGCCGGGTCCATTAAAAATTTCGCAAGAAATGTTAAATGCATCAGCAACAACCAAGGCTTCTTTGCAAACAAACTTAAATGCTAATAGTAAAGTTCCTGTCAAACAACCGGTCAATGCTCTTGATGCGGATACATTTAATTATTCTACAACCATTACCACTTATGACTCGCTAGGTAATCAACGTAATGTTCAGCTCTTTTATGTTAAAACGGCTGATAATCAATGGGACGTTCATTATCTTGATAGTAGTGACCCTAATGGAAGTTTACAAAAAGTGGGGCAAATGGAGTTTGATTCTTCCGGTAAATTAATTAGTGATCCTGAAATGACCATTAATATTAATGGGTTAAATGGATCTGCTGACAATACCTTTACTTTATCATTAGCCAATAGCTCTCAGCAAAATATGGGGAAAGAAGTAGGTAGTATTAAAACGCCAATTGTTAATGGTTATGCACCAGGTAATTTAGTGGGTTATAGCATTGATGATGATGGTTCTATTTATGGCGTTTATTCTAACCAACAAACGATGTTATTAGGTCAAATTGCCATGGCTGATTTTGCCAATGTTAATGGTCTAGAATCAGCAGGGAATAATAATTGGCGTTCGACAATTAAGTCTGGTACAGAAGTATTGGGTGTGGCAAATTCCGGTACATTTGGTGCGTTAGCCAGTGGCGCACTTGAATCTTCAAATGTTGATATGAGCCAAGAGTTAGTGAATATGATTGTTGCTCAGCGCAATTACCAATCCAATTCACAAACCATTAAAACGCAGGACCAAATTCTAAATACTTTAGTTAATTTGCGCTAATTTAAAGGTTATTTATGGATCGTGTTATTTATACAGCGATGTCGGCAGCAAGTCAGACGTTAAACCGGCAGTCAGTGACGACTAATAACCTAGCTAATGTCTCCACCGCAGGGTTTCGTGCACAGCTAACGGCGATGAAAGCGGTTCCTATTGTGGGAACCAATAATATGCCGACACGGACTATGGTAACAGCAACAACGCCTACTTTTGACTCAACCATGGGTGCATTTAATTACACGGGTAGAAATTTGGATGTTGCTTTGGCAGAAGATCACTGGTTGGCGGTGCAATTAGCGGATGGTAGCGAAGCTTACACGCGTAATGGTGCTATCCAAATTGACGAAAATGGTACGCTTAACATACAAGGCTATCCATTAATTGGTGATGGTGGTGTTTTGACTGTGCCTCAACGATCGCAAATCAGTATTAGTGGCGATGGAACACTTTCTGTATTAGGAGCAGGCAATAAACCAACCACCATTGCCCAAGTGGGTAAAATAAAAAAAGTACATCTTGAGCGTAACGAGATTGTCCGTGGTGATAGTGGTTTTTTTCAATTAACAGACCAAGCACGTAATGAACGTGGTGCTGTCATACCAGATAACCCTAAAGCAAAATTGATGTCAGGTGTATTAGAAGGGAGTAATGTAAATCCTGTCACTGCTATGGTGGATTTAATTAGCCATGCTCGCCAGTTTGAAATGCAGATGAAAGAAATTGTAACGGCAGATGAAAATGCACAAAAAGCGAACCAAATTTTATCGCTGACTTAAATTTATCAATATATTAAGTAGGAAAGACTATGATTAAATCATTATGGATTGCCAAAACGGGCTTAACCGCACAACAAATGAATATGGATATCATTTCAAATAATTTAGCGAATGTGAGTACCAGTGGGTTTAAAAGACAAAGAGCGGTATTTGAAGATTTATTGTATCAAACGGTTCGTCAACCAGGTGCCCAGTCTTCTGAGCAAACAACGCTGCCGTCAGGCCTACAAATTGGGACGGGTGTTCGCCCTGTTGCGACAGAGCGAATTCATAGCCAAGGCAATTTAGAGGCAACAGATAACAGTAGTGATATTGCTATTAATGGACAAGGTTTTTTTCAAGTTTTATTGCCCGATGGTACACAAGCTTATACACGCAGTGGCGCTTTTCAAGTTAATCAAAATGGTCAATTGGTGACAGCAGCAGGATATGAAATTCAACCAGTCATTACTATTCCATCCAATGCAATCAAAATGACTGTCGCGCGTGATGGTGTAGTGAATGTGACATTAGCGAATCAATCAACACAAGTTCAAGTTGGTCAACTCACTTTACATACCTTTATTAATGACGCAGGTCTGGAAAGCGTAGGCGAAAATCTTTATTTGGAAACCGAAAGTTCAGGCAATCCGACCGAAAATACGCCTGGATTAAATGGTGCAGGATTACTATATCAAGGTTATACCGAAACCTCTAATGTCAATGTTGCTGAAGAATTGGTGAATATGATTCAAGTGCAACGTGCTTACGAAATTAATAGCAAGGCGATTTCAACATCTGATCAAATGCTACAACGGTTAAATCAACTTTAAAATTGACAATATGATAAGTGTATTGAGATATTTTTATATTCCAATTGCCTTCTTTTTGTTTAGTTGTGCGCAATTACCCAAACAAGCTTTAGTTGAAGGTGAAACGAGCGTTGTTCCGCAAATGCCAACAATTGTAAATACCAGTGGTTCTATTTATCAAGCCACTCAGCCAAGCAGTTTTGGGTATCAGCCTATGTTTGAAGATCGCCGTCCGCGTAATATTGGTGATGTGTTAACCATTGTTTTACAAGAAAACGTCAGTGCCAGTAAAAGTTCATCTATTAATGCGGGGCGTAATGGCTCGGTAAATTTAGGGGTAAAAAAAATCCCTACTTTTTTAGATGGGTTAGTTGGTCGAGGCAAAGCTGAAACAGATCTTTCAGGTGGCAATGATTTTAAAGGCGCAGGTGGTGCTAATGCTAAAAACACGTTTAGTGGAACAATAACGGTGACTGTTCAAGATGTTATGATAAATGGAAATTTAAAAGTCATTGGTGAAAAACAGATTGCGATTAATCAAGGCACCGAATTTATCCGCTTTTCGGGAGTGGTTAACCCAAGAACCATAAGTGGTAATAACACCGTTATATCAACACAAGTTGCCGATGCTCGCATTGAATATGTTGGCAATGGGTATATTGACGAAGCACAAACAATGGGCTGGTTACAGCGTCTATTTTTAAATCTTTCACCATTTTAACGAGTCTGATTATGATGAAAAAACTGCGTTCCTTTTTTAGTGTTATTTTTATGATGATATTGGTCATACCAAATGGACATGCTGAACGTATACGTGATCTAGTCACTATTGAAGGTGTAAGAGAAAACGCTTTGGTTGGCTATGGTATTGTTGTTGGGCTTGATGGAACAGGCGATCAAACATCACAAACTCCCTTCACCATTCAAAGCATCACTAATATGTTATCCCAACTAGGTATTACCGTGCCATCAGGAAGCAATATGCAACTGAAAAATGTTGCTGCGGTAATGGTAACCGCCAAATTACCCTCTTATTCGCGAGTTGGACAAAAAATTGATGTTGTCGTATCTTCACTAGGTAACGCTAAAAGTTTACGTGGTGGAACCCTAATTATGACACCACTAAAAGGCACCGATAATCAAGTGTACGCTATTGCTCAAGGTAATCTTTTTGTTGGTGGAATGGGCGCAAGCAATAAAGGAAGCAGTGTTAGTATTAACCAAATGGCGGGCGCTTCAATTCCTAATGGTGCAACAATTGAACGCGAGCTGGCAATCAACCTAAATGAACAAAATGTTATCCATTTACACCTTAACGAATTTGATTTTACCCGGGCGTTAAAAATTTCGGACGCAATTAACAGGCTACAAAAAAATATTGCTGTCGCATTAGATGGCACAACAATAGCTTTGCAAATGCCAGAAGAAAATACTGCTAGAGTAAAGCTATTATCAAAAATACAAAACCTTGAAGTTGCCGCAACGCCTATTTCGGCAAAAGTTGTAATCAATACTCGAACAGGTGTTGTTGTTATGAACCAAAAGGTTAGGCTAGATAATTGTGCTGTGGCACATGGTAATTTGTCGGTGGTTATTAATCGTAAACTCAATGTTAGCCAACCCAATACTCCACTTGCTGGTGGTGCGACGGTTGTCACACCTGAAAATCAAATCAGCGTAGAACAAGAAGGTGGCGCACTACACAACCTAGCATCAGGCGCAGACTTAAATCATGTGATTAATTCGCTCAATGTGCTCGGCGCTAACCCGACCGAATTAATGTCGATACTTGAATCACTAAAAACAGCCGGTTGTTTGCATGCAACGCTTGAAACTATTTAAAGAATATTGCTTATGAATACTAAAATTGGTCAATCATTCAATCGTTTTGCCTATGATTTATCGGGTCTTAACCAACTAAAGCGCAGTGCAGCGAATGGTTCATCTGAAAGTGTTAAACAAGTGGCTCAGCAATTTGAATCATTATTTATTAATATGATGATGCAGTCAATGCGCAAAGCTGTACCAGAAAGTGGTTTATTTAATCATTCCGCTACACAACTGTTTACGTCAATGTTTGATCAGCAAATTGCACAGCAAGCAGCAGGCAAAGGATTTGGACTGGCCGATATCATTACTAAACAATTAAGTCATCATACATCGCCATCAACAAAGGTAAATTTACAATCAAATACCAATAATGCCCAGCAAAATCTTAGTTTAGCGAAGTCTTTATTTAGTGATGTATCATCTAATATATCGCCTCAGGCATTAGGGCAAATGCTTTATCGCCAACATAAGGCAAATCAGGCAACTAGCTCAACCAATCAATTATCTTTAAAAACACAAATAAATGATGGAAAAGACGAACATATTGTTAAATTTGTAACCGAATGGCTTGAACCTGCCAAGCAGGCTGCAAAACATTCAGGCATTCCTTACGAAATTATTATTGCACAAGCAGCATTAGAAACAGGTTGGGGACAAAAGCAAATAAAAACAGAAAATAATCAATCAAGTCACAATTATTTTGGAATTAAAGCGAATCAATCATGGCAGGGAGACTCAACGCAATTAACTACTAAAGAATTTATCAATAATAAGATGATAAAAATTAAAGACCAATTTAGAGCCTATAATAGCAAACAACATGCACTTACCGATTATATTAATTTATTAACAAATAGTCCTCGTTATCGTGCTGTAGTTAATGCGCCAGACGCCAGAACGGCAGCTAAAGCATTACAAGAGGCCAATTATGCCACCGATCCCAATTACAGTGACAAACTAATTCAAATCATTAGACGTATTGAACAAATAGCCCAAAATAATCCACCAACAAAGGTGTCGGGGTTTAGGCAAATCGCGTTTAATTGAGAATAGGATTATTTGCACAAACCTATCACATTGTTTACCGTAATTTAAAAAATTGCAGTAATAAATAAACATAAAAAACAAAATTAACGCCCTATCACAAGCAAACGATAGGGCGCCTATATCATAAAAAAATAACGGTCACTGATTTGACTAAACACTTTATGGTCAGTCGCTAGGCCATTGATAATGAGCTACCCCCCAATTTTGTCAAAAACTTTCAGGAAAGCACCGTGTTTATGTAAAAAAACAAAAAAATTCAGCTTAAATTAACAAAGATAAACTTATTATTGTTTTTTTAACCACGATTTCACCGCAAAAAAACGCCACTTAATTAACTGTAATTATTAATATTAAACAACATCATCGTTCAAAATTAGTTAAATTCTGCCCTAAAATACGCTATACTTTGTACAATTTAATTTATTTAGATTATCTATTAGATAACTAAAAGCAATAACATTAACCATTTAAGTCATAACAACAAACAAAAGGCATCCCCATTTTATTTTAATTAAATCAATAAATAAGGAAAGGAAACAAACATGTCAAATGAACTTAATCGTCTTTTAAGTCAACTCGGTGACGGGTTTAGTGATTTAATGGCGGGCTTAGGGGGTGTTAGCCATAATCGCTATACCTTAACGGTTGACGGGCTGGGGGCGCCGATTTCGGTTTTACATGTTGAGGGTAATGAGTCGTTAAACCAGCCTTGGCGTTATGTAATCTCCTTTACCAGTACTGACAAAACCTTATCGCCTGAGGCCTTTCTTAATCAAAAATCGACCTTCTCCTTTAATCCCGTTATCAATAAACCATTAACTTCCGCTATCCGCTCATTAAGTGATTTGCCCACGTTGACGAATAAACGCACCTTGCATGGGGTGATTACTGAGTTTAGTCAGTTATCGGTCAATAAAGAGGAAGCCCATTATCAAGTGGTGTTATCCTCGTGCTTAGCACGGCTCGCAGTGGGGCAACATAGTGCCATATTTCAACAGCAAAGTGTGGTGAGTGTAGTTGAAGAAGTGCTGCGCAGTCATGGTTTGACGGGCATTGATTACCGTTTAGAGCTAAAAGATAGCTACCCTGAGCGGGAGTTTATCACGCAGTGGCAAGAAAGTGACCTTGAATTTATTCAACGTGGAATGGCAACACATTTTAGTACCAAAAAGATAAGGTCATCGATTTCTTTTGTATTCAATCGGCGACTGGTAATTTAATGTTGAATGAATTCGATTATAATTAAACCAATCCACATAGTGATTAAATTCCAATTTAAGTTGCGCCAATGAATCAAAAATAGTATTTGACACAAATTCTGTTTTCACTGCTTTGAATGTGCTTTCTGCAATTGCGTTATCATAGGGGCAGCCTTTGCGACTTAACGACCGTTTAATTCCAAATGCTGTTAAACATTCATCAATCAAATGATTATCAAACTCTTTTCCTCTATCAGAATGAAACAACTCAATCGTCTGTAAATTCATTGGAATTTGACTCATAGCTTGCATGACCAGTGCCGCTGTTTTATGCCTGCCAGCACTTCGCCCCACTATTTCTCGATTACTGATATCAACAATTACACAAAGGTAGTGCCAACGCTGTTTAACCCTTACATAGGTTAAATCGGTCACCAATATCTTTCGTGGTTGACCTATATCAAATTCTCGATTAAGTTCATTCCCCACCGGTGATTCATTGCTTTTTTCTGTATGAATACAATATTTTTTACAGGTGTATTTCGAAACCCAGCCATTTTTCGCCATGATTCGACCTATTCGGCGTCGAGATACGGTTATGCCTTGCTTTCTCAGCTCTGCTTGCAGACGCCTTGTACCATAAGCACGATAATTAGTATTAAAAATTTCACCCACTATTTCACTCAGTGATATATCTTGTGATTGCTGCGTTAATTTCCGTTGATAATAGAAACGATTTCGGGTTACATTTAAACATCGACATAATGCACGTAAGCTGTATCGATGCTTATTATGTAAAATTAACTCGATTTTCTTCCCATTATCAACGCCGCTTGCTTTAGGATATCATTCTCCATTAACAAGCGTTTATTCTCTTTGCGTAGCGCGATAAGTTCGTTCTCTTCAGTTCGACGATTATCTTTTGCGATGAATGAGCCGGTAGTTTGGTACTGCATTATCCAGTTATCTAATGCTGATTTGGTGAGGTCATACTCTGCGACGATATCCGCACGTTTTTTACCATTTTGATATAGCATGACCATTTGTTTTTTGAACTCGTTAGTAAAGCTACGTTTTGCTCTTCGTGATGAATCGATTGCCATTGTTGTTACCTTCTCTTATTTTTAGTTTATCATAACAATGACCTTATAAAACTGGTACTAATTAGTGTAGCCGATCCACTCCTCAGTCAAGGTACAAGACGATAACTACCGTGATGCCCTAGCCGATTTACAGGGCGAAATAAACACCCAACCTAAAGACCTTACCACCTATGGCAGCGACTATCGCTATGCCGAGCACTATAAAGGCTTAGCGAGTAACGGACAGGAAAATCCACACACTCGTGGTGATGATAATAGTGATAATGACAATAACACTCACGATAATCAGATTGAAAGCGGTCAGTGGTATGCCCGTATTCGCCATGAACAGGCTATTAGCCAGCAAATTATCCTCAAAGGCAAGAGTAATCACTATAACCTTGCTCCCGGCCAATGGATTAACCTCAACGGCAGCCCGCTGGCAGATATCAATGACGGTGTGATTATTTTAAGTGTACAGGGGCAAGGTAACCGCACTGATGCTTATGAACTCACCTTTACCGCTATTCCCTATCAAGCCTTAAAACCCTATCGCCCTGCGCCTATACGCTGGCCACAAGTTAGTGGCACATTACCTGCCCGTGTCACCAGTGCTAATCATGACACCTATGGCTATATCGACCCGCAAGGGCGCTATCGGGTTAAATTTAACTTTGATTTAAAAGAGTGGAAAAATGGCACGGAAAGCTTATGGGTACGCTTAGCCAAACCGTATGCGGGTAACACCTATGGCTTTCACTTTCCCTTAATTGACGGTACTGAAGTAGCCATTGCCTTTATGCAAGGCAATCCTGATAGGCCGTATATTGCCCATGCGATGCATGATAGTGCTCACCCCGACCTTGTCACCACCATTAACAAACACCGCAATGTGATTCGCACGCCGGCTAATAACAAACTGCGCATGGATGACAAACGTGGGCAAGAGCATATCAAACTGGCCACCGAATACGGCAAAACTCAACTTAATATTGGTCACTTAGTTAACGAAAAAAAACAACCTCGCGGTGAAGGCTTTGAACTGCGCACTGATGAATGGGGGGCGATTGCTGCTAACAAAGGCTTATACTTAACCACCCAAACCGAGCCGAAAGCGCAAGGTAAACAACTGGATATGCAAGCGGCAATAAGCCAACTTGAAAATGCCCTCTCTATTGCCAAAGCGCTACAAAATGCCGCCACCCAGTCCGAAGCGCACAGCGCCGATACCGACAGCCAAGCGCAACTTAAAGCCAACTTAACTCAGCTAACCCAAAGTGGCCTACTGGCCTATGCGCAAGAAGGCATCGCCCTAACCAGCCCTGAAAACATCCAACTGACAACAGCTAACAGCCTCACCTTAACCAGCGAACATCAAACCGACATCAACGCTTTAAACAACGTCACTGTTTCATCGGCTGAAGCGATTGGTTTATTTGCGCAAAAATCGGGGATGAAACTATTTGCCAACCAAGGTGATATTGAAGTGCAAGCCCAAAATGCCAATCTCAATATGGCCGCCAAGCAAGATATCAAAGTGGATAGCGTGGATGGTAAAGTCACCATTACCGCCAACGACAACCTCACGCTTATTTGTGGT
>NZ_LZGT01000037.1 GCF_001690525.1 Gilliamella sp. App6-5 | reverse complement strand
TTTTTTTAATAATAAAAAAGATTATTATCATCCACTTTTATTTTATAGCTAATATTAGGCTTTTTATCATTTACGTTATATTTTCCTTGAAACTTTAATTTCCAACATTTTCTATTGGTGAATTTTCTTAAATCAAGTCTTGATATCTTTTTTAAGTTTAAAGCCTTAAATATTTGCTCAGCAATTTTGACTTTGGTTTTAAAGCTGTCTTTTAAAGCAATAATAAAACCAATAACAGCAAAAGTACCAAAACTAAGTGCCATCATAGATATATAGCGTACGTAGTACCCATTTAAAGATAATACTTTATCAAGGTTATGATAATATATATATATACCCGTCATTACTAATAGTGCAATTATCAAAGTCATAATAGTACATTTAAGGCAAAATACAGAATAAGCCCAACGCCCTCGAAAACAGTTAGGGCAAACACAAATAATCCGTTCATCGGGTTTGGCTATGGCATAAAGTTCGTAATGGTCATGTTGCCATTCAGCGACCACAATCACTTCATCACCTGGTTGAAATGGACAATCTCCAACCCAACCACGATAAATCTCTTTTTCAATTTGTACATTGACAAAATTGGCATTACGCAAAACTGGTTCAGTTTCTGGCATACTAGTTAAACCAACTTGGCCCCGTAATGTGCCTATAATTGCGCCAATTTGTGCTGCTCGATTAGTTCGTTTCATTGATTCTTGCATATTTTGGTACGATTCAACTTCAAACGCTTGTTGTTGCATTTGTAGATCAATGTATTTTATTGTGCCACGAATACAAGTAAACTCATCGCCCAAGCACGGTAAAACCGGTGGCGTGGCATGATGTCGCCAAGATTTGTCGACCATTTGATTTTGAATTTTATAAAATGATTTTAGGGTCATATTAGTACACTATTTTTCTTATTCGTTTTTTTAATAATAAAAAAGATTATTATCATCCACTTTTATTTTATAGCTAATATTAGGCTTTTTATCATTTACGTTATATTTTCCTTGAAACTTTAATTTCCAACATTTTCTATTGGTGAATTTTCTTAAATCAAGTCTTGATATCTTTTTTAAGTTTAAAGCCTTAAATATTTGCTCAGCAATTTTGACTTTGGTTTTAAAGCTGTCTTTTAAAGCAATAATAAAACCAATAACAGCAAAAGTACCAAAA
>NZ_LZGT01000036.1 GCF_001690525.1 Gilliamella sp. App6-5 | reverse complement strand
CGGCTATAAATGGAATCATAAACGGGTGTATCGGGTGTATTGTGAATTAAAGCTTAATCTCAGGGTAAAGCGTAAACAGCGCATTCCTCTACGAAACCCAGAAAGGCTATCAGCCCCCAATAAACAAGGTGAATGTTGGTCAATGGATTTTATGAGTGACAGTAGTCGTAATCAGCGTCGCTTTAGGACGTTCAATGTCATCGATGACTTTAATCGTGAGGCGCTAGGCATTGATATTGCAGTAAGCTTACCGGCAGGGAGAATTACCCGTTACTTAGATAAACTGGCTGAATATCATGGCTATCCATTAAAAATACGGGTCGATAATGGGCCAGAATTTACAGGAAAAACCTTTATAAACTGGGCTAAATCCCATGATATAGCCATTGATTATATCCAGCCCGGTAGCCCTTATCAAAATGGCTATATTGAACGATTTAATCGTACCTATCGTACTGAAGTACTCGATTTATATCTTTTTAATAATCTAGAACAAGCAAGAAAGGTAACCGAAGAATGGCTAACAGTGTATAACACCGAAAGACCGCATGAGGCATTAAATAACATGACACCGATTGAGTATAAAACATTAAAACAGGCAGCTTAATTTTCTACGTAAGTTGTGTACTAAGTTTGGGGTATTTACACCCAAAAATTATTATCAGCGAAATCTCTAGCAGATGCTATAATATGTTTTCTATTGTATTTATATGGATAAATAGTGTAATCATCAGTATTAATCCCGCCTCCTGTATGTGTTCCATGCCTTTTAATCATAACAAATAAGAATTTTTCTTCATTAATTTTATGAAAGAAAGTAGATATAACTTCCATATTAATTTGTTTTTCATTTTTTGAGGAATAAATAAGATCTGCACCTTCTACATAGTAACGATCAATAATTCTTTTATTATTTCCACATACTAATACAAAATTTATTGGGTAATCTAAATCAGTCGTTCGTTCAAAATAGAATTGTCCGTTATGACACCATGATAAGTTAAAAGGACCATGTTCAATACGATTTTTCGATTCTTTAGCTTGTATTGGAAAAATAATAAAAGATGTTAGGCTAATTAGTAATATAATAAACTTCTTCATAATTTATCTTTCCTGCTCTATTTCAATGATTGATGCAATCCTATTAAAACGTGTTTTCCGATCCTCATACCCATTTTGACCACCATTAATAATGTGTGTCACTTGTTGAACTGTGCCTATTTTTGCTAATTGTGACAAAAGAATATTTTGGTTGTTTATTTTTCCAATCTTAGTAGTCCAATAAACAAAAGCTGATTCAATAGCATATTGAATAGAACTTGTAAGTAAATCAGGATTAGTAATAACATCTTGAATATTGCCATGATTAAATTTTCAACTAGTAAGGTGTAACTAATGGCATATATTCATGTAATTCTCTAGCATGTTGATACATAATATCCATTAAACAATTTTCATCCTTACATAGCTCTCTTTTTTGAATAAATTTTCTTTGATTATTATAAATTTCTTCAAAATCTTTCTGATCATTATTGTAGTCATAATATTTTTTTATATTGTAGTAAATGTCATGAATACTTCTGTCCAATCCTGAAAGATAAATATTTTGACAGATCAGTTTTTCAGATGATTTTCTGGCTATTGAACAAGAAAAACTCGGTTCAATATTCTGATGTTTTATTCTCTTTATTTCTAAAATTGAATCATATGTATTTATTATTAAATACTCGTTAGCATTTTTTTCGAAAAGTGTCCACGTTCTATTGATATTAGGACAAAAAATATCTATCTGGTTTATTGATTGTTTTATATTGATGTCAAAAGATTTAGTTGTTAATATTTCATTATTATTTTTTGCCATTTTCCTATTCAGGATGTCGTCAAAATTGACAACAAATTTATTTATATTATAACTTAAACAAGTTTCTATCTGATCACCAGAATATATATTTGTTTTAATAACATTTTCTTTCCATTGAAATATTCTATTAAGATAAATTGGATCATCATAAGATACTTTTTTTGTGTACACAGTATCACTAATATATACTTTAGATACAACCCAATTATCATTTAAATTTGCTTTTATTGAGAATGAAAAAAGTAGAATAACTAGTATAAAAAAAATACGAAACATATTTTCTTCCTTAATAAATTTTAGTCGCATATATGCCTTTTTCAAATATTTCTCGTTCTTTTTCTCTTCTTTTTTTTAAACCATCTAAAACTTTACCTCCAGATTTATTGTACTGCTCTAAAACATCCATAGCTTCTTTCTTTTTACCTTCATTGATATATTTTGCTAAATTACTATCACTCTTAATTGATCCAATATTGTAGACAAAAGAAACTAAAGCATCATATTCATGTTGATTCAAATTAATTTTTATAGTTTTATCAACTCTATTTTCATAGTCGGGAATTATTTTTTTTAATAATAATTTTTCTTGTTCCTCTGTTAATGAGATAACATCTTTATTTTCAGTTATAAAAGAATTAATCTCTGTTTCTTTTTTTAAACCAGCAGCATTAGAAACTTTTTGAGCTATATCGGATGAAATACCTATATCTAAAAGATCATTCAAAATATTTTCTGAACTTCTTTCTTTCATATCATATCCAGGACCTAAAGTAATACCACTTCCTGTTCCCGGCCAGTGCAACTTATTAGAAACATTTTTTCGAGCTTCTGCTAAATAAATAAAATTCAATCCTGCTTGTGATGTTTTTAATTTATTATTAACTTTTTTATAAAACAAGATTATCATCGCTACAGGATGAATAAACCACGCCTTGCCATCAGCGCTAAGCGTGGCTGGTGGGGTGGTATCTGCAGGGGGAGTTGTGGTATCCGTTGTCTCGCCATTTTCTGGGGGGGTGTCATTTTGTTGGTTTAGCTTGGCTAAGCCTTTAGCAACATCATCCCACCATAACATTTTTTTTATCTTCTCTTTGGTCTTTTCCCAAGCTGTTACTTGTTTTTCTAATGCTGCCATTTTGGCATAAGATTCAAACTGTTCTTTAGTCAACTTTTCCGATGGTGATTGTTGATAATCAGCAGGAAAACGGCTTATTTCTCGTCTTCGTGTTTCAAACCCTTTCGCTTCAGGGGAGTCCTTTGCTTTACCTACACGACTTAAATATGCATCTAATTTTGCTTCGTCACCCGTTTGTAAATACGTTAATACATTTTTAGCATTTTCCGTCAGCTCGCTGTTTAACGCTTCCCATTTCGGCAGTTTGCCTTCAGCATCAATTTCACTATACCATTCGCTTTCGTAATTGACTAATAAGCGGCTTAATGCCGAGTACAATATCGGTTTATGATGAATAAATTCCAATCCTTAACCATACAATATTAATATGTCTACTCATTACTATTACATATCTGGTTCATAATGAACATATCTCAGACACTCACCTTTAGAACAACCAAATACTATTTGTTTGATGTTTTTTCCATAAAAAAATCCTAGACCACCCAAATTAATACTATATTTTTTATTTATTCCATTAATTAATAATTCACCTTTTATTTCACACGGATAGATATCAAACGAATTTATTTGAGCTGAATTGATATCTTTTTCAGCAGTAGCGAAAAAATGTATTATCTCTTTTTTATCTAATTTCCATTTATTACATAAATCTTTAAGATAGTCACTATTATCTACTTCTAATACCTTTTTTATCGACAATACTTTAATTACATCACGATTATTGGCATTAGTAACAGCTGGGATCAATGTTCCAATTGTCAGCAGGAGGATAAAGATTTTTACCTTCTCCACTTGTTTTATAAGCAATGCATTGATGTTGATACAAGTCTTATCATTTAAATTAAACTCCTTTTGTAAAAAAATAACTAAATTTCTAATTGATTTCAATTGTTGCGATGTTGAGCCATCCCATTCCTTCGTTATTTTTTCATCATTCCACGCACGGATCTTCGCCAAAATATTAGAAATAGTCCAGTTCTATCATTTTTTAGTATCCAAATACTCTTTTACTTTTATCATAGAGAACTTTCTTCTTTTTGGCTGTATATTAGGAGGGAGTTAAATTTTATAAGCAGATTATTGTTTATCAATCAATTCCACTTATATTGTTTATAATTTGTTTCGTTTATCTTTTTAAAAATGCCTGAAGTACTCATTTGATATGTAAATCTTTTAGATTTTGCTTCACCCTTTCTAAAACCTTTACCGTTATTATCAATTAAATCATAATCAAGTAAATATTGCTCATTTTTACTAATTAAAATCGTCCCATTTTGTTGAATTGTAAAATCATTAAAGTATAACACTTCACCTTCTACATTTACTCGTTCATCTAGAACGATTACGTCAATAATGTTTCCATGATGATCATAACTATTTAGTTGAAAAACAAATACTGGCATATCATTATCAGTATAATTTATAAAAAATATACCTTTATATAAAATATTTTTGTAACTAAAATAAATAGCAGGATAATAGGAATCACTTCTACCAAATTTTGCTAATTTTCGCAAAATGCGGCATTCTTTATCAGAAAACCTAACTGATACTTTTTGATTTGGAGATATACGCAATTCTTCAGTTTTATCCTCCCAATAATAATATTTTGTTACGTCATTCGATGAATAAGGCAAACTTATTTTTTGATAATAATGTAGATCATTTTGTACATTATTACCCATTGCAAGATTAATATGACACAGTATGATAAAATATATAACTACAGGATAGATTAGGTTCTTCATTTTTTACGCTCCTTAATTTTATCCATATCATAAAACTGTACATGCAAATGATGATTATGGTGTGCAGTCTCTTTTGTTATATGGTTAGGAAATTTTTTAATTTTGTTTAAGGTATAACTCCAACCAAGCATATCTGTCCAACCAAATTTATACAAAGCATCATTCCACTGATTTTGACGTTCAACATCAAATAATTCAGGATGTAGATCAATATGAAGGCTTGTCCCATCTCCTTTTGCCAAAACTTCATCAATTCTTAAATATTTAAAATCACCATGATAACCATTATAATGGCTCTTACTGATCCCTGAACCACCAGTGATAGTACTAAACCCATTGCAACTAATATCAACAAAATTAACTTCTAGCATTGCGCCAAAAAAACTTGCTAAAGTATCACGATTCATGAAAAATCGTTTTTGACTACTATCTACATTAAAACAGTACTTCAGACCATGTTGTGAATATTTTTGACGAACTTCTCTTAAATCAATAAGATGAATGAATTTTGTAAGACCATATCTTTGGTGAGGGTAAAAAATATTTGTTACTTCAACATAATCATATATTCCTAATTGATGTACATGACTATTTTTATCATGATAGACATATTTATATTTTTTTTCATAACCTTTTAATGTCTCTACTGGTATATGCCTTTCAATTTTTCCGTCATGATAAATATGATAAGTAACAATTCCTACTCTAGTGAAATAATCCATCATCGCCACCGGATGAATAAACCACGCCCTACCATCAGCACTAAGCGTAGCAGGTGGGGCTGAGTCTGTTGGGGGGGTTGTGGTATTAGTTGTCTCGCCATTTTCTGGGGAGGTGTCATTTTGTTGGTTTAGCTTGGCTAAGCCTTTAGCAACATCATCCCACCATAACATTTTCTTGATTTTCTCTTTGGTCTTTTCCCAAGCTGTCACTTGTTTTTCTAACTGTTTAAGCAAAAAATAGATGTCCAATTGCCCTTTACTGAGCTTTTCTGTTGGGCTGTCTATATAGTCTGCTGGAAAACGTGCTATGCTTCTTCTTAGCTCTTCTAATCCTTTTTTGACTGATTTCTGTTCATCTGCTGCTAGTGTGTTTACATAGATATCACATTTTGCTTCATCCGCTTCTTTTAAATACGTTAATACATTTTTAGCATTTTCCGTCATCTCACTGTTTAACGCTTCCCATTTCGGCATTTTGCCTTCAGCATCAATTTCACTATACCATTCGCTTTCGTAATTGATTAATAAGCGACTTAATGCCGTAAATAGCATCGGTTTATCTGCAATGCCTTTAAAACTTGCTTCTTTTATACTGGTATATATATTTGTTTCAACCGGGTGTTGCTTATCAAGGATGGATAACGTTTCTTTTATTGTTGGCTTATATTGCAATAATGAATGGTTGTCTTTATTGCGTTTTAACGATTTGTCTGCGTCAAGGTAGATTTCTTTTAATGTGGCCGTTTCTTTTATCTGCGTAAAATCAAACCAATCCCAACAACAGACCCGCTTAGCACCTTCTCCATTCACTAACACCCAACCACTTCTTTTTCGGTTTTTATCATCAAGTACATCGACTTTTAACCACACGTTATCTTGTGCATCTATTGCTCGATTGTCGCTTAGTGATAACTTTGCATCATTCATCTCGACCTGTAATGCTGTGCCCACAATCAGCGCACTACTGGGTATATTGCTCGCTTGTAAAGGATGCTTAGTCCAAGCCGCCATGTTTTCGGCTAAAGACAACTCCCCATTGGGTTTGGCTACTTTGGCAATAGCCGCTTCATTTTTTATCCATAATGTCTTTATCTCAGTTTCTGATGACTGTATTTCAATTTGTAACCAAGCCACCTTCACATCTTGACTCATTATATTGATTTTGGTCTTCGCATACGGTTTACCCACAGTCGTATCCGATGCAGCTTCTTTTTCCAGTAGTTTGACCTGTTTAGCTATACCCAAAAAGGCTTTATCTTCCTCTGGGATTTTACTCGCTTCTGCTTGCGTTTGAGTAATATAACTTGGCAAGTCTTCACAGGTGAAACATTCAACATGTAAATGAGGACAAAATTCGCTGTCATTTAAACTTTCACCTAATGGCAAGGTTTCAAGATTAGAATATTTGCTTTTGAGTATACCTTTATTTTGGTTATGACCAATATGACCCACTAAATCACCCGCTTTAATCGGAAAGGGCTTATCTAAAACCACCACTTCGTTGTATTTTTTCCCTCTGACTATATTTTCAAGGCAATCATACCAAACTTTTTTCTTTTCTGCCGGTAACGGTAGTGTGGGCTTTCCATCTCGAACCACTTCCATTAACTCAACATAACTTTTCGTTTCTTTCTCTCCTGATATTTTAACTTGTGTGCCCTCTGGTAGCATTGAGTAAAGTTGTTTATCGTTTTTATCCTTAAAGTCATTCCAGACTCTTAAACCTTTAGATTTTACTAAATTAGCGTTAAATTCTTTTTTTTCTTTCGCCAATGTTATATCCGTTTCACTACTCAATATTTCAAATTCTGATGTTGTTACTGCTTTGCCAGTATACACCCAACCTAAAATATCGACTCCTGTTTCTGTTTCATCAGATTTGCGAGGTTTTAATTCAGGAATTGAGGAATACCCCTCGGCAAAATTCGAAACAGCATACCATTCATATTTTTCATCATGCAAATCTAGATTTAAATTGACTTTTGTGCCTTTTTGTAACACTGCGCGTATATTTTTATTATTTGAATTATCGGGTGTTTCTCGAATATTTAACCCAGCTACGTAATCTAAGTCCTTATGCCCTACGCGAACACGATAAATATCCTGCTCCCAAAATGCAGGGGTTGGCTCTTTAGGATTTTTATCGTAATAGTTTGTATCAGCTAAATGCATATACAAACTATAAAAATAAAGACGGTGTCCTGGTTGTTTTTCTTTTGCTGGCTCTGTCGTGTTGGGTGTTGTCTCTGACGTTGTTGCCGCTTCAGATGAAGAGGATGTGTCGGTCGCTGTCTCTGTATTTGTCTGAGGGGTTGTAGGGGGTGTAGGCGTTGTTGTATCGGTACTATTACTTGGTGATTGCGCCTGATTAGTATCCGCCGATGTCCCTTCTGTATTGGTGTTATTTTCGGTTGTATCACTTTCTGATACTGGCGTTTCTTCTACACGCTCCATTTCAAGCAAGTGCCTAACCAGAACAAAACCCGTTGAGAAAAAAACAACTTCATCGCCTTTATCTATTTTTTGATAATGGTCATTAACCCGATAAGCTATAATCTCACCATCAGCAATACAATGCACTCTACGCTCATTTTCATTCCCCAACTTTTTAAGAGCATTTAAATCAAAATGAACTCCACTATGTATAAGCTTGTTTACACTGACAGGATAAAACCCCGTTGATGCCGACATTAATGCTTCGTAATAAGCATTTGCGCTTAATTTCTCTTTTCCATCTATAATAACGGGATATTTCCATTTTTTTACCGCTGATAATGTCATTTTTTAGTTCCTTAACCTGAAAAATTAATATGGCCACTCTCTATTAATCGCCTAAGCGCGACATCAACATCACTTTTTGAGAATTTAAGTTTATTATCCTCTATACTTGCCGGCCCCATCTTCTGGAAGACATTACACTTAAGATAGATATTATCCTGTGTACCCAGTTCAATGCCTTCACTGCTGATTTTGATGTACGAACCACCACAAATAAGCGTGAGGTTGTCGTTGGCGGTAATGGTGACTTTACCATCCACGCTATCCACTTTGATATCTTGCTTGGCGGCCATATTGAGATTGGCATTTTGGGCTTGCACTTCAATATCACCTTGGTTGGCAAATAGTTTCATCCCCGATTTTTGCGCAAATAAACCAATCGCTTCAGCCGATGAAACAGTGACGTTGTTTAAAGCGTTGATGTCGGTTTGATGTTCGCTGGTTAAGGTGAGGCTGTTAGCTGTTGTCAGTTGAATATTTTCAGGGCTGGTTAGGGCGATGCCTTCTTGCGCATAGGCCAGTAGGCCACTTTGGGTTAGCTGAGTTAAGTTGGCTTTAAGTTGCGCTTGGCTGTCGGTATCGGCGCTGTGCGCTTCGGACTGGGTGGCGGCATTTTGTAGCGCTTTGGCAATAGAGAGGGCATTTTCAAGTTGGCTTATTGCCGCTTGCATATCC
>NZ_LZGT01000035.1 GCF_001690525.1 Gilliamella sp. App6-5 | reverse complement strand
TCGCCTTCTGTAAGAAAACAATTTGATAAGTGGTGGAGTGCCTCCAAAATTACCCGTGAAAATTTATGTTGGCGTGCATATAGTTTTAATATTACAAGCATAATCGATACAATTAATGAGTATCTGGATTTGCAAAAAAAAATCATCATCAGCGATGGCCCTATTACAAATACTGACCATCTATCAACAATTGACACCGCCGTTGATTTACTTAATAAAATCACAGACCATATTAATCAAACGGGTCCCATAATTGATGACTTGGCGACACGTGGCTTGCCTATTGCATTATTATCAATCTCATTTGCTGATTTAGTACGACATTTTTTAAAGGTAACTTCAACACAGGCTGAACAGCGAGTTCTTAACTTTTTTGGTAATATGATTTTGTCTAGAATTAATAAAGAGGCGCGAAAGCTGTATGGTTTACGCATTAATATTTGTGGAAAAAGTTTTACCGCTGACCCAGCAAAAGGCGCTGGACAAATAACCCGTAGAGCGAGGGAGCATTTTCAAAATGCCGATCTGGTTAATACCCGAATTGCCATGATCGTTTTCGGGTTTAGCGCTTATGACACAATCCGAAAAATTACACAAGGCAAATGGAAAAATTGGCGAGAACGAGCCGAACTTGTTGCATCAGGGATGACAACCATGGCTGCAATATTCCAAATAAGGACTAGTGTTATTGAATGTTGTATCGGTAGAGATCCAAAATCGATGACCACAATTACAACGCGTAATGCCTTTGGCCGAATATTTTTATGGGGTGCGACCTTATCGGCAATGGCAGGAGGAATGTCCGTATACTTTGATTTTATAGATGGTAAAAAAGCAAGTGAACAAAATAACGATATAATAGCAATAGCTTATTATGCTAGAGCAATGGCAACCTTCGCGCTTAGTATATCACAATTCTTAGCGGCATTAGGTTCTTTAGTTCCATGGCTAGAAAGAATTGTAAATGAAAGTATTAAGCGAACTATTTGGGTAGCTATGGCTGAATGGGGGTTATTTTTAGGACGAACAGCATTGCAACGAGGGGTAGCTATAGTAATTGGCGCGGTAGGGTTTGTTGCAACCTTATTTACTATCGTAGTGTGTGTCGTTATTATGATTTTTGACGATAATGCATTACAAAAATGGTTAGATCGTTGCTGCTTTAGTAAAGATCCCAAACGTGATCAATTTGATGACTTAACTGAAGAGTTAAACGAGTTTTACCAAGCAGTTCAGGGGACATTTTAATGTATATTGGTGAATTTATATTGTGGTTAAGTAGTGCAATTAAACCTGAAACACGTAAAAAATTGAAAAAAGATTATTCTGATAACTCAATGAAGTTAAGCGAAGTCGCCAAAGATTATACCACAGAGTCGGTCAGTCATAATCCACGCCCGATAGGGCCTTATTATGCCTATAACGATCGCTATTTAGAGATACGAGGAGGTATGCTTGAAAATTTTCGGGGAATTATTACTTGGATTAGTTTAGCTATATTTTTTATTCCTTATTCTAGTGGAGATTTGGGATTAAATATTTTACTCAAATTATATCATCATGAGCGTGGTAATGTTGCCTCGGGTATATTTGCAATAATATTTTTTTTAATTATATTTTTAGTTTCTACTTACTTATGCATCCGTTACTTCCGCTATGTCTGTCGCTTGGAATTATTCACGCTTCGCCATATCCGGGTACGGTTTAATCGGGTAACACGGCAAGTGTATGTACAACGCCCTAAATATTGTGGCGGCATTGCGGTGTTTAAATGGGAACATATTATGCCCGCTAATTTTGGCGAGACTGGCTCGGATATGGGCGGTACTAATGTGGTTAACTTGTTTACTTTTCACCCTTATAAAACTGGCTTTCCCGTTGCACAGTCCGTGGGCGTAGGCAAAAACACTTATAATCCTCAAGATTATAAAGACGAGTGGGAATTTATCCGCCGTTATATGGAAGACGGTCCGAAAAACCTGCCTAAACCACGCCTAAGTACCCACTTACCCATGCCCTTTCACGGTGTTGAGGGACATATTAGCCCCATGATCCATCTGGCAAAAAATAACCCCAGTGTGATCATGATTTTAATGTTAATCCCCGTCTTTTTAATCTTATTGCCATTTTATACTATGGGTTACTTTATTTCGGAATGCCTATGCTGGCAACCTCGTTGGCCAAAAGTGATCAGGCAAGCGGGTATACCCGGTAAACCTTTACCAAAAGAAACCACCCTATCGGATTACCCACCCGAGGTACAAAAGGCGATTTTAGATAATAGCCAAGAGTGGGGCGTAATTGATGACGAAACGGGCGAACTTATCGACTATGGTCAATTTAAAAGACCCAAGAAAAAAGCCAGCCGAAAAAGAAAAACAAAAGCAACAAAACAAGCAGAAAAGCCCATAAAAGAGAATTCAGAGGATTAATTGGTAAGGTTAGATTGTGGCTGCTTTAGTAAAGATGCCAAACGTGATCAATTTGATGACTTAACCGAGGAGCTAAGTGAGTTTCATCAAGCAATTCAGGGGACATTTTAATGTATATTGGTGAATATTTATTTTGGTTAAGTAGTGCTATTAAAACCGCAACACGTAAAAAATTGAAAAAAGATTATTCTGATAACTCAATGAAGTTAAGCGAAGTCGCCAAAGATTATACCACAGAGTCGGTCAGTCATAATCCACGCCCGATAGGACCTTATTATGCCTATAACGATCGCTATTTAGAGATACGAGGAGGTATGCTTGAAAATTTTCGGGGGATTATTACTTGGATTAGTTTAGCTATATTTTTTATTACAGCATCAGGAGGTTATTTCGCACTTAAAGTGGCTTTAAAATTATACAATAATGAATGGGATAATTATAAAATTGGTTCCGGAATATTTGCAATGGTATTTTTTGCAATCATTTTTTTAGTCTCTGCTTATTTATGCATCCGCTACTTCCGTTATATCTGTCGCTTAGAGTTATTCACGCTTCGCCATATTCGGGTACGGTTTAATCGGGTAACACGGCAAGTGTATGTACAACGCCCTAAATATTGTGGTGGCATTGCGGTGTTTAAATGGGAACATATTATGCCCGCTAATTTTGGCGAGACTGGCTCGGATATGGGTGGTACTAACTTAGTTAATGTGTTCTCCTTTCACCCTTATAAAACTGGCTTTCCCGTTGCACAGTCCGTGGGCGTAGGCAAAAACACTTATAATC
>NZ_LZGT01000034.1 GCF_001690525.1 Gilliamella sp. App6-5 | reverse complement strand
TTACGCCCGGCAAAACACAAAGGGACAAGTGATATAATTTGTTCACTGGGTTTGAGCATGGCATACACTTCGTAATGGTCAGCGTGTTTTTCGGCGACCACCTCGACTTGATCGCCATCATTAAATTTATAAAAACCGAGCCAACCTTTTAACGTGATGGTGTCATTCAATTTGGCAGTGATATATTGTGCCGCAAATAGATTACTACGGTCATTACCATTGGCATGGCCTAAGCCAGCCAGCGCAGCAATGCTATTACCATTTAAAGTGGCAAGTAGTGCGCCCTTTCTAAGCTGATTTTGCTGTTTTTGTTTTTGTTCATCACTTAAATAAGCGCCATCATTAAGTGGTGCATAGCAAAATAGACCTTTAAATTCGGATAGGGTGCCGGTTAATTTAACCAAATTTTTGGGTGGTAGGATTGGATCGGTAATACTGATACCGGTTTTTTTTAATAGCTGCTCTTTGTCTTTATAGATGGGATCTTTGCCATCATATTTTGCGTAAGGCATAATCGAATTCCTTATGAACTTATTTTCTTTTTTTATTTTTAACCCGTAAGGGTGGCTTGCCTTTTTTGCATAATACCTCAGGATCGTAATAAAAAAAGAACCAGCCATCACCTGATTTTGGCGGTCTAATATATTGATCAGTTTTATTATTATACTTTTCTACATATTTTTCTTGGATAATTAATTTAGCAACATATTGCTTACTTATTTTTGCTAAATTAATGTTAGTAACATCTTTCCAGCCTAACACAGTAAAAATGCGCTCGGCAAGCGTGACATGCGAGGCAAGCGAATTTTTATAAACCATGAAATTAGCTGCACCAAATATTACCCCTAATGAACCAAAACCAATGACCAAATTTTCTAAACTAAAATCGAGAAAAAAGTAGTTCATTAATAGCACGCAAGTAACATAAAAGAGAAACATAGGCAAACGATAAATTTTGAATGCTTGATTACGCCCGGCAAAACACAAAGGGACAAGTGATATAATTTGTTCACTGGGTTTGAGCATGGCATACACTTCGTAATGGTCAGCGTGTTTTTCGGCGACCACCTCGACTTGATCGCCATCATTAAATTTATAAAAACCGAGCCAACCTTTTAACGTGATGGTGTCATTCAATTTGGCAGTGATATATTGTGCCGCAAATAGATTACTACGGTCATTACCATTGGCATGGCCTAAGCCAGCCAGCGCAGCAATGCTATTACCATTTAAAGTGGCAAGTAGTGCGCCCTTTCTAAGCTGATTTTGCTGTTTTTGTTTTTGTTCATCACTTAAATAAGCGCCATCATTAAGTGGTGCATAGCAAAATAGACCTTTAAATTCGGATAGGGTGCCGGTTAATTTAACCAAATTTTTGGGTGGTAGGATTGGATCGGTAATACTGATACCGGTTTTTTTTAATAGCTGCTCTTTGTCTTTATAGATGGGATCTTTGCCATCATATTTTGCGTAAGGCATAATCGAATTCCTTATGAACTTATTTTCTTTTTTTATTTTTAACCCGTAAGGGTGGCTTGCCTTTTTTGCATAATACCTCAGGATCGTAATAAAAAAAGAACCAGCCATCCCCTGATTTAGGCGGTCTAATATGTGGATCTGTTTTATTATTATATTCTTTTGCATATTTTCCTTGGGCAATTAATTTAGCAATATATTGCTTACTTATTTTGCCTAAATTAATGTTGGTAACATCTTGCCAACCCAATACGGTAAAAATGCGCTCAGCAAGCGTGACATGCGTGGCAAGCGAATTTTTGTAAACCATAAAAAAAGCTGCCCCTAACATTACTCCTAATGTACTAAAACCAATGATCAGATTTTCCAACGAAAAATCGAAAAAAAAGTAGTTCATTAATAGCACACAAATAACATAAAAGATAAAATAAGGTATATAAAAGTGCTTAAAGGCTTGCTTTCTTCCTCCTAGACATGGCGGAATGAGCGAGATAATTTGTTCGCTAGGTTTGAGCATGGCATACACTTCGTAATGGTCTTCATGCTTTTCGGCAACCACCTCGACCTGATCACCATCGTTAAATTTATAAAAACCGATCCAGCCTTTTAACGTGATGGTGTCATTTAATTTGGCAGTAATATACTGGGCATCTACCTCATCACTACGGTCATTACCATTGGCATGGCCTAAGCCGGCTAATGCGGCAATACTATTACCATTTAAGGTGGCAAGTAGTGCGCCCTTTCTAAGCTGATTTTGCTGTTTTTGTTTTTGCTCGTCACTTAAATAAGCGCCATCAGCAAGTGGCGCATAGCAAAATAGACCTTTAAATTCGGATAGGGTACCGGTTAATTTAACCAAGTTTTTGGGCGGTAGGATTGGATCGGTAATACTAATACCGGTTTTTTTTAATAGCTGCTCTTTATCTTTATAGATGGGATCTTTGCCATCATATTTTGCGTAAGGCATAATCGAATTCCTTATATAATTATTCTCTTTTTTTATTTTTAACTCATAAGGGCAGCTTGCCTTTTTTGTATAAAATATCCAGATCATAATAATAAAAACCCCATCCATCTCCCGCTTTAAATGGTCTAATAAAACGGTCAATATTATTGTTCCAATCTATTGAATATTTCCCTTGAGAAATTAATTTAGCAATATATTGCTTACTTATTTTAACTAAATTGATATTTTTGACATCTTGCCAGCCCAACACGGTAAAAATGCGCTCCGCCAGCGTGATATGAGTCGCAATTGAATTTTTATATACATTAAAAATAGCTAGCCCGAAGATTACCCCTAATGTACCGAAACCAATGGTCAGATTTTCCAACGAAAAATCGAGAAAAAAGTAGTTCATTAATAGCACGCAAATAACATAAAAAATAAACATGGGTAAATGATAGTATTTTAAGGCCTGATTACGCCCGGCAAAACATAAAGGGATCAGCGAGATAATTTGTTCACAGGGTTTGAGCATGGCGTACACTTCGTAATGGTCATCGTGCTTTTCGGCGACCACTTCGACTTGATCGCCATCATTAAATTTATAAAAACCGATCCAACCTTTTAATGTGATGGTGTCATTCAATTTGGCAGTGATATATTGTGCAGAAAATAGATTACTACGGTCATTACCATTGGCATGGCCTAAGCCGGCCAGCGCAGCAATGCTATTACCGTTTAAGGTGGCAAGTAGTGCGCCCTTTCTAAGTTGATTGTTGTGTTTTTGTTTTTGCTCGTCACTTAAATAAGCCCCATCACCAAGTGGTGCATAGCAAAATAGACCTTTAAATTCGGATAGGGTGCCGGTTAGTTTAACCAAATTTTGGGGTGGCAGGATCGGATCGGTAATACTAATACCGGTTTTTTTTAATAGCTGCTCTTTGTCTTTATAGATGGGATCGTTACCATCATATTTTGCGTAAGGCATAATCGAATTCCTTATGAAATTATTTTCTTTTTTTATTTTTAACTCGTAGGGGTGGCTTGCCTTTTTTGCATAACACCTCAGGATCGTAATAAAAAAAGAACCAGCCTTCGCCAGATTTGGGCGGTCTAATATACTGATCAGTCTTATTGTTATATTTTTCTACATATTTCCCTTGCGCAATTAATTTAGCTATATACTGCTTACTTATTTTAACTAAATTGATATTTTTGACATCTTTCCAGCCCAACACGGTAAAAATGCGCTCAGCAAGTTTGATATGTGTTGCAATTGAATTTTTATTTACCATTAAGCAAGCAGCCCCGAATATTACCCCTAATGTACTAAAACCAATAGTCAGATTTTCTAAACTAAAATCGAAAAAAAAGTAGTTCATTAATAGTACACAAGTAACATAAAAGATAAACATAGGGAAAAAATAGTCTTTTAAAGCTTGATTACGCCCCGCAAAACATAAAGGGACAAGAGAAATAATTTGTTCACTGGGTTTGAGCATGGCGTAAACTTCGTAATGGTCAGCGTGTTTTTCGGCGACCACCTCGACTTGATCGCCATCATTAAATTTATAAAAACCGAGCCAACCTTTTAACGTGATGGTGTCATTTAATTTGGCAGTAATATACTGGGCATCTACCTCATCACTACGGTCATTACCATTTGCATGCCCTAAGCCAGCCAGCGCGGCAATACTATTACCATTTAAGGTGGCAAGTAGTGCGCCCTTTCTAAGCTGATTTTGCTGTTTTTGTTTTTGCTCGTCACTTAAATAAGCGCCATCAGCAAGTGGCGCATAGCAAAATAGACCTTTAAATTCGGATAGGGTACCGGTTAATTTAACCAAGTTTTTGGGCGGTAGGATTGGATCGGTAATACTAATACCAGTTTTTTTTAATAGCTGCTCTTTATCTTTATAGATGGGATCTTTGCCATCATATTTTGCGTAAGGCATAATAATATTCTCTAACGTATTATTTGTTTCTGTTTTTATTATTAACTCGTAAGGGTGTTTTGCCTTTTTTGCATAATACCTCTGGATCGTAATAAAAAAAGAACCAGCCATCACCTGATTTAGGCGGTCTAATATATTGATCAGTCTTATTATTATACTTTTCTACATATTTCCCTTGCGCAATTAATTTAACAATATATTGCTTACTTATTTTTGTTAAATTGATATTGGTCACATTTTTCCAACCCAACAGCTTAAAAATTCGCTCAGCAAGTTTGATATGTGTCGCAATTGAATTTTTATTTACTTTCGAGCAAGCTATTCCCAATATTACCCCTAATGAGCCAAAACCAATAGTCAGATTTTCTAAACTAAAATCGAGAAAAAAGTAGTTCATAAGTAGAGTGCAAACAATATAAAATATAAAAAAAGTTATATGATAAATTTTTAAAACTTGCTTACGCCCTGCAAAGCATAAAGGGATCAGCGAGATAATTTGTTCACTGGGTTTGAGCATGGCGTACACTTCGTAATGGTCAGCGTGCTTTTCGGCGACCACCTCGACTTGATCGCCATCGTTAAATTTATAAAAACCGAGCCAACCTTTTAACGTGATGGTGCCGTTTAATTTGGCGGTGATATATTGTGCGGAGAACAAATTACTACGGTCATTACCATTGGCATGGCCTAAGCCAGCCAGCGCAGCAATGCTATTACCGTTTAAGGTGGCAAGTAGTGCGCCCTTTCTAAGCTGGTTGTTGTGTTTTTGCTTTTGCTCGTCACTTAAATAAGCGCCATCAGCAAGTGGCGCATAGCAAAATAGACCTTTAAATTCAGATAAGGTGCCGGTTAATTTAACCAAATTTTTGGGCGGTAGGATTGGATCGGTAATACTGATGCCGGTTTTTTTTAATAGCTGCTCTTTGTCTTTATAGATGGGATCTTTGCCATCATATTTTGCGTAAGGCATAATCGAATTCCTTATGAACTTATTTTCTTTTTTTATTTTTAACCCGTAAGGGTGTCTTGCCTTTTTTGCATAATACCTCTGGATCGTAATAAAAAAATCCCCAACCTGCACCGGGTTCAGGCGGCTTAATAAATTGATCCGTGATGCTATATTTAGTTGAATATTTACCTTGTCCAATTAATTTAACTATATATCGTTTACTTATTTTGACTAAATTGATATTGGTGACATTTTGCCAATCCAATACTGTAAAAATTCGCTCGGCAAGGGTAATGTATGTCACGATTGAATTTTTATAAACCATAAAAAAAGCTGCCCCTAATATTACCCCTAATGTACTAAAACCAATGGTCAGATTTTCCAACGAAAAATCGAGAAAAAAGTAGTTCATTAATAGCACACAAATAACATAAAAGATAAAATAAGGTATATAAAAGTGCTTAAAGGCCTGCTTTCTTCCTCCTAGACATGGCGGAATGAGCGAGATAATTTGTTCGCTAGGTTTGAGCATGGCGTACACTTCGTAATGGTCAGCGTGTTTTTCGGCTACTACCTCGACTTGATCGCCATCATTAAATTTATAAAAACCGATCCAACCTTTTAACGTGATGGTGTCATTTAATTTGGCGCTAATATATTGTGCTTGCACATAATTACTACGGTCATTACCATTGGCATGGCCTAAGCCGGCTAATGCGGCAATACTATTACCATTTAAGGTGGCAAGTAGTGCGCCCTTTCTAAGCTGATTTTGCTGTTTTTGTTTTTGCTCGTCACTTAAATAAGCGCCATCAGCAAGTGGCGCATAGCAAAATAGACCTTTAAATTCGGATAGGGTACCGGTTAATTTAACCAAGTTTTTGGGCGGTAGGATTGGCTCGGTAATACTAATACCGGTTTTTTTTAATAGCTGCTCTTTGTCGTTATAGATAGGGTCGTTACCATCATATTTTGCGTAAGGCATAATAATATTCTCTAACGTATTATTTTATTTTTTTCTGTTTTTATTATTAACTCGTAAGGGTGTCTTGCCTTTTTTGCATAACACATCTAGATCGTAATAATAAAAGTTCCATGCTTCTCCAGTTTTAGGTGGTCTTGTATATAGATCCGTACTATTATTATATTTAGTTGAGTATTTTCCTTGCTTAATTAATTTAGCAACATATTGCATACTTATTTTGGCTAAATTAATGTTAGTAACTTCTTGCCAGCCCAATAGCGTAAAAATGCGCTCCGCCAGCGTGACATGCGTGGCAAGCGAATTTTTGTAAACCCTAAAAAAAGCTGCCCCTAATATTACCCCTAATGTACCAAAACCAATGGTCAAATTTTCCAACGAAAAATCGAAAAAAAAGTAGTTCATTAATAGCACGCAAATAACATAAAAGAAAAACATAGGTAGACGATATTGTTTGAAGGCTTGATTACGCCCGGCAAAACATAAAGGGATCAGCGAGATAATTTGTTCACTGGGTTTGAGCATGGCGTACACTTCGTAATGGTCAGCGTGTTTTTCGGCGACCACCTCGACTTGATCGCCATCATTAAATTTATAAAAACCGAGCCAACCTTTTAACGTGATGGTGTCATTCAATTTGGCAGTGATATATTGTGCCGCAAATAGATTACTACGGTCATTACCATTGGCATGGCCTAAGCCAGCCAGCGCGGCAATACTATTACCATTTAAGGTGGCAAGTAGTGCGCCCTTTCTAAGCTGATTTTGCTGTTTTTGTTTTTGCTCGTCACTTAAATAAGCGCCATCACCCAGCTGTGCATAGCAAAATAGACCTTTAAATTCGGATAGGGTGCCGGTTAATTTAACCAAATTTTGGGGTGGCAGGATCGGATCGGTAATACTAATACCGGTTTTTTTTAATAGCTGCTCTTTATCTTTATAGATAGGGTCGTTACCATCATATTTTGCGTAAGGCATAATCGAATTCCTTATATAATTATTGAGGGATAGGCCAATTATAAATAATTTGCCAATCACTCGATGAGAATACGGGCATATTTTCTTTGATACGTTTTTGTTCTTGTTCGGCGTAATATTCGGCTAACTCATCTTCATATTTTTTAAAGATCGCTTGCAGTGCCGCAATTTCTTCCTTAGACGATGTATAGCGAGAAGAGTATTTACTATCGCCCCCATTTTGCGCGCTACCAAAACGGCACCGTTTTAACCACTCTTCGATATCATCGTCTTTAGTTAATTCGAAGTATAGTTGAAATAAAAAGATCCCCAGACTAACCCATGGATTTAATGCCAGTGCTATAATTGATATCAGAGCTCTTCCTGTAAAGAAGATCATCCTATTAGTTATAATTCTTTTTGTTAATAGAGTAGCCAATGATTTAATTCCGCGTTCCATTATTGTAATTAAACTGGTTTTACCCATTTGTAAAAATAAATCGGTGGTGGATACAATCAAGGTAAATAGAGATGCATAATATAATGTTTTTTGAGTCTGATCTTTCTCTGAAGTGTCCTCATTCCAATTTAAACCAATATCAATTAACCCCGCTATCACCCCAAAAAAGTTGCCTAAAAAGTTCATATTAGAAATTAATTTGGCATTGATTTGTCCTTTGTTGGCATATACGGTAACTAGTCGAAAGCTTGCTGCCATCGATGCCGATACCGCCATAGTTAACTGGTAATCGGCTTGGTTTTGTTGGGCTTGGGTTTTTAATGAGTTATCGGTCACTATATAATAGATCTTCATGATATGCACCCCCAATATTGCCGCGGTAAAGCTTGCTCCCACCTTTTCATTGGTGATATGTTTTTTAATCAGGTTGGTGGCTTTTTGTGAGGCGTTTGCCAGCTTTTCGCCGACATTTTTGATATCAGAATACAAGGCACTTGTTAAATTGTCGACCCATTTATGGTATGACGCCATTCTCTTTTTTAGCGCAGTTTTAGATAGCCTTGTTGGCGATATGGCTACTAAAAAAGCTTCGGCAAATTCTGATGATAAATCACCGCCCATTTTTTGCATATATTTTAATAAAGCGATAAGTGCAGCACAGCTTCCCTCTTTAATTGGGCGCAAATAGGCGGCTGTGACTTGGTTATCTATCGAATCACCATCAATTAACGAGTTTCGTTCGCTTTCAAATAAAGTAAAGAACTCTTTAACAACATCTAATGCTTTATGTTCATCTTGTGGGTCAAAAAGTGAGTTACTAATGTTGGCAATGCTATTAGCGATGCCTATCATAGCATTGCTTTCAGCTGATTCGGCTTGATAAAATTCTAATACTGTTTCTAATTTATCTAAGAATTCGCCATAAGATTGCGGTTTTAATTGGATTGTTTTATTTAATGATAATAAAAAGTTGACACATTTTTTTTGTTTTTCTTTATCTAATTTTCGATTAGCAAACACAGCCGACCAAATAATATTATGACCCTCTAAGTTTTTGTCCTCAATTAACTGAGTGAATAACTGGGTAACTTTGCTACTTTGGGCTTGCATGCCTAAGGTCATTAAAATATCGTTGGCAAACGCCAAATAATTATCATCATCTTGTGCAAAATCATCGGCCGATAATGAAATTGGATGCCTTTCTTTTTGCTTGCTGCAATCTACCCATAAAATTAAATCATTTAATAATCCTGCAATATAGTTTTCAGCTTCTTGCAAAAAAGCGGCATATTTTTCTTTATAGCGTTTATAATCGTCGTTTAAATGATTTTCATATTTACGCCAACGCTTTTCGGCCGACTGTTCGGTTTTATTTTTTTCATGCCATACTGCTTTATACGCCTGAGCTTTAGCTTCAAATTCGATTCTCATTGCCGCTAATTTAATATCTAAGCGTTTAATGTCTACCATCTCTGCTTGTTTATTTAATTTAAATGCTTTTTCAAAAACTTGTGCGTGCCTTTTTTCACCCACTTCTTCAATCAGATAGTTTTCTTGTACAAATTGGACTAATATTGCGGCTCTATATTTTGTACTTTCTACCGCTTGTTCTATATCGGTTAAATATGGATTAACGTATTGGGAAACAAAATTATAGTTTTTAGATTCACTCACAATATTAATAACACGTTGGCCTTGGGCTTTTTGTTCTTCGCTCCATGGAATCATTCGGGTTGTATCAGTTCCGAATATACCACTATCATAAGGTATTACTTTTTGATTAAAATATTGTGCATCAGCAAGGTATTTTCTATTGGTGTTTTTTATATGTTTTTTAAAATCTTCTTCACTGTTTGCAATGTCACTGTTTTTTATTGCTTCTTCAAGCATTGCAATACCACTACAAGTGGCATTTTCACGCTGTCTTTCTATCATTATTTTTCTAAACGAGTTTAATGCACTGTTACCCCAATGACTTAACTCAGCAGCAATACCAATACTGTCGTTTAATACAACCATCATTGGTGAGCAATCTGTGCTGTTACGTTCGGCTGACATCATTTTTTTATGTAGATAGACTGAATACGGCTCTTTTGGGGTGATTTGGTCATAAACTGGCTTGGTTAATGATTGCCAAGGTGCTAATGTGCTTCGTTTTTTGAATAGCTGTTTATCATATATAAATGGTTGGCTAAGTATAGCACTTTGCGAAAGCGTACTTTTGTCTAATGGTTTATTATCATACAAATAAGGAAAGCAAAATAAGTAGTTGATGCTTTTAAATTTTGGTAAGGATGTTGTGATTCTTTCTTTAAAATCATCAAGGTTTTGGATATCCAAGGTTGAGGCGATAGCTTCCTGATTAGCGGTAGTTATGCCAATTCCGTTAGTTTGCGAATTTAACCATTGCTTTGGTTTGATAAGTTGCATTCGCAAGTTACGTTTATCTTCATCATTAAGGTATTTTTTTAAAGTCTTAGCTCTCCATTTATGTTCGCTAAAGGCAAGCCAAGCTTTTTCACATTTTTCGGGGTTTGACAGTGTAATAAAGGCGATATTGCTTGATAAATGGGCACTATTGCCGCAGGTCGTTTGTATATCATTGAAAGGTATAGAAAGGTTTTCTTCAATTAGGGTATCGTCAAATCTTAATAGATCTTGCTCTTTGCTAATATCTTGTTGCCAAAATCCACCTTGTTCATCGACCTTATAAATGGAGATATCTAAATCTGTCATGTTATCTTCATACTGACATAACACATAAAGATAGCCTGCTCGCATGGTTCTTAGCACATATTTGCTATCTCCTTTTAAAATAGGCAGCATATCGTTTTTTGCCCATGAGGGTAAATCTGCCTTGATATATTTAGGTGCAACAGCATAACGAACGGGATAAATTGGTAGACCTTTAGATTGGCATTTTTCACATAAACCCATTATTTATTTCCTTTGTATTAATGATACATTCATCCGCTACCATATCCCATTGTGCTGGGGTTATAGTTTGTAATTGTTTTATTAGTGATTGGTGTCGATGTTGATTTATTGCTCCAATAACAATTGGATGTTCAATAAATTCGGGATGTATAACTAAACTGCGATAAGCATATTCGGCTAGATCTCGTTTATCATGGTATCCTTTGAGGGTAGCATTTTGAAAAGATTGCATAATAATGCCATCAGCTACACTTTCAGGTAAGCTATATTCTGGGTGAAAAAAATGATAACGAGCAAGCGTTTGATTACGGCTTTCGATCCAGTTTATTTGTTGCCATTGTTGCTTGATTATCCCCAAATTACCAATAAGATTTTTACGTTCATCTCTATGATTTTTTTCAATAATTAAATGGCCGTCACTGTTAAGATATAACCATGAATGAATCGGATTAAGTAATATTTTTTTTTGCACAAAAATGAAAATATTTAATAGTGGCGGTAACACCGATGGGTCAAAATAACGCAATAATTGTTTACCGTCACTTGAGGGTTGAATGGCAACTTTTCCTAACTCTTGTGCTAATACTTCAGCATTAAATGAGGAATAAATCCAGCCATATACAGAACGTGGTTTTGCAAGTAACACTGTTTTAGGATCGAGGGCTGAATAAAATTCTTGAATACTTTGTTTTAAAATGGTTTGATCTGCTTCATTTTTTAAATCAAGTTCAATCAGTCCCGGTGTGTGTTTGATTTGGTAGCTGATATATCGAAATAACGTTAATTTTTTTTCTGCAATCAAATCGGTTAAACGGGTCTTTTGGTCATGTGATTGATAGATAAGGTAAAAATTTGTATCATTTTTTAATGACAGCGCAATAATCTGTTGAAAAACAGTCTCAATATCTTGCTTTTGTATTGATTTATTCATTTTATCCATAACTTATCCAAGTTTTACATTTGCTTTTTGTAGTTTATCCGCTTCTTGTATCGCCGATTCACAACCAGCAGGTAATAAAGCATCGACATCCATATTTGCCGGCCCCATCTTCTGGAACACATTACATTTAAGATAGATATTATCCTGTGTACCCAGTTCAATGCCTTCACTGCTGATTTTGATGTACGAACCACCACAAATAAGCGTTAGTTCATCGCTCGCTGTGATAGTTACCTCACCATCCACGCTATCCACTTTGATATCTTGCTTGGCCGCCATATTGAGATTGGCATTTTGGGCTTGCACTTCAATATCACCTTGGTTGGCAAACAGTTTCATACCTGATTTATGGGCAAATAGCCCTATCGCTTCAGCCGATGATACGGTGACGTTGTTTAAAGCGTTGATATCGGTTTGATTTTCGCTGGTTAAGGTGAGGTTGCTCGCTGTTGTCAGTTGAATATTTTCAGGGCTGGTTAGGGCGATGCCTTCTTGAGCGTAGCCTAAAATGCCACTTTGGGTTAGCTGAGTTAAGTTGGCTTTAAGTTGTTCTTGGCTGTCGGTATCGGCGCTGTGCGCCGCGGATTGGGTGGCGGCATTTTGTAGCGCTTTGGCAATGGAGAGGGCATTTTCAAGTTGGCTTATTGCCGCTTGCATATCGAGCTGTTTACCTTGCGCTTTGGGCTCGGTTTGCGTGGTTAAGTATAAGCCTCTATTGGCAGCAATCGCCCCCCATTCGTCGGTGCGCAGTTCAAAGCCTTCACCGCGAGGTTGTTTTTTTTCGTTAACTAAGTGACCAATATTAAGTTGAGTTTTGCCGTATTCGGTGGCCAGTTTGATATGCTCTTGCCCACGTTTATCATCCATGCGCAGTTTGTTATTAGCCGGCGTGCGAATCACATTGCGGTGTTTGTTAATGGTGGTAACAAGGTCGGGGTGAGCACTGTCATGCATCGCATGGGCAATATACGGCCGGTCAGGATTGCCCTGCATAAAGGCGATGGCTACTTCAGTGCCATCAATTAACGGGAAGTGAAAGCCATAGGTGTTACCCGCATACGGTTTAGCTAAGCGTACCCATAAGCTTTCCGTGCCCTTTTTCCACTCTTTTAAATCAAAGTTAAATTTAACCCGATAGCGCCCTTGCGGGTCAATATAGCCATAGGTGTCATGATTGGGACTGGTGACACGGGCAGGTAAAGTGCCACTGACTTGTGGCCAGCGTATAGGCGCTGGGCGATAGGGTTTTAAGGCTTGATAGGGAATAGCGGTAAAGGTGAGTTCATAAGCATCAGTGCGGTTACCCTGCCCTTGTACCGTTAAAATGATGATACCGTCATTGATATCTGCCAGCGGGCTGCCGTTGAGGTTAATCCATTGGCCGGGAGCAAGGTTATAGTGGTTACTCTTGCCTTTGAGGATAATTTGCTGGCTAATCGCCTGTTCATGGCGAATACGGGCATACCACTGACCGCTTTCAATCTGATTATCGTCATGCCTGTTATTCTCATTAGGATTATTGCCGTTATCACGATTATCATTATTAATATTGTTATCATCATCATCGTTATTATCGCCACTATCTTGCGGTTTTTTTTGTCCGTTACTCTCTAAGCCTTTATAGTGCTCGGCATAGCGATAGTCGCTGCCATAGGTGGTAAGGTCTTTGGGTTGGGTGTTTATTTCGCCCTGTAAATCGGCTAGGGCATCACGGTAGTTATAGTCTTGTACCTTGACTGAGGAGACCACCACTTCACTATGCAGGCTGATATCCCACACACTTTCAACGCCACTATCTGCCATGCCACTGGGTTGTTTATAGTCAATATTAGCCACCTGCGCATAACCTTGTTCATAATCACTTAACACCATCACATCACAATGATGTTCGGCGTGGGTTTCAAAGCGAAACCAGATACCCACATCAGCCAATAAGCGTTGAATAAATTCAAGGTCACTTTCTTGCCACTGCGTGATAAACTCCCGCTCAGGATAGCTATCTTTTAACTCTAAACGGTAATCAATCCCCGTCAAACCATGACTGCGCAGCACTTCTTCAACCACACTCACCACACTTTGATTTTGAAATATGGCATTATGTTGCCCAATAGCCAACCGTGCTAAGCACGAGGATAACACCACTTGATAATGGGCTTCCTCTTTATTGACGGATAACTGACTAAACTCAGTAATCACCCCATGCAAGGTGCGTTTATTCGTCAACGTGGGCAAGTCACTTAATGAGCGGATAGCGGAAGTTAATGGTTTATTGATAACCGGATTAAAGGAGAAGGTCGATTTTTGATTAAGAAAGGAATCTGGCGATAAGGTTTTATCAGTACTGGTAAAGGAGATTACATAACGCCAAGGCTGGTTTAACGACTCATTACCCTCAACATGTAAAACCGAAATCGGCGCGCCCAGCCCGTCAACCGTTAAGGTATAACGATTATGGCTAACGCCCCCTAAGCCCGCCATTAAATCGCTAAACCCGTCACCGAGCTGGCTCAGAAGACGATTAAGTTCATTTGACATGTTTTTCCTCCTTATATCCATTTTATAAAAATCAATCTGTGTTATTTTTAGTTATTTTTTTATTTAACACTGATATTTTCATCATTAAGTTCAAATAACAGACAGCTGAGCTAAAAATTGTACACTGTTTTAGTGTGAAATTTAACCTTTTTTTAAAAAATGGTTAAATAAATATTGTTTAATATGAATAATTTCTGTTATTTAAACTAGTAACTGATAGCGGCTTAGTGCCTTTGTTGAATAAGGGATTTAAGCAACGTTATGCTTTATTAGTTATATTTTTTAACTAATTAAATTTAAAATGATTTTATGCTGAAACGGTATAGAATCCTGAATATTTTTTACAAAAAAATACTCTAATTTTGCACCAATAAAATAGGGAATAATCCCGATATAAATGAAAAATTCGCTCAAGCGACGGCGGGAAAGCATAAAGCATAATACGTCCCTTAATGGTGGTATGCTATCATCCGTAAATATTTAGTGGTTCCAAAGATAGGAAATTAATGGTTAAACAATTGATTAATAAATATAATATTTCAAAACGCATAAAGCGCTTTTTGGTAAGATGCCTTATGCGTTTTTAGTAGATTATTTTAATCATGAAGCGTAAATGACTCGGTGTTTTTCTACACTTAAATTGGGTAAGCTATTTTTTGCTTGTCGTTCATTATGGTAATTAGTTGTTGCTCACAATTAATGTGGTAATTACTAAGTAATTACCACTGATAACAACTAAATTGTGAGCAAGAAACAACTTATTTAAAATTCACTGTTTTTAGAGCAAACCCAATTGCCACATATGCCCAACCTTGGAAAATAAGATCAATACCTAAAAACATACCTAATATCCAAAGACTGTCATACGGCCAACTTGCAATAATCATAAATCCTAAAATTAATGTAATAATCCCAGAGGTTAAAACCCATCCCCAACGAGGTAAATTGCGGTTATTTATAGCAGCAAATATTTGGGTAAAGCCGCTCATAATTAACAAGAACGACATCACTAATGTTAAGGCAGATGAAACAGCAATGGGTTGGAAAAATGACATTAACCCAATAAAAATATATAAAATTCCCATTACTGCCCATAAGGCTGATTGACCAAAGCTTTTAATGCTAAAAGAATGTAGTGCTTGGGCAATACCTGCAATGAGAATTAATGCACCAATGAAATAAATAGAAAAAACGGTTGCAATGAACTGATAACCTAATGCTAAGCACCCTAATACAATTAAAATAATACCGACTAAAATAAACCAGCTTGATTTTTCTTTAAGAGCGTGGAACTTGTTTTCGTTAGATATCATGTTATTTACCTATTTTTGTGAGTTAATTTTGGATTTCAAATGCAAACCACTGCAAAGACCTTAGTCTGGTAACAGCGATTAGTAAATGAAAAGAAAGGTCATGAAGGTACAATTTATTGCACAGTAATGCGTTTTTATGCAAACTTTCACTGCGCATATAAATTAGTCAATATAATAAAGCTAAATTGTGGATTAGCTTTTATCTTTCAGTGCTTCATCTAACGTTGAATAGAACATGAGTTTGTTAGAAATAGGAACAATTTTTGCGCGAGCTAATGTTTTTAATGGTTGAAATTGTAATTCACAAATTGATAGATCAACATGTTCAGGTAATTCATCGATAAAATGTATTAAAGCATTGAGTCCACCAGCATCAAGAATAGGTACCGCATCCCATTGTAGTACTATGTGTTCATATCCATTAATCTTTTGATATATCTCTAAAAATGTGCGTTCAGCAGCAGCAAAAAACAGTGGCCCATTAATACGTAACACTAAAGTTTTATCGTCACTGCGATTTAGCTCAACTAAGCGAGTCATTCGAGCAATACGACGCATAAATAGAATTGATGCCAGTACAATCCCAAGTGTAATTGCAATCACCATATCAAATAGTACTGTGAGCGACATGCAAATAAACATAATTAAAATATCATCTTTTGGCGCACATTTAATAATATAAATGACGCGTTGAACCGCACTCATATTCCATGCCACGATAAGTAACAATGCTGCCATAGCAGAAAGTGGGATAAATGATAATGCGGGTGCAAAGCAAATTAGTGCAAGTAACACAACGAGTGAATGCAAAACGGCAGCAATCGGTGAAGTCGCTCCTGCTTTGACATTTGCCGCCGACCGCGCGATAGCTGCTGTTGCTGAAATGCCACCAAAAAAGGGCGCAATAATATTTCCTAACCCTTGGCCAATCAGTTCGCTATTTGAGTGATGTTTGGTATGCGTCATTTCATCTAATACGACAGCACAAAGTAGTGATTCAATGGCGCATAACATTGCCATGGTTAACGAAATCGGTAATAAGGCGGTTAGTGTTGACCAATCCCAATTAAATTCAGCATGCTGCCAAGGTAAAATAAATTCTGGTAATACAGAGGGTATGCCATGACCTATTGTATTATCGGCTAGCGTATAGGTAAATCGTGAACCGATGGTTTCAATTTGATAACCAAATTGATTAAAAATAAACATGACAGTAATGCCAGCAACCAGTGCCGGTAAGTGACCCGATATTTTGACTTTAAGTTTTGGCCATACAATTAACACCATCAGTGTTACTATTCCGACTATAGTGTCAGCAATATTTATGGTGGGTAGTGTTTTCGTTAACTCAATAACTTTTTCAATATAGCGCTCTGGCATATGCTCAAGCGTCAAGCCAAAAAAATCTTTAATTTGCATGGTTGCTATAGTTATGGCAATACCTGATGTGAAACCTAATACCACGGGTAATGGAATGTATTCGATTAATCGCCCTAGTCGAATCAATCCCATTAATACAAGAAATATGCCAGACAGTAATGTTGCAACGAGTAATCCAGATAACCCATATTGTAACGATACAGGGTATAAAATAACCACAAATGCAGCAGTAGGACCTGAAACACTAAAACGTGATCCGCCCGTTAAGGCTATCACAAAGCCCGCTATAATTGCGGTGTATAGACCATACTGTGGTGGTACGCCGCTAGCAATTGCTAGCGCCATTGCTAGCGGTATAGCAATTATACCAACGGTTATTCCGGCTATTAGATCTTTGATAAAACGAGTTGTGTTATAAGGAGTACTTATACATGCAGATATAAATGCACAGCTAATTTTGGTGCCAGAAAGGCCATATAATTTCATTATTTTTGTTCAATTAAAGGGAAGTTATTTTGGGTGCCTAATAAGATAATCTTTTTTACAAAAAATAAAAGAGTGTTATAAAAATAAACACTTTTTTGTAAAGACGTTTATGTAGGTAAGGATTAATCTAATCAATATTATAGGATCAATATTGAAGATAAAAGCCAAGTAGATTCGTGGCGTTGATAGCAATAAAACGTTATAATCTGTTTTTTATTTACCTAAAATCACATGGACTAAAGATTGTGCAAATTTGTTAACGATCAAACGGTAACAAGTATATACTTAATTCATTGCTCTTTTTAATACATAAAAACACTATCTAGCTTTACAAGCAAAACTTTTATTTTTGTTTGGTTGATGGGTTAAATAATTAAAATTAGTTAGGTATATCAATAACGCAAAAGTATGAGGTTTATTTTTTTATGTTTTCTTGGTGGACTAAAGTTTATTTTTTTCTTATCCAAATCTTGGTCAAACTTTTTGTTAAAAGTAAACCGATTCCTACCGATCCAATAACAGAATTAGACCTTGATACCGACAGACCAATTTTATATGTGTTACCTTACAACTCTCAAATTGATTTGATGGTAATTCGTTCTCTTTGTTTACAATATCATTTACCTGATCCATTAGTTGGCATTGATATCAATGGTAAAAACATTCCTTCTTATCTCTATATCGATAAAGGGCCAGGTATTTTTGCCTCTAATCAACAAAAAAACAAAGCGATTGAAATTTTAAGAGATTATATTTCGGCACATCAACAAAATCATGATCTTGATATCCAAATGTTACCTGTTTCGGTGATGTTTGGGCGTCGTCCCGATACTGAAGGGAAAAAAAAACTATCACTACAAGTGCTTGGCGCAACCAGTAAGTTTTTTAAAATAATTACGTCAGGCAGAGACTGTTATACGCGATTTTCTCGCACGGTTTCATTTAAAGATATTCATGTGGATAAACAGCAAGATCTTCCTGTTTTAGCACATAAATTGGCACGTGTTGCACGGATTCATTTTGCAAAACAGCGCATGGCTTCAATTGGCCCTAAACTTCCTGTTCGTCAAGCAATGTTAAATAATTTACTCAAGAAACAAGTACTTTCTGAAGCCATACAAGAAGAAGCCAAAAGTAAAAATGTGAGTCTTGATAGAGCCCAAAAAAATGCATTAGCCATTTTAAATGAAATTGCGGCTAATTTTTCTTATCGTATGCTAAGAATTACAGATTTTGTCCTCACGTGGGCGTGGAATAGGCTTTATCAAGGGTTAAAAGTGACAAATGCTGATCCTGTTCGTGAGTTAGCGCAAAATGGTCATGAAATTGTCTATGCTCCTTGCCACCGTAGCCATATGGACTACTTGTTATTATCTTATGTGCTTTATCGACAAGGGCTAGTCCCGCCCCATATTGCAGCTGGCATTAACTTGAACTTTTGGCCCGCAGGTCCTATTTTTAGGCGATTGGGTGCATTTTTTATTCGTCGCTCATTCAGAGGTAATAAACTCTATACTTCGGTTTTTCGAGAATATTTAGCTGAACTTTTTATCCGCGGTTATGCTGTTGAATATTTTATTGAAGGTGGGCGATCACGTACCGGTCGGTTACTTGATCCTAAAACAGGCATGTTAATGATGACAATTCAAACATTATTACGTGGTGATGCAAGACCAATTACTGTTGTGCCCGTTTATATTGGTTATGAGCATGTACTAGAAGTTGCTACCTATGCCAATGAATTGCGAGGAGCAAAAAAAGAAAAAGAGAGTTTATGGCGTACTATAAAAGCATTTTTAAAACTAAAAAAATTGGGGTTTGGTTATGTTAATTTTGGTCAACCGATACCGTTAAACCAATTTTTAAACCAACATATACCAGAATGGCGAGATGCTATCGAACCAACCGGCACCCAACGCCCACAATGGTTGACACCAACAACTAACTTACTTGCTAAGCAAATTATGGAGCATATTAATTCATCAGCGGCAATCAACGCGATGAATTTATGTTGTTCAATATTATTAGCGGCAGATCAACGAGCGCTAACTAAAGTTAGGTTAGTTGAACAGATAGATCATTTGTTAAAATTATTAAAAAGTATTCCTTATTCAGATTTGATAACTATTCCAGATCAAACACCAGAAGAATTGTATGAACATGCTAAAGAAATGGGGAAATTTGTTATCACAACAGATGAAGCTGGCGAAATCGTCGGTCTGACTTCCGAACAAGCGGTTTTAATGACTTATTATCGAAATAATATTCAGCATTTGCTGATTATTCCTGCTATCGTGGCGAGAATTTTACTCAAACATAATCGAATTTCATCTACTGAAGTGCTAGAACAAGTAAAACTAATTTTTCCTTTAATCAAATCAGAACTATTTGTTTATCATAATGCAGAACAACTTACTGAATATGTGAATAAAATTATTAAAACGTATGCCGAATTAAACCTCATCAGCTATTCACCAGATAAATTAACATTGAATTATTTAAAAATGTCGGATTTACAGTTAATTGCGTCATCATCTAAAGATACATTGCAACGTTATGCCATTGCGTTTTCTTTATTGCAAAAAGATCCAACGATTAGCCGTGCGACACTAGAAAAAGAGGCGCGACTCATTGCTGAGCGGTTATCTGTTTTGCATGGTATTAATGCTCCAGAATTCTTCGACAAAGGTGTCTTTTCAACATTAGTCGCATCACTACGAGAGCAAGGTTATTTAGATGACCAGAATGATACCAACTTAGCAAAAATTGAAACCATGAATACAATACTTAAGCCTCTAATTACAGCACGAGTAATGCAAACTATTGACGAAATCAATTTATAACTCAAATAATAAAAAGTGCATGATGAAGCTATTAAATAAAAAAATAATAAGTCATGCTTTTTAGTTGATACGGTTTGGGTGAAAAGAAAAAACAAATGGTATTGAAACTCGAAGAAACACAACAACAATTAACTGATGAAGAACTCAACGAATTTAGTCAATTCGTTGGGAATAAAATTCCCGATGATTTTATCAACTTTTACCGCCAATTTAACGGAGGAACTTTCATACAAGTTGATAGTAAAATGAGTAATTATGTTGATGACAAGTTTTTGATTAATTTTTTTAGCATAAAATATGGCCTTACAATAGAAAATATTTATGCGCAGTTTAAGCGAGATTTTCCGCAGCTACAAGATATGCTACCTTTTGCTTCTGATCTAAACTTGAATTGTTACCTGCTTTCATTAAGGCCTCAAGATAATGGTTGTGTTTACTACTGGTCAGTCGTAGAGCAAGAATTAACACTGCAATTTGAATCATTTAACTGTTTTATTTTATTTTTGGATGAACTATTACAATCTCTTGACAAAAAATATAAGAAATATCGCCAGCTAGATATTCTTATATGGGGTTGGGTTATTGCTTCAATTGTGCTTTACATTTATTTCAAAAAATGACCGTTTGTGATAATTATATTTTTGCTAAATAGATAATTAGCATTATAGCGTTCATTTAACTATGAGCTTAATAGAGGCATAGCAACATTATGTGTATATCTTTTTTGCGTGATGAGGTCATCAATTTTTTAAGTTATCATGCGTTATTTAGTTTAGGCTTACAAGCTAGAACAACATATTTATTTGAAAATGGCATGATAAACCAGCAATCTTGCGAGCATGCTAAACAAGCAATATTTAATAATGATATTCTTGATAATTATAAACCCTCACCGTTATTCAAAAATCGTTATCTCGAAACAAAAATCGAGCAAATTACCGGTAATAAAATCAAGATTATTGATCACCCAGATAGTGAAATATCAGGGGTAGCTTGTGTTTGTTGTCATTTTATGGTGTTCGAAAGCGCTGAAGATGCTATTTTTGAACTATGTCCTGTTTGCAATTGGCAGGTGGATAAATTGGATAAAAATGGTTATAGCAAATTAAACAAAAGTTACTTAACAGATTATAAAAATAATATCGTCACAAAAGAAATGATTGAGCAATTTAGTGATGTATTTATAAGAAGGTAGACACCTATTAGCTTAAAATTGAAGCAAGTGTAATTTTCTAGGTAAATTTTTCTCTCACGATGGGAGTATGTAAGATCTGTCTTTTTAAACATAAAAGAATCTTTATGGCTAAGTAAAATTTGATAATTTATTATTAAGAAGCCTTTTATAGAAATGTGGTATACATATTGAAAAACAACAGAATAACAAACGACTAAATAGGAATCTAAAAATGCAACGTTCGACAGTTAATGTCAAAATTTATTGGCGATCTATACAACAAGGTGGAAAACTAACGCTTCCCATAAATACAAAATACTATCCGATCACTGAACCGCTTAAAGACAAGCAGGGTGATATGACAAGTTGGTCATTGGTAATAAATGTTAAAAATAATGAGAACATTAACACTCACGAAAGAATAGGTTTTGGTGAAGCCCGTTTTTTAATGGAAAATGCGCCCAGTTATTTACTCAATAAAGGGTTTAAAATAATTATTTATGAGGGGCCTAAACAAGTGGCAACAGTTGAGGTACTTTAATTATTTTTTTTAATAGCAAAAGGGGGGGCTAAATAAAATTTTATCATGGCAATATTTAGACGAATCAATCTATAACATAATGAATAAATTTAATTTTAATTAAAGAGCAGACCTAAAAACACGATAAACCCTACATAATTATTATTCATAAACGCGTTGAAACATCTGTTTCGAACTCGATTTTTTATTAGCCATTGTTGGTAAATAAATAGTGCTGTAACTAATAATAAAGCAATATAGAAGATCTGCGATAACTGATTGGTTAAACCAATAAATAATAGACCAATAACTGAAACTATCTGCAATAATCCAATGATTAATTTGTCATAACATCCAAATAAGATGGCGGTGGATTTGATGCCAATTTTTACATCGTCATTGCGATCGACCATGGCATATTCAGTGTCATAAACAATTGTCCAACATATATTAGTGAAGAAAAGCAACCAACAGGTTAACGGAAACTGCTCAATGGTTGCCGCATATACCATCGGAATGCTCCAACTAAATGCAATGCCCAATATGACTTGTGGTAAATGAGTATAACGCTTCATAAAAGGATAAATCAGTGCGGTTAATAATGCAAAACAGGCAATCAACCACGATAATTTATTTAAAGTTAACAATAAACAAAGGGCGATAAACAATAATATAAATAAGATCCATAATGCGTTTTTTTCGGTCAATACACCACGGGCAAGGGGGCGATTTTTTGTCCGTTCAACGTGTGCATCAAAATGGCGATCGGCATAATCATTGACTACACAGCCAGCTGCACGCATAACAAATACACCTAAAATAAAAATGAGCGTGATATAAGTATAAGGTAAGCCAGTAAGCCAAATTGCCCAGAGTGTTGGCCAAAGTAGTAATAAGGTGCCAATTGGTTTGTCTAACCGCATTAATTGTATATAAGCTAACATCAATATTATTTACCTTAAAAATCAGAGGAGGCATTATACCGATTACGATAAAAGCTGCAATATTATGATATCGTAGGTTATCCCTTATAACGAAACAAAGTGAATATTTGAATAAAATAACTAACTTTTTGTTCAATGAACATGCATATTATGTCATTAAAGCATCTGTAAATATTGATCAACAATCTCCGCTAAAGCTTGATAAAACGGGCTAACCCTGTTTTGCTTTAGCTTTTTTAGATAGGAAGAAGACCAAATCATCAAATGCTCATTGATTAATTGTTTTGCCACTACAGCGTTATTATTTTCAAGCAATATGGCATAGGCCATTAGCATTAATCCAAATTGATCTTCTGGCTCATTTATTCCTGTATTGAGTGTCAAACCATGTTGTTGCAAAAATTTACGATAGTATGCTTGTGATTCACTTAGCAATAGGTGTTCTTTATCGAGGTAAAATGAACCCCATGGTGGTGCTGGCATTGTTCCTTGACCTTCAAATAGTAATGAAAATTGATAGTTAAGTTCAGGATCATCCATATGATTAGCCAATATATTACACTGCTTATCAATAAAAGCAGGATCTGGCCACTTGACCAAATGGTTAATATGTAATAATGCCTGTATTAATGGCGCAGTAACGTTACTATTTGGTGGATAATAAAAAAAAGCACCAAGTAGCTTTGCTAAAGTGATAGATGCGATTTTATTCAAAGAAATATCTCCTCAAAACTATGCCATTAGTTAATTGTTCTAAAACCGTAAAAAAACACCAGTGGTAAGTTGCGCATATTGCTTATACTTCCTCAGGATTGAGTATTTTACCTAAAGTATCGCCAGATGCTTTGGCTTGTGCATGGGGTTTTATCACTATATTGGGTTTAGTGAGCTGCGAGCTCGGTAGTGGTGCAATATCACATTCATCACCATAATGCTGACGTAGTTTTTCAATTTCGTCAAAATCTAAGGCTCTTTGTGGACACGATTCAACGCAAACAGGTCTTAATCCCTCAGCAACACGTTCATAGCAGCCATCACATTTTGACATGACTTGTTTTTGATGATCAAACTGCGGTGCACCATAAGGGCAATGGGTTTCACAATGTCGGCAACCGATGCAAATATCTTGTTTAACAACAACTAAGCCATCTTGTGATCGTTTATGCATTGCACCCGTTGGGCAACCTTGTACACAAGCAGGTTCTTGACAATGATTACATGAGATGGATAAATAATAGGTAAAAATATCGTTTTGCCACATACCATCAACTTGCTGCCAAGTTCCTCCGCCATACTCGTAAACACGGCGAAAATGAACACCTAATGCATTATCTTTTTCGTCTTTACAACTGAGTTGGCAAGTTTTGCAACCGGTGCATTTTGAAGAATCAATATAAAATCCATATTGCATTTTTATTATCCGTTGTTTAATTTATGATGTTTAATAATGGTTTGACTTCAACCAAATTGGTATGCTGGGGATTCGCTTTTGCAAGTACTGTTGGACGCAATGATGTTAAGCGATTAATACAACCGCCAATATCAATCCCCACCTCATTGGTTTTTGCCCACATTCCTTGCGGAATAGCAATGACACCCGGTAATATTCTGGGTGTGACTTTAGCAGGAATAGAAAGCCGACCGCGGTCGTTATAAACCTCAACTAACTGGCCATGTTTTATTTGCCTTTGCTCAGCATCTAATGGATTAATCCAAAGACTATTAGCAACCGCTTCGCGCAGTTGCGGTAAATTACTGTAACTGGAATGGCATTGCCCTTTGGTATGAAAACCGATAAGTTGCAACGGATATTTTTTACGTTTGAGTTTATCTTCACTGCCTTCAATCGCTGGTAAATACGCCGGAATGGGGTAGAGTATATCGTCTGCATCAAGTTCCCATTCATTGGCTATGTTAGCTAGCGCTTCAGAATAGATCTCAATTTTTCCGGACGGAGTATTTAATGGATTTTTAATTGGATCATCTCTAAAAGCTTTTAATCCAATTTGAGTATCAGTATCAGCAAGTTTACGATCAATTACTCCCATACCGTCAGTATCGGCAAAAGGAGGTAAATGAGGTTCATGTTTTCGTAACTGCTCATAACAATACGCTATCCACTCATCTTGACTACGGTTTTCGGTAAATTTATCTTTTATACCCATTTTCTCGGACAGTTCAGTTAATACATCATACGCTGATCGGTTTTCCCAAAGTGGCTTAATTGCCTGTTGCATACGAATAAGATAGCTATACGCACCAGATGAATAAGAATTATTAATCAAATCAGTATTTTCAACTGATGAAACATCCGGTAACAATAAATCGGCATATTTGGCTGATGCGGTCATATGGGTATCCCAAACAAGAATAAATTCACATTTAGACTCATCTTGTAAAATTTGATGGGTATAATTAAGATCCGAATGCTGATTTCCCATTACATTACCGGCGTAATTCCAGATAAATTTAATACCAACATCCAGCTTATCTTTACCTTTTAGGTAAGCATTTTTAGCTGTCATGTTTGGGCTATCTGCAATTGCTTTCGTCCACAAAAAGAAAGGTATGCTAGTTTTTACTGGATTTGGCAAATTAAAGCTAGGTATCGGATAAACAATACTGCCACCCCACGTGCCGATATTGGTACCCGGCTTACCAAATTGACCAGTTATAATGGGTAAAATCATAATAGCTCGAGCGGTATGTTCGCCATTTTGCCAACGCTGTACACCATAACCTTGCGAAATCCAAGCAGCCTTAGCATTGATAATCTCCATCGCTAATTTACGAATTTGTACAGCCGGAATACCCGTTTTTTTAGCTGCCCATTCTGGCGTTTTAGGCGTTCTGTCATAGCCTAATCCTAAAAGGTAAGACTTATAATCACTATAAGGTGGCGCACTATCAGGCAATGAATCGGCACTCCAACCAATACAATATTGATTAAGCATGTTTTCATCAATGCGATCTTGCTCAAGTAATGTATAGCCAATTGCGGCGACTAATGCGGCATCGGTACCGGGAATAATTGGGATCCACTCGGCATTATACGCCACCACGCTTTCGCTATGACGCGGATCAATAATAATCACCCGTGCATTGCTTTGCTCTAATGCTTGAAAAAGCTCTGTAACTTGCCCTCCACCTGACATTCTTGTTTCGGCAATATTATGCCCAAACATCACAACTAAATCGGAATGCTTTATTTGATCAAGCAAAGAATCCTTAGCATTACCAAAAATATAAGGTCGAATAGCCGAAATCTGCCCACTGGAATAATCACCATGATAATTTAAAAAACCACCAATCGTACTTAAAAAACGCTGACATGCATTACGACCTGAAAGATTAGCGCCGGTTGTTCCTGAACCATATTGGTAATAAATTGCCTCGTTGCCATATTGATTAATTGTATATTTGAGTTTATCTGCCAGTAAATTAATCGCCTCGCTCCATGAAATACGTTTAAATTTACCTTCACCTCGTTGACCAATGCGTAGCATAGGATATTTTAAACGATCGGGATCATAAGTGCGCCAACGAACCGATCTACCACGAAGACAAGGACGAATTTGGTACAACCCAAAGACGGAATCATTTACCCCATCTTCTGACGCTATTTTAGTAATAATATCGTTTTTTACATGGACCTTTAAAGGACAACGACTACCGCAGTTAACTAAACATGCACTATAAACAATTTTTTCTTCATCGGTGGGATTTGAAATTGTACTATTAGCATTAGTACTTGGTTCAATGTAGGAAAAAGGTAATTGTATATTATTAGTTAGGGCAGCTACATCATCAATTGTTATCGGTTTGTGTAAAAAATCGCATTTGCTTGTTTTATTCTGTAATTTACTCACATCATTCCCTAATGTTGATATGAAATTATGTTGATAATAATACTAAAAGATGAATAAACAAACTAAAAACGAAAACTGTTATTAAATTTTTAAGAAAAGCAAAATACTATGCCTATTGTTATCTAAGAAGTCACTATAAAAAACTTAATATCATAGGGACTTCTTTTTTTCCTTTATTAACAAATATTTTTAAATTTGCTCTATAAATCCAGAGAAATAAAATTTATTCACATTATTCTTATGTAAATAATTTTATTAAGCGTTTACCAAGCAACACAAGCAACCCTATCACTAGAATTATTCCAGAAGTGAATATCTATATCACCCAATTTAGCGAAAACATTGTACCTTTTACCTTCTTGAGAGACATCTGTTACCCAATAGTCACCTGGATCCCAACCTGCATCACGATAATCATAAATAATTCCCCATTCACTAAACAACCCTCCAACCCATTGAGAATTATTCCAATAACTAATTCTACGTTGATACGTATTTCCTTGTCCTGGCACTCCTAAATTCCAATCATAACCATTTGCGTTTGTATAATCTTGTGCTGCAGGGACAAAATACGTTTGTGATGAGGAAAGATTTTTACAAAACGAAAGCGCATTATTGTAATTTTGACCTGTATTCCCTGGTTTTACGATAAACCAACGATCTATTTTAAATTGATATATCAAGTTTTTCGCCTTATCACGATAAAGTTCAAATCTTGCTGGTTTAAACATTTTATTCATCGAGTCTTTTGTTGGTCCTTTTAAGGTCACCCGAACAACATTTTTGTCTAATGCATTATTTTCAGCAGTTAATGACAGTGTAATCCCCATACCTGATACTGGTTTTACTATACTGCCATTGATAGCAATCATTTGTCTTGCTGTCATACCTGCAAGTATTAATTTAAAATATAAATTATTTGCTCCAGTTGTAGGGAAATTCTTTGATGCATTGCTAAGGCTTTGTACTTTAAATCCATCATATTGATCCCACTGTTCCTTTGGACCAGCATATTTCCCCGTACCATTGTTTAAATTAGGTTGAGCATAGCACGCTAAAGGTATGTCAATCTTTGGTTTAATGTAATATGAGTGGCTAGATCCGGAAAAATGACTCCCTTTTGGTATGCCATACTGTGTCCATAACTCAGCATCAGTTGCTGTTAATGTTAATTTATAAGGCGCATTACAAATATTTAATGGTTTATTTGGGTATGCTTTAACCGCATCAGTAATATCTTCGCCTTTTCTATTTTGCCACTTAATCGTTAAGCTACCTGTTGCGCTCAAATGTTCATCATCATCGTCTTTTCCATAATTATACGGTTTCCCAACCAACTCAGCTAGGTCAATGCGTGGGTAGTTTGCCATAGGTACTATTGTTTGCACACTCTCAAACGTGTCAGTTTTATTCGGTAACTCAATAGGGTTGATTTCACTTGAAAAATCTATTATACCATTAGGATATAATCTCTTACTTACACCCTGTGGAATATAGCTTTTATTATTTGATAACGTTATACCTAACAATTCTTCTAAACTCTCAGTTTTTGTAATTCCACCATCCAAAGTTAAATACGGTGCACTACCATGTATGACTTGATTTGTCATTGCCGATAAGGCTATTGCATTATTAGCATATAAAAGAAGATAAATACAAGTAAATAGGGGTAAACGTAAAGAGAAAAATTTTATAAATGAACTATGACGTTTGTATGTAGTATAAAATAAATGTGACGAAAAAAAGTTTTAAATAATTAAAAAGCGACAATATTTGAGAAATTGAATGTTTTGGTTGTTGAAGAGTGTTATTAGACGACATTATACCGTTACCTATTCTATTTTATATAGTTTATGATTATTTTTATTATTAAAAATAAATAGTTAAATTATTTTCAACCATTTGCTAATAATGTTTTTGTGGTGCTAATGTTAACAACATCACTTTTGAGCAGTAATGCTGTTCTAATTTTAAA
>NZ_LZGT01000033.1 GCF_001690525.1 Gilliamella sp. App6-5 | reverse complement strand
CACATTACACTTAAGATAGATATTATCCTGTGTGCCCAGTTCGATGCCTTCACTGCTGATTTTGATATAAGAGCCACCACAGATGAGCGTTATCTCTTTGGCTGCTGTTATCTGCGTTTTACCATCCACGCTATCCACTTTGATATCTTGCTTGGCAGCCATATTGAGGTTGGCATTTTGGGCTTGCACCTCAATATCACCTTGGTTGGCAAACAGTTTCATGCCCGCTTTTTGCGCAAATAAACCAATCGCTTCGCCCGATGAAACAGTGACGTTGTTTAAAGCGTTGATATCGGTTTGATTTTCGCTGGTTAAGGTGAGGCTGCTCGCTGTTGTCAGTTGAATATTTTCAGGGCTGGTTAGGGCGATGCCTTCTTGCGCATAGGCCAGTAGGCCACTTTGGGTTAGCTGAGTTAAGTTGGCTTTAAGTTGCGCTTGGCTGTCGGTATCGGCGCTGTGCGCTTCGGACTGGGTGGCGGCATTTTGTAGTGCTTTGGCAATAGAGAGGGCATTTTCAAGTTGGCTTATTGCCGCTTGCATATCCAGTTGTTTACCTTGCGCTTTCGGCTGGGTTTGCGTGGTTAAGTATAAGCCTCTATTGGCGGCAATCGCGCCCCATTCGTCGGTGCGTAGTTCAAACCCTTCGCCACGTTGGCTTTTTTTATTATCGACCAAATGCCCCAAATTAAGTTGAGTTTTGCCGTATTCGGTGGCCAGTTTGATGTGCTCTTGCCCACGTTTGTCATCCATGCGCAGTTTGTTATTAGCCGGCGTGCGAATCACATTGCGGTGTTTGTTAATGGTGGTGACAAGGTCGGGGTGAGCACTGTCATGCATCGCATGGGCGATATACGGCCTATCGGGATTGCCGTTCATAAAGGCGATGGCGACTTCAGTGCCGTCAATTAACGGAAAGTGAAAGCCATAGGTGTTGCCCGCATACGGTTTGGCTAAACGTACCCATAAGCTTTCCGTGCCACTTTTCCACTCTTTTAAATCAAAGTTAAATTTAACCCGATAGCGCCCTTGCGGGTCAATATAGCCATAGGTGTCATGATTAGCACTGGTGACACGGGCAGGTAAAGTGCCACTAACTTGTGGCCAGCGTATAGGCGCAGGGCGATAGGGTTTTAAGGCTTGATAGGGAATGGCGGTAAAGGTGAGTTCATAAGCATCAGTGCGGTTACCCTGCCCTTGTACACTTAAAATAATCACACCGTCATTGATATCCGCCAGCGGACTGCCGTTGAGGTTAATCCATTGGCCGGGAGCAAGGTTATAGTGATTACTCTTGCCTTTGAGAATAATTTGCTGGCTAATAGCTTGTTCATGGCGAATACGGGCATACCACTGACCGCTTTCAATCTGATTCTCGTCATGCCTGTGATTCTCATTAGGATTATTGCCGTTATCACGATTAACATGGTTATCATCGTTATCGTTATTATCGCCACTATCTTGCGGTTTTTTTTGTCCGTTACTCTCTAAGCCTTTATAGTGCTCAGCATAGCGATAGTCGCTGCCATAGGTGGTAAGGTCTTTAGGTTGGGTGTTAACTTCCCCTTGTAAATGTGCCAAGGCATCACGGTAGTTATCGTCTTGTACCTTGACTGAGGAGACCACTACTTCGCTATGCAGGCTGATATCCCACACACTTTCAACGCCCGTATCTGCCATGCCACTGGGCGGTTTATAGTCAATATTAGCCACCTGCGCATAACCTTGTTCATAATCACTTAACACCATTACATCACAGTGGTGCTCGGCGTGCGTTTCAAAGCGAAACCAGATACCGACATCGGCCAATAAGCGTTGAATAAATTCAAGGTCACTTTCTTGCCACTGCGTGATAAACTCCCGCTCAGGATAGCTGTCTTTTAACTCTAAACGGTAATCAATGCCCGTCAAACCATGACTGCGTAGCACTTCTTCAACCACACTCACCACACTTTGCTGTTGAAATATGGCATTATGTTGCCCCACTGCGAGCCGTGCTAAGCACGATGATAACACCACTTGATAATGGGATTCCTCTTTATTGACGGATAACTGACTAAACTCAGTAATCACCCCATGCAAGGTGCGTTTATTCGTCAACGTGGGCAAATCACTTAATGAGCGGATAGCGGAAGTTAATGGTTTATTGATAACGGGATTAAAGGAGAAGGTCGATTTTTGATTAAGAAAGGAATCAGGCGATAAGGTTTTGTCAGTACTGGTAAAGGAGATTACATAACGCCAAGGCTGGTTTAACGACTCATCACCCTCAACATGTAAAACCGAAATCGCCGCGCCCAGCCCGTCAACCGTTAAGGTATAGCGATTATGGCTAACGCCCCCTAAGCCCGCCATTAAATCACTAAACCCGTCACCGAGCTGGCTCAGAAGACGATTAAGTTCATTTGACATGTTTTCCTCCTCCTTATATCCATTTTATAAAAATTAATCGGTGTTATTTTTAGTTATTTTTTTATTTAACACTGATATTTTCATCATTAAGTTCAAATAACAGACAGCTGAGCTAAAAATTGTACACTGTTTTAGTGTGAAATTTAATCTTTTTTTAAAAAATGGTTAAATAAATATTGTTTAATATGAATAATTTCAGTGAGTTAAACCAGTAACTGATAGTGGCTTAAAGCCTTTGTTGAATAAGCGATTTAAGCAACGTTATGCTTTATTAGTTATATTTTTTAACTAATTAAATTTAAAATGATTTTATGCTGAAACGGTATAGAATCCTGAATATTTTTTACAAGAATTCAGTAATTCTTAATAAAGAAGATAGCTCTTTTATTTATAACTAGTTATCAAATATAAGAAATTTAAAAATAAGTTGGAAAAATAAAGGAAACGCTATAATCATAAAGTATAAACAACTCGGGGGGGCTACATATCATTTTTCAATGAAATCTTGATATATTTCAATTAAATTATCATTTTCGCTCTTTTGGCATTTATCCATTAATTTGATTTTTAGGTCTGAGAAATTTAAATATTGCAGTAATTCAGCTAATCTTCGGAATATAAAGTCATCAAAAGAATCAAGGTCATTATCTAACAGACTAGATAATTTATTTTTTACGATTTTATTCTCTTTAAGCTTGATCAATATATCTCTAGCCATAGGAATATTATCAATATTGCCATCTATTGATATATCTATAATTATGGGGATTAATATTTCTAATTCTTCGTCATTAAAATCATCATCTCTTATAAACCTTAATGCTGTTCCTTGTTCTGATAATGTATTGAGTGCTAATAGTAATTGCTTAAAAAAACATTTTGATTTTCTAAAATAATATTTAGAAGAAAATAGATTTGTTTCGGATTCTTTTAAATGAAGCCATTCTCTAGAAAATTTTGTATTATCTATCATGTTGTTAACACCACGCGACCAAGGAATTGAGTTAATAGAGTTCTTTAATTGCATCTATCAACATAGCCTGTGTCAGTCCAGCTATTTACGATCTACTTTTAAATTATCTTTCGATACAAAATAAACATCGCTCCCCCCTGCTGAACAAAATTCAGTAATATCATTTTCGTTAACTTCTACAGCATCATCTTTAGTTATTACTTGATAGCTATTGCCATTATCATCATAAAAAAACAAAGTGATAAATTTGATTATATAAACCTTTTTTTATTTCCTCTGAAGCCAATTGTGTTATTTTGGTTTTCGATTCATCCAAGTCTTGAATATCCACTATCTTTTCATTTTTCATCCAAACCTCGGTCATGTTCATAGGCCAAGTATAACAATTAGGTCCTTTGGCTAAAGATACTAATGGCCACAACATTAATAATATTAGTATAGATAGTTTTTTCATATTATTACCTAAATTGATTTCTTGCAGATTAAGCCGCAAAGTATACCATGTGAAAATTAGGCTGTAACTATAGGCTGTTGATCTTTAAATAAAAAGATATAAAAATGTTGTTATATAAAAGAAATCTAGCCATTCTCACTTCATGTAAATATTTGTTAAGGCAAATAGTCATTATTACTCGTTAATAGCTATTTTACTTATAAAGTTGACACTAGAATAGCAACTAGATTTATTAGTAACGATCAGCGATAATCTTAATCTTCTTTTATCAATAATTAGTGTTATTATGTTTACCATTTATCATTCAAATCAGGTCGATTTACTCAAGACGCTATTGAGTGAATTAATGCGCAGACAACCATTAGAGGATGTATTTACACCTGATGTAGTGATGGTGCAAAGCCAAGGTATGGCACAATGGTTGCAAATTGCGTTAGCGGATGAACTGGGTATTGTAGCTAATGTTGATTTTCTTTTTCCAACTCAATTTATTTGGCAACTTTATCAAAAATTATTGCCCGATGCCCCCATTGAAAATAGTTATAGTATTGAATCAATGAGTTGGCGTTTGTATTATTTATTGCCCCAAGTTATTGAACAACCTGAGTTTAGCGCACTTAAACATTATCTGGATATTGATAAACAAGATAAAAAACGATATCAGCTTGCAACGCGTATTGCACGATTATTTGACCAATACTTAGTTTATCGCCCTGATTGGCTAGCAAAATGGGAAGCCAATCGTACTGTTAGCGAATTAAATCATCATTCTGATGAAAGATGGCAAGCAGAACTGTGGCGAAAGCTAATATCCATCAGTCAACCTTATCATCGTGCTAATATTTATCAACAAATGCTTGAAATTTTGTTAGATAATAACTTTGATCGTTCACGTTTAGATGCATTACCTAATCGTATTTTTATTTTTGGTATTACTTCTCTTCCTCCTATTTATCTTTCGTTACTATCAGCACTTGGGCAACATATTGATGTCCATTTGATGTTTAACAATCCGTGTAAATGGTATTGGGGAGATGTTGTTGAAAAGCAGTTGTCAGATATATTCAATACCCCCGATAAAATACCCAATCCGCTTTTAACCTCGTGGGGAAAACTAGGTCGTGATAATCTGTTCCTGTTACAGGAATTTAATAATAAACAAGATATTGAAGCTTTTGTCGATCAGGGGCGATCTTGTTTATTAAATGCCATTCAGCAAGATATTTTAGATCTGTATCAAAACGATTTTGGTAATGAGCATATTGCAGTAACAGACAAGTCAATTTCGTTTCATGCTTGCCATAGTGAGCAACGTGAAGTTGAAGTATTGTATGATTATCTGCTATCAGTTTTTGACGCAGATCCCACCCTAGAATTACGCGATTGCATAGTTATGGTGTCGGATATTGATAAGTATGTGCCTTATATTCGAGCTGTTTTTGGTAATGCTTATGAGAAGCGCTATTTACCTTTTACTATTTCAGATCAAAAAGCACGAAATATTGATCCGATTGTTCAAGGTTTTTTTGCTATTTTAAATTTCCCAAATAGTCGATTTACAGCAGAAGAACTCTTTAATTTGCTTGAGATCCCAGCTGTTTCTGAAAAATTTGCAATTAATCAATCACAGCTAACCTTGTTGAGGACTTGGATTGTTGAGTCAGGCATTCGTTTTGGGCTTGATAGTGCACATAGTTGGTTATTTGGGCTTGAACGGTTATTACTTGGCTATACGATGAGTAGTGAGCATGGGGGGTGGCAACAGATATTACCTTATGATGGTGCAACCGGTTTAGATGCCGAATTAATCGGTCAATTAGCCGAATTTATTAAAGTGGTAAATAAGTGGTTTGTTATCTTAAACGAAGAAAAACTGCTCATTGATTGGCAGCCTTGTTGTCTTGAATTAATTAATGATTTTTTTGTCAGCAATTCACAACGTGAATCCATTTTATTGATGATAGCACAAGAGTGGCAAGCGTTGATTAATAGTGGTCTGTCAGCCAATTATATGGAAAATATTTCTATCACGATTTTGCATGATGCCATGCAATCACGCTTAGAACAAAATCATTTAGCACATCGTTTTTTAGTCGGTAAGATAAACTTTTGTACCATGATGCCAATGCGCTCCATTCCCTTTAAAGTTGTTTGTTTATTGGGAATGAATGACGGAGATTATCCAAGAACGTCGCTTCCACTTGACTTTGATTTAATCGCACAGCATCCAAGACGAGGCGATCGCAGTCGTCGCACCGATGATCGTTACCTTTTTTTAGAGGCAATTTTATCTGCACAAAAACAGCTGTATATTAGTTATATTGGTCGTGAGATGAAAGATAACAGTGAACGTTATCCCTCTATACTAGTTAATGAACTTTGGGATTATATTGCCCAATATTATAATATACCCATAAACACGGTTAGTTCTGCTAACAGCTTGGATTTTTTACGTGTAAACCATACACGCACACCCTTTAATCCTCAAAATTTTTTACAGGAACCCAAAAGCTATGCCGATGAGTGGTTACCTGCGGCATTACAACAAGGTGAAAGCCAATTATTTATTAGTGAAATACCTGTTATTGATGTCGATAATATCAATCTCGATGAATTAAAACGATTTTACCAACACTCTATTCGGTTTTTTTTACAAAAACGGTTTAATTTTTATATCAATTATCTAGATGATACCTTACCCGATGCCGAAAATTTTAATCTTGATAGTTTAAAACGTTATCAATTGAACTTGCTGATTTTAAATCAGCTGATCAGCAATGAACCGCAACAATTCGATGATTTTTTTCAACGTTTAGCGTTAACGGGTGAATTACCAGATGGTGCCTTTGGTGAAATTATTTATGATAAACAAGTCGAATCATTGCAACCATTAGCGAATAAAATTAACCAAGAACGATTGGTTATGACAACGCAAGAGGTCAATTTAACTATTTTGACCAATGGGCAACATGTCCAATTACAAGGTTGGTTAACCCATGTGCAAGAAGACGGTATATTGGCATGGCGTCCTGCAAAACTGTCGATTCGAGATGGTATTTCACTGTGGATTGATCATTTGGTTTATTGTATCTTAAATCCAGATCAAGTTGAAAATCAAAGCCGCCTCTATGGCCGGGAAGATACTGAGTGGCGTTTTTTACACTTACCCCATGATAAAGCAATTGCGATATTAACCACATTAGTGGAGGGTTATTTACACGGTATTAATCAGCCTTTATTATTGCCAGTGCAAAGTGCATGGAGTTGGTTAATGGCTGCTTATAATAAAAAAACCGGTGAGATTGTCGCGAGCGATAAAGCTAACAATCAGCTTTTAAATACTTGGCAAGGCGAATTTAACCGATCTGCTGAGTGCGACAGTTATTATACTCGCCTTTATCCTGACTTAACGGATACATTAATTGAACAAATTATATTTGCTTGCCAGCGGTTTTTATTGCCTATTTTATTACATCAAACAACGGTAAAATAAGGGGAGCGTATTATGTTTATTGATACACATTGTCATTTTGATTTTCCACCTTTTACCGATTATCTTGCCGATTCAATAGATAAGATTCGCCAAGCGGATATTGTTGGGTTAATCATACCTGCAGTTAGTGCTAACTATTTTGATACTGTTTTACAACTAACGAATAATTACCATGAACTCTATGCCGCTTTGGGATTGCATCCTATTTATCAACATACCATAGCTGATTTAGATCGGTTAACCGATATCGTTAAAACGAAACCTAAAAAATTAATTGCCATTGGTGAAATCGGACTCGATCGCTATGATTTACGTATTGATTGGCAACAGCAATTATTATTTTTTAGATCACAATTAGCGCTTGCCAAAAAGTTTGATTTACCCGTTTTGATTCATTCACGCAAAGCGCACGATATTATGTACCACGAATTACACCGAGCCAACTTACCTTGTCGTGGTGTAATACATGGATTTTCAGGTAGCTATCAGCAAGCCATGCAATTTGTTAAGCTGGGTTATTATATTGGTGTAGGTGGCGTAATTAGTTATGAACGAGCGAACAAAACTCGCAATACGATTGCTCAATTACCGTTAGAAAGTCTTGTGCTTGAAACTGATGCCCCCGATATGCCATTAAGTGGCCGCCAAGGACAAATAAATCGCCCTGAATATATCGCTGAAGTATTTAAAATTTTGACCCAATTACGCAATGAATCAGCAGATCACATACTGAACACGATTTTAACAAATACCTTAACGCTATTTAGTAGCATTAATAGAATAAAAATCACACAAAGCAACTAAAATCACTTTATTATTATAGAATGATTTTATTAAACTCATCGCAGGTTTATATGATCAGACTATGTAATCAGCTGTTTGTTTTCTCTATATCCCCTCTTTTATCAGCACTGCCTGCTGTAGTATTTTCGGTTTGGCACAATAATTTAGGTTGATTACTAGCTGGCTATTGGCAAGATAGACCTGTTAAAAATAAGAAAAAAACCAATAATTAATAAATAATATTGTAAAATGGCATTCATCTGCTCTCTTTCTTCATAAAATAGGTAGTAAGAGAGCTTAATTTTCCGAGCTTATATTCAACCGCTCACCTAGCATTTAAATTAATTTCAGGCCAAATTAAAATGAATAGCGAATTACAGTTACCGCCTTTTGTTTATCGAATATTACCATGGATTGCAGCATTTGCATTTTTTATGCAATCGCTTGATACCTCGATATTAAACACTGCGCTTCCCACGATGGCAAAAGATCTTAATGAATCACCCTTAAATATGCAATCGGCAGTGATAAGTTATGCTTTAACCCTAGCATTATTTATTCCAGTCAGTGGCTTTTTATCGGATAAATTTGGCACTAGAAATATTTTTGTGATGGCTGTCTCACTGTTCACACTTGGCTCATTGCTTTGTGCTTTATCCAATTCATTAATTTTTTTAGATATCTCGCGTGTTATTCAAGGTATTGGTGGCTCAATGATGGTACCGATATCACGTTTAGTATTAATTAAATCTTTTAAGCGTAGTGATTTTTTAGCCGCCTTAAATACTGCCACCATTCCCGGTTTAATTGGACCTATTTTGGGACCGGTATTAGGGGGATATTTGGTTGATATGGTGAGTTGGCATTGGGTGTTTTTTATTAATTTACCCATTGGTATTTTAGGCGTGATAATTAGTTGGAAATATATGCCGAATCTAAAGGGTGAACGCATGCCTTTTGATCTGTTTGGCTTTATATTTATTGTGATTGCCTTTATTAGTGCCACTTTAAGTGTAGAGGTTTTAAACCAAAATCAAACATATTATTTTTCATTGCTACTTGCCGCAATCAGCTTCTTTTTTTTACTTATCTATTATGGGTATGCCAAAAAGAAACCAACACCATTATTTCCCCTATCACTTTTTAAGATTCATACGTTCAAAATAGGCATTATTGGCAATTTAATTTGCCGATTAGGTATATCTGGCGTACCTTTTCTAATTCCCTTGTTATTACAGGTCGGTTTTGGCTACTCGGCTATTTTTGCCGGTGTGATGCTAATGCCAATGGCTATTGCTTCAATTTGTACTCGAATCGTTATTCCTCGTATTTTAGCTCGTTTAGGCTATCGTTTTGTGCTCGTTGCTAATACCATTTTAGCGGGCGTGATGATTATTTTAATGTCTCTACTAAATTTATCAACACCCCTTATCTTAATCAGTTTATTGCTATTTTGTATCGGTGGTATCAATTCTATGCAATATACCGCGATGAATAGCATAACCTTAGCGAACTTAGAAAACGAAAATACAAGTAGTGGCAATAGTTTAATGGCAGTGAATCAACAACTTGCTATTAGTTTTGGTACAGGATTTGGTGCAGTTTTACTGCGATTAATTAGCAACTCAGCTAGTACTATTCACGCATTTCAATTAACATTTGTTATACTCGGTGTGGTTACAGTGCTATCAAGCATTATTTTTGCGCAACTAAAAAAAGAAGATGGCCAAAATCTAATCACCCATAACCAAGAAACAAGGAGATAAGTATATGTTTCAGTATCAAATCATCCCAGTTACCGCTTTTCAAGAAAACTGTAGCATTATTTGGTGTGATCAAACCATGGAAGGCGCATTGATTGATCCTGGCGGTGAACCAGAACTACTGAAAAAAGCCGTTGAAAAACTGGGCGTAAATATTAAACAGATTTTATTAACCCATGGACATTTGGATCATGTTGGTGCGGCAACCACATTAGCTCAACATTATAATGTAAAGATTATTGGACCAAGCCAAGAAGATGAATTTTTGCTAACAAATTTACCACAGCAATGCGTACAATTTGGTTTTCCTTATACGGATAGCTTTTTACCTGATCGTTGGCTAAAAGAAGGCGACCAGATTCAAGTAGGTAACATCACCCTTGATGTCCTTTTTTGCCCTGGCCATACTCCAGGACATATTGTTTTTATTAATCATTTTGATAAACTGGCTTTTGTCGGCGATGTATTATTTAAAGGCAGTATCGGACGAACTGATTTTCCTCGAGGCAATCATACCGATTTAATTGCATCAATCACTAACAAATTATTACCTCTTGGTGATGACTTTATTTTTGTGCCAGGACACGGCCCAATGTCAAGTTTTGGTCATGAACGAATCAGCAATCCTTACTTAGTTTAAGCAAAACCTTGTTTTTTGCTATCCCGCTCTTTATCTTAGAGTGAGATAGCAACAATTTAATCTTAGTGTAAACTTTTTATATAAAAAATAGTTTACATTGAAATACGTTGCGCTATTATAGTTCTACTATTTATGTATCAAAGGTAGAAAATAATGAAACAACAACTCACTTCGTATTATCCAACATTTATCACGACACTGGTCAATTTATCTTCTTGGCAACGTAAATTATTGGCCACCACCAGCGCAGCATTACTTTTAGGATTAGCCGCTAATATTAGTATTCCGACTTATCCTGTTCCATTTACATTACAATCATTGGCAGTATTGCTAATTGGTGCTTTTCTAGGTCGTAAATTAGGCGCATTAGCAATAATCCAATACCTTTTTTTAGGTGCGATGGGATTACCGCTATTTGCTAATGGCAGTGGTGGGATTATGGCGCTAGCATCACCTTCTTCCGGTTACTTATATGGCTATGTATTTAGTGCCTATTTAGCTGGTTTTGCAGCAGAAAAGGGGTATGATCGTCGCTTTATTTTAGGCTTAATTGCATTTGCCTTTGCACATCAATTGTTATTTGTATTTGGTGTTGTCTATTTAATGGGTTATTTGCATATTACGCTTATTGATGCGTTAAAAGTGGGTTATTTTCCATTTGTTGGTATTGATGCGCTTAAATTTATTATTGCAACTTGTGTAATGTTTTCGCTATGGCGTTATCGTGCTAAAAATCAATAATATTCAAAGCGGCGATATCATTTTCCAAAGCCTTAACGACGATAATGATTTTAGTGACGCTATAAACCGTTCTGGCGCAGTGGCTAACATGGATGAGATAACAAAAAATATCAACCATGTCGGTTTATATATTGGCAATAATAGCGTCATTGAAGCGACACAAAAATATGGCGTAATTGAACAATCTTTGCCTGACTTTGTTGGTATGGCTAGACGTAATATCATTGGTAGGATCCATGATTTAGCTATTATTCAAAATGCATTAAAGCGAGCTAAACATTGCTTAGGTTCACCTTACAATCATAGCTTTCATCCCAATGCGGAAGGTTTTTATTGCAGTGAACTGATTACTTATGCCTTTAAAACTAAACAAGGTAGTGATTATTTCGCATTATATTCAATGAATTTTAAGGATGTAACGACAAATCAAATTTTGCCTTATTGGATTGATTATTATCGCGATCTAAAACAGAGCATCCCACAACAAGAGCTCGGTTCGCATCCACAACAATTACTCAGACAAAAACACTTATTCAAGACAATCCTAACACTTGAATTATCCTAAAAGGAGGTAATTAACACAAAAAATCATTTTACTATTGACATAGCGCCATTAAATCTATAATATGCGCGCTACATTTCGGTTCCTCCATAGTTCAGTCGGTAGAACGGCGGACTGTTAATCCGTATGTCACAGGTTCAAGTCCTGTTGGAGGAGCCAATATTTATACAATATTGGCAAAGAATTTGCTAAAGTCTAATTTAAAAAAAACAATAAACAGCACAAATTAGTTAAATTTCTTTCTTTGAGTTATTCCCACATCTAGTCTTATTCATTTCATAATTAGCTAGATAATATATCTATTACGTTCAAAATAATAATCCCAATTTTTTTTAACGGCATATTATATTAAATAATATCTTATCAAAAATGTTAAGATAACCAACTTCTATAGAAGTTTATATTTACAATATATCTTCATTTCCAAATTTTACTTTGGAATTTGTAAAATTTAAGAACAAAGAGATAAAGAATAATGGTGCAATCAATCGAACCCAATATTGCGGATTTAGCTAACGGTTGGCTTAAATCATATCAATTAGACTATAAATTAGAACAAGAAGCATTAAATACTGAAATAGATAAAGCACTTTCCGATTACTTTACTAAAAACGGCGGAAGTGGTGCAAATCGCCCCGATGTGAAGTTGTTGTTACAACATGAAAATATGAATTTTTACCCTGTCCTTATTGAATATAAAGGATATAAAAATAAACTTGTAAAACTGGACAATCAAGGACAAGTTGAGAATAGAACAGCAAAAAATGAACCACATTTTAAAAATATCAATTCATATGCAGTAAACGGAGCCGTGCATTATGCTAATGCTATACTGCACCATACTAGTTACACCGATATTATCGCTATCGGAATGACCGGTTATAAAGACGAAAACGAAAAAATACAATATCAAATAGGTGTTTATTATGTTTCAAAAAGTAATTTTGGGATAGGCCAAAAAGTTGGCGAATTTTCAGATTTATCTTTTTTAAAAAGAGAAAACTTTTGTGCTTTTATCAAGCAAGTAAAATCATTAAGCCTAACACAAGAAGAGATTGAGAAACTCAAAGAACAACGTGAAAGAGAAATTAATGCGAGTCTGATAAAGCTTAATAATGATATATACCAAAATGAAAAAGGATTAGGAGAAAACGATCGAGTCTATCTGGTTGCTGCCTCCATTATTGCAACATTGGGGATACCCGGTAAAGTAGCGCCTCTTGAAAAAGAAGATTTAAAATCGTCTATCGAAAAAGGCAATACAGATGGAGATATAATTGTTCGAAAAATCAAAGCATTTTTAGAGGAAAAGAAATTACCTAATGAGAAAAAAGACCTTATTCTAAGAACTTTGCAAAATACTCTTACCACCGAAAACATCAATAAAGTCAATAATGGGGAATCTCAGTTAAAAAGAGTGTTTACTAAAATTATTGATGATTTAGGTATCTATTACAAAATCGGATTAACGACTGATTTTACGGGAAAACTCTTTAATGAAATGTATTCTTGGTTAGGTTTTACTCAAGATAAACTTAACGACGTAGTACTCACACCTTCGTATGTTGCTACCCTTTTAGTAAAATTGGCACGAATAAATAAAGACTCCTACGTTTGGGATTTTGCAACAGGATCTGCCGGCTTACTTGTTGCCGCAATGAACGAAATGTTGAATGATGCTAAAAACAGCATTACATCGCCGGATGAACTCAAGCAAAAAGAGATTCAAATAAAAGCGGAACAATTGCTGGGTTTAGAAGTCCTTTCCAGTGTATATATGTTAGCAATTTTAAATATGATCTTAATGGGGGACGGAAGCTCAAATATTTTAAATAAAAATTCCTTAACCGACTTTGATGGTAATTACGGTTTTGGAAAACCGAACGAAAAATTCCCAGCAGATGCTTTTATACTCAACCCGCCTTATTCTGCAAAAGGTAATGGTATGATTTTTGTAGAAAAAGCGCTTAGTATGATGAATAAAGGGTATGCAGCCATCATTATACAAAATTCCGCCGGTTCTGGTAAAGCAAAAGAATACAATCAAAGAATTTTAAAAAAACATACCCTTCTAGCCAGTATAAAAATGCCTATTGATTTATTTATCGGCAAATCAAGCGTACAAACAAATATCTATGTGTTTAAAATAAATGAAAAGCATGAAAAAGATGAAATGGTGAAGTTTATTGACTTCTCAAACGACGGATACACACGAACTAACCGCAAAAAAGCAAGTAACAATTTAAAAGATACAGACAGAGCAATAGAACGATATCAAGAATTAGTTAACTTGGTACGTTTTGGACGGAGTAAACTTAATATTTTTACCGATAAAGAGTATTACGAAAATACCATAGACCCTGAAAATGGCACTGATTGGAACCAAAGCGCACCAATTGATACCAAACCGACATTACAAGACTTTAAGAAAACAGTCAGCGACTACTTGGCTTGGGAAGTCTCCAATTTACTAAAGCAACAAAACAAAGAAGGGGAAAGGCTGGGAAAGTAGATGCCTCACTTAGCAAAAAGCTGCAAGAAGCTAAGTGGGGTGAATTTAAATTAGGAGATTTGTTTGATATAAAGAACACGTTAAGTTTTAACAAAGAAAAACTTACAGTTGGTAATCAATATGATTATGTTACTAGAACATCCCAAAATCAGGGAATCTTGATAGAAACAGGATATATAAATAAAGAAAATCTGAATTCATCAGGAAATTGGAGCTTAGGGCTTTTACAGATGGATTTTTTCTATCGTCAAAAGCCATGGTATGCGGGTCAATTTGTAAGAAAAATTGTGCCTAAAATTCAACTTAAGAAAAATTCTGTATTATATTTCACAGCACTTTTGAATAAACAAAAACAAAATTTATTGTCTGTGCTTGTTAGAGATGTCGATAAAACTTTCTTAAATACAATAGTTCAATTACCTATTTTAAAAGATGGTCAGATAGATTTTGATTTTATGGAAAATTTTATAGCGGAGCTAGAAGCAGAGCGTATAGCGGAGCTGGAAGCAGAGCGTATAGCGGAGCTGGAAGCCTATTTATCTGTTACAGGCTTAAAAGATTATACTTTAACAAAAGAAGAGCAACAAGCTTTAGATTATTTTGAAAGTGATCAAATAAAATTTGGGAAATACGCATATTCAACTATCTTTAATAAGATTATTCAAGGGAGAAGACTTAAAAAGGATGATCAAATCCCAGGGAAAATTCCTTTTGTTATGGCTGGTATAACTAACACTGGTGTTATAAATTATATTTCAAATCCTGTAGCAATTTTTCCTAGAAATTCAATCACAATTGATATATTTGGTAATACATTTTATCGAAATTATACTTTTGGTGCTGGTGATGATACGGGTGTATATTGGAATGATAACGTTAATTATTCGAAAAAGATAATGTTATATCTTACTGCATCAATACGTAAATCATTGGTTGGTAAATTTTCTTATGGTAAAAAATTAAGAAGCTCTCGAAGCTTAAATTTTAAAATACTTTTACCGATACAATCCAATATCCCCAACTATCAAGCAATGGAAACATTTATCTCTGCTATTCAAAAATTAGTAATTAAAGATGTTGTTTTATATGCTAATCAAAAAATTGCAGCAACAAAAATGGTGGTACAATCAGAAAATAATAAGAATTAAGACTCCCAAATATATAAAAAACATTTTATAGGCGTTTAGTCGTATTGTTTTAAGCTGTGCTTAAATACGTGCTAACCACCTATAATTTTAATGAATATAATTATCTCCACGAAAATAGTACAACCCCAAAAGTAAAAAATCTGTATTGTAAAAATTAAAGGAACCGTTATTAATGCATATACATTTTATTATTCATGAAGCTTTTGAAGCGCCTGGAGCTTATGAACAATGGGCGATAAATAATCATCACACTATAACTTATTCTCGCATTTATCTTAATGAACCGCTTCCTAATTGCATTGATGATATCGACTTTCTTATTGTTATGGGGGGGCCACAATCGCCGTCAACAACCAAACAAGAGTGTGCCCATTTTGATTCCAGAGCAGAACAAGGTGTGATCTTATCTGCGATAAAAGCGGGTAAAATGGTCATTGGTGTGTGTCTAGGTGCGCAATTAATTGGCGAAGCACTAGGGGAAAACTATGCCAAAAGCCCAGAAAAAGAGATTGGGAAGTTTCCTATTACACTAACTGAAATCGGTAAAGCAAATCCTTTATTTGCTGATTTTGGAAGTGCATTAGATGTTAGCCATTGGCACAATGATATGCCAGGTTTAACCAAAGATGCCCAAATTATTGCTTATAGTGAAGGCTGCCCTCGGCAAATCATTGCTTATAATAAATTCGTTTATGGGTTTCAATGCCATATGGAGTTCACGCCTGAAGTTGTTGAATTGCTGATTGCCCATTCGCAAAAAGAGCTTAATCAAGCTGCCAATTACCGCTTTGTTGATACGCCTGAAACGCTTCGCTCGCATGATTACACGGCAATGAATCAAAAACTTTTCGCTTTTCTCGACAAGTTGAGCCAGCACTATCAATCATCTTTAGAAAAATAACTGATTATATATTGTAGATAAGGGAATGAAAAATATGAAGGATATCATTGTCGATAAACCGATAAAACGCAGTAAATTAAGGCTGAAATTAGGCAAAGAGTATTTTATCTTAAAACGAAAATTAGATTGGTGGCGACATCGTAACATTTATAGTACTGTCGACATAAATAATAATACCTGTTGTTATTCACACAAAAAACATCAGTCTGTTTTATTAAGACCACTAAAAGATGTTGATATGTATTTACAATATAACAAGATCACGAATCTTAGATTAGCCATTGAAAAACTTAATGGTTCAATCATTAAGCCCAATCAACGTTTTTCGATCTGGCAAAAAGTAGGGCGTCCATCCAAAAAACGAGGATTTTTAGAAGGGCTATCATTACATAATGGACAGATAGGCAAAGATATTGGTGGTGGATTATGCCAATTAGGTAATTTGATTTATTGGATTGTGTTACATTCTGATCTCACCATTATGGAGCGTTGGCGGCATAGTTTTGATGTTTTCCCCGATATCAATCGTACAATTCCTTTTGCTTGTGGCGCGACCTTGTCTTATAACTATGTAGATTTACAATTACTCAATAAAACTAATACCACTTACCGGCTTAATCTTTGGCTTGATGATCAATATTTACATGGTGAATTACTTGCTAATATCCCCTTAACTCATCATTATCAAATCCTAGAAACCGATCATCGCATTGAACAACAGTGGTGGGGAGGCTACACCAGACATAATAAAATATGGCAACGCAAAACACATTTAATTGATAACCATGTCGAAGAAAAGCTCATCAGCGAAAACCATGCAATTATGATGTATACTCCATTTATAGCAAGTAATGAAAGCTAATTAGAAAAATAATCATCAGCCTAATCACAGATAGCCACTAACTATCTAAGTGATAGTTTGAGGGCTATTCTAATAGCCCGTATACTCATAAGATAAAGTAGTTGATAATACCTAATATATGAAAGGAGCAAATTTCATGGCTTATACTTTACCCCCTTTACCTTATGCTTATGATGCATTAGAACCTTATATCGATTCTGAAACAATGCATCTTCATCACGATAAACATCATCAAACCTATGTCAACAATGCCAATGCTATCGTTGAAACTTTACCTGCTGAAATTAAAGAATTTAGCCCAAGCGATTTATTAAAAAATTTAGATAAAGTGCCGGCTGATAAACTTACTGGCATTAAAAATAATGTAGGTGGTCATGTTAATCACACGCTTTTCTGGGAATTATTAAAAGTCGGTACCGAACTAAAAGGTGAACTTAAAGCTGCCATCGAAAAAGATTTTGGTTCAGTTGATGCATTTAAAGAAAAATTTGCAGCAGCGGCAGCCACTCGCTTTGGATCTGGTTGGGCTTGGTTAGTATTACAAAATGGTAAACTTGAAGTGGTTTCAACAGCTAACCAAGATTCACCATTGATGGGCGAAAAATTTGCTGGCGTTTCTGGTACACCTATCCTAACGCTTGATGTTTGGGAACATGCTTATTATTTGAAATACCAAAATCGTCGTGTTGATTACATCGGTGCATTTTGGAATGTGGTTAACTGGGATAAAGTTGCTGAGCTATACGCTGAAGCAAAAAAATAACCTAGCTTGCACTAAATATCTTCAACTAAAAAGATGGCGCTTTATGCGCTATCTTTGCTTTTCGCTGAGCACTTTATTCATCAAGTTCAAGTCAAAACGGTAATTGGCAATTGCTAAATTATGCCCAAATCCGCTACAATGAACGCTTGTAAAAAATCATAAAACTGAGCAAATCAATTTAAATCATGTTTGAAATTAATCCTGTTAAATCAAAGATAGCAGAACTTTCCGAACGCACGGCTGTGATTCGGGGGTATCTTTGACTATGATGTAAAAAAAGAACGGCTTGAAGAAGTCAATGCTGAATTAGAGCAATCCGAAGTTTGGGCCGATCCCGAAAAAGCGCAAGCGTTAGGTAAAGAGCGCGTTGCACTAGATGAAATTATCAATACTATCAATTCATTAACGCAAGGTCTTGACGATGTTGAAGGCTTACTTGAACTGGCTATTGAAGCAGAAGATCAAGAGACTTTCGATGAAGTAAACAGCGAACTTGATCAACTAGAAAAAAAACTGGCCGGCCTTGAATTTCGGCGTATGTTTTCAGGCAATTACGATAGCGCAGATTGTTATTTGGATATCCAATCAGGCTCAGGAGGCACTGAAGCACAAGATTGGGCTGAAATGTTACTTAGGATGTATTTGCGTTGGGCTGAATCAAAAGGCTTTGCAACCGACGTGATGGAAGTCTCTGATGGCGATGTTGCCGGTATTAAATCAGCAACGATTAAAGTATCGGGTGATTATGCTTACGGTTGGTTACGTACGGAAACTGGGGTGCATCGCCTTGTCCGTAAAAGCCCATTTGACTCAGGCAATCGACGCCACACCTCGTTTTCGTCAGTATTTGTTTATCCTGAAATTGATGATGATATTGATATCGACATTAACCCAGCTGATCTTCGTATTGATGTGTACCGTGCATCGGGTGCCGGTGGGCAGCATGTGAATAAAACCGAGTCTGCCGTACGTATTACCCATATTCCAACTGGTATTGTGACGCAGTGTCAAAATAACCGTTCACAACATAGCAATAAAGATCAAGCTATGAAGCAGTTAAAAGCAAAACTGTATGAGCTTGAGATGCAGAAAAAAAATGCTGAAAAACAACAGATGGAAGAAAACAAATCTGACATTGGCTGGGGCAGTCAAATTCGCTCTTACGTGCTTGATGATTCACGTATTAAAGATTTACGCACTGGCGTTGAAACGCGTAATACGCAGGCCGTATTAGATGGCGATTTAGATCAATTTATTGAAGAAAGCTTAAAAGCAGGCTTATAAACCGCTTGGCTATAAATAAAAGGTAAAACTATGTCAACAGAGCAGCAAGATCAACAAAATCAAATTGAAGAGTTAAATAACGAACTAAAAGTACGTCGCGAAAAGCTCGCTCATCTTCGCGAACAAGGTGTTGCGTTTCCTAATGATTTTCGCCGTGATGCGATTTCAAACGATCTCCACAAACAATATGGCGATAAAACTAACGAAGAACTCATTGAAAACAAAATTACCGTAACGGTGGCAGGACGTATGATGATGCGCCGTATTATGGGGAAAGCGTCGTTTGTTTCTTTGCAAGATGTTGCTGGGCAGATCCAACTTTATGTTACCCGTGATGATCTCCCTGACGGCTTTTATAACGAGCAATTTAAAAAATGGGATTTAGGTGATATTGTCGGTGCGAAAGGTTACCTATTTAAAACGAAAACAGGCGAGCTTTCTATTCACTGTGAAGAAATTCGTTTACTAACCAAAGCGCTACGACCATTACCTGATAAGTTTCATGGACTTGCCGATCAAGAAATGCGCTATCGTCAACGTTACTTGGATCTTATCACCAATCAAGAATCAAGAGAGACGTTTAAAGCGCGTTCAAAAGTGGTTAGCGAAATCCGTAACTTTATGCTTGAAAATCACTTTATGGAAGTTGAAACCCCAATGATGCAAGTGATCCCTGGTGGCGCATCAGCTAAACCATTTATTACGCATCATAATGCGCTTGATTTAGATATGTACTTACGAATTGCACCAGAGCTTTATTTAAAACGTTTAGTGGTGGGTGGCTTTGAACGTGTCTTTGAAATTAACCGTAACTTCCGTAACGAAGGGGTATCGCCAAGACACAATCCAGAATTCACCATGATGGAAATGTATATGGCTTACGCTGACTACAAAGATCTGATTGTATTAACAGAAGCATTATTCCGTCGTTTAGCTATTGCTGTAACTGGCGATGCTGTTGTGCAATATGGCGATCATACTTTTGATTTTGGTAAACCATTTATTAAAATGACCATGCGTGAAGCGATTTGCCATTATCGTCCTGAAACCAATAATGCCGATTTAGATGATTTTGATAAAGCCTGTGCCATTGCCCAATCTATTGGCGTCAAAATTGAAAAAGGTTGGGGACTTGGTCGTGTTGTCACTGAAATTTTTGAAGAAGTGGCTGAAGCAAATTTAATTCAACCAACCTTTATTACTGAGTATCCAGCAGAAGTTTCACCTCTGGCTCGTCGTAATGATGAAAACCCATTTGTTACTGATCGATTCGAATTTTTTATTGGTGGCCGTGAAATTGGCAATGGATTCTCAGAACTCAATGATGCAGAAGATCAAGCACAACGTTTTGCAGATCAAGTATCCCAAAAAGACGCTGGCGATGATGAGGCAATGTTCTATGATGAAGATTACATTACTGCCCTTGAGCATGGTTTGCCACCAACGGCAGGACTTGGTATTGGTATCGACCGTACGGTGATGCTATTTACTAACAGCCATACTATCCGTGATGTTATTTTATTCCCGACGATGCGTCCAGTGAAATAAAGCGTTTATTGCTAAAAACACACTTATTTTCTGATAAGTGTGTTTTTATACCCAATCCCCTCCCGACTATCCTTAAAGCTTTTTTATAAATAACAGCAATAATAAAAAACAATAAGTCACAAACAGCAACTCCGTTATGTCACAAAGAAATGTGTAAAATCGATTGAACATAAAACAGCTCACGTAATGTTATATGTGAATTTTATGCCAATTGTGAAATTTTGACGTAATTGTTCGCTTATCAGGTTATTTTTGTAAAAAACTTTGAGGAATCTATACCGTTTCGTTATTAAAAATAATTTATGTTAATCCCTATATCTATCATGTAAATATCCCCAACTTAGTACAACAACTCACGTAGAAAATTAAGCTGCCTGTTTTAGTGTTTTGTATTCAATTGGTGTCATGTTATTTAATGCTTCATAAGACCTTTCTGTGTTATAAACAGTCAGCCATTCCTCGGTGGTTTTTCTTGTTTGTTCTAAATTGTCAAAAAGATATAAATCGAGCACTTCAGTGCGGTAGGTACGATTAAATTGCTCAATATAGCCATTTTGATATGGGCTATCGGACCCTGTATAATCAATGGTTATACCATGTAATTTAGCTCAGTTGGTAAAGGTTTTTCCTGTAAATTCTGGCCATTATCGACCTGTATTTTTAACGGATAGCCATGATATTCGGCCATTTTATCTAAGTAACGGGTAACTCTCCTACTGGTAAGATCGTCACAGAATGATTTTGTTGTAATTTTCCCACCATTTATAAAAAGTTGAATTCCCCATGCCATATTTACGGCACAGTTCTTTAACGGGAATATCCGCTTCAGCTTCTTTTAAAATAGCTACAATTTAATGTTCAGCCATTTTTTTCATCATTAAATCCTCTTTTACTTTTATCATAGAGAATTTTCTACTTTTTTGCTGTATTATTTTTATGGGATAGTTACAGTATGTCCGAACCTAGCACAGTTATGAATGTCGTGGTCTGCTGTTTGATTTTGCCACAGCATGGCTGCTTCAGCACAAAGTATTGTTGGCCCCCACTTACATCCTAACTAAGATCATGGGTGAAATCTGTGAAAAGAAAAATTGGTGAGTTTATTTGAGGCATCAAGGCAACGGGTATCGTTATGGAGCAGCTGCACAAAGACCCTGTAACGATTAGTGAATTGTATTTTACGGAAGCGTTGGAATGTAAATACCCCAAACTTAGTACACAACTTACGTAGAAAATTAAGCTGCCTGTTTTAATGTTTTATACTCAATCGGTGTCATGTTATTTAATGCCTCATGCGGTCTTTCGGTGTTATACACTGTTAGCCATTCTTCGGTTACCTTTCTTGCTTGTTCTAGATTATTAAAAAGATATAAATCGAGTACTTCAGTACGATAGGTACGATTAAATCGTTCAATATAGCCATTTTGATAAGGGCTACCGGGCTGGATATAATCAATGGCTATATCATGGGATTTAGCCCAGTTTATAAAGGTTTTTCCTGTAAATTCTGGCCCATTATCGACCCGTATTTTTAATGGATAGCCATGATATTCAGCCAGTTTATCTAAGTAACGGGTAATTCTCCCTGCCGGTAAGCTTACTGCAATATCAATGCCTAGCGCCTCACGATTAAAGTCATCGATGACATTGAACGTCCTAAAGCGACGCTGATTACGACTACTGTCACTCATAAAATCCATTGACCAACATTCACCTTGTTTATTGGGGACTAATAACCTTTCTGGGTTTCGTGGAGGAATGCGCTGTTTACGCTTTACCCTGAGATTAAGCTTTAATTCACAATACACCCGATACACCCGTTTATGATTCCATTTATAGCCGAGCTTTCTGATGCGATTAAAACATTTGGGAAAGCCCCAGCGTAA
>NZ_LZGT01000032.1 GCF_001690525.1 Gilliamella sp. App6-5 | reverse complement strand
CTGTGACATAGGTATCGGTAATTAAATTATGTTTGCCATCAACCGTTCGGTGATCTAAGTAGAAGAACCCTTTAGGCTTGCCTTCCCGATGCATAAAGCCACTGTCTGGATCTGTTGTACTGACTTTAACCTCCTTGTATTTCTCTACCGTCGATGGCTTTAAGGCTTTTTTCCGTTTAATTCTCTTTCTGCGTTGATGGCTTGATTAAGCGCATCAATATATTGACTGGGCTCAACAATACGCTGCTCATTACGTGCTTTGCCTTTATTGGCATTTGCTTTTAGGTGAGTACTGTCCGTATATAAAACCCGACCACTTATCAACCCTTTGGCAATGGCCTGCTCAACAATATTATCAAAAATCTGTTGATAGATTTCACTGTCATTAAACCGACGGCGACGATTTTGGCTTCAATCACTTTTTCGGTTAATCCCATTCCCAGAAACCAGCGGTAAGCTAAATTGACCTGAATTTCCTGAACCAGACGACGTTCACTGGGGATACCGAAAAGATACCCCAATAGCATGATTTTAAACAGTCTGACCGGATCTTCTGCCGGACGACCGTTATTCGGGCAATAAAGTGGTGCTACCGCTTCTCGAATAAATTCAAAATCAATGACTTTAGCTATTTTACGAACAAGATGATTTTGAGGGACAAGCGCATCTAGCGAGATTTGCTCTATTTTTTCTGGTGTCGCTGGAGTTGGTTTTTTAGCATAGAAGAACTTCTCTTATAATGGACTCCTCTCTATTAGATCAAAGAACTCGCCAAAAAGCGAGTTCTTTGTCATCAATCTGACGCTAATAAGCGTCTTTTTATTATTGGTTATGTTTGTGATTTATTTTTTAGCTTGTTCAGCAGCTTTAACGATTGCGGCAAAAGCATCGGCTTTTAATGATGCTCCACCAACTAATGCACCATCAATGTCTGGCTGAGTAAATAGTTCGGCAGCATTTTTATCGTTAACAGAACCACCATATTGAATGATCACTTGTTGTGCTACCTTTGTATCTTGTTTGGCAATATGATCGCGAATAAATTTGTGGACTGCTTGCGCCTGTGCTGGAGTTGCTGATTTACCAGTTCCAATAGCCCAAACTGGTTCATAAGCAATAATAGCACAGTTAAATGCTTGAACGCCAAGCGCTTTAATAACTGCATCAATTTGGCGCGCGCAAACAGCTTGTGTTTGACCGGCTTCGTTTTCGGCTTCGGTTTCACCAATACATAATACAGGTACTAAACCAGCCTCTTTAATTACACCAAATTTTTTAGCAATAAATTCATCAGATTCTTTGTGATAAGTGCGACGTTCAGAATGACCAATGATAATGTGAGTTACGCCAACTTCTTTGAGCATATTGACTGATACTTCACCAGTAAAAGCACCCGATAAGTTAACTCCTACATCTTGTGCACCTAAAATAATATTAGATTTACCTAATTGATGTTTGATAAAGTCTAAATAAACAACTGGTGGGGCAATGGCAATATCGCATTGAGTATTGGTTGATAGCTCATTTTTTAGCTCTGCCACTAAGTTTTTTGCCATTTCAATACTACCATTGAGTTTCCAGTTACCCATAACGAGAGGTTTTCGCATAATTTTCTCCAACTTAAGATTTAAAAAGGTGTTGATTTCAGAATGAATTGGTTATAATACTATCTATTATACATCAAATAAATTGAGCTTGAGGAAAAATATGTCATTAGAAATATTAAATCAATTAGAAAGTCGAATCCAACATACAATTAATACTATCACTACATTACAACAAGAGATTGCTACTTTAAAGCAAGGTAATCAAGAGTTGGAGCAACTGATTAATGATAGTTCTGATGAAATGAAAGCGTTACGCGACGAAAACGAAAAACTGAAACAAGATCAGCAAGTATGGCAACAACGTATTCAAACTTTACTAAGCAAGATTGGTGAAATAACACAGTAATTGATTCGATTTTTTTAACGCGACTTAGGTCGCGTTTCTTTTATATTATATTCATCATAATGGCGAAGATTAAATCTAATGCGACAAAAGCTAAAATCTCTCTGGCTGACCGAAACCATCCATTTAATTGAAACTGAGTCTGGACGATTTGCCGACCAAGATATTAACCGACAAGTAAGAGCAGAACAAATATCGCTTACAGATCGAATTGTGATGCGAGCAACCATGTTGTCTAAACAAAATGGGCTATATTCGGCGCAAAAAATACTGTTGCGATCTGTTAAATTCTCTTTTGTGCTATTACTGTTGTTATCTGTGTTTTTGGGGAGTTCTTTAGCATTGGGGGCGTTAAGCCAAAATCCAATCAATTTGTATTGGGTACTTTTTAGCTTATTAGGTGTGCATCTAATTACATTATCTATTTGGTTTGGTTCGTTCTTATTTTTTGCTAATTTTGGTGGAAGTTTATTGATTCATTGTTGGTTATGGTTAGCTAAAAAGCTTTCTCAAAAAAAGACAGTGCAGCAACTTATACCGGCGTTTGTTGAGCTGTTTGGATCGCGCATTCGTTGGCTTATCGGTTTTGTGCTTAATCTGTTTTGGACTGTGATCTTAAGTAGTTCGTTATTGGTGTTAGTTGTGCTATTTTCAACCAAGCATTATAGCTTTGAATGGCAAACAACGCTGCTTAGTTCTGATACTGTTATTGCTTTAACTCACTATTTAGGTTACTTACCATCATTATTTGGTTTTGAAATTCCTAAGGACGAAGTCATAAAACTAAGCGAACATGCGCTAAGCGCTGGTGAAGTACGTTCATCATGGGCTGTTTGGTTGCTTGGCGTGTTTATTGTCTATGGATTGGTGGTACGATTTTTATGTATGGTATTTTGTGGTGTTAATTGGTTGGTTAGTTGCCGTCGAATTACGCTAAATACTACACACCCTGATTATCAGATATTAGCAAATCAATTACAGCCACTGTCTGTTAAGATTGAGGATGCAGATCAATTTGGCAGTACTAGCAATCAATGGTATTTACCAATACATTCAATTGAAAACGGCGAGGGTGCATTTTTGGTTGCAATAGATGTGCAAGAAAGTTGGCATTATCCAGAATCTGTTTCATTTTTAGGTTTTTTAAATACTCGTGAGCAGCGTAGCAAGATTTTAGATTATTTACAATTGACACCAGCCAAAAAACTGTTAATAGCGATTGATACCGATAGATCGCCCGATCGGGGGGTATTGAATTTTATTCATCAGTTGATTAATAAATCACTGCAAACTCGTATTTGGTTTATTAATCAAGGCAAACAGTATCATAATTGGCAATTGCTATCTTTTCAGTTAGCTCAACCTGATTGGCTAAGCGAGGACCTTTAATATGCTATCAACGTTAAAATTAGCAGTAGTCGGTCATGCTAATGTTGGAAAAACGTCGTTACTTCGTACTTTGATTCGTAACAGTCATTTTGGTCATGTGTCTGATAGCCCCGGTACTACAAGACATGTTGAATCAATAACATTGCCACTTGAACATAATAAATCGATTGTTTTTTATGATACCCCAGGGTTAGAAGACAGCTTAGCGCTTTATGATTACATTAACCAACTTGTTCCCGCTAATTCAAAACTTGATGGTATTGATAAATTAACATTTTTTTTACAAAGCCCAGAGTCCGAAAACGTATTTAATCAAGAAGCTAAAGTGATCAGACAATTGTTAAATAGCGATGCAGCCATTTATGTCATTGATGCACGCGAGCCAGTATTGGCCAAGTATCACGATGAATTAGCTATTTTAGCCAATAGTGATAAACCCATATTAGCCGTTTTAAATTTTATCTCTGGTAGCGATCAGAATGAAAAGGAATGGAAAAAGTTACTGTCACGCATTGGGATTCATGCTATTATACGCTTTGACGCTATATTTCCTCCCCTAGATGGTGAGGAGCGTTTATATTATAGCCTTGCTTTACTGGTTGAGCCAGCTAAAGAAATATTAGATAATTGGCTAGATAAAGTCGCACAAATTCGTGAATCTCGCAATCAAACCGCTAATCAAATTATTGCTGAAACTCTTGTTGATGTCACGGCCTTTTACGAAATGGCTAAATTAAATGATAATCAAGCAATTACTGATATGCAAAATAAAGTCAGAAAGCGAGAACAAATAGCGATTAACGAATTACTAAAGTTATATCAATTCGATTCAACTCAAGAGAGTGAAGAAAATTTGCCTTTAATCAAAGGTCGTTATAATGCTGACCTTTTTAATGTTGATGCATTTAAAACAATGGGTATTCATTTGACTAAAGGCTTTGTGTCTGGCGCAACGATAGGTGCAAGTATTGACTTAGCAACCGGAGGAATTTCGCTAGGCTCGGCTGCGTTAATTGGCGCAGCTGTGGGTAGTTTAATGCAAACTGCAAAACATTATGGTGCTAGAATGCGGTATCAGCTTTCTGGTTATAGTAAATTAAGTGTTGATGATGTTATTATTTGTTTTCTTTCTTTGCGATTAATTCGCCTAAAAGAAAGTCTAAATCATCGCAGCCATGCGGACATGAGTCCTGTTAAATTATCTAAATTAGATAAAAGTGAATGGGAAAAGGGAATATTACCTAAAAGCCTAAAGGTAGCAAGACGTTATTCGCATTGGTCGACTTTAAATAAAGGAATAAAAAGAAATGACAAAAAAAGACAATCGACTATTAGGGACGTTGCTGAGCAATTGCATTAATTTACAGCAACTTTTTTTAATAACTACGTTGATCTTTTCTATCTTTATGTTATTTGGTTGTAGTACTAGCCAAGGTCAAGTTGCTGTTAAGAGTACTAAACCTAGCCCAACTATGTTAGCTAAAATAGAATCTCACTATAAAAAATGGCAAAATACGCCATATCGTTATGGAGGTACAACTTTAGCGGGTAGTGACTGTTCTGCTTTGGTGATGAACTTTTTCAAAAATAAACTTTCAAAAACCTTACCGAGAAGTGCTGCAGAGCAAGCTAAATTAGGTGTCAAGGTGAAGAAGCCTAAAGCAGGTGATTTGGTGTTCTTTAAAACGGGTCGTAGCCGTAGTGGTTTACATGTAGGTATTTACTATGCAGATGGTAAATTTTTGCATGCTTCAACGTCGAAAGGGGTTACCTATTCTAACTTAAATGAAAGCTACTGGAAGAAACATTACTGGATGGCACGCCGTTTAACTGGTAGCTAACATTGAGATTTATCTAGTATTTAAATTAAAGCGTTCTCAATTTAATTGATTTAGAGCGCTTTAATTATTAATTTGGTTTATGATTAAATCATCGCTTTTTCTCTTAATTCCCGCATTACATTAGCTATATAAAGCATTTCACTTGGTGTGCCGAGTGATATACGACACCAATTAGTTGCCGGGGAAAAATCTCGACCTACTAATATAAATTTATGTTTCATTAATTCACGATAATCATTTAACTTGATAGGTACTTTATGAAACATAAAATTAGTTTCTGATTTAAGATAATGTAGTCCCAATTCTGACAATACTTTTTCCATAATCTCGCGTGACACATCAACTACTTTTTTGGAGTAGGTCAAATATTGAGTATCATTTATCGATGCTAATGCGGCACAAACACCACAATAGTTCAATTTTTCACCTGCTACATACTGTTCTATATTTTTAATGTTAGCCTCTGTGCTAACAATGTAGCCTACACGTAAACCAGCCATTGCATGAATTTTAGAAAATGTTTTAAGTAATACAATATTTTCATATCCTTGTGTAATAAATTTGTCTGCTGATTCAAAAGTAGGATCATTAACAAATTCAGCATATGCTTCGTCGAAAATAAAAATTGTGTTTCTAGGTTTACTTGATATCCATGATTCGATCTCATTAATGCCAAACACAGTCGAAGTTGGATTATTTGGATTAACTAAATAAACAATAGAAAATCCTTGATAATCTTCAACCGCTTTTTTTAATCCTGCTATATCAATTTTCCAATCAGTTAAACATGGAACTTTGGTTATTTTTAAATTAAAAATTTTTGCAAAATGCTCACCATCACCATAAGTAAGTTCTGGTATAACTAGTTGTGTATCTGGTTTTACAAAAGCGGATATAGTACTGCGGATTCCTTCTGACGAGCCAGCAGTTAATAATATTTGACTTTCTACCACTTGGTGATGTTTAGCTAATGCTTTATTTAAAAGCGGCATCTCGGCTTTTGCATATCTATTAGCTTTAGGTATGGCATCAATAGCTGCTTGTTTGGCTCTTGGTGACATGCCAAGTGCATTTTCGTTAAAGTTAAGTCGAACAGGATTAGTGGCATCTGGCGTGACAACTTTATCAAGCATAGGTAGTGAGAATGAAATTGATTTTTGTACTTCTTGTGCATACGCTTTTGCTAACAATTGATTAACCGATAATCCGGCTATTGCTACACTTGAAAATGTGATTAATTTTCTTCTACTGATATTTAAGTTAGACATCATGATTCACCTCATGTTTAATTGATCCTTATTGGGTCAATTATTAATTAAGCAAAAATAATACCAAGTTTTTAATGTTCAATGGATAGCTTGATTTATGTGGTAACAACGGCGAAAAGTAGGAAATGATGTTGTTGCTATCAGTACATGTTGATTTGAATATGCACAATATTGGTGCTTTATTGCTCAAGAACGTGTATAAAAAAGGACCGTTATAAATAACAGTCCTTTGGAATGTTTTGTTAAGTAGCGTGGTTACTGTTAGCTATCTGCCGGTGTTTCAATATCTGAATAGGTTGCCAGCATCTGCAAAAACTTATATTTAGAATTCACCATTTTGGTTGAACGCTCATGCAAGGTGTTGGCAATCACGGGTTCAAGTGTTTCTAAACGGCGAAAACGCTGTTCTTTTAGTAAGATACCGGTTAATGACTCGCTGTTTGGCGCTTTTGAATCTAATACCAAAGCTGGTTTATCTTCTGCCATACGGCGTGGATCGTAACGATACAAAGGCCAGAATCCTGATTTAACTAAATCCTTCATCTGCTCATGCGATTTAGCAAGATCATAGCCATGTTCTTCACAAGGGCTATAAGCAATAATGAGCGATGGTCCATCATATGCTTCGGCTTCTTGTAAGGCTTTGAGAGTTTGATTTAGCTGTGAGCCTAACGCAATTTGTGCCACGTATACATGCCCATACATCATTACACTCACACCAAGATCTTTACGGGCTTTATGCTTACCTAAATCAGCAAATTTTGATACCGCGCCCATTGGGGTGGCTTTTGATTGTTGACCTCCTGTATTAGAATAACACTGGGTGTCTAACACCAATACATTTACGTTATCGGTTAAGCTCATGACATGATCAAGCCCGCCAAATCCAATATCGTAAGCCCAACCATCACCTCCAATGGCCCAAACTGATTTATCTATCAAGTAATTTGCATCTTGCATCAATTCTTGCGCTTGAAATGAGTCGAGATGCGCTAGCTGTTCACATAATAACTCGACTTGTTGCCGTTTTTCAGCGATAGATGTCTCTGATGATTTTAATGCTATGACAATTTCGGGCGAAATGTCACCAGCAACATAATCAAGTAAACGCAATGCCCGTTTTTTATGTTGATCATAAGTAATACGATACCCTAATGCAAATTCAGCATTATCTTCAAATAGTGAATTTGCCCAAGCCGGCCCACGACCAGCATTATCAGTAGTGTAAGGTGATGATGGAAGATTACCGCCATAAATGGATGAACACCCAGTGGCATTAGCAATCGCCAAATGGTCGCCATAAAGTTGCGTTAACAATTTAATATATGGCGTTTCACCACAACCAGCACAAGCACCTGAATATTCAAATAGCGGTGTAAGTAATTGCGATGTACGCACATCAATGCGTTCAAGCGTATTAATATCGCGATCTGGCAATGTCGTAAAGTAGTCAAAATTGGTGCGTTGAGTATCAAGGTTGTCGATACGCGATTGCATGTTAATTGCTTTAATTGCAAAATTATTGCGATCGCGGGCAGGGCAAACTTCGACACATAAGTTGCAGCCAGTACAATCTTCTGGTGCAACTTGCAACACATAGCGTTGACCTTTCATATCACGGGCTTTGACTTCAAGCGAGCTTAATGAGTCTGGTGCATTAGCCATATCATCGGGCGCAACAACTTTTGCACGAATGGCAGCATGTGGGCAAGCAACAGCACAATGATTACATTGGGTACACAGTTCGGGTTGCCAAATTGGAATTTCTTCAGCAATGTTACGTTTTTCCCATTTAGTTGTGCCTATTGGCCATGTACCATCGGGTGGGAATGCTGATACTGGTAAGCTATCACCCAAACCAGCTAACATAGCAGCAGTGACTGTTTTAACAAAATTAGGCGCGTTAGCTGGCACAATTGGTGGCATCATGGCACTACTTTGGTCAACACAGCTAAGAGGAATTTGCTCAAGTGAGGCTATAGCTAAATCGAGTGCTTTCCAGTTATTTTCAACCAAATCTTGTCCTTTACTGCTATAACTTTTTGCAATGACTTCTTTTAATTGGGTAATATTAAAATCATTTTTAAAAATTTCAGCTAGGTGAAAAAACGCCGCCTGCATAACAGTATTAATTCTTGCTCCTAAATTACATTCACGTGCAATTTTTGCTGCATTAATGATATAAAAATGTGCTCGTTTTTGAATTAATTGCACTTGGACTTCTTTCGGAAGGCGATGCCAAATTTCATCTTTGCTATATGGCGTGTTAAGCAAAAAGATACCATCGTCTTTTAATTTATTAACAATTTGATATTTATCGATAAACTGATCTTGGTGGCACCCAATAAAATGGGCACTGGTAATTAAATAAGGGGAATCAATTGGCTCTAAGCTAACTCGTAAGTGCGAAGTAGTCAAACCACCTGCTTTTTTAGAGTCATAAACAAAATACCCTTGTACATAAAAAGGTGAGCTATCACCGATAATTTTAATATTATTTTTGGTTGCCGACACTGTGCCATCACTACCAAGCCCATAAAATAGGGCTTCAAGAGCGGATTTTTGTGGAATGGATTGTTCGGGTAATGGTAAAGAAAGCCCTGTTATATCATCATAAATACCAACGGTAAAACGTGATTTGGGTTTATCTAATCCCAGTTCGCTAAAAATGGCAAGTACACAACGAGGATCAAATTCTTTAGATGATAACCCATAACGTCCACCTATAATAAGAGGCATAGTTGCGCGTTCTTTGCGCGATAGACTTTCAGCAAATGCGGTCATAATATCTAAATAAAGCGGTTCGGCTTGTGCTCCCGGCTCTTTGGTTCTATCAAGAACGGCAATTTTATTAACAGTACTTGGAATAACTTCGAGCAGATGATTGGCTGAAAATGGGCGGAATAGCCTAACGATCACAACCCCGACTTTTTCGTTTTGTTTAAGTAAAACATCGACTACTTCTTTGGTGGTGCTCGCACCAGATCCCATAACTATAATAATATGCTCCGCATCACTAGCACCATAATATTCAAAAGGTTGATACTTTCGGCCAGTTTCTGCTGCAAAAGCATCCATAGCATCAACAACATGTTGATAGACATTATCATAATAGGTATTTATTGCTTCACGACATTGAAAGTAGGTATCTGGATTAGCTGATGTACCGCGTGTTACTGGGTTATCAGGTGTTAAAGCACGCGAGCGATAGGCTTTAATGGCTTCGTGTGGTAATAAGTTACGGATTTGGTCATCGCTAATTGGATAGATTTTATTAACTTCGTGTGACGTTCTAAATCCATCAAAAAAGTGAATAAAAGGTACGCGACTATTAAAGCTGGCCATTTGCGAAATTAAGGCGAAATCCTGCGCTTCTTGCACTGAGCTAGAACAAAGCATCGCAAAACCAGTTTGCCTAATTGCCATCACGTCAGAATGATCGCCAAAAATTGAAAGAGCATGCGTTGCAACGGTACGCGCTGCAACATGCAAAACAAAAGGAGTCAGTTCGCCGGCTATTTTGTACAGCGATGGGATCATTAAAAGCAAACCTTGTGATGAAGTAAACGAAGTTGCAAGTGCACCTGTCATTAATGAACCATGAACGGTTGCAATTGCACCTGCTTCGGACTGCATTTCAATCACTCTTGGTGTATCACCAAATACGTTTGGCTTGTTAAATTCTGCCCATGTACTAGCCTGCTCTGCCATAGTTGAGCTTGGTGTGATTGGGTAAATAGCAATGACTTCGTTTGCTCGATAAGCGACGGATGACACCGCACTATTAGCGTCTGATATGATCATTAAAAAACCTTTTATTTTATAGTGTTATGACATTACTAACTTATTATAAATTTGTATTATTGTATCAGAAACTAACATAGCTTTTCGTTATTTTTATGTTAAATTTTTTATCATTACAACTCTAGATAAAAATATCGATAAAAACTAAAGTCAATTAACTTAAACTTTAGAAATTATTCACGTTGTTTATTATAATTTGAGTTATTACTTATAAAAGTAAAGATCTTGTAATGTATTAAATATATGATATTTCTAGAATATAAGATATTAAAACAAATACCATAATTTTCTACGTAAGTTGTGTATTGATTACGGGGGGAATTTATACAACTATGATTTGCTTTTTAGATTATACTTTTATAAAAAGTATTTAAGAGTATATACCGCTTAAAGCTAAAAAACTAATTATTATCAAAAAATATCTCAAAGATAGATACTTTTATCTCAAGCCTAACAAAGTATTACAAACAGTAACAAAAAAACTAGCGAAGTCATTTTAAGTAGTCTATAATTCAGACACTTTTGCAGTATTAATTGCTCATTAAATAAGCGATTAATTATTAAAAATTCAAATAAAACAAAAATTTACTTTACGGGTGGAATGTTGTGCGCTATCGTATTAGGCACAAGCATTGGCAATCTTTTTCCCTAAATCTTTCTAATTATCACAGTAGTCAAAAACAGACACTATTCTTATTTTTGTCATTGAAGCTGGCAAAATATCTCAAATTTTCGCTAAAGCGCAAATTTTTATCAAAATCGTTGTTGTTTTTTGCTCCATTGTTATTATTACCGTATTCGCTAAGTTTACAGGCATTATCAGCGCAAACTTCAGGCGTTATTCAAGGTACAGCACCGTATTTAATGTTTGATGGTGGAGCAACCAAGGTAAAAAGCGTTGAAGGGTTGTTAGGCATAAAACTACCGAATAGCAGTTATATACCACCAGGTATAAATAGCGTTCTGTACCCAAATGCGACAGTAGATATCTCAAGTGTAGACAACCCAATAGAGATGCCAAATATAACCAATATTTTTGCTGATATTCAAACCATAGTGCCTGTTTCAAATTATCCTGAAGTTTCGTTAACTAATTTGGTTAATGCACCATATAATTATGGTCGAGATGATGACGGGGATAGAGGTATTAATGCAACAGGTATTTTGACGATTAAATGGCAAGATAGCAGTGGTAAAGATATTACGGAGGATGTTAAAGCTAACCCAAATATGAAATTAGATTTTTGCAATGCACCTTATCAGCTCACATTAAGTGCAACGGAGGGCTATTTATCAACTGAATACGGTATACCTAAAACTACTTACTTTAATAATGCGAGCCATAGTTACTATATTAATCCGAATCGAATAAATGCAAAAGTCTGTTTTGCACAGCCAAGTTTACATGCACAACAAGGTGATGAACAAAGGGAATATTGGGTTAGAAAAAAAGGTTTTAAAGTGCAACCATTTAACAACCCAACTAATAATTTTCCAATGACAGGCTCAAACAAAATGTTTTTCTATCTGCTGTTGGTAGGTATTACACCAGAGCAAGTTATTGCAGTCAATGGCTCAACAGTACAGGGAATTGAAGGGAACGTAAGATTGCAATTAAGTGCGGCAACTACGCATGGTTGGGGAAGTATTAGCTATCCAGAGAGGGTGTGGGATCTAAAAGTTGAACTAATTGGACCGACTCTAAGCTGGGAAAATAAAGAATTCTTATCAACAGAATTTAAATTATATTCTGATAATATTGGCGGTCACTTAATTTATAATTTTAAAATAGAGCGTTGGTTTATCCCTCTCCCTGGAGAAGCAAACGGGTATTGGAATGCACATAATTTTTGTAACAGTTTAGGATATGGTTATCGGATTCCTGGTGTTGAAGATTATACTAATGCGAATCGTCCAGATATTGGTTGGAATAGTGGGATACCAGGCAGAAATATCGATATGTACCGAAGAGCTTTAAGTTACCGAGACGGTAACCACTGGGTTGGAGGATTCTTTAATGAGTGGGGCGTTATGAGCGACGCAAATAGTGGTTATCCTGATACTGACTGGAATGTCTACGACTATTGGGCTTATCAAACGCGAAGTAGGAATGAATGGTATAGCGTTGGTTCGGGTGGTGGTAACATTAATACTATTGCTATTTCTAGTCATTTATATAATACAAATAGAGTAGCATGTGTAAGTCCTTAATGTGATAAAGTAATTCGATCGTTTGTCACAAAATAATAGCTAAAAAAGATTTATTAAATGATACAGTTAGACGTTTGCAAATTGTTACGAGCTGGCAATAACGATCTGAAAAAGTAGCATATTATCCATCTAATTTATTATCTTAATGGATTAGATGGATAATATGAAAATACAATTTATTTTATTACAACGCGCTCGCCTGATGTAGCGTGTTTAATTTCACCTAATAACCACGCTTTTTCACCATGGTTATTTAGTAAAGTAATTGCTTTATCGGCTGATTGTTTAGGTAATGCGATAATTAAACCGACACCACAGTTAAAAGTGCGGTACATTTCGTAACGACTAACATTACCAGCTTGTTGTAGCCAATCAAATATGGCTGGCCATTGCCAACTTGATTCATTGATGACTGCTTGAGTATTGTCAGGTAAAACACGCGGAATGTTTTCCCAAAATCCACCACCTGTAATATGGGCAATGGCGTGCACTTCAACTTGAGCGATAAGATCAAGAACAGACTTAACATAGATCTTAGTTGGTGCAAGTAAGTGATCGGCAAGAGGTTTGCCATTTAGCTCTTCGGTAGCAGGGTTTACGCCACTGACTTCAATAATTTTACGTACTAATGAATAGCCATTAGAATGAGCGCCGCTTGAAGCTAATGCAATTAATGCATCGCCATCTTGCACTTTGCTACCATCGATCATGGCTGACTTTTCAACAACGCCAACACAAAATCCAGCTAAATCATAATCATTATTATGGTACATACCCGGCATTTCAGCCGTTTCACCGCCCACTAAAGCACACCCTGATTGTTTACAACCCTCAGCAATACCAGTTACCACAGTGGCTGCAACATCAACATTAAGTTTACCTGTAGCATAATAATCAAGGAAAAATAAAGGCTCAGCACCTTGTACAATCAGATCGTTAACACACATTGCTACTAAATCAATACCAATTGATTCATGATGGTTTAAATCCATTGCAAGGCGTAATTTAGTCCCTACACCATCAGTGCCGGATACTAATATCGGCTCTTTGTATTTTTGAGGAATAGCACATAGTGCACCAAAGCTGCCTAGTCCACCCATAACCTCTGGTCGTGTAGTTTCTTTAACAATAGATTTGATGCGATCAACAAGTTCATTGCCAGCATCAATATCGACACCAGCATCTTTGTAACTGAGAGATTTATTATTTGACACAGCAAGCAATCCTTACAATAGAAAGTAGATGATTATTTTAGCAAGGATGAAATTTAATGGCGATTAATTATTGATAAAATAACCAATTTATTAAAAATTGCTAATTATTTTCAAACCAACTTTCTAAAATAATGATGGCTGAAGTTGCATCTACATGACCTTTTTCTAATGCACGATAACCACGAGAAGCAAAAATGTGGGATTTTGCTTCAACGGTTGATAACCGTTCATCTTGTAAATGAACTTGATAACCAAACATGCCATGTAAACGATTGGCAAATTTACGCGCTCGGGCTGTTAAAGGTTGCTCGGTTCCATCCATATTTAAGGGTAAACCAACGACTAAAAAATCGGGTTTCCACTCTTTTAAAACCTTTTCGATAGCTTGCCAGTTGGGAATGCCATCACGCGCTTTAAACGAGCACAAAGGATTGGCAGTTTTAGTAATATCTTGACCAATAGCGGCACCAATACTTACGGTGCCAAAATCAAACGCAATAATGGTTGCCATGGATTATGCATTTCCCATTTGGTGCGAGATAGTATTCATATTGACCCCAAGCGTTTGAGCAGCTTTTTGCCAGCGCTCATCGATGGCAACTTCATAAATAATTTTGGGATCAGCATTGGTAACTAACCAATCATTACGAGCTATTTCGTCCTCAAGTTGTAATGACTGCCAGCTTGAATATCCTAATGCCAAAAAAATATTTTGGGGTTGTTCAGGGGAGCCAATTGATTTAAGCGCATCGAGCGAAGTACTAATCATCACATCATCCGAAATTTGAATGCTAGAAGCAAATCCTTGCTGAGGTGTATGTAAAATAAATCCTTGCTCATCAGCGATTGGTCCACCACAAAATACAGGATACTCTAATTCAGCACAACTTGTTGGCGAAGTAATTTCTAATCGTGTAAGGACGGTTGCCACGTTAAGTTCCATAATTGGTTTATTAATTATAATGCCCATGGCACCATTGCGATTATGTTCACAAATATAAATAACCGAATGGCTAAACAACGAGTCATCAAGTGTTGGCATAGCAATAATAAAATGATCTTTTAAATTCATAGGTTCACGTTTCGGTAAATTTTATAAAGCACATTTGCCAATTTTTACGTTGTGTTCAACATGACAGCGCATTAATAATTCAGGTTCATTGGTTTCTTCATTGATCGATTCAGAAACAATATCAAAATTCTGAGCAAGATAAAAATCAATTGCCGCACTATTTTTTTTATAAACATGCACTAATAATTCGTTATGGCGTTGTTTTGCCTTGTTAACTAATGCGTGACCGATTCCTTGCCGGCGGTGATCTTGATCAACAAACAGTCCTGAAATATAGTTTTCGGTTAAACCAATAAATCCTTGTACGCCGTTAAGATCTTGCACGTATAAAGTGGACATTGGAATGAGCATTTTTACTAAATCATAATTTTGTTTAAAAAATTCGGGATTGATAAATTCATGAGCTTGCAAATTACCTTGCAACCATATTGCCATTACGCTGTTTAAATCTTCGGGCTTATATTCTCTAATCATTGCTTAACTCTTTTTATTTAATCGATGTTCAATTGCGTCCATTAACATACCGGTGATTGACAGGTCGGGATTGGCAGCTTCTATTTCGCGAACGCAGGTTGGGCTGGTAACGTTAATTTCGGTTAACTTATCACCAATAATATCAAGTCCTACAAATAGAAGACCTTTTTCTTTTAAAATAGGAGCAATGCTTTTAGCTATATGCCAATCACTATCGCTTAATGCTCTAACTTCACCATGGCCACCGGCAGCAAGGTTGCCTCGTGTTTCGCCTTTTTGTGGAATTCGCGCTAAACAATAAGGTACAGGCTCGCCATCGACGACTAAAACACGTTTATCGCCGTCTTTAATCGCAGGAATAAAGTTTTGAGCCATGCAATAACGAGTGTTATGTTCGGTTAAAGTTTCAATAATCACTGAAACATTAGGATCGTCTTGTTTGATTCTAAATATAGATGAGCCACCCATACCGTCAAGAGGTTTTAAAATGATATCATGATGTGTTTGGTGGAATGCTTTAATATGCTGAGTTTGACGAGTAACCAGTGTCTCAGGGGTAAACTCGGCAAACCATGCAGTAAAGAGCTTTTCGTTACAATCGCGCAGACTTTGTGGTTTATTAACTACCAACACACCTTTAGCTTCAGCACGTTCTAAAATATAAGTAGCATAAATATATTCAGTATCAAAAGGGGGATCTTTTCGCATTAAAATAACATCAAGGTCAGTTAATGGTATGCTCTGTTCTTCGCTTACATCAAACCAATGATGATTATCGTTATAAACCGTTAATGTACGTGTTGTTGCATAAGCTTCACCATTTCGTAAGAAGAGATCATTCATCTCCATATAAAAAAGTTGATATCCACGTTTTTGTGCTTCATGTAGCATGGCAAAACTGGAATCTTTTTTTATTTTGATATGACTAATGGGATCCATTACAATGCCCAGCTTTATCATGATGACTCCTTACTGATGTTATCTTGTTTAATTAGATTTTATACTAAAACGTTGATATTTTCTGAAACTTCTTAACAGATGTTTTATGGTGATACTCAACGCAGTGCTTTCTGATATCATACTCGCTACAAGCGCAGTTGCAAAGTAATCATTACTTATCATCTGTATTTTGATGTATTTATCCAAGATCACCTAAATGCACTTGCAAAGCCGTTAGGGCGGTTAGTGCTGCCGTTTCGGTACGCAAAACGCGTGGGCCGAGCAAAATATCGGTAAACTGATAATTATGTGTCATGCTAATTTCATTAGCGGACAACCCGCCTTCTGGCCCAATCAGCAAATGGATTTGTGTATGTTCATTGCAGAGCTGTTTTATACCATGTTTTGCTTTAGGATGTAAATTAAGCTTTAATCCAGTAGTTAAGCTAGCACACCAACTTTCTAATTTCATGACAGGTTTAATTTCAGGGATTATGTTGCGACCACACTGTTCACAGGCAGAAATAACGATTTTTTGCCATTGTTGAACTTTTTTTTCTAGCCTGCTTTCATCAAGCTTGACACCACAACGTTCAGAAAGTAGGGGAGTAATACTACTGACACCCAATTCAACCGATTTTTGAATAGTAAATTCCATTTTTTCACCACGAGAAATAACTTGCCCTAAATGAATTTCTAATGGCGATTCACGATTATCCAAAATTCTTGTTGCTGTTTTTACCGTAACTGATTTTTTATTGATTTCCTGTATAACAGCAGGAATAATATGGTTTGAACCATCAAATAGAATAATATTTTCACCTACTTTCATGCGTAATACGCGAATAAGATGGTTAAATGCATTATCATCTAAAGTAATAACGCTATTTTGTTCAATAGTAAAAGGCTGAAAAATTCGAGTCATAATTACATATATATTATATTATTTGAAATAAATTATAGCGTAATTTATCAAGATTCGGTAATCTCTATTTACTGTAACTAGGCTTTTGGAATCAGGTATGAACAGATATAGCAAAGATAGAGTATTAATTGAAGGATTAACGGTTTTAACCACCATTGGTGTATATGATTGGGAAAAGACCATTAAGCAAAAGTTAATTCTCGATCTTGAAATGGCATGGGATAACCAACCAGCTGGAGAAAGTGACAATGTTTCTCTTTGTTTAGATTATTTTAAGGTTAGTCAAAGCATCACACAATTTATTGAGTCCTCGAAATTTGAACTTATTGAATGTGTAGCAGAAAAAGTTGCTGAAATGATTATTAAACAATTTGCTGTTAACTGGCTTAAAGTTAAAGTATCTAAACCAAATGCGATAGTTAATGCTCAAAATGTTGCCGTACTCATTGAGCGGACGGCAAATAAATAAACTAACTAGTGGTAAAAATACTGTAACAATGATAGATAATAAAAAGCAAGATTTAATTACTAACAAAAAGCATCATACAGCTAAAGGGTTTAGGCACGACGAATCTTTTAAAATAAAAATAAGTGAGTTTCTGCGTTGGCGTTTAGCGCGTAAAGTGTTACCGCCTAAAGTAGGTTATCAAACCTTTAATCAGACATGGTTTGAACCAATAGACTTTAGCTTATCAGGCGATAGGGTTTGGTGGATTGGCCATTCAACAACCTTGATTCGTTTAGGTGGCAAAATGATATTGACCGATCCTATTTTTTCTAAACGGGCTTCACCCTCACAATTAATTGGGCCCAAACGCCGAACACCGCCAGCTTTAAACATCGATCAACTACCACAAATAGATTTTATCGTGATTTCACATAATCATTATGATCACCTTGATTATCACAGTATACGCCAATTACTTGTGCGTTTTCCTCATATTGTGATGATGGTTCCTCTTGGTTTAAAACGAACATTATTAAGATGGGGGGCCAAGTGTGTTAATGAACTAGATTGGTGGGAGCGGGTAACTGTTGATGGGCTTAGTTTTTCGGCAACACCTGCTATACACTGGAGCAATCGTGGGTTATTGGATGTAAATAAGGCATTGTGGTGTGGTTGGATGATTCAATCTAATAGTGATAATCAAAATCAATTAACAACAGTCTATTTTATGGGGGATACATGTTATTCTTCTGAACTAAAAGCAATTGCCCAGCATTTCCCTTCAATTGATTTGGCACTAATTCCCATTGGTGCTTATGCGCCACGTTGGTATATGCAATCACAGCATATCGATCCAAAACAAGCTGTACAATTGTATGATGAATTACAATGTCTTTCAGCTGTTGCTATCCATTGGGGGGCATTTGAACTTGCAGACGAATCGTTAGATGAACCCCCTGAATTATTAAGTGAACTTCGAGAAGCGCGCACTTTTCATCTTGTAAAAATAGGCGGTTCTTTAGCTATCAATCGCATCAATTCTGGATTAAAATAATCTAAATAAAAACAAACGTAATACGGTTAATTTTTTATACGTTTGCCAAAAAAAGGAGAAAGAAATGAAAACGGTAGTTATTGGATTATCTTGTTTAATGTTTAGCTTAACGTTAGTCGGATGTGGAGGAAAAAACGACAAAGGCAAAACCTATCATTGGTCAAAAGCTCACGGAGTTTTAGAAGATTGTCGTGGCGTTATGAATAAATCACAACAATGTGCAGCTAATTCAAACAATCAACAATATCTATTTAAAATCGATAAATACTAATATGAGCGCATGGCTTATTTATGCATTGCTTTCCGCTATTGCTGCGGCATGTGTTGCTATTTTAGGAAAAATTGGCTTACAGCATCTTGATGCCAATACGGCAACAGCCATCCGCGCTATTGTGATGGCTATTTTTTTAGTGGGTGTGGTTGCTATTCAAGGTAAACTTAACCTTATCAATACCTTTTTTAATGATAAAAAGGCATTACTCATTATTGTATTGAGCGGTATTGCTGGCGCGCTATCTTGGCTATTTTATTTTATGGCGATCAAAGAAGGCAAGGTGTCGCAAGTTGCACCAATCGACAAGTTAAGTGTGGTTTTTGCTGTTGTGTTTGCCGCTGTTTTATTTGGTGAAAAGATCTCGTTGTTAGCTGGCGTTGGTGTCGCTATGATTGCAGTTGGTGCGATATTAGTGGCGTTATTTTAATCATGCGCCAATTTGTTGCTATAGCTAAATTGTAGAAAAACGCCAAGTTGTTTACACTTCATGGCTAAAATAATCCTCTAAAAACGCATAAGGCGTTTTCCCTGAAATCGCCTTATGCGGTTTAACGGTATTATAAAAGTTAATAAATCGCTTAAATTTTTGTTGCCTATCTTTTGAATCTTCGAAAATTTGCTGATTATGCCACATTGCCATTAAAGTACGTATGGCTCTTTCTGCTTTCCTATTCGTTTGCGGGTAGGCAGGTTTTGTAAATTTTTGATTGATGCGATGATTATTACCTGTTTAACAAATAGGTGTTCACTTGTGCCTTGATATTCACGCTCATTATCGGAATAAATACATTAAATGGTATATTATTCTTCATCAATAAAATTTATTAACTCATTAAATTTAAAGTAATTTTATGCTGAAACGGTATAGAATCCTGAATATTTTTAACAAGAATTGCGTCTTTTTTAATAAAGAAATAATCTGTTTTATCACTAACTATGTTATAACTATAAGAAATTTAAAGATTAATTGGTAGAATAAAAAAAGTGCAATATTTCCTATTTTATTTTTAATATTAATTTAATAAAAACAATGTTTTATAAAATCATTGTTATTTTAAGAATAATTAAAAAAGTTGGTAGAAATTTAAACTAAAATATTTTAATTATAAAACAAAATGTTATAATTGGTCTGTTCCCTATGCACATAGGGATAAACCGCTGTTGATAGCGTGCTATCAATGGCTTTTCAACTGTTCCCTATGCACATAGGGATAAACCGCTTTATTCATCTAAAAAATTTAATTCACCGAGCTGTTCCCTATGCACATAGGGATAAACCGTATATAACAATAAGTGGCGGTAAAATGGCGGTCTGTTCCCTATGCACATAGGGATAAACCGAATTCGAGCTCGAATTCGGTGTCGACCTCGAACTGTTCCCTATGCACATAGGGATAAACCGATAACGCTAAAGGTTTTTATATCTTATTGCAACTGTTCCCTATGCACATAGGGATAAACCGTACGAATGATGTTGAAGCAACTTCTTTGGGATAAATATTTAGAGTATAAAGAATGGAATGGCAACACATTTTCAAACAAAAAATGAAGGGGGTAAATGTTTTTTTAATTCGACGGGAGGCAAGTAGCCTAACGAAGAATGTAATCGTTTCTGATTATACCAATAGGCATAAGCCGAAAAATCGCGTTGTAACTCAGCTGTTGAGCTGAAACGTTGGCCTTTTACAAACTCGGTTTTAATTGTTTTAAATGTCGCTTCCGCTACCGCATTGTCATGTTAGGGAATTCGCTATAACTCCCTAACTCGGACTGGTCACTATAGCTATTTTGAACATCTAAGCTGCACATGCCTGAAATCACTATACCCAATCCATTCCACCAACCTAAACAAAAGCCTCAATATTAGGCAAAAAATTGTCAGGAAATATATTGATTTCATTTTATTTTTTGCTTATTAATAATATTTCAATCTATTAAAGCATTTCATAAAACTTAATTGAAGTCACACCTAAATAATTTTCACCCAAAAATCTCCCAAAAAAGCTAGCCAAGTTTTTTTAAAACGGTTATACTTTCACCGATTTTTAAAAATCAGCTTATTTAATAAGCAAATATATATAGAAAATCGAAATAAAACATAAATTTACTTGACAGGTGAACAGTAATGCATTATCATTTTAGACACCAGACACCAGACACCAGCACTGGCAAACCAATGTCTTAAATTTATCAAATAGACGCATCAGATGCGTTTTTCCTCTTGCCTCGTTTATATTCTCGAAGTTATTTCTCAAATCACTATCAACATTATCCCGAAAAGTCCTGTTGGCATTGTTATTATTGTCATGTTTATGGCATTTGCCAGCATTGGCAGGTCAAAATGGTCGAGGGGATAATCGTAGTGATGCCATAATACTACCACCGTCACAATGGGGAGAGCTCAAGTATGTAAGACCTATTCTTGAATCCTACAGACAATTCAGGTTTACTATCCCTGGTATATGGGATCCAGATTATGGAGCCTTAGTCCAATCAACCAATCCGGCATCATATGCGTTAAATTTTCCAACTACGGGAGCTGATGGACTTTATTTTTATTTACTCATGGTTGGAGAGGTTGATGAATTGATATGGGAGCCAGCCACGCATGAGGGGATCACCACCATATTGGAAAGAGTAACAAAAATACAATGCTTCGAGATCGAATTTAATTTGTGTAATGGTATAAATAGAAGCATGTCTTTTCTTAAGGTTACGCTAAAAGGCCCAGAGGCAAACTCTCAATGGCAGAATCCGTACCCAAGTCGAATTGCTGTGCCAAGGTTACCACAGACCTTTGAGATAATAGGTAGAGATAGTGAGGGGAACGAGGTAATTAAATATGGGTTTGTCCTGCAGAAGTGGTTTGTGATCCGTGGAGATTATAAATATGATCCGAGGAAAGGGTGGGGGGGGACCTTTCAAGAGCAAGAAGCTTGGTGTCCTAGTTTGGGGTATCGTTTGACACAGGTCAAAGACCTGACCAACGCAGTCTGTATTGATCGGGGTGATGGTAAGGATTCTACCAACCCCTACTTTGAGTGTCCAGGTGGTAAGGTTGGTGCCATGCCATCGTCACCTTATAATCGTGCCCAGCGCCGAATAGGGGCTGGATTTATAACTGAGTGGGGATGGCCGATGCATTATACTCATATCAACTCCGCTATGTGGATTTGGACGAGTGATTCAGATGGGGACTATGCGTACACAACGGGCACGGGCAGTGGAATGGTGGATAGAGTGTGGAAAGGTAACTATAGAAATACTGTTTGCGTTACTCCTTAGTCTTTATTTGTTAATCTGCAGGAACACGCCGATATTCTTACTGGTTAAAGGAACAAAAGGTTCAAGCGAGCTTTCTTTAGCTCGCTATAAATGGCCTAGCGACTGACCATAAAGCGGTTAGCCAAATCAATTGCGGTTATTTTTTCTTTATGATATAGACGCCATCTTTCTTGTCTATGATAAGGCGTTAATTTTGTTTTTTATTATATTTTCTCAAATTACTGAAACAACGCGAGGAATTCCTATAGCTAACTATTAGACACATAATAGTTAGCTATAGTTTACACCACAACTTAATGAAGTAACTGATTAAACAGCTCAACTGTCACCATTTCGCCTTTGTTGACATGACCACGATCTTGTTCAAGCACAATAAAACAGTTAGCTTGGTTAAATGACTGCGTAATATGAGAACCTTGTTGACCGGTTGTTGTTACTTCTAACTCACCTTGTTCATTAATTTGTAATATTCCTCTTTGAAAATCTAATCGCCCGATTCTTTTTTTGACGCTAGTTGCAATTTTTACTTTGAAAGATAAATCGATTGATGTGAGTTGTTGTCCTGAAAGCACTAAAATTAGTGGTTGTACCAATTGATAAAAAGTCACTAAAGTTGAAACGGGATTACCAGGTAAACCACAAAATAGCGCATTGCCAATTTTGCCAAAGGCGAAAGGCTTGCCTGGTTTCATTGCAATCTTCCAAAAATTAATTTGTCCTAATGTTTCAAGTGCTGTTTTGGTATAATCGGCATCCCCCACCGAAACACCACCACTGGTTATCACTAAATCCGCTTGGTTAGATGCGGTTATTAGCGCTTGTTTGATTTGAGTTGGATCATCAGGAATAATGCCGAGATCAACGATTTCACAATTAAGTTTGGTTAATAATAATTTTAGTGTGAAGCGGTTGCTGTCATAAATAGCGCCATTGTCAGATAATGGCTGACCAATTGGTGTTAATTCATCGCCAGTTGATAAAATAGCGACTTTTAACTTTTTAAAGACAACAAGATCACTAATGCCGAATGTTGCAAGTGTCGATAGTGTTGGTATCGTTAATTTAGTCCCTTTGTTGACTGTGATCGCACCTTTTTTAACATCTTCACCTATACGACGAATATTATCGCCAGCTTTTATATTACCTAAAAAGGCAATCCCCAAATCAGATTTTTCAGTCTGCTCTTGCATAACAACGGCATCAGCATCATTAGGCACAGGCGCACCTGTCATAATACGCAAACAAGTACCTTTTGGCCAATTAAGATTGCTTATATCATCGCCCGCAAAAATCGCCCCTGCTTGTGGTAACAACGTTGATTGTTTAAGATCCGCTAATCGAATCGCATAACCATCCATCGCAGAATTATCGAACCGTGGCACATTAATCGGTGAGATCACATTCTCAGCAGTGATTCGATCTAGCGCATCAAATAGTCCGACTTTTTCGCTAGTGAGTGATTTTACGGTTGATACGCTTTGTAGTACTTGCTGTTTAGCTTGTTGAAAAGTGAGTAACATAACAGTGGGCTGTCCTTATATTTACCAATCTATTATTGGAACAGTTGACAAGAAGTTTCAGGTAACAATACGTTTAAGTAAAAAAATAGATTTTATATCAATATTAATTAGTTATTATGAACATCAATATAACAACGTCGCCAAAAGGCGACGTAAAATAATCAACTATACATTAAATAAGAAGTTCATAATATCGCCATCTTGTACGATATAATCTTTACCTTCAGCGCGCATTTTGCCTGCTTCTTTAGCGCCTTGTTCGCCACCGTATTTAATAAAATCATCAAAAGCAATGGTTTGAGCACGAATAAAGCCTTTTTCGAAATCAGTATGAATTTTTCCTGCTGCTTGTGGTGCGGTATCGCCAACCGAAATTGTCCACGCACGAACTTCTTTAACACCTGCGGTAAAATAAGTTTGCAGGTTAAGTAAGCTGTATCCTGCGCGAATCACTCGATTTAAGCCTGGTTCGGTTAAGCCTAAATCTTGCATAAATTCATCACGATCGGCATCATCCAGTTCGGCAAGCTCTGCTTCAATTGCCGCACAAACAGGGACTACCACAGCTTTTTCTTGTTCAGCTATCGCTTTGACTTTATCTAAATAAGGATTGTTTTCAAAACCATCTTCATTCACATTAGCGATATACATAGTTGGTTTTAAAGTTAAAAAGCTCAAGTACTTAATTGCATCAAGTTCTTCTTTACTTAAATTCAGTAACAATAACTTTTTACCTTGTTCTAAATGTGGTAAACACTTTTCAAGGATTTCTAACTCAAATTTAGCGTCTTTATCGCCACCTTTAGCGCGTTTTTGCAGGCGTGTCATTGCACGTTCGCAAGCTTCAAGGTCGGATAGGGCAAGTTCGGTGTTAATAATTTCGATATCTTCAGCAGGATCTATTTTGCCTGCGACGTGAATAATATTGTCGTTTTCAAAGCAACGCACAACATGACCGATCGCTTCGGTTTCGCGAATGTTAGCCAAAAATTGATTGCCTAAACCTTCACCTTTTGATGCGCCTTTAACTAAACCAGCAATATCAACAAATTCCATGGTGGTTGGCAACGTGCGCTGAGGTTTGACAATTTTAGCCAGTTCATCTAAACGTGGATCGGGCATTGGTACAACCCCAGTGTTTGGCTCGATAGTACAAAATGGAAAGTTAGCTGCCTCAATACCTGCTTTGGTTAGTGCGTTAAAAAGCGTTGACTTCCCCACATTGGGTAGTCCGACAATCCCACATTTAAATCCCATACTGTTTGTTACCTTTTATCATAAAATGTCTGAAAAATAAGGGGCGATTATATACTAAATTGTGCTATTTGTGCCAATATTCTTATCGATAGATCAACCAATAAATGTCAGAATTACTCACGTTATTTACAGTAATTTGAGAAACGACTGTAATGAATATCCATAAAACAGTATCCCAGACAATAGATAAAGTGTTTAAATTATAAAGAAAATAATTGTCACCGATTTGGCTAAACGCTTTATGGTTAGGCATCCAACCATTTATCGCACGAAAGACCTTAGAACACATTAAATAACAAGACGCCCATTGCATATAAAACACGAAAGCAGGTGGCGCTATTTTCTAGGTGATTTGTGTGCTCAGATGGAGTAGTTACATAACTATTCATTTTTTAAGTTATATTTTTGTAAAAAATATTCAGGATTCTATACCGTTTGGTACTTAATTGAGCATTTGCGGTTTTTTATTTGTTAAAATGTATATTCACCTAATATCAATTAAAAATTCACAAAACCTACCATCTTTCAAATGAAATGAATGGGTAAGTGGTAAGCGCGATACCGACTTTAATGATGATGTGGTATAATCAGCAAATTGTTAGCGGTTCAAACGGAAGACAGCAAAAGTTTGAGCGATTTTTTGCAAAACGCCTTATGAGTTTTTAGATGATTATGTTAATCATGAAGTGTAACAGCTAGACGTTTTGCTACACATTAAACAGATTGGCAATAATCATCTTACTTGTACTCAGTTATGGCTTGCCATAAATCGTTGTTAAAAATTTTGGTTATAAATGTTTTTTATAAGCACTGTTTAGCGGTTTCATTATTGCTCTGCATTTAAACCAATTTGGTAAAGTTGGTTTTTTTTCAGTCCATAGATCTCAGCAGTGATAGCGGCTGCTTTTTTGAGTGGTAGCTCTTTTTGTAATAATTTAAGCGTACTAATTACCTTTTGGTCGATATCATTCTCTGTTTTTGCATGGCCTTCAACGATCAGCACAAATTCACCTTTTTGTCTGTTAGTATCTTCATTTAACCATTCAATTAACTGGCTAACGGTAAAACTGACAATGGTCTCCCACGTTTTGGTCAGTTCTTTAGCTAATACAATGTGTTTATTAGCGCCAAAAATAGTTTGCATATCACTAAGCGAGTCTAGTAGACGGTGTGTTGATTCATAAAAAATCATTGTTCGTGGTTCGTCTAGTAATTTTATAAGGCAATCTTGGCGGGCTTTGCTTTTAGCCGGCAAAAATCCTTCATAAGTAAACTTATCTGAGGGGAGTCCAGCAACTGATAAAGCAGCTATTGCAGCGCAGGCACCAGGGACAGGGACAACGTTTATTCCATTGTCTCGACAGGCTTTAACTAGATGATATCCCGGATCATTAATTAACGGCGTACCGGCATCTGAAATCAAAGCAATTGATAATCCTGATTTAAGTTTTTCGATCAAAAAATTGGCTTTGTCTTGTTCATTATGGTCATGCAAGGCAAATAACTTTGCTTTAATGCCAAGATGTTGTAAAAGTAATCCGCTGTGGCGAGTATCTTCAGCCGCAATCAGATCGACACTTTTAAGTGTATTGATGGCTCTGAGCGTAATATCATCTAAGTTTCCAATGGGGGTGGCAACAATATATAAAGTCATTATTTTAAATCACATTAAATTTTTATAGAAATACGGTAAAGATACTGTACGAAAGCCTATTTTATTGTATATACTCACTACTTTCAAAATAAATCCGACAAAGCCAAATAAATAGTTAATCAATAGCTGCAAAAAATAGCTCGTTTGTAGCAAAATTGCTCAGGTACAGATTTAGCTGATATTTTGATTAACAATGGATTAACATAGATTAACAAATAGTGGCATTATGCTAACATAAATTGAATGCCAGCGGTTATAAATCACCAAATTTTGGATGAATTTATTGATTTAAGCTATAAGTCATCAATATAATAGCTTTTTGCCATAAAACCGCTAAAATGTGCTAATAAAACAGTATATATAAAAACGCTATTTAATACTAAAAATAGCGGAAAAAACAAAATTCACGAATGAAAGGTGTTGCTTTGAAAAAAATACTTACATTAAGTTGCTTAAGTTTATTGATTGCTGCGTGTACACAAACAGAACAAGCTGAAATCGAAGATATTTCTGGCGCAGGGGGGGCATCAACGTCTTCTGTTTATACCAAACCACCAGCAAATATTTCAACGAGTGGTCGATCTGTTCCTACGACTTATAATCCACCATCATCAAGACAGCCAACTGCGTCAAATTCTCATACCGCTAACAGCACTAGCAGTAATGGTACGGTAATTAGTAATGAGCGTATTGTTTATAACCGTAATTATGATGACATTCCAAAAGGTGGATATCAAGGTGACACCTATACGGTTAAGCGTGGCGATACTTTATTTTATATTGCGTGGGTAACTGGCAATGATTACCGCTCATTAGCAGCTAAAAATAATATCAAAGAACCTTTTGCCGTTAATGTTGGACAAGTATTAGATGTGAGTGGTGGAACTGTTGTGGTAACCAAACAAACCACAACAAACCATACACCAGCAAATAAAACAAATAGCGATAACTCAGCTATTGCAATTGGGCAAGCCAAAACCAAACCAACAATAACCAAAACAACAACCACTTCGATTACCACAACGGGTAAAAATCAAAAACCGACTACCACTCAAACAACTGAAACCATCATTGAACCTTTAGATGATTCCTCTAGTAGTGCAGCTGCAGCAAGCACATCAAAATCAAAAGTTTCTAATATTGCATGGCGATGGCCTGCACGCGGTAAGATTATTGAAAAATTCTCGAATGCAAGCAAAGGTATTGATATATCAGGCTCAGTTGGCGATAAAGTTATGGCCGCAGCTGATGGGCGGGTTGTGTATTCAGGCAATGCGTTACCGGGTTATGGAAATTTAATCATCGTTAAACATAATGATGACTATTTAACGGCGTATGCGCACAATCAATCGATATTAGTAAAGGAACAGCAGTTTGTGCGAGCGGGTGAACAAATTGCCACAATGGGGGCAACAGGCACCTCGTCGGTCAGATTGCACTTTGAAATTCGCTACAAAGCACAATCCGTTGATCCATTAAAATATTTATCAAAATAATAAACGTTTTGGGTTAATAGAAAGGTTAACGCAAAACAGATGACATGCACGAAAATCACAGAGCATGTCTATAAACAAAATACACTAAAATTAAATTTACGTAATAAAGGAGTGATATTCATGGCTGTTAAAAAATTAGTGCTAATTCGGCATGGAGAGAGTGTTTGGAACCAAGAAAACCGTTTTTGTGGTTGGACTGATGTTGATTTATCTGACAAAGGTAATAAAGAAGCTGCTGAAGCAGGTAAATTACTAAAAAAAGAAGGTTTCACATTTGATTATGCTTACACTTCAGTATTAAAACGCGCCATTCACACATTATGGCACGTTTTAGATGAAGTCGATCAAGCATGGTTACCGGTTGAAAAAAGCTGGAAACTAAACGAACGTCACTATGGTGCATTACAAGGCTTAAACAAAGCTGAAACGGCAGCAAAATATGGCGATGATCAAGTAAAATTATGGCGTCGTGGTTTTGCAATCACACCTCCAGCGCTTGAAAAATCAGATGAGCGTTTTCCGGGGCACGATTCACGTTACAGCAAATTACCTGAATCAGAATTACCGTTAACTGAAAGTTTAGCATTAACGATTAAACGCGTATTACCTTATTGGGAGTCAACCATTGCGCCACGCGTTGCGAAAGGTGAACGTGTTATTATTGCCGCTCATGGTAACTCACTACGCGCACTTGTAAAACATTTAGATAACATCAGCGATGATGATATTATCGAACTTAATATCCCAACGGGTGTACCATTAGTGTATGAATTTGACGACAACATGAAAGTCATTAAACACTACTATTTAGGTAATGCTGACGAAATCGCTGCCAAACAAGCAGCTGTTGCAAATCAAGGCAAAGCAAAATAATTATTCCCTAAACAAATAAAAAGGTAGGTTATTTAACTTACCTTTTTTATTGTCTACATTATGGCTTTTTATTCATTCAATTTTATTGATTTATTTTCATTTTGAGAGCGTTATTTTGTCTAAAATCTATTATATCTATGGCGTAATGAATGCCGGGAAATCCACCGAACTGTTGCAAATTGATCACAACTACTTAAGTAATAATATGCAAACGTTACTGCTCAAATCATCGGTCGACACGCGCGATTCGGCTGTCGAAATCGTCTCTCGTTTAGGATTACGTAAAAAGGCGTTACAGCTTGATGACACAACGGTTGATGATATTATTGATCATATCAAACAAAGCAACTATGCTTGTATACTCATCGACGAAAGCCAGTTTTTATCGCGCAATACCATCTGGAAGTTATCAGATGTGTGCGACGAATATGGCGTGCCAATCATGTTCTTTGGCATTAAAACCGATTATATGGGACATCTGTTCGAAGGATCTAAAACGCTACTTGAAATTGCCGATAATTTTAGAGAACTCAAAACCGTATGTTGGTGTGGCAAAAAAGCGACTATGATCTTATTAGAAGGGCAAGATGGGCAAATTGTTAAATTTGGTAACTCCATCCATCTTGGTGACAGTGAATACCACTCGGTTTGTCGAAAACATTGGAAGGCTGGACAAATAAGACCTAAAGACTGATCATCTAAATATTTCACACTTATTTTGGTCTATAAATCACATTTATGCGTGTGATGCTATAATATTGAAAAAGTGTGAATGATCTCTCATTTTTACGATTTTCTTTTATTGATTCTTTTTATTTTATGTCATATTAACTGAAACGATTCAGTGCTATTTTGTTAACCATGAGGGATCACCATGAAAATCAAAATTGTTTCATTAGCTGTAATACTTAGTTTGGCTAGTTATAACGCCAATGCTAAAGAATTTGTATTAACTGATAACGAAAAAGATATCGCCAAAGGTAATTGGTCGGTTTCGAGCCAAGATTTAGGTGTTAAAGGTCAAAAATTCACTATTCAAAATACCGTACTTAAAGGCGGTAAACAAGATGGAACCGAACTTCTAACGATTTCTAGTGATAATTTCACGATTAAATTAATTCCAACGCGAGGCTTAGGTATCTTGTCTGTCGTTGGTGATGGTATCCGTATGGGATGGGACTCACCGGTAAATGAAGTTGTCAATCCTAAGTATATCAACTTAGAAAGTCGTGGTGGGATTGGATGGTTAGATGGCTTTAACGAAATGATGGTTCGCTGTGGTTTTGAATGGACAGGTCATGCAGCGCAAGCTGATGGTATGATGTACACCTTACACGGTCGAGCTCAAAATACGCCGGTCTCTAAACTCATTGTGAATGTATCTGACAAGGCACCCTACACCATAACGGTTAAGGGGTTAATTAAAGAAAATACTTTCAAAAAAAGCAATCTCGAAACTTGGGCATCACTAAGTTATGTACCAGGAAGTCAAGAATTTACGGTTCATGATGTTGTCACCAATAAGAGTGATTATACCCGCGATTATCAGATCATTTATCATAGTAATTTTGGTACGCCCATTCTTGAAGAAGGCGCAAGGTTTGTTGCCCCAGTTAAGGAAATCTCACCATTTAATGACTATGCGAAAGGGGGGATTAATACATGGCAAACTTATCTAGGTCCAACTAAAGGCTTTGACGAAATGGTATTTAATGTCTATCCGTTTGCTGATGAAAATGGTCAAACACAGGTGATGGTAACCAATAAATTGGGTGATAAGGCCGCAGGTATTGCCTTTAATACTAAACAGTTACCCGTACTATCATTATGGAAAAACACCGATACTCTTAAACAAGGCTATGTTACAGGCTTAGAGCCAGGCACCAGTTTTGCTTATCCAGTAACTATCGAACGTGAGCAAAAACGTGTTCGTCAGTTAGAGCCAGGGCAAAGTACAGAATTTACCTTAACTTATAGCTTATTGTCTAGCAAAGATGCTGTCACAAAATATGAGCAAAAAATCAAAGCTGTTCAAGGTAACCAAGAAACTAAAGTAGTTAATGAACCCATGGCTAAAGAGTAAACCATTACAAATGGCTATCGATCTATTGGTAGCCATAAACATAATCAAATAGGCTAATCCATCATTCCTTAATTTACCTATTATTAATGTAATAGCCATGCAAGTAGCCATCAGCTACTTGATTCGCTACCAATAGATAGGTATAGTCGTCTACTTTATAGCTAGCTTTCATATGGCTTATTATTAAAATAAGGTTTCATTTGGTGACTGCTTAACATAATGATTAATGATTTTTATTGTAATTTGATATTAATATAGAGATAGACATGGCAACGCAGCGAATAATTATTGGCATTAGTGGGGCAACGGGTTTTGCTTATGGGATAAAAGCGTTAGAGCTTTTAAAACCGCTTGATATTCAAACACATTTAGTTATATCAAAAGCGGCACAAATAACGCGCGCTTACGAAGTTCCCAACACCAGCTTAGCGCAAATTGAATCACTGGCTGACAAAGTCTATCCTGTCAACAATATTGGCGCAGCCATAGCAAGTGGATCGTTTAAAACTATGGGTATGCTAATTACACCTTGTTCAATGCGAACACTTGCTTCTATTGCACAAGGATTATCAGATAATTTACTTACCCGTGCTGCTGATGTTGTTTTAAAAGAGCGCCGCCGCTTGGTATTAATGGTTCGTGAGTCGCCCCTAAATTTAGCTCATCTAAAAAATATGGAAACAGTCACACTTATGGGGGGGGTAATTTGCCCACCGGTGCCAGCACTATATCAGCATATTGCTAGCATTGATGATATTATTACACACAGCGTCGCCAGAGCACTTGATTTATTTGGCATTGATATCCCATCCCTACCACGTTGGGGCGAAGATTTGCACCTGAACACTAAACCGAATAATGCCAGTAGAGCTTAAAGATATCATGCAAGTCGATCCTAAAATCATCAAATTTATCAAAAAGCAGCATGTATTATCGCTTAGCGTTATCTTGCCTGATGACAATCTCTGGGCATGTAATACCTTTTATGTGTTTGATGAAAAGTTAATGAATTTGTATCTACTCTCGGAATTAAAAACCGATCATGCCAAAGCCATGTTAAAGCATCCACAGGTTGCAGGTACGATTAACATAATCCCTAAAACAGTTGCACAAATTCAAGGTATCCAATTTCAAGCCACAGCAACGCTTTTACAAAAAGAGCAAGCCGTACATGCTTATAGGTTATATTATCAGGCATTTCCCTTTGCAAGAGTGATAAAAGCACCGATTTGGTCATTGCAGTTGCAACGTATAAAGATGACAAGTAATTTATTGGGGTTTGGTAGGAAAATTCATTGGCTAAAAGGCGAGAATAATTTTTAGTGTACTGTCCTGTTAGTTATGGTGTGTTTTTTTTGGGGAATAAAGGGGGGCTATCTTGCCTTAAAAACAGCAAGATCAAAGTTAATTTAAATCAATGCGGTATCTGAATATCTTTTAATGGCCAAATTGACATATTATTGAAATAGCCAAAATCCAGCCAACCCTTTTTTTAATCAAAAAATTAAAATAAATAAAAACAACAAATTAAAAATACCTTATAAAAAAGGGTTTTTGAAAACAAAAATCCTATTTGCCTTTTGCCAAACAATGTTTATAGTATATCGGCTTCTAGTTCACCGCCGTATAGGCGGTTTAGAAAATGAATATATCTGCCAACTTGATGATGATGGGGTTCACCGCCGTATAGGCGGTTTAGAAAAATCACAGCAGAAAGCAAGACTAAAGCCAGCTGTTCACCGCCGTATAGGCGGTTTAGAAAATAAAATCGGTGGGGGTTGAATGTGCGTTGATGTTCACCGCCGTATAGGCGGTTTAGAAAGAGATTTCTCGGGCTTCACCACCCATTTCTAGGTTCACCGCCGTATAGGCAGTAAGTCTCAAAAAAGCAGAAATCATGATATAACTTATTGATTTATATAAAAACAAAATAAAAACCAAATAAAAACCAAATAAAATCAGCACCCTGTCTAAACAATTCTATAGAGGGGGGAAGATACCGCTTTTATAACAGCCAGAGGTTAATATTGACATTAATCGGCGTCAGAGTGAGGAGACAATTGAGTAAGGTTAGCACGTCAAATAAGGGGCGCTGGGTTATATTTGTCAGAAATAAATTCTAGTTGTGCTGTATAACCGAACTAAGACCGCCGCAAGCTGATTTGTATTGTTTAATATTGCATCGATTATTGACCGTATAAAGACTATTTTGCCTGTTTATGGTATGATTAGTGCCAAATTCAATGGCAATAATTTATGGTGATGATGAGTTATCAAGTTCTAGCACGCAAATGGCGACCAAAATCATTTTCTGAAGTTGTAGGGCAGCAGCACGTCCTAAAAATTCTGTCCAATGCGCTTTCGCTTGGGCGGGTTCATCATGCTTATCTGTTTTCGGGCACGCGAGGTGTGGGTAAAACCTCGATTGCCCGTTTGTTAGCAAAAGGGTTAAATTGCGAAACGGGCATTACCGCAACGCCGTGTGGAGTTTGTGATAATTGTCGCGATATTGAGCAAGGACGATTTGTTGATCTGCTCGAAATTGATGCGGCCTCGCGCACCAAGGTTGAAGATACGCGTGAAATCCTTGATAACATTCAATATTTACCAAGCAAGGGGCGCTTTAAGGTTTATTTGATTGACGAAGTACATATGCTATCGCGCAGTAGCTTTAATGCACTCCTAAAAACCCTAGAAGAGCCCCCTGAGCATGTTAAGTTTTTATTGGCGACTACTGATCCGCAAAAATTACCTATAACAATATTGTCACGCTGTTTGCATTTGCATTTAAATGTGCTTGATACCGCATTAATTGGACAGCAACTTGAGCATATTTTGCAATTAGAACAAATCAACAGCGATGCTAAAGCCATTGCGTTATTAGCTAAAGCTGCTAATGGCAGTATGCGCGATGCGCTAAGTTTGACCGATCAAGCCATTGCCCTTGGTAATGGTAAGGTCGATGCCGAATCGGTGGCGGTTATGCTTGGCACGCTTGATAAGTCGATTCCGTTTGCTATTGTTGAAGCATTGCATAATGGTGAGGGTAATGCCCTAATGCAACAAATTGAAGCCGCCGCTGTGCAAGGTGTTGATTGGGATAATTTGTTAGCCGAAACCATTACTTTATTGCATCAAATTGCGTTATTGCAAGTGGTGCCAACCGCATTAGGGGATTATACCGATAACGAAGAGCGAATTCGTTTTTTGGCACAATATATGGCACCTAACGATGTGCAGTTGTTTTATCAAATTTTGTTAATGGGGCGTAAAGAACTTGCTTTTTCGCCCGATAAAAAAATTGGCGTCGAAATGAGCTTTTTACGCGCTTTGGCTTTTATGCCAAAGGTAGTTGATGCGGTGCCGGCTGTGGTTAGTTCGGTGTCTGTCCAAGGCAATAGGCCGCAACAGGTGCAACCCCAAACCAAAGCACAGCCCGAACGGCAATCGCAAGTTCAAGCCTCTGAGCATACAAATTTTCCAAAGCAAGCAGAAATTAATCATCAGGTTGAAAATCAACCTCATATTCAACAATCTCAGCCCATTCGCGCTACAAGTTCAACTGTGAACCAGCCGGTTAAGACCCATAAATCAGCTATATCACAAAAAGTTGTGGCTAGTTCACCGTTAACATCCAAGGTGAAAAGCCAGCCCCAAGACACAAATAATTTGGCACCCGTTGCGCCATCAAAAATGGAACAAATAGCTGATGGCAAAACTGCAACGGATGATCTAGCGATTCCTGATGAAGTTTCATCGATAACTAAAAGTGTTTTAGAAATGCGTATGCAGTTGATGAAAGGGGAACAAAATCCAAAAAAGTCTGAATCGGTTGATAAGATTCAACCAAAAAGTTCAGTCATGCGTGAATCACTGACAAGAATTAAACAGAACGTCGCGATCGTAGGTGATGCCAATGCTGATAGTCACGATAGTGGTTGCGATGATGACAAAGAAGAAATCACCGCCGAAAACTATCAATGGCAAGCCAGTGGTTTGATTGCCATGAAAGAAGAGCTAGTGGTGAATACCAAAGCTTTTCGTGAATCACTTAACGGTGATAAAACCCCCGAAATGGCAAAAAAATTGATTACCGAAATGGCACAAAAAGATGCGTGGTGTGCCGAAATTGAGCAATTAGATTTGTCACCTTTGATTAAGCAAATTGCGGTCAACTCTGGGTTTGAACAGATCGACAATAACACTATTGTGCTACATCTGCGTTCAGCTGTTAAACATTTGATTAATTCGGCCAATAATGTGGCTAAAGTGCAAAAAGCACTTTGTAAACATCGCAAGCAAGAGCTTGATGTAAAGATTATTGTTGATGATAATCAAGACTATAAAACGCCCATTGAAATGCGTGAAGAGTTATATCAACAAAAACTAGCGCAAGCAAAGATAACTATTGCCGAAGATCCAAAAGTGGCAACAATTTGTCGATATTTTGATGCCAAGATTGATGAATCAAGTGTTCGTCCTGTATAATCATGGCGATATTTTTTTAACGAGGAATTATTATGTTTTCAGGTGGAAAAGGTGGTTTGGGTAATTTAATGAAACAAGCCCAACAAATGCAAGCAAAAATGCAACAAGCCCAAGAAGAGATCGCTAAATTAGAAGTGACAGGCGAGTCGGGTGCAGGTTTAGTTAAGGTAACTGTTAATGGTACACATAATTGCAAACGTGTTGAAATCGATCCGTCACTTATGACTGAAGATGATAAAGAGATGTTAGAAGATCTTATTGCTGCGGCTTATAACGATGCAGCTCGTCGTTTAGATGATGCACAAAAAGAAAGAATGGCACAAGTTACTGGCGGCATACAATTACCGCCAGGTTTTAAAATGCCGTTTTAAACGTAGATTATTTTGATAGTAGGCGGAAAGGCAATCATATTTCCTTTCCGCTTTTTTCGCTAAAATTATTTTCCAATAAAAATAAAATCGTTTACTAATTTTTCATTATCATAAGTAATATCGCTTAATCGCTTTTTGTAAATTTCACACAAATCATATATCGAAATTTCTTTGACTTTTACATTATCAAAATCGCTTATCTCCTTGCTTTCCCCTTTGGTAATGATCCAAACTTGTTTATTTTTGCCCGTTAATGGAATCGTTTTAGGGGTGATTCCGCCGTCATTTTTTTTAATGTTGAAGGTTAATTGTGCTTTTTGGTTCAGTTTATTGATGTAGTTTTCTATTTGTTCTTCTTTAAACGATTCAAAGTTTTTTTGTAGCGTACAGTCATACATTACGGCTAAATTTTCGATAATAAAAAAACCATCGGCCTTAACCGCTTGATTATCACGATCAAATTGAAATATTTTGTTTAAACCAATCACTTTTAATAAATTGAAGACTGAATCTTCAAACGCTAGTGGATCATCAATGTATTTGATCTGTTGGACTGAATTTATTAAGAGTGTTTGATAGCCTTTGGCATCAATTTTATTTGCCAAAGATTTATTATCAGACAAACTCTGTTCATTGTTTTCTGCTGTTTGAGCTTTGATAATTTTGATATTTGTTGCAAATCGTTGACCTGAATCTTTTTCATTAGCAGTAAATGCCACTCGTAGGCCTATTTCTATTTCATCTATAGGTAAATTATCAAAATCCTTTTTAGCAAAATAATAATCTTTTCCTTCATCCAAAGCTCTTATAAATCCATAATAGGCATCTTCATTATTTTTATCTTTACAAAGTTTTTTTATTTGACTAATCATATATAACGCTCCTTAATGGAATAAATTATGTCTTCAAAACATCATTTTTGATTATTGAATAATTACAACGTCTATAAACAAATCGACCTTTTTTACCGGTATTATATATAAATTCACTCCAAATATCATTTAGTAAAAATGATATTTGCTATAATTAACATTTTATTTAACTGTCTATTTATACAGTTTTTCTTTATTATTTTTTTGCTATCAGGTAAACTACACCTTATTATTTGCTTATTTGTTACGCTTTATTATTAAGGATATATTGTGATTGGTCGTTTACGTGGCACCATTATTGAAAAGCAACCCCCTAAAGTGCTGATTGAAGTCGCTGGCGTTGGTTATGACGTGTTTATGCCGATGACCTGTTTTTATGAATTGCCCGAAAACGGGCAAGAAGTCATTGTATTAACCCATTTTGCTGTGCGTGAAGATGCGCAAGTATTGTATGGTTTTAATCAAGAACAAGAGCGTGAATTGTTTCGTGAACTCATTAAAGTTAATGGCGTGGGGCCTAAATTGGCATTAGCCATTTTATCAGGCATGTCAGCGTCGCAATTTATTAGTGCTGTTGAACAAGGTGAAATTAAAACCTTAGTTAAACTGCCAGGCGTGGGCAATAAAACTGCACAGCGGTTAATTGTTGAAATGAAAGATCGCATTAAACGTTTTGGTGAACAATCGTCAAGTTCTAGTTCGATTGTTGAAACAGGTAGCATTCAAAAAACGGCTAATCAAATTGAAAGTGAGGCGGTTTCGGCTTTAATTGCATTAGGTTACAAACCACAAGAAGCTAGTCGTATTATTAATAAAGTGATTATTCCTGACATGGATTGCGAAACGCTGATTCGTGAAGCCTTAAAATCAGCATTATAAATAGGGATTGATTATGATTGAAGCGGATCGTTTAATTGCCCCACAAGTGCAAAAAGAAGAAGAATCATTAGATCGTGCAATTCGTCCTAAATATTTGGACGAATACATAGGTCAACCGCAAGTTCGCGAACAGATGAAAATCTTTATTCAAGCCGCTAAACAGCGTCATGATGCGCTCGACCATGTGCTTATATTTGGTCCTCCAGGTCTTGGAAAAACAACGTTAGCCAATATTGTGGCGAACGAAATGAATGTTAATTTACGCACTACATCAGGCCCTGTGTTGGAAAAAGCTGGCGATTTAGCCGCCATGCTGACCAATTTAGAACCTAACGATGTACTGTTTATTGACGAAATCCACCGACTGTCCCCAGTAGTTGAAGAAATCCTATACCCTGCGATGGAAGACTACCAATTAGATATTATGATTGGCGAAGGACCAGCTGCGCGTTCAATTAAAATCGATCTTCCTCCTTTTACATTAATTGGTGCAACAACCCGTGCTGGATCGTTAACTTCACCGCTGCGGGATCGGTTTGGTATTGTGCAGCGCCTTGAGTTTTATCGAGTTGAAGATTTGGAGTATATTGTTAGCCGCAGCGCTAAATTTTTAGGTATGGATTTGTCAGATGAAGGCGCACATTTAATTGCTAAACGTTCTCGTGGTACACCGCGAATTGCAAATCGTCTTTTGCGCCGTGTACGCGATTATGCCGATGTAAAATCAAAAGGGATTATCGACAAAAGAATCGCAACTCAAGCGCTGGATATGCTCGATGTTGATAATGAGGGTTTTGATTATATGGATCGCAAATTGTTGCTGGCTATTATCGAAAAATTCATGGGCGGTCCAGTCGGATTAGATAATATTGCTGCTGCAATTGGTGAAGAGCGCGAAACGATAGAAGATGTTCTCGAACCGTTTTTAATTCAACAAGGTTATATTCAACGAACACCTCGTGGCAGAATCGCAACACCACATGCGTATCGCCATTTTGGCATTATTCAGGATAATTAGGTTAAGGTTGAGAGCGATTTAATATGAATAAAAAACGTGATTATTGGATGAATCACGTTTTTTTTATTACTAATTTTATATTACTAATTTTGACTTAACCAAGTTCTTTTTCAGTAAAAATACCACTAAATAAATCGGTACTTAAATAACGTTCGCCAGAAGATGGCAAAATCACCACAATGGTTTTGCTGGCATATTCAGGTAATTTTGCTAAGCGATCCGCAGCAAAAACGGCAGCACCCGATGATATTCCAGCTAATATACCTTCTTTTTCCATCAATTCGCGAGCTGTTTCGATAGCGTCTTCGTTTGATACTTTTTCGACTATATCAATTAAACTTAAATCAAGATTTGCAGGAATAAAACCAGCTCCAATGCCCTGAATTTTATGCGGTCCTGGCTTAATAGTTTCGCCTGCTAGTGCTTGGCTAATGACGGGTGAATTGGTGGGTTCAACGGCAACCGCAGTAATATTTTTGCCTTGGTTTTTTTTGATGTAACGCGTTACGCCAGTGAATGTACCACCCGTTCCGACACCAGCAATAAAAATATCGATTTGACCATTGGTATCTTGCCATATTTCTGGTCCCGTTGTTTTTTCGTGGATTTCTGGGTTAGCAGGATTACTAAATTGCTGTAGCATGAGGTTCTTTTTAGGATCACTTGCCACAATTTCTTCGGCTTTTTCGATTGCGCCTTTCATCCCTTTGGCTGCTTCGGTTAAAATTAAATTTGCACCTAAGGCTTTTAGCAGTTTTCGACGTTCAATGCTCATGCTTTCAGGCATGGTTAAAGTTAATTTATAGCCACGAGCAGCAGCAACAGCCGCTAGCGCAATACCTGTGTTACCGCTTGTGGGTTCGATTAATTCAACATCAGAGGTTAATAAACCACGTTTTTCGGCATCCCAAATCATGTTTGAAGCAATACGACATTTAACACTAAAACTGGGATTGCGCGATTCGACTTTAGCTAATATGTTACCATGACCAAAATGTTTTAAACGAACCAGTGGAGTATGACCAATGGTTTGTGAATTATCATCAAATATTTTACTCATATTAGAATCCTTGTTAATTGCTATAAAGGAAATAGCATGGCGTTGTTTTGCTAATAACACTTATTATAAATAGAACGAAAAAAGATGGTACTAATTAATCATTATAACAATATTCATTTTGGGTATAAGAATAATGTCTATTTTTGAATATCAATAGTTAAGTAAAGTTACTATTGCTTATAATATAAGTAGAAGTGATGAGTGAAAATGATCGTTTTTAGCTTAGACAATTGACTTGCTTTTAAATAAAATCAATTTTTGCTTTGAATATAAAAAGCATATCGTTTATATGTTGTAGAATAAAGCAATGCAATCCATTTATTACGAGGTTGCATTAGGAATAAGACGGTATTTAGTTCGAATATTTACAGTGAATGAAAACTAGCAGCGATTTTATTAAAAATTTTCTTTATGAGGAGCATCAATTAAGATGCTTTTAAATAAAAGAGTATATAAGTAGATTATTGAAAAAGATTCAACCCAAGACGGTTTATTAGCATAAAGACAAATTTGTGTATAAACTTATGCGTGATTATTTGGAAGGTTATCTTTACTAAGTTGGAAAATGAATAGATAAGTTATTAGGTGAAATAGTATGAAAGAATATCGTTGGGTGTGGGTTTTTAAGCGAGATGACGTTTCAATGGTGTCTGCGGTATTTTCGTCTCTTGAAAATGCGGATAACTGGGTAAAGCTTAATAAATTAACTGGTGTTTTAACTAAAATGCCAATAGATATTGGTGGTTATGATTGGTGTATACAAAATAATGAGCAAATGCTTGAACACTATCATTACCAAAAAGGTATTAGATAAAATTATAGTAAATAGCTAGGTTAAGGTTGTTTAAATCATTTTATTTTGGATAATGTTAAGAGCATATAATTACAAGCACTAATGTAAATGTTATCAAGAAACACGACATGAAAGAAAATATAACGAATAGTGAAATAAAATTTTTAGCAAATACTATTAACTGTTATACCGAAAATGAGGTGTTTATTATTGGCATCAGTGACGATCCAATATCCCCCAACCATTACTTAATCTTATCTCGATATGATGAGGATGATGTAGATGAATCAATCGGTATTCAAACGCATCTAACTGGGATGGAAGTGGCTAAAGCAATTAAACGTATTGTTTTGAAAGCAAACATACTTACCATAGAGATAAATAAGCATAACACCGAACAAGTACGGGCTAAAAAAATGATTATTGAATTTAGTGAAATTGATAAAACGTTGTTAATAACATATATTAACAACATTTTTTTAAACAGTTCGGTAAAGGTAATCATTAGTGGATAAAAACCTGAATGATAACATGCTTTATCAACAAACATTTATGGATTGTATCGCACAACAAATATCTGAAAATCACAACCTATTAGACATTAGAAAAACACTGGTCTATTTCAAAAATAAAGGTATATCAAAAGATTGCATGTATGCATGTTTGCAAAAATTAAGATATACGAATAATAAAGAGGTGATTTTAGAGTTAATGGATTTTGTAACAGGTTTTTGTCGATCTGATTTGGCTATATACTAATATACGCTTATAGGTGGTGCTTAGCTGTATTTTATCATCGAGTTTAATATAAATTTATCTTAAATTTATCCATCAATATCATTTTCAATTTCTAATTCAATCTTCTTAATCGCTTGTTCACAACGGTAAATTCGGTTATCAAGTGCGGCTATTTTGCTTTGGTTGATGACGTCTTGCGATAGTTCTAGCTCGTATTTCATTTCTTGTAATCGGCGCAAATAATCTAAATGGCGCATGTGTTTTTGGGCTAGGGTTTCTTCAATAATGGCTTTGGGTTCTTTTTTGCGCAAGTTATGGGTGGCAAGTTCGCGCGTTAGGGCAGCCATTTGGTTGACTAATGTCTCTGATAAAAAAGTCATTTGTTCGATTTTTTCTGATTCGATATTTGCGACTAATGCTTGATACGTTTGTTTGATTTTTTCAAGGTAAAACGTTTTATCTGTGACAATTTTATTGGTATGAAAAAGTTGTTCGTCAAAATAAGGCTCTTTAAATTTCTGTACGTTAGCCAAATGAACTTGTTGTTCTAATTGATCAATTTGTTTTTGTAGTGTAGTGAGTAAATTTGCCATTGCAGTTAGTCTTCGTTATAAGGTGGAGTATCATCATCTTGACCAAAATAATCGCCTAAGTGCAATTTGGCTAGATTGATAAGTTTCATAAATGCTTCAAATGTCAATTTGTTATCTTGTATACTATTTTCAGTGATGATTTTTTTAGCTATTAATTTTGTTTTTAACTGGTTATAACAGTCAATTAAGTTAAGGGGTAGGGGCGATAACGCACGTTTTCCTAACCAAAAAATCCCCTGTAGTGGCAGGCTTAAGGTAAATAGTATTGTTATTGCCGTGACCGCAATTTGTGCTGGCATGTAATATTGCCAAACCAATAAACCAATAACGATAGGGGGTACGTATTGAGTTGCGGTTTTTATGTGGTTAATGATTTTTAATTCAGGAAATGAATGCGCTAGTTGTTTGTCAGTTGGGCAAAGCTTCATATACCTTTGCCCAGCTTTAAATGTATTTATTAGATTCATATTTTTGTGACTCCTCGACATTCACTTCTTATTATCTTAAAATAGTACCATTCAAATTGGGGACTCTCTTTATTCTATCTCAAAAAACAAGATATCAGAAGTCACCTTAACGTAGTCACATTGATTTTAATCATGTGTTAAGTTACCAATTTTGATTGGTATATATCTTTTTATTCAATTTATAGGAATTACTATGTCATCAAGTAATAACGCTCTTGTTCTTAATTGCGGAAGTTCATCATTAAAATTTGCCATTATCAACCCTGAAAATGGTGATGAGTTTTTATCTGGATTAGCTGAATGTTTTCATCTTCCTGATGCACGTATTAAGTGGAAACTTGATGGTGTTAAGAACGAAGCTTCTTTAGGTGCTGGCGCAGCACACAGCGAAGCAATTCGTTTTATTGTTAATAGCATCTTCCCACAAAAACCAGAATTATTAGATAGTATAAAATCGATTGGTCACCGTATTGTTCATGGTGGCGAAAAATATACACAATCAGTGGTTATTGATGATTCAGTATTAAAAGGAATCGAAGATGCCGCTGCATTTGCACCATTACATAACCCTGCGCATCTAATCGGTATTCGAGAAGCCTTTGCTGCGTTTCCACATTTAAAAAATAAAAATGTGGCGGTATTTGATACAGCTTTCCATACTACAATGCCAAAAGAAGCTTATTTATACGCGATTCCGAATGAATTATACACAGAACACGGTATCCGTCGTTATGGTGCCCATGGTACTAGTCATTATTATGTTAGTCGCGAAGCGGCAAGATTATTAAATAAACCAGTTGAAGAAACTAATGTGATCACTTGTCACTTAGGTAATGGTGCATCAATCACTGCCGTTAAAAATGGTAAATGTGTTGAAACTTCAATGGGCTTAACTCCACTTGAAGGTTTAGTCATGGGTACACGAAGTGGTGATATCGACCCAGCGATTATGTTCTTCTTACACGACAATTTAAAAATGTCGGTTGCTGATATTAATAATCTTTTAAACAAAAAATCAGGTTTATTAGGTTTGACAGGTGTAAGTAGCGACTGTCGTTATGTTACCGATAATTACGAAACAGATGAAAACGCTAAAAACGCTTTAGATGTGTTTGTTCATCGTTTAGTCAAATATATTGGTGGTTATGCAATGCTTTTAGACGGTCGTTTAGATGCTATCATATTTACTGGTGGTATCGGTGAAAACGCTGAAGAAGTACGTCGTATGGCATTACAAAAATTAACTATTCTTGGTTTTGAACTTGATCAAGAGCGTAACTTAGCTGCGCGTTTTGGTAAAGGTGGCACAATCACTAAAGAGGGTTCAGCTATTGCGATGGTAATTCCAACTAATGAAGAGCTTGTCATTGCTCAAGATGCTGCGCGCCTAACTGCGTAATAAATATTTAAAACCGCCTAAATGGCGGTTTGTTTTTTATATAAAAAGAATTAAGAGGTAACAATTATGTCTCGTACTATTATGCTCATTCCTACCGGTACCAACGTTGGTTTAACGGGGGTGAGTCTTGGTGTTATTCGAGCTATGGAGCGTCAAGGTATTAACTTAAACGTGTTCAAACCAGTAGCACAACCTAGATCGGGTGGCGATGCGCCAGACAATACGACAACTTTAGTTAGTCATAACACTTCAATCCCAACACTAAAACCGCTTAAAATGAGCCATGTTGAAAACCTATTAGGTTTAAATCAACAAGATGTGTTAATGGAAGAAATCGTAGCCCTTTATGCTGAAAACACGAAAGGTGCTGATGTTGTTTTGGTTGAAGGGATTGTACCTACGTCTGATTATCCTTTTGCTAATGAACTCAATAATAATATTGCTAAAACACTTGGTGCCGAAATTATTTTTGTGGTCAATATGGGCAAAGATACGCCAGAGCAACTTAGAGATCGCATTGAAATTGCTCGATCTAACTTTGGTGGCATTAAAAACGAAAAAATCGTTGGTGTGATTGTTAATAAAGTCAATGCGCCAGTTGAAGAACAAAGTCTTGCTCGTCCTGATGTCGCTGAAATTTATCACACACCTAAATTTGATGATAAAAAAATCACTATCGATGATTTAAATGCACATAGTCCATTGCCAATACTTGGGTGTATTCCTTGGAATATGGATTTAAGTGCTTGTCGTTCTATTGATATTGCTAAACATTTTGACGCTAAAATTATTAATGAAGGTGATATCAAAAATCGCCGCATTAAACATATATCTTTTTGCTCACGTAGTGTGCCTAACATTATCAGTCATCTACAACCAAATGCACTGTTAGTGACTTCTGCTGATCGGGCTGATGTATTAGTGACGATTAGTTTAGCTGCTATGAATGGTGTGGCTATTGGTGGTGTGCTTTTAACGGGTGGTTACGAAATCGACGAAAAAATCGCAAAATTATGCCAACCTGCTTTTGATACGGGGTTACCTGTATTTACAGTTAAAACTAATACTTTCCAAACGTCGATTAATTTACAACAATTCAATTTAGAAATCCCTGTTGATGATAAAGAACGTATGGAAAACACCCAAAATTATGTGGCTGACCATATCGATGCTAAATGGGTTAAATCATTAAATGAGGTGGTAAATTCTGCACGTCGTCTGTCTCCTCCTGCATTCCGTTACCAATTAACTGAACTTGCGCGCAATGCGAAAAAAGTAGTGGTATTACCAGAAGGTGATGAACCAAGAACAGTTAAAGCAGCCGCAATTTGTGCTGAGCGAAATATCGCTAAATGCGTATTAATTGGTAATCCGGACGAAGTGCGTAAAGTTGCCGCTTCTCAAGGTGTGACTTTAGGTCAAGGTGTTGAAATTGTTGATCCTGAATTAATTCGTGAAAAATATGTACCTCGTTTAGTTGAATTACGTAAAAATAAAGGTATGACAGAAGTAATTGCTCGTGAGCAATTAGCTGATAATGTAGTACTTGGTACAATGATGCTTGAAGCAAATGAGGTTGATGGTTTAGTGTCAGGTGCTGTGCATACAACTGCTAATACTATCCGTCCACCATTACAATTAATTAAAACTGCCCCAGGTAGTTCACTTGTTTCATCAGTATTCTTTATGTTAATGCCTGATCAAGTGTATATTTATGGCGACTGCGCAATTAATCCAGATCCAAATGCACAAGAGTTAGCCGAAATTGCGATTCAATCAGCTGATACAGCAATCGCCTTTGGTATTGAACCACGCGTTGCGATGATCTCTTATTCAACAGGTAGTTCAGGACAAGGTGCTGATGTTGAAAAAGTGAAAGAAGCAACCCGAATTGCTCAAGAAAAACGTCCAGATCTTATGATCGATGGTCCATTGCAATATGATGCTGCGGTAATGCCAGATGTAGCAAAATCGAAAGCACCAAATTCACAAGTTGCAGGTAAAGCAACAGTATTTATCTTCCCTGATCTTAATACGGGTAATACTACTTATAAAGCAGTACAACGTTCAGCCGATCTTGTTTCGATTGGTCCAATGCTACAAGGTATGCGTAAACCTGTGAATGATTTGTCTCGTGGTGCATTAGTTGACGATATTGTCTACACTATTGCATTAACCGCAATTCAATCAGCACAAGAACAAAACGCTGCAAAATAAGTTTAGCAAAACGTTCTAACTATAGATAAAAGGTGATGTAATATCACCTTTTTTAATTAAATTTAGTCAAGTAATGAGCTTTAACAGCTTGAGTTATAACGATTTAGTTTTAAAGTATTTTGTTCTAGAAATTCGAGACAAGATCTTCAAAAACTTATTTTAAGTCAAGTCCAAGCATTCAAAGTTGATAAAAACAATAAATAATAAAAATTTATAAATGATTTTATCCCTCTATGTTAGTTTTTAATAGTATTAATAACATTTTCATAAATTGTTCTTTATCACCTTGTAATGTCGAAAAAAAATCTTTATCTATTTGTTCAACCAAAGGTACAGTTTCATTTGCTTTATTCAATCCTTTTTGTGTTAATTGAATGGATTTTGCTCGACTGTCTTTAATTGAGCAAGAGCGTTTTATATAATCCTTTTTTTCTAAATTCTCTAATATTTGGGAAATTGTCATCACATCGATATTTGTTTTATTTGATAAAATAACTTGTGTTATTTCGTCTGGTCGTTGTGATAGATAAGCAAGCGTTGCAAGCACTATAAATTGAGGGTGAGTGATAGACTGTTTTTTCAAGCAATTTTTGATATTCGTATGCCAGGACGAATAAGTTTTCATAAAAACAAAACCAATAGATTCAGAGTCATTTTTGAATTGAGTCAAAAACTTATTGTCCTTTGTCATAATTTAACCTTCAACTAAGCCATTTAATTTGTAAGTTTTATCAATAATATCATCTGAAATCTGTTTTATAAAATCATAGGATGCTTTAGTATCCATTTTTGGTTCCGGTTTTAGAGAAATTTCTGATTTTAATGCATATTGATTATGCGATATTTCAATAATTTGATGTGAGAAAAACAGTAAACCTATTTCAGGCATATCAAATTGTTCTGTAAATTCTTGCTCATCAATAATCTTTGATAAAGTCACTTCCATTTCCGGTATATTTTGTAATTTGAAAATACCTTTAGACCCTGTTTTTAAGTCACCAAATATACGAAAGTCTTCAAGATCAGTTTCCCATAATTTTCTTAAATTAAGATCAGTATAGTATTGCCAAATTTGAGTTGGTTTAGCTTTGGTTGGTAATATGAAAGAAATTGAAATGGTATTCATAGTGTCTCCTTTTGATAAGTTGACTTATTATAAGTTTACTTATTAATTAAGTAAAGAGAATTCAATTTTTTTGATTTGTTGACCTATTACGAGGTTAATTTGACGACCATGATATTGAATTCTGTAATAAGATGATTTCAAAATTATTAATAACATAAAATATTTATAATTGTTTTTAATTAATGCTCTCAATTTAATTGGTAAATGGTACAATATCAGCCTAATTTTGTATTAGTCATAGTTTAGGAATAAAATTGATGAAAAAAGACATCCACCAGCAGCGTATTTTAATTCTTGATTTTGGTTCGCAAGTTACCCAATTAATTGCTCGCAGAATTCGTGAAATTGGTGTGTACTGTGAACTTTGGCCGTGGGATGTATCAGAAGAAAAAATTAAACAATTTAACCCTAAAGGTATTATTTTATCAGGTGGTCCAGAAAGTACCACAGAAGCTAATAGCCCACGAGCTCCAGAATATGTTTTTAATGCTGGCGTACCCGTGCTTGGGATCTGTTATGGCATGCAAACTATGGCGATTCAAGTTGGTAAGGGTGGTCAAGTGACTGGCTCTAACCAACGTGAATTTGGTTATGCTAAAGTGGATCTTGTGGGATCGTCAAAATTAACTGATGGCATATTGGATAACACAAGCCAACAAAGTATTCATCAACTTGATGTTTGGATGAGTCACGGTGACAAAGTAACAGCCTTGCCTGACTGTTTTAATCTGATTGGTCGTACTGAAACTTGCCCATTTGCTATTATGGCTAATGATGAAAAACAATTTTATGGTGTTCAATTCCATCCAGAAGTGACTCACACTGTTAAAGGTTTCGAGTTATTGCAACGTTTTGTGATTGATATTTGTCAATGCGAAAAACTTTGGACGCCATCTTCAATCATTACTGATGCTATTGCTCGAATTAAAGAACAGGTTGGTAATGACAAAGTCTTACTTGGTTTATCGGGTGGAGTGGATTCTTCAGTTACAGCATTGCTATTGCATCAAGCGATTGGCGATCAGTTAACTTGTGTCTTTGTTGATCATGGCTTATTACGCTTGAACGAAGCACAACAAGTTATGGAGATGTTTGGTAATAAATTTGGCTTAAATATTATTGCTGTAAATGCCGAAGAGCGCTTTTTAGCTGCACTAAAAGGTGAAGCGGATCCCGAAGCGAAACGCAAAATTATAGGGCGTGAATTTGTTGCTGTATTTGATCAAGAAGCAGCAAAATTAAAAGATGTAAAATGGCTGGCTCAAGGTACTATCTATCCTGATGTTATTGAATCGGCAGCTGCTGATACCGGCAAAGCCCATGTGATAAAATCACACCATAATGTTGGTGGCTTACCCGAAGATATGAAAATGGGCTTGGTTGAACCATTACGCGAATTATTCAAAGATGAAGTACGCAAAGTTGGTTTAGAACTTGGGCTACCTTATGACATGCTTTATCGTCACCCATTTCCAGGACCAGGCTTAGGCGTGCGAGTACTTGGTGAAGTAAAAAAAGAGTATTGCGACTTATTACGCAAAGCTGATGCTATTTTTATTGAAGAACTTTATAAAGCTGATCTATACCACAAAGTCAGCCAAGCCTTTACCGTATTTTTACCAGTACGTTCGGTTGGCGTAATGGGTGACGGTCGCAAATACGACTGGGTCGTTTCACTGCGTGCTGTTGAAACCATCGATTTTATGACAGCACACTGGGCTCATTTACCTTATGACTTTTTAGGGCGAGTATCCAATCGAATCATCAACGAAGTTGATGGTATTTCTCGTGTCGTATATGATATAAGCGGAAAACCGCCAGCCACTATAGAGTGGGAATAGCTAACCGTTCCTAAAAATAGTTTAAAAATTTAAAAAACAGCCTAAACAGCCTAAAAACAGGCTGTTTTTTTATTTTATAAATACCAAAAATGACCAGCTAGTTAGTTGGAGCAACTTCTATACAATAGGGCTGCTAAAAAAACAGAGTATTTGCTACGATAAAAAGAATTTAAATATAAATAAATCAGAAAGTATGCAAATTGTATCAACAAAAGTGACTGATTTTTGTCAAAAGTTTCAAGAAATACCCATGTTTTAGCAAAGACTGCATACTTAACCTAATAGAAAACATGCAACCTATATATTCTTTTGTGCATATTCAGTAATAACAAGCAAAAAACTATTTTTATAGGGGACAGTGGAGTGTTTTTTAAAAAAATCCAAAATCGGGCGGTTTATCCCTATGTGTATAGGGAACAGATGAACATTTATTCAATAATGAATTACCCAATCGGTTTATCCCTATGTGTATAGGGAACAGTGCAGAACCTTGGTTTCAGTTGCCATGTAATTCGGTTTATCCCTATGTGTATAGGGAACAGTTTCTGTCATATGTATTAACCTGAGCCTCGGTCGGTTTATCCCTATGTGTATAGGGAACAGAAATCGTGAACGATATAGAAAAACAGTACTATCGGTTTATCCCTATGTGTATAGGGAACAGCAGGAGGACTAAAAAATAATGAGTAATTAGGGCGGTTTATCCCTATGTGTATAGGGAACAGCAATGCGTTGATTTCATCGTTTTCATTGTAATCGGTTTATCCCTATGTGTATAGGGAACAGACCAATTATAACATTTTGTTTTATAATTAAAATATTTTAGTTCAAATTTCTACCAACTTTTTTAATTATTCTTAAAATAAAAGTTATTTTATAACATATTGTTTTTATTAAATTAATATTAAAAATAAGATAGAGAATATTGCGTCTTTTTTATTCTACCAATTAATCTTTAAATTTCTTACAGTTATAACATAGTTTGCAATAAAGCAAGGTGTTTTTTTATTAAAAAAACGCAATTCCTGTTAAAAATATTCAGGATTCTATACCGTTTCAGCGTGAAATTATTTTAAATTTAATCATTTAATCAATTTCATTGATAAGCCATTGAGTTGCTTAAATCGCTTGTTTAATAAAGGGATTAAGCCGCTATCAGTTACTGGTTTAACTCACTGAAATTATTCATATTAAACAATAGTTATTTAACATTTTTTTAAAAAAGGTTAAATTTCACACTAAAACAGTGTACAATTTTTAGCTCAGCTGTCTGTTATTTGAACTTAATGATGAAAATATCAGTGTTAAATAAAAAAATAACTAAAAATAACACTGATTAATTTTTATAAAATGGATATAAGGAGGAGGAAAACATGTCAAATGAATTTAATCGTCTTCTGAGCCAGCTCGGTGACGGGTTTAGTGATTTAATGGCGGGCTTAGGGGGCGTTAACCATAATCGCTATACCTTAACGGTTGACGGGCTGGGGGCGCCGATTTCGGTTTTACATGTTGAGGGTAATGAGTCATTAAACCAGCCTTGGCGTTATGTAATCTCCTTTACCAGTACTGATAAAACCTTATCGCCTGATTCCTTTCTTAATCAAAAATCGACCTTCTCCTTTAATCCAGTTATCAATAAACCATTAACTTCCGCTATCCGCTCATTAAGTGATTTGCCCACGTTGACGAATAAACGCACCTTGCATGGGGTGATTACTGAGTTTAGTCAGTTATCGGTCAATAAAGAGGAAGCGCATTATCAGGTGGTGTTATCCTCGTGCTTAGCACGGCTCGCAGTGGGGCAACATAGTGCCATATTTCAACAGCAAAGTGTGGTGAGTGTAGTTGAAGAAGTGCTACGCAGTCATGGTTTGACGGGCATTGATTACCGTTTAGAGCTAAAAGATAGCTACCCTGAGCGGGAGTTTATCACGCAGTGGCAAGAAAGTGACCTTGAATTTATTCAACGCTTATTGGCCGATGTGGGTATCTGGTTTCGCTTTGAAACCCACGCCGAGCACCACTGTGATGTGATGGTGTTAAGTGATTATGAACAAGGCTATGCGCAGGTGGCTAATATTGACTATAAACCGCCCAGTGGCATGGCAGATAGTGGCGTTGAAAGTGTGTGGGATATCAGCCTGCATAGTGAAGTGGTGGTCTCCTCAGTCAAGGTACAAGACGATAACTACCGTGATGCCTTGGCACATTTACAAGGGGAAGTTAACACCCAACCTAAAGACCTTACCACCTATGGCAGCGACTATCGCTATGCTGAGCACTATAAAGGCTTAGAGAGTAACGGACAAAAAAAACCGCAAGATAGTGGCGATAATAACGATAACGATGATAACCATGTTAATCGTGATAACGGCAATAATCCTAATGAGAATCACAGGCATGACGAGAATCAGATTGAAAGCGGTCAGTGGTATGCCCGTATTCGCCATGAACAAGCTATTAGCCAGCAAATTATTCTCAAAGGCAAGAGTAATCACTATAACCTTGCTCCCGGCCAATGGATTAACCTCAACGGCAGTCCGCTGGCGGATATCAATGACGGTGTGATTATTTTAAGTGTACAAGGGCAGGGTAACCGCACTGATGCTTATGAACTCACCTTTACCGCCATTCCCTATCAAGCCTTAAAACCCTATCGCCCTGCGCCTATACGCTGGCCA
>NZ_LZGT01000031.1 GCF_001690525.1 Gilliamella sp. App6-5 | reverse complement strand
ATCTGCTCTGCCAGCAGTAAATGGCAAATGGGAGCCGTAAAATAACCCGCATCAAGACCGACACCAACCGGATTAAAGCCAAACCGCTCTAACTGGCGTTTTAATCGAGCCATGTAAGGCTGGGAATCATGGATATTTCCAGCTGTGACATAGGTATCGGTAATTAAATTATGTTTGCCATCAACCGTTCGGTGATCTAAGTAGAAGAATCCTTTAGGCTTGCCTTCCCGATGCATAAAGCCACTGTCTGGATCTGTTGTACTGACTTTAACATCCTTGTATTTCTCTACCGTCGATGGCTTTAAGACTTTTTTCCGTTTAATTCTCTTTCTGCGTTGATGGCTTGATTAAGCGCATCAATATATTGACTGGGCTCAACAATACGCTGCTCATTACGTGCTTTGCCTTTATTGGCATTTGCTTTTAGGTGAGTACTGTCCGTATATAATACCCGACCACTTATCAACCCTTTGGCAATGGCCTGCTCAACAATATTATCAAAAATCTGTTGATAGATTTCACTGTCATTAAACCGACGGCGACGATTTTGGCTAAGTGTTGAGGCGTCAATCACTTTTTCAGTTAATCCCATTCCCAGAAACCAGCGGTAAGCTAAATTGACCTGAATTTCCTGAACCAGACGACGTTCACTGGGGATACCGAAAAGATACCCCAATAGCATGATTTTAAACAGTCTGACCGGATCTTCTGCTGGACGACCATTATTAGGGCAATAAAGTGGTGCTACCGCTTCTCGAATAAATTCAAAATCAATGACTTTAGCTATTTTACGAATAAGATGATTTTGAGGGACAAGCGCATCTAGTGAGATTTGCTCTATTTTTTCTGGTGTCGCTGGAGTTGGTTTTTTTAGCATAGAAGAATTCCTCTTATAATGGACTCCTCTCTATTAGATCAAAGAACTCGCCAAAAAGCGAGTTCTTTGTCATCAATCTGACCCACCTAATGGTGGCTTAATTTTTATAGACTCTTTTCGATTACTCTTTAAATAACCCTAAATGCTCTTTCGCATAGGCCTCAAAATCAGTGCAGCCACCGATCGGTTTTTCATCAATAAAGATTTGTGGCACAGTTTCAACAGGTTTGCCAACACTTTTAGAAAGATCTTCTTTAGTAATGCCTTCAAGATTAATATCAACATAGCGATAAGAAAAATCGTCACGTTCTTGAGAAAGTTTTTCAGCTAATTCTTTAGCACGAACACAATAAGGACAACCCTGGCGACCAAAAATTACAGTATACATTTTTCACCTTTATCTTTTGTTTTAAATATAAGCCTAATATACTTCACATATTGAAGAAAAAAAGCAGTTAAATATTGTCAGTTAAATAGATTATATCTATTGATTTCCGACTTGAGAAGCGAATCAGGTTTTATATTAGATTATTCCAATCTGCTTGATTATTTTTTAGTAATTTAGATTTATTATTAAAAAATTTAGCGGATTTTGATATCCATCATATACCATTCTTAACAAAACTTTACAAAAAAGTATGATAACATACAGTACATTTTCATCTAAAATGTGGTTATGTTATTTTATTTATATAATATGCTATAAATTTTGATTGCTTGTTAGATTAAGCTAACTATTTATATTATATAGATAAAAAATTAAAAATAAGTATGAGGGATGATAATAATATGGTAAAATATAACTGGGCATCGGGCATTTTCGCTAACTATTGATAGTCAGTACTCTGTACTTGATTCAAGCTTTTGGCATTTAGTTTTATCTTCTTTTAATTTTACCTTCTTCCCATTTAAACCTGATTTTATAACCAAAATAACGGCACTTACAGCTTGCTTAAAACCGAAACTAACTAAAACGAGTTTAGTGTTATTATCGCAATTGGCAATAGCAAGTTCATCTCATGCCATATTAACCGCTACCACAACTAGTGTTATTACAGGCAATGCGCCAGAGGTCATAGCGTTATCCAGTGCAGATAAGCAAGGTTTTACGGTTAACGGCGTTTTTTATAGTGAGGCAAATGGTAATATAAAAGCGGGTGAAATTAAGGAATTTGATGGTAATTTAACGTTTAATGACTTTATTATTTCAAAATATGATTCCAAGAATTTGGATAAAGTGAAAAATTATCGTGATATTGATGGCGATAATGCCGAACCAAGCACTCCGTTTAAATTAGAAACGACCTATTATTGGTGGTATGACAATACAGGAAAACTGATAGCGGGTGATGATAAGAAAAAAATCATAGGTTGTGGCAGTGGTTATGCAATGCCATTAAAACTCATAATTAAAACTAATGTCAAAGCATATTCGGCGTATGGGATCCCAAAAGAAAGTGAATCTATTACATTAGCTAAAACTTACCAAATAGCAATAAAATCAAAAATTTGTTACGTTAAACCAAATGATATAGTAATTTCCAAAAACCTGCAATGGCGCTCATATGATCCGAGCATTACATCTCCGATCTCTGGGCCTTGGGCTTGGAACGCAGCTAATATAAGTCGCCATCCAGTTCATGGTGGAGGATATAGTGCTGATTATGTTCCTTTTTTTGGGTTTAAAGTTAACCCTGTAGCCGCAAATGAGCAATTTTTTCCAACAACTGGGTTCCCAGGCGCCAAATTTCAATTAGTGATGACTGGTGCACAAACGGATTACCATTACCAAGTAATTAATAATGGAGGAGGAGATATTTCAGTTGATCATAATGGTGTTGTAAAACTTATGAGTAAACCTGTTGGAAATGTTACCGTGAGGGCAATTTTAAAAAGAGATACTTCTATCATCCATGATTATAGATTTAACCCTACTACTGTGTGGCTAGAGCCTCAAAAAAATGAAAATATCACATTACCCGATGCAATAAATTTGTGCGGTGGAATCAAAAATATACCTTTACGTAAAGACTATACTAATTCTCCGGCTATTAATGTTGCAGAAAATAAAAATTGGAGTGTTTACCTGTAAATACCCCAAACTTAGTACACAACTCATGTAGAAAATCATGCTGCTTGTTTTAGTGTTTTATACTCAATCGGTGTCATGTTATTTAATGCCTCATGCGGTCTTTCGGTATTATAAATCGTTAACCATTCTTCGGTTATTCTCCTTGCTTGTGCTAAGTTGTTAAAAAGATATAAATCGAGTACTTCAGTACGATAGGTACGATTAAATCGTTCAATATAGCCATTTTGATAAGGGCTACCGGGCTGGATATAATCAATGGTTATACCATGTAATTTAGCCCAGTTGGTAAAGGTTTTTCCTGTAAATTCTGGCCCATTATCGACCCGTATTTTTAATGGATACCCATGATATTCGGCGAGTTTATCTAAATAACGGGTAATCCTTCCTGCTGGTAAGCTTACTGCAATATCAATCCCTAACGCCTCACGATTAAAGTCATCGATGACATTGAATGTCCTAAAGCGACGTTGATTACGACTACTGTCACTCATAAAATCCATTGACCAACATTCACCTTGTTTATTGGGGACTAATAACCTTTCCGGGCATCGTGGAGGAATGCGTTTTTTACGCTTTACCCTGAGATTAAGCTTTAATTCACAATACACCCGATATACCCGTTTATGATTCCATTGATAGCCGAGCTTTCTGATACGATTAAAACATTTAGGAAAACCCCAGCGTAAATGCCGGTCTGTGACAGCATTCAACACCGAAATAATCACTGAATCATCCTGTAACTTAGGTTGATAATAGTAAGCACAACGGCTTAAGCCAACAATAGCACAACTCATAACAATAGTAACTGAATGATTTTGTTGTAGTTGCTGTGCCCACATTTTACGTGCCTTGGTGGGCACTAAAGCTTTTTTATGATTTCTTCCTGAAGCTGG
>NZ_LZGT01000030.1 GCF_001690525.1 Gilliamella sp. App6-5 | reverse complement strand
TTTGCTCTATTTTTTCTGGTGTCGCTGGAGTTGGTTTTTTTAGCATAGAAGAACTTCTCTTATAATGGACTCCTCTCTATTAGATCAAAGAACTCGCCAAAAAGCGAGTTCTTTGTCATCAATCTGGGGGCGATTTTATCGCCCTTTTATTTATAAAATGTAAATAGCTAGATTTAAGCTGATTTCACTATTATTGATATCCTATCTAGATTAAGAAAGGGCTTCTGTTAATGCTTGAATTTCATTATCAGTAAAATCACAGCGCGTAAAGTCTTGATCAAGAAGAATAGGAATAGTGTTGCTTTCACCGACTACGGCCAACGCATTACATTTATTTTTAATCATATCACCTATAATGATTGGTCCACCGCCGTCTACGTGTTTATTAAAATGAGCTATACATTTAACATTTTTTCCTTGCGCATTGTTTGCACGATATAAAGAGGTTATCGTTTTACCATAAGATGCTAATTTAATCGGCACAATAACAGGGGTTAACTTTTGTCCGTTAATTTCATCGATAACTTTTATCATTTTATGTGTTCTTAAAAAAAGGACTAAAATCATCCACGTAACCACCAATAACAAAAGAGTAAGAACAGTCGTAGTCCAAAATAGATTCCGCATATTACTAATAGCTAAATCGATTGTTACTAGTGATGGATCATCGGCAGAAGCTACAGCTACTACTTTATAATTTTCTTTTGCTCCACCAAGGAAAACGTAATCACGCGTAATAACTTGTCCTTTATCTGTGGTAATTTTCACTGAACAATTATCAATTATACGCTTTGCACGGCATTTTCCTTCTACATCATAATCAACCACAACGGGATTACGTGATATTTTATAATCAGTAATTAATCCAGGATAATTTTTCAGGGCTATAAACATTGCTAACCCAAAGAAAAATATTGCCGCAAATATTCTTCTTATTTGATGTAATGAGCCTTCTTGCTTTAGCTTCACAACTTTTAAAGGGCGAGTTGGAAATACTTCTACTAATTTATTCATCAATCCCATTTTATAAATATACTCCTTATTAAAAATAAATATTTCATGTCTAAAGGTTAAGATTGTGCTATTAAAGGCTAACTTTTAATAACACGATAAAATGAATAAGTTATTACTTTCTTTTATTAAATTAGACGAAATCTTATCATAATATTTATTTTATAGGAATCACTCACGCGCTTTGCCATAATTTAAAAAACGACTTCAAATTAAATAACTCTAGAAAACTGCTGTTGCCTTGCCATTTTTCGCATATAAATATCAAAGCACATGCAAATATTGCGTATCAATAAATGCCCTTTAGGTTGAACTTTAATTATCTGGTCATTTACGGTGACTAATCCATCTTGTTGCAATGGCGCGAGTAGTTTTAAGTCTTCAGCAAAATAGTTATCGAACTGGATATGAAATTGTTCTTCTACTGCTTTTTTATCTAGATAAAAGTGGCAAATGAGTTGCTTGATTACATCACGACGAATGATATCATCCTGATTCAAATCAAATCCTTTCCATAATCCATGACCTTTTTGTTCAACTTGACTTTGATAGCTACTCAGATCTTTTTGATTTTGCGCATAACTATCACCTAACATACTAATGGCTGACACGCCCAGCCCAAGTAAATCCGCGTCCCCTTGTGTTGTATAACCTTGGAAATTGCGGTGTAATTTATTTTCTCGCTGAGCAATAGCCAGCTCATCGGCGGGTTTGGCGAAATGATCCATACCAATAAAGTGGTAACCAGCATCGGTTAATTTTTGGATGCTGGTTTGTAAAATTTGCAATTTTTGGTTGGCATTTGGTAAATCATCATCTTTAATTTTACGTTGCGCGGCAAAACGATCTGGTAAATGAGCATAATTAAATACACTTAAACGATCGGGTGAAATATCTATCACTTTATTGAGTGTTTCGGTAAAGCTTTCTACGGTCTGCTTGGGTAAACCATAAATTAGATCTAGACTAATAGAGTGAAAACGATTTTTTCGTGCCTGATTGATAAGAGAACGTATTAGTGTTTCATCTTGTTTGCGATTAATTAGATTTTGGATTTCGTGGTTAAAATCTTGAATCCCCATACTCAACCTGTTAAAACCAACACTCGCTAAGTGGTCGATGGTTTGTGGCGTAATTTCACGAGGATCGATTTCGATCGACAGTTCGGCATTATCCGCAAAATTGAAGTGCGTTTTTAGCGAAGTAATCAGGCGAGTAATTTCATCATCAGTTAAAAAAGTTGGTGTACCCCCGCCCCAGTGCATTTGTGTTACTGTGCGTTGTTTGAATAATTTTGCCCGTTCGGCAATTTCAATATCCAAAATATCGAGGTATTTGGTGACTTTTTTTGTTTGGCGAGTAATGAGTTTATTACAACCACAAAAGTAACAAAGTTTATGGCAAAACGGGATATGTACATAAAGCGATAATGGCTTTGTAGGGTAACGTGTGGCGGCCGATAAAAAGTCCTGCTTGCTAAATTCTTCATTAAATTCAAGTGCAGTAGGATAAGAGGTATATCTTGGACCTGAATAATTGTATTTTTCAATTAATACTTGATCCCATAATTGCGTATCAGCCATGCTTTTTACTTCCGTTTAAGTCTGTTTTTGGTATTGTTATTTTTATGAATTTTTAATATCGGTTTTTGCTGGTTCTTGATTTTTGTTTTAATTTTGATTCGATTGGTTTTATTTAAATATAACAAGGTGCAAATCAATAATCCAAAATATAAACTTAACATAATTAATATTGGCATTATGATTTGCTCGCTTTTAAGTTATCAATGGATTGAATAAAAGATAATAGTTTTTAATTTTAAATTATGAGCAGAAATTAAATGATTAGAATCATATTTCTGCTTGCATTGAGAAAATACTAATAACAGTTGTCTTTTATTAGTTTCGTTTTAATAAACTAACAATATCTTCTTTCTTTTCGTCTTCATCTTCAAAATCATCATCAGTATAACCAAGCTCTTGCATCAACTCATCAATACGATTTAATTTGCTATCAAGATAAGTTTGTTGATCTTTAGTGAGTTTGGTATTTTGCTCGACTAAATCCAGCAATATATCTAATTTTGGATCGTTTTCTAATTGTTCTAATTCTTGCTGTGGCGATAAAATCGATTTGATTGGTTTAGGTTGTTTAACTGGTTTTGTTATAGCGCTTGAACTTTCAACAACTAATGAAATCGGTTTTTTGCTGCCAATGCGTGGATCTTTGCTTTTGTTGGTCGAATTTTTATTTTTGTTATCATCTTGATTATTAAAACGAGAGCCACTTGGTAAGCCTTTGTGCTTACGTTTGCGCTTTAGTTCACGAGACTCTTCATTAATCTCTTGACGGCTTTTTTTAGTTTTTGGTTTCGATTTATTCTTTAACATATAATCTCTGTTTCATATTAGGGTTAATCATTTAACAAGTGTATTTTATCAGTAAGTCTTAAATATAGCTATGATGAAGCAATCATGCTAATTTAAGATTGTAAAAAAAGAGATTTATGTATAATCTGAGTCCAATAAATTTGTCAGATCGAATTAGAGAACAAAATAAAATGAAAAATCATTTGAGCCCTTATATGCAATTTAATCGTCAAGAATGGGCAAGTTTGCGTAATGCGGTACCGATGACGTTAACCCTTGACGAGTTAACTTCTTTACAAGGCATTAATGAAGACTTATCGATGGATGAAGTCAGTGACATCTATTTACCTTTATCAAGATTGCTTAATTATTATATTAGTAATAGCTTTAGCCGGCAGGCGGTACTGTCTAAGTTTTTAGGCAAAAGTCATAAAATTCCTTATATCATCGGTATTGCAGGTAGCGTTGCTGTCGGTAAAAGCACAACAGCAAGGGTATTGCAGGCGTTGTTAACGCGTTGGCCAGAGCATCGTAAAGTGGCTTTAGTCACAACCGATGGGTTTTTATATCCCAACAAATGTCTTGAAGAACGTGGAATAATGAACAAAAAAGGCTTTCCACAATCATACGATATAAAAAAACTGCTCAATTTTGTTGCAGATATAAAATCAGGACAAGCGAACGTTAAAGCTCCCGTGTATTCTCATCTAGTTTATGATATTGTCGAAGGTGAAGAAATGGTGATTGATAGTCCAGATATTTTGATTCTTGAAGGATTAAATGTACTACAAAGCACCTTGAATTATCCGCAAGCAAATAACCGTGTTTTTGTCTCTGATTATGTCGACTTCTCAATTTATGTGGATGCTGAAGTTTCGTTATTACATAATTGGTACGTAAATCGTTTTTTAAAATTTAGAGCGGGTGCATTTAGTGACCCGAACTCTTATTTTAACCACTACTCACAAATTCCAGAACAAGAAGCTGTAAACATTGCTAATCGCATTTGGCGTGAAATTAATGAATTGAATTTAATAGAAAACATCCTACCAACAAAGGAAAGGGCGAGTTTAATTCTGACTAAAGGTAAAGATCACAAAGTTGATTTGATTCAGTTAAGAAAATAAAGTAAAGGGGGGGAAATTGATATGAAATCAGTAATTCGAGTAATAACTAAAGTAACCATTATTACTTTGTTGGGTTTATTTTCGCTTGGTGCTTATGCTTCAGAACATGCTGAAGGATTAACGTGTGAAAGCAAAAAACAAACTATTGAAACACAGATTGAGTATGCTAAAAAGCATAATAACTCTCACCGAGTTAAAGGACTGGAAAAAGCATTACACGATGTCAATAAGCATTGTTCAAATGATGATTTAGAAGCTAAATACAAAAAAAATGTTAGCGACAAATCCAATAAAGTGGCAGAAAGGACTCAAGCGTTAGCGAAAGCAAAAGCAAAAGGTAATGAACATAAAATTGCCAAACAACAAGCAAAATTAGCCGAGGTTGAACAAGAACTCAATGAAGCTAAAACTGAATTAGCTAAATTTTATCAAGAATTAAAATTGAAATAAGCGGTAACACGCAGATTATTCATCCAATTCACTTGTTTTTCAACCGTGTTTTTATCATTAGCTCCATCAATGGTTACTGTTGATGGTGTTAATTTGGTATTTTGTATTAATCCTTGTCATACTAGACTTTTTAAAACAAAAAGAGTATGGTGTGCGCCTTGTTACGTGGTTCGTGAACCTCCCACGCTAAAAAACTAAGGAAACATTATGAGTAAAATTACACTACTAGGCGATCAGTCTGTTCGCTATCCTACAACCTATTGTCCTGAAATACTCGAAACGTTCGATAATAAACATCCAACTAACGATTATTTTGTTAAATTCAACTGCCCAGAATTTACTAGTCTTTGCCCTATCACAGGGCAACCTGATTTTGCAACGATTTATATTTCGTACGTACCCAATATTAAAATGGTTGAAAGTAAATCGCTAAAACTCTACCTATTCAGCTTTCGTAATCATGGTGATTATCATGAAGATTGCATTAATATCATTATGAAAGATCTGATTAAATTAATGGATCCTAAATATATTGAAGTTTGGGGTAAATTTACACCACGCGGTGGCATTTCGATTGATCCTTACGCCAACTATGGCAAATTAGGGACTCATTGGCAACAAGTTGCGGCTAATCGATTAGCTAATCACGATATGTATCCAGAAAAAGTGGATAATCGCTAATTTAATCCATCCAAATAGGAACCGTTAATGCAAACTCGTAAAGTACTCGTTATATTTTCTGGCGGGCAAGATTCAACCACCTGCTTACTGCAAGCCATTGCTGATTATGGACGTGAAAACGTTCAGGCAATCAGTTTTCACTATGGTCAACGTCATGCAATTGAACTTGAAAAAGCCAAATGGATCGCCAAAGATTTAGGCATAAAGCAAACTGTCATTGATACCTCTGTTATCAAACAAACCACGAATAATGCGCTTATTGACGATTCACAAGAAATTAAATCAGCTCAAGATGGCAATTATCCTAATACCTTTGTGGATGGGCGTAATATGCTCTTTTTACTGTTAGCTGGCTGCCATGCCAAACAGCAGGGGATTTCTGACATTATTATTGGCGTTTGTGAAACCGACTTTAGTGGTTATCCAGATTGTCGTGATATCTTTATTAAATCAATGAATGTATCAATGAATTTAGCCATGGACTATGCGTTTAATCTCATTACGCCACTAATGTATTTAACCAAAGCACAAACGTGGGAGATGGCCGATAAACTAGGCTATCTTGATTATGTCCAACAACATACCCACACCTGTTATTACGGCGTTGAAAGGGGATGTGGTCAGTGTCCTAGTTGTCTGCTGCGCGATAAGGGCTTACAAGAATATGTGGCTAAGGCTAGATAGATTTATTAATAACTGGGTTCTCTCACCCCATTAAAAAGGAAACAAGATGTACTTAAAGAATCAGTTCGAATCGATAGAAAAAAACTTTACCCGTGGGCAACAGCAAAAAGCGCTTTATTGGTTGGCTTTTTTTCACATTTTAGTTATTGCTTCAAGCAATTATTTAGTTCAAATCCCGTTTGATATTTTGGGTTTTCACACTACATGGGGGGCTTTCACTTTTCCATTTATCTTTTTAACCACCGATTTAACCATTCGAATTTATGGTGCAAGTTTGGCCAGAAAGATAATTTTTGTAGTAATGATACCTGCATTACTATTTTCATATGTGATTTCAGTGCTATTTTTTGAAACACATTGGGTTGGTTTGTCGGCATTGGCGGAATTTAATAGTTTTGTTTTTCGAATCGCATTAGCGAGTTTTGCTGCTTATTTAGTTGGGCAATTGATGGATATTACTGTCTTTAATTATTTAAGGAAAAATAAATCATGGTGGGTTGCACCAACAGCATCGGCTATCTTTGGTAATGGTATTGATACTATTGTTTTTTTTGCTATTGCCTTTTATCAAAGTAGCGATGAATTTATGGCAAATCACTGGGCCGAAATTTCGTTAATGGACTATAGTTTCAAAATTCTAATTTGCGGATTATTCTTTTTGCCACTTTATGGTGTGATTTTAAATTTTATTCTCAAAAAATTAGTCGCAACGCCAAAAAACAATTAATCATTAAAATCTAAATTTTAGTTACTCACCCGAACAAACATAAAACTCATTATTATTTTAGATGAGTTTTATGTTTAATACTGAAAAATATCCCCATAAAAATTTGATTTAATTAAATAAGTTATGTTTAACTTAAATAAAATCAACGACCTATCTGAATGATTTTTATGAGAAAACGTTCCAGTTTTCCAAAACATCTAAAGGCGAATAGGGTCATGAATTTGGCATCAGGATAAGCCGAGATCTGATATAGGTTGTTGCAAAAAGCAGTCAGAAAAGATATTGATTTTATAGATTTTTTATTTACTCTGTTTTTATACAAAAAATCATCAAACCTTATTAAACACCCTTTGCTAAAAGGTAAAGGGTAGTACATAATATGTGATTAAATTTTAGCTAAAGAAGATCAGCAAATAATAATTATATACGGGGTGGAAAATGCGATTAGTAAAACATTTAGCTGTATTTAGCTTGCTGTTAGTATTAGCTGGCTGTGATAATAATGACACTAAGCAAAGTGCAAGCGATGAACAACAAATCACCACACAACCAGCAGCAGAATTGATTGATAACAACGAAACAGCTCATGTTAGTGAGCTCAATGATGAAAGCAAAATAGCACAAGATGAACCAGCAAAACCTATTTTTAACCCAACCCCTGAATTAATCGAAAAATATCATGATAAAGCGTTAACCGTTATTGATACTTCTGAAGTCATTGTTGATGGTTCAAGTACATTGGTGATTACCTTTTCAGTGCCTTTGAATCCTAATCTTAATTTTTCTAATTTGCTTCGTTTAGTTGATCGCCAAGCTGGCAATGTTGACGGTACTTGGGAACTGTCAGATAACGGATTAGAGTTAAGACATCGATATCTTGAACCCAATCGTAAATTAGAACTGACAATTGATAAGATGTTAGCAGCAATTAATGGCAACAGTTTAAAAGAAGTCTACCAAACGGAAATTAAAACCCAAGATCGCAAGCCGATGGTGGGATTTGCTAGCAGTGGTTTTTTGTTGCCAAGTAAATCAATGAGTGGTTTGCCAGTTACCACACTTAATGTGGATAAAATTGATGTTAATTTCTTTAAAGTTAAACCTGAACAGTTATCTGATTTTATTGCTGATTATGGTTTTATTAACCAATTGACTAGTTGGAATGCAAAGAATATTAATAAATTTACTGATTTAGTCTATACGTCTCGGTTTGATCTGAATCCAAAACGTAATTCGCAAGAAACTGTTTTACTTAACCTTGCATCCATTCCACAACTTCAGCAAGAAGGTGTTTATCTTGCAGTTATGAGTCAAGCAGGAAGCTATGATTATTCAAATCCAGCATCGTTGTTTACAATCAGTAATATTGGTATTGCTGTGCATATTTATGAAAACGGTAAATTATCAGTCATTACTCATGGGCTCGACAATGGTAAACCGCTTGCTGATGTCAATTTATCGGTGCTATGTACCAAAAGTATTCGAGATAGCAATAAAAACTGTACAACTATTTCAGCCAAAACGGATGCTACAGGTTATGCTGAAGTGGCTTTACCAAGAGGCATGGATTATGGCTTACTTACTGCCAATGATGGCAAACAGATTTCGTTGCTAAATTTGGATCGCAGTGCATTAGATTTAAGCGAATATAACTTAACAGGTTCGGCTTTTTATCAAAAACAACTTTTTGCTTTTGGTCCTCGTGACTTGTATCGCCCTCAAGAAACGATCTATTTTAATGCGCTTTTGCGTAATGCCGATGGTAAGCCATTGCCTGTGCAACCGATTGTGGTTGATGTTATGTCTCCGGATAATCAAGTTGTTGAAACTTTCACTATCGATGCTAAAACTGATTCCAATGGTTTATATCAATGGCAATATGTTATTCCTGCCAATGTGGCAACGGGTAAATGGGCATTTCGTTTTAATTTAGGTGACGATAATTACCGTTATGCGTGGTTCCGTGTGGAAGAATTTTTGCCAGAGCGTATGGCAATGGAAATTACGACCACATCAAATAAACCTATTATGTTGGATAAAAGTATCAATTTTGATGTGAAAGGTTGGTACCTTTATGGTGCTCCTGCTGCCGGTAATAGTTTAGAGGGGAATGTTTTTGTTAAGAAGATCGATTCAATCCCTGAACTTGCCGATTATAAAATTGGTGATGTGACTGGCAGTAATCTTGCTCATCAACTTGATAATATTGAGACGGCTTTAGATAAAAACGGGATCGCAAAAGTTGTGATAGATACTAGCAATTGGGGTAAATTGGGCTCTCCAATTAAACTTATTTTGCAAGCAAGCTTACTCGATTCAGGGGGACGTCCTGTTACACGTTATGCCAGCCAGACTATTTGGCCAAATATGCAAATGCCAGCAGTGCGGGCGCTGTTTTCTCAATCGCCTTATTATGATTGGTCTTCGGATCGGTACGAAACCAGCCCGACAGTTGATAAAGGGACTAATGCAGAGTTTGAAGTCGCCTATGTTAACATCGATGGCGAGAAGCTGGCTGCAAATCATTTAAAGGCGAGAATTATTCGTGAACGTCGTAATTATTATTGGAGCTGGTCTGACGATGCTGGATGGCATCAAGAATACAATTCAAGTGAATTTGTTGCGCAAGAACAACCGCTTTCTATTGATGCCAATGGCACAACCAAAGTCAGCTACCAAACAGATGATTATGGCTCTTACCGTATTGAAATTGTCGATACTAAAAATAACATCACCAGTAGCCTACGTTTTAGAAGTGGTTACAATTGGGAAGATAACACTAATGGTACCAATGCTGTTCGCCCAGATCAGGTTAAATTAAGCCTTGATAAAACAGCCTATTCAGTTGGCGATACTGCTAAAATACATGTACAAGCACCTGTAGCGGGATCGGGTTATGTATCTCTTGAAACCAATGGCGGTATGTTATGGAAACAAGATATTACCGTTGATGAAAACGGACTTGATGTCGAAATCCCAATTCAAGATTGGGGACGTCATGATATTTATATTAATGCGATGATTATTCGTCCATCAACCGATGCAACAGTACAAACGGTTAAACGAGCAATTGGGTTGCTTTATTTACCCATTGATACCTCTGATCGTCAATTAAATGTCAATATCGAAGCACCGAAAAAGACAGAGCCTGAAAAAACTATTCCAATAAAAATTAAATTGGATAAAAAATCCATCCACAAAGATCGTAAGGTAACGGTATTGGTTTCGGCTGTGGATTCTGGCGTGTTGAATATTACCAATTTTGCTACCCCCGATCCTTATAGCGTGTTTTTAGGTCGTAAACGTTATGATGTTGATCTTTACGATGTATACGGCAAATTGATTGAAGGAAAAGGACGCAATGTGAATGTGAGCTTTGGTGGTGATGCTATGCTTGGCGCAGCGGGTGCAGGAGGCAAAAAAACATTAACCGAAGTCAATGTTGTGGCTCAACAATTACAAACTATTGATCTTAACGATGAAGGTGAAGGTGTTGTTGATCTAGTTTTGCCTAATTTTAATGGCGAATTACGCATCATGGCGCAAGCATGGGACGATAGTCGTTATGGCAAGGCTGAACAAGCGATGATCGTTGCATCGCCAGTGGTTGCTGAATTATCGACGCCACGATTTTTATCGGGTGGTGATCAGGCTATTTTGGCGTTAGATCTTAATAATCTAACCGAAAAAACACAAACAATGCAGGTTGATGTTTCAACGGATGGTTTGATTCATCAAAATACAGTTAAGAGCACGCCAATAACACTAGATAGTAAGCAAAGACAAATTATTCAAGTGCCGGTTGTTGCTGATTATGGCTATGGACAAGGTATTGTAACTATTAATGTCAAAGGGATTTTGTTAGATGATGGTTCTGATTACCAAATCAAACGCTCATGGAAGATTGGTGTTAGACCTGCTTATGCCGCAACAACGAAATATTATGCGGCAGCAATAAATGGTGGAGACAGTTGGATATTACCTAAAGATAGTATTGCTGAGATGATTGAAAATACGGTTGATGGTAAATTAATCATATCAGATCAACCGCCACTTAATATTGCTCAGTACATTAAAGAATTATTTGCCTATCCATATGGCTGCTTGGAACAGACCATTAGTGGCTTAATGCCGTCATTATATGCAAACCAAAAACAGCTTGCAGCTTTGGGAATTAAAACTGAATCGGATGAACAGCGACGCGAAAAAGTGCAATTAGGTATTTCGCGAATCTTATCAATGCAACGTAATAATGGTAGTTTTGGTTTATGGAATAACGAGAGTGCTGAAGAACATTGGTTAACCGTGTATGCGACCGACTTTTTATTGCAAGCTAAAGAACGTGGTTATAATATTAATAACGATGCGCTTAGTGCAGCTATTTCTCGTATTAGCCAATATATTTATGATGCTAATGCATTTAATAGCTTACACAACTATTATGACTATTCACAAGTAAGCGATTATACGCAATTTGCTACTAAAGCTTATGCTTTAGTGGTACTGGCAAAGCAAAATAAAATTACGGTACCAATGCGTAATGAGATCAATCGAATGTCTCAACAAATCACAGAAAGTAATTTTAAGGTGTTGTCACCATTACCTGTTGCTCAGTTAGCATTATCGGCCAAACTCGCTGGTTTTGATAATATCTATAACAGTTTGATGCTACATGTATTTACAACAAGTTATAATAATCAATATGCTTGGCTTGGCGAATATGGTAGTGCGATTCGTGATAATGCGTTAGTTTTATCATTGTTGATTGAAAACGGATTAAGTGTTGATAAACAAGCTGATTATTTAATTCATTTATCTGATTTGCTTAATGATACTCGTTATTTTTCAACACAGGAACTTAATGCATTATTTGTGGCAGGCTGGTCATTAGATCAACATAAATCTTCACACAAGTTTAATGTTGTAATTAATGAACAGTCAAATGAGGTCGATTCGACATTATCGCGTTCTTTTGGATTTGTTAATTTAGCAAGTGGCTTAACGATTTCAAATCCACAAGACGCACAGCCGCTTTATATCAAATTCACCGTGTCAGGCTATGGTAAAAACGCCCCCGCGCCAACCAGTGATGAAAATGTATTAACAATTAAACGTACTTACTATGATTTGAATGGTAATAAAATTCAACCCGATCAAATGAAGGTGGGGGATTTAATGGCAGTTGTATTAGATGTTAATTCACATAAAGAAGCTATGCATGATGCGTTAATTGTTGACTTTTTACCTGCTGGTCTTGAATTAGAAAACCAAAATCTAACCAATAGCAGTGTTAGCTTACAGGCGATCCCTGAATTAGCTAATTTGTTGAAAGATGAAGATAGCAATGATGTTAAATATCAAGAGTTTCGTGATGATAGATACGTCGCAGCCGTTGATATTAATCATTATATGAGTGAAGATACCTATCGCACTCGTGTTGCTTATTTAGTTAGGGCTGTGACGGCAGGTAATTATATGATGCCATACCCTTATGTTGAATCAATGTATCGTCCTGATAGGTTTGCAATTGGTCAATCTGTTGATGTCATGTCAGTTGTTGAGCGCAATGCAGAACCTAATGAACCAAAGCAACAATAGTATTAAAACATTAATTCAGATTAATGACTAAAAATATAAACAAATTGATTATCCGCTAACAAACGTTAGCGGTATCTTTTTATACTAAAACGTAGAGTTTCCTGAAACTTTTTGACAAAATGAAAAAGTACCTGCTTAACATTCTGGCTTTCGTGTTTTTTTTCATCCTTTTATTGCTAGGCTGCTTTTTTGTTGCCGATCACTTATTTCCATTATCGATTGCAAAAAATAAAAACACACAAACCATTCTTGCGCAAAATGGCACACCACTTTGGCGATTTGCTGATGAAAATGGTGTTTGGCGATATCCTATTCAATTAGATGAAGTGCCCAATGATTACCTTGATGTATTATTAAATTATGAAGATCGCCACTTTTATGATCACTTTGGTGTTAATCCCGCATCGTTACTGCGAGCAGCTTGGCAAAACATCACCAATAAAAAAATTATTTCAGGTGGCAGTACTATTTCGATGCAGGTTGCAAGATTGCTTGATCCTCACGATCGTTCCATAGCTGGAAAGTTACAACAAATATTTCGAACGCTACAACTTGAATTATATTTTACCAAAGATGAAATTTTAACTTTATATATCAACCGTGCACCATTTGGTGGAACAATCGAAGGCTTGGGGGCAGCGAGCTGGTCATATTTTGGCAAAGCGCCAAAAGCGTTAACACGTGGCGAAGCGGTTTTATTAGCGGTATTGCCACAAGCGCCAAGTCGTTTGCGTCCGGATAGGTATCCTCAGCGCGCCAAACAAGCTCGAGACAAAGTTTTAGCAAGATTAGCTCAATATCAAGTATGGTCATCCGATATTATTGAGCAAGTTCGAAAGGAAGAAGTGTGGGTTTACCCACGTAAAAAGCCACAACTAGCACCTTTATTAGCGCGAAGATTAAGTCAGCAATATCCTGATGTTGATATCATTCATTCAACGATCGATCACTCTCTTCAGTATAACCTTGAAGATATTGCGTCTAATCGTAAAAATCAGCTACCCCCTAAAACTTCGCTGGCTATTTTAATAGTCGATCATACCGATATGTCAGTAAAGGGCTATGTTGGTTCAGCAGATTTTAATGATAAAGAAAGATTTGGTCAGGTTGATATGATAAGTGCACTTCGCTCACCTGGATCGACATTAAAACCTTTTATGTATGCACTCGCGATTGATGATGGTATGATTCATTCTGAATCGTTATTGCAAGATACGCCTCGAATCAGTTCTGATTATCGTCCTACCAATTTTGATGAAGATTTTTATGGACCAATCAGTGCCTCAGAGGCATTAAAAAACTCATTGAACTTACCTGCTGTTCAGTTAATTGAACTCTATGGTCCAAAACGGTTTACCGGCAAACTTGCTAGTGTTGGGTTGTCACTGGTATCTACTGGAAATAATCCTAATATTTCGTATATATTAGGTGGTGCATCGTTAAGAATGGATCATTTGGTCAGTGCCTATAGTGCCTTTGCTCGTCATGGACAAGTCAGCCCTTTACGTTTTACACAAGATGAACCATTGTTAAGTAAGCCATTTATTAGCGATGGCAGCGCATGGATCACAAGGCAGATGTTAGTTAATCATCAGCAACTTGTTTACAAAACAGGTACTAGCTATGGCTATCGTGATGCTTGGGCGATTGGTGTTAATCCTCGCTATTTGATTGGCATTTGGGTCGGGCGTCCAGATGGCACGCCAGTTGTTGGTCAATATGGCGCCATCACAGCAGTGCCAATTTTGCAACAAGTTAATACATTGTTATTAAATAAAGAGCGACGACTCAATCGACCATTACCTTTAGTAACAAAACCAGCAACGGTAACTTCAGAAAAAATTTGTTGGCCATCAGGGCAAATATTGCCTACAAATGACGAAAACTGCCATCGCCAAAAAAATGCTTGGATATTAAATAATATGGTCCCCCCAACGCTTGATACTTTCACAGTGCTTAATAACAATCTCTACCGTTCAGGATGGGTAACGATCTGGGTCAATGATGCAGGAAAACGGGTATCAGCAGATTGTAGTAATGCGCATAAAAAACAGATTGCGCTTTGGCCAATCGCTTTAGAAAATTGGCTGTTACCCAAAGAGCGTCGGCAATCGTTGTTCCCTGAGGTTGATAAAAATTGCCCTGTATTTGGTAAAGATATCTTTTTGCCACTGAATATCATTGGGTTACGGGATAACCAATTAGTAAAACGTTTGCCAGGGCAACACGATGTCACCATTGATGTAACACCACAAGGTGGTACAGGCGATAAATGGTGGTTTTTAGATGGTGAACTGATTGAGCAAACACATGACGATCAAAAAGTTGCTTTAACGGTAACTCAAAAAGGTTTACATCGTCTATTATTATTAGACCAAAGCGGGCAAATTTCGCGACTGGCATTTACCCTTGATTAACTTGGAGCAAGCATGACTATTGAACGAACATTATCCATCATCAAACCCAATGCCGTTAAAAAGCAATTGATTGGTGAAATTGAAACCCGTATCAGCCAAGCAAAACTTAACATTATTGCCCTAAAAATGCTTAGATTAACGAAAGAACAAGCTGAAGGCTTTTATGCTGAGCATCAAGGTAAATCATTTTTTGATAAATTAGTTAAATTTATGATATCTGGCCCGATAGTGGTTCAGATTTTAGAAGGTGAAAATGCCGTTCAGCGTTATCGGGAACTGATGGGACCGACTGATTTATCTAAAGCAACAGCGGGCACTTTACGAGCGGACTTTGCTGACAGCATGACCGAAAATGCTGTACATGGTTCAGATTCTTTAACCGCAGCCGAAAAAGAAATTGCTTACTTTTTTTTCGATGGTGAGATAGTTGGGTAAATTAATTTTATAAAATACCGTGTTGTATTGCGTATTACCGTTATTCTAGGATTCTTTTTCAAAACATGATCGATATAACTTTAAGTTATAACCATGTGAGTATTTGTTATTTATTCATTCAGTTCTTTGTTGTTAGACTTTAACTGAAAATAACATAACCTTTATTCGGGAGAATCAGGATGAAATTGTTGACTAAATCACTCACTGTTGTCGCATTAATAAGTAGTTTGTTAGGTGCAAATTTTGCTTATGCAGATCGCTTTGATGACATTGAAAAACGCGGGGAAATCAAAATAGCCGTGTTTGATAGTAACCCGCCATTTGGATATGTTGACGAAAAGACCAATAAAATTGTTGGTCTTGACGTTGATTATGCCAATGAAATAGCTAAAGCACTGAATGTGAAAATTGATCTTGTACCAACTAATCCAGCCAATCGAATTCCGCTATTAACTTCCCAAAAAGCCGATTTAATTGTTGCTAACTTTACTGTAACTGATGAAAGGGCAAAAACTGTTGATTTTAGTTTGCCTTATTTTGCAACTGGTCAAAAATTTCTCGCGAAAAAGGGCGTTTTAAAATCAGCTGATGATTTGAAAAATCTGCGTATCGGTGCTGATAAAGGTACGGTGATGGAAATCACACTACGCGAAAAATACCCAACGGCTAAAGTGATTTCTTATGATGATACACCATTTGCCTTTGCGGCATTACGTAATGGTGTTGTCCAAGCAATTACTCAAGATGATGCCAAATTAATTGGTTTACTCGCTAATGTTCCGGAAGAACAACGCGCAGCATTTGAAATTTCGCCATTTAGTATCACCCAAGAATATCAAGCAGTTGGTATACCAAAAGGGGAGGAACGCTTAAAAGAAAAAGTCAACCAAATTTTATTAACACTTGAAAAAGATGGTCAAGCATTAACAATTTATAACCGTTGGTTTGGACCTGAAACCACATCAGCCATGCCTCGTGGTGACTTTAAAATAGGTAAAGGTCAGTAAGTTATGCACGAGCAATTACTTCAATCCCGTTATTGGTGGTGGTTATGGGATGGTTTTTTAGTTACGTTAGCTATCTCATTGCTTACTATCGTCTTTTCAACATTATTGGGTTTTTTATTAGTTATTGCTCAACAAAGCTCGATAAAGATTATTCAAGGGATTGTAATGGGGTATAACGCAATTTTTCGTTATTCCCCATTATTACCTCAACTCTTTTTTTGGTATTTTGGTGTGGGTAATTTATTACCAGTCGAATTTAAGTTATGGCTATTTGATGAACCACAAATTTCGTTTTTCTTTTTTTCACTGAAAATGCCTTCCTTTGAATTTATGATTGGTTTAGTTGGTTTAACGTGTTATTCCAGTGCTTTTATTGCCGAAGAGTTTAGAGCCGGCATTGCTGGTATAAGACAAGGGCAAGGACAGGCTTCATTAGCATTAGGGTTAACTTGGTGGCAAAGTATGCGATTTATTATTTTACCGCAAAGCTTTCGTATTGCCTTTCCGCCTTTAATTGGTCAGTATATGAATATTATCAAAAATTCGTCGTTAACAATGGCTATTGGTGTACTAGAGCTTTCTTATGTATCGCGTCAAGTTGAAACCGAATCATTAAAAACCTTTCAAGATTTTGCCATTGCAACTTTATTATATATTTTGGCAATAGTGATAGTTGGAACTTTAGGTAATATTTATCAAGCAAAACGATTACAAATAGGTAAGGTGTAATCAATTATGGAAATCAAAGGATTAGCGGTTATTTATAACAATTTAAGTTATATGATGTGGGGAAACTTTCCCGGAGGCATTTTTTTAACATTGTTAATGAGTTTTGCTGCAATTATCGTTTCAACGCTGTTAGGTATTTTTGCTGGCGTAGGGTTGACTGTCTTAAAAGGAACAGTGCGCTATTTATTAATCGGTATTCTTGGTTTTTTAAGGGCAATCCCTGTTATTATGCTTATTTTTTGGACTTACTTTTTATTACCTGTATTGCTTAATGTTGATGTGCCAGCTATCGCAACGGTGATATTTGCACTATCTTTAATTGGCGCCGCATATATTGGTCATTCAGTGCATGCTGGTATGATTGCTGTGGCTAAAGAACAATGGCAAGCAGCATTTTCATTAGGGTTGACTAAAAAGCAAGTTATTTTAGTTATCATTTTACCACAAGCTCTTAAAATGATGTTGCCGTCTTTTGTTAATCAGTGGGTATCGCTTATTAAAGATACGTCTTTGGCCTATATTGTCGGAGTGGCGGAATTTACTTTTATTGCTACTCAAGTTAATAATCGTAGTATGGTTTATCCAACTGAGATCTTTTTATTTGTTATTATTGTTTATTTTATTATCTGCGCTTTGCTTGATTTTGCTGTTTCGATTTTGCCAAAATGCCGAGCATTTCGTTTTAAATGACATTTTGTTTTATTTATTTTTGTTCACATTAATCTATCTATTAAATAAAGCCTTTTTATTAAGGTTCTCTTAAAGTTTTTAAGTTAATTTATTAATAATTTAGATGAATCTAAAATCGAAAAAGTGACCCAAGCCTTTTCGCATGGATCACAAGCATAATGGCATTAGGCTTGGTTTAAGTATTGTTAAAGTGCATCATGGTATATTCACCTAAAAAAAATAGACCCGATAATGTGAAAGGTGATATTGCATAATTTCGTATCATTGATTCACATCTTCAACTAAACGTGTAATTAATTTATTGTGGTCATTTTCTTTAATAATTGATGTTAAAAAACGTTGCCAAGTTCGTTCAATTTTAGCTTTCGCAAAAAAAGAAATATAATTAGCGATGGGAATAAGGGTTGAATTACCGATATTGTCGATAATAATCAATCGGCTTTTATCTGCACTTAAATGCTGAAATAAAATATTCTTGCTTTTGATTGTCATTGTAATAATGCGGTCTTTTAATAAAGCTGATTTTAAATTTTTTAATGATATAACTAAATCATCATAATATTGTTTAGTTAATTTATTATCAGCAAGGTATTTTTCAAGCGGTATGGCTATTTCACCATTATAATCTCGAATAAGCTCGAAAACATGCCCTTTACCGTAATTGGTTGAAACTGAGCCATAATATTTTGCTAATGCATCAAACGCAATATTACGTTTAATAAGGTGTTTATAATAAGCTATTTCGCGGTTTGTTTCTTCTTCTGCGCCGTCATTGTAATTAACTTTAATGCATTTATTAGGAGCTATTGGATGATGATAGCATTTGCGGTGTAACCCTTTGCCTATATAATCGCCTTTAGAAAGTAGAATTGTATTGTCCATTTATATCAATATGCCGTTATTTAATGTTAAGTGAAAGTTTAACAGTAAGCGTTTCTTATCGCCATGATTTTTTCTTTTTAACTCTAGCGCTTTTATATTATTTCTGTATAATGTTGCCACCCACGTTACGACAACGTTCTTCCCAACGTTGTTTTCGATTGTCAACATTAATATGGCCACTCGAAGGGGTGAGTTAATTAATAGTTTTGATCAAAAAGTGTAAATAAATCAAGTGATTTATTAACGTGAGATTAATTAAAATTTGGATAATTACGAATGAGTACTTTTTCAGCTAAACCAGAAACAGTTAAACGCGACTGGTATGTTGTTGATGCAGCAGGTAAAACGTTAGGTCGTTTAGCTACTGAAATCGCAAGCCGTTTGCGTGGTAAACACAAAGCAGAATACACACCACATGTTGATACAGGTGATTATATTATCGTTATCAATGCAGAAAAAGTTGTTGTAACAGGCAAAAAACGCACTGATAAGATCTATTATCGTCATACTGGTTACATCGGTGGACTTAAAGAAGCGACTTTTAAAGAAATGATTGAACGTCATCCTGAACAAGTCATCGAAATTGCTGTAAAAGGCATGTTACCGAAAGGTCCTCTTGGTCGTGCAATGTACCGTAAACTAAAAGTTTATGCTGGTAATGAGCACAATCATGCGGCACAACAACCGCAAGTATTAGATATTTAAGGGGATAAAAGATGGCTGATAATCAATATTACGGTACAGGTCGCCGCAAAAGTTCTGCTGCTCGTGTATTTATCAAACCAGGTAGTGGTAACATCGTTATTAACAAACGTTCATTAGAGCAATACTTTGGTCGTGATACTGCTCGTATGGTTGTTATGCAACCGTTAGAGTTAGTCGAAATGACTGACAAACTTGATCTTTACATCACGGTTAAAGGTGGTGGTATTTCAGGTCAAGCGGGTGCAATTCGTCACGGTATTACTCGTGCATTAATGGAATATGATGAAACTTTACGTTCTGCATTACGTCAAGCAGGTTTCGTTACTCGTGATGCACGTCAAGTTGAACGTAAAAAAGTGGGGCTACGCAAAGCACGTCGTCGTCCACAATTCAGCAAACGTTAATTTCAATATTACAAAAACGTTACAATTTTGTTTCAAAAACCCAGCATTGGCTGGGTTTTTTATGCTGGTTTTTATCTATTAAAAACATTCTTTCTTTTGATTAAGTGACTTTGAATGATGCAAGGTTATCGGCAAATAAATGAATCTTCTTAAATTTGACGAATCTAACTCATTCTGCAATCTTTTATATTAAAACGTATGCTTTTCTGAAACTTTTTTTCAATATTGTATTATTCAAGAAAATAACGTAAGAAAATTCATTTTTTTTAACAAATTTGTTATTCAATTTGTTAGAATGGTCATCATTAAAACTTATTTTAATTTTATATATTTGGAGTGGATATGGTTGTTGCTGTTAATAAACGTTCTGTGATGACATTATTTTGTGATACAACAGATATTTACGGACATCAGATCCGTTTTGTTCTGGCAGAAAAAGGGGTAACTGCGGAAATAGAGTTTGTAACGGCAGATAATTTACCTCAAGAATTATTGGATCTTAACCCATATGGTTCAATTCCAACTTTAATTGATCGAGATCTTACGTTATATGAACCACATATTGCATTGGAATACCTTGATGAACGCTTTCCGCATCCGCCATTAATGCCAGTTTATCCGATTGTTCGAGCGAATTCTCGATTAACGATGTATCGAATTAAAAAGGAGTGGTACAGTGCTTACGAAACAATCATTGCTGATCCTAATAGCGATGCTGCCAAAATAGCACGAAAAAATCTTCTTGATGATCTTGTTTCCATCTCGGTTATGTTTAAAGAAGCAGATTATTTTATGAGTGATGATTTTACTTTAAGTGATTGTTACTTTGCGCCATTACTTTGGCGATTACCTCTGCTTGACATTGAATTACCAAAAGTCGCTGAAAAGAATTATTTAGGCTATATGGCACGAATTTTTGAACGTCCTGCTTTTGTTAATTCATTAACAGAAGAAGAAAAAAAGATAAGATCTTAATCAATTAAATTTATCCTTATTTACGATAATTTTAGACAAGGTGGCCTTAATGGAACTTGAGCAAATGACCCCGCGTCGCCCTTACATATTTAGGGCTTTTTATGATTGGATTTTAGATAACGACTTAACGCCTTATATTGTAGTGAATACTTCGGTATATGGTGTATTAGTGCCGCAGGAATTTATCCAAAACAATCAAATCGTTTTAAATATTGCCCCGCAATCGGTAGGCCAATATTTATCTACTAATGAACAAATTGAATTCAATGCTCGTTTTTCTGGCGTACCCCAACACATTGTAGTGCCGATGGCTGCAATTGAGGCTATTTATGCACGCGAAAATGGCGTTGGCATGGGATTTGAAGATGAGCCGCAATATCATGCTCAGCGTGAAGCACCATCTCAACAATCCGAACAATCCAAACCTAAGCCAACTAATCCATTTCGTGTCGTAAAGTAATTGGTAATCTAGTTCACGAACATTAATTGACGGTACTGTTTAATGCATAGTTTTTCCGTCATTGATTGCTTTACATAATAACTACACAATAGATGAATCACAATAACGAATAAAAAATAGATTAATGAGTAACGAAATTGAATTAAAGTTTGAAATAAATAATAGTGATATTGCTGCGTTGCAACTTTATTTAAATCAATGGGCGCACTCTGATGAACTAGAGTTTTCTGCAATATCAAATCAAAAACGTACATTCTCGCAATTAACACTTTGTAACACCTATTATGATACAGTGGACTATTATTTGCGTCATCATGGATGTGGTTTACGAGTCAGAACAAGCAATGACAGCACGATAACTCATTTTGAAATCACCTTGAAACGTGATAAAAAAACTATTGCGGGTTTACATGAGCGAGCTGAGTTTAATGCTGATTTGCCTAATTCAGTGCCTAATTTAACTGTATTACCGCATTCGGCATTGCCTGCTAATTGTGATATTGAGCGATTACAGCAAGATTTATTACCGTTATTTTCAACTGACTTTAAACGTCAAGTTTGGTTAATTTCGTTTGCAAGTAGTGAAATTGAAGTAGCATTAGATCAAGGTGAAATTCACTCAAATGGAAAAATTAAAATAATCCAAGAAGTCGAATTAGAGATCAAACAAGGTAATAAGCAGGATTTACTCAATTTTGCGCTTGAATTAAGTCGATTTCATTTGCATCTTTTTTCACAAAGTAAAGCCGCTAGAGGTTATTACTTACTCAAAAATGTGCCATTAGAAATCTGCCAGTTTGCTCCACAAGTTCATCAAGATTTGGTGCAGCTATTAAAGTTTTGGCAACAAAACGAAGAGTATGCGTTAGAAGTTAATGATCTGGAACTATACCAACAGACACTAAATCAAATCAATTATATCCTAATAGATAAACATCTTCCGCTTGAACCTGAATTTACCCAATGGCAAATGGCATTATTGTCCATTAACTCTGTAAAAGAATTTGCTTTTAGTGAGATCAATACAAAGTTGAAACTAATGTTGATTGCAAATCTAACTGTTAATTAATTAAATGAAAAGTAAAATGACAAAACTCTCCTTTTTTAAATTACCGTTCTTGTTCGTACTGTTTTATGGGGTGCTAGATAGCACTTTTTTGGTTGGGCGAGAACTTCTTGTTGACAACATGGTTTTCAGTTATGCAAAGCTTAATCCATATATTTGGGCCGATTCTTTTGTATCATTAATTATTCATATAGTTTTGCCTAATACTTTTAATCAGCTAGCAAATCTGGTTTTAATTTTTATTACTTCAGCCATAATATTGCACAAGAATTCGGTTTATCGGGCCAATAAAAAGAATCTGCTTTGTGTATTCTTAATTGTTTTTTTGATAATAATAGGTATCAATGGTTGTCAAATTCTATTTGAGCGACAGGTTCTTGGATTTTTATATTCTGCTATAGCGCCATATTATTTTCCTCATATAGAAAGTCTCTATATAGGCATATTTAGATTAGCTTGTTATATTTGGATAATAATGGCGATTTATTTAGGGGGAAAGCTACTGCGAACTGCTTTTGTAACAGAGCCAGATATGATTGTATTATCCTCAGACAATAGTCAAAAAGCTCATTTATCTTTATTTATTTTATTGTTTAATTTCTATTATCTAGCTATTGTCTTGTTCTGTTTAAATTTCTTTTTTATTCCTAAAGATCCTCTAGATTCTACAGCCCCCTTTGAACATAATATTGTAATTATTATGTTTTATTCAGCGTTTTTGCTGATTATAAATATGATCGGTTATTTTGCTTTACGAAAAAAATTTATGGCAGTTAATGGTCAATTGCAAGTGAAGTCATTAATTTTTAGTTCTGCTATTGCTTTTATGTTGACATTATTAACAGCAATAATTGTCATCTCTATAAATATATATTGTCTAAAATGGTTTGATAAGATGGCAAACTCATTAACAAACAATGAAATGCTGATCATAGTTATAGCCGATATTATGTTATTATTTCTCATGTTAAGTGTAACGGGTTGTGGTATTGTCCGCAAAACAGCCAAGGCATTTTTTAGTAAAAAAGCTAATTTATCCTGTTTTGTTAAGCTATCGCCTGAATAGGACTTACACCAATTAACTTAACAGAAATTGAACTGGTAAAATTGGCATTAAGCAAGTTCAATTTCTGTTATTATTAATGGCAACATTTTACATTAAGCACAACAGGTGTGGCACTATAATAAGTAGTACTGTCTTGTATTATATATTGTTATTGATTATATAGAGCGATACCTGAAATTTTTACTCCCTCTTGTTATGGCATGTTTTTATTAGGATTAAGGTAATTATGCTATCTTAGCAAAAAAACTCTCGTTCCAAAATGTGTATTGTCGATATGGCAAAGATAAGACAAATAACTTGAAACAGTTTTTATTTTTTGTATGCATTATCCATTATTTTTCTGCAAGTTTTTATTTTGTATATAAAATACTATATCAATAGCAAAAGTTATTTATAATATGGTTCTATTTTAGTGATTTTACTTTTAGTAAAAATATTTCTAAGAGAGTTTACCCATGTTGGAACTTAACCACTTGCTTTCCACTTTGCTTGAGCAGCAAAAGCAAAAAATTACCTTTCAACTTAAGCAATGCCCCCCGAATGAGGTGGAAGCTAATCTTGATATTTTAGTACACAGTGATTTTTTGGTGGATGCTTTTTATCAATTTCCACCGTGGCTTTCTGATATCGTAAAAAATCCACCACAAGCCGACGAAAGACAATATTATCAAAAGTGGTTGAGTGAAAAATTAACAGTAGGTTCAGATGAAACTGAATTAATGAAGATATTAAGACAATTTCGTCGTTATATTTTAGTCCGGTTGGCGTGGTCTCAATTAACACATAGCAGCAATGATGAGCAGATTTTATTACAATTGAGTGAACTGGCTGAGGTGATCATTGTTACAGCTCGTGATTGGCTCTATGAGCTTAGTTGTAAAGAGTGGGGAACTCCTTGTAATGCTCAAGGTGAGCTACAGCCATTACTGATTTTAGGGATGGGCAAACTAGGCGGAGGAGAACTTAATTTTTCGTCTGATATTGATTTGATTTTTACTTATCCGGAGCATGGGCAAACACAAGGAGGGCGGAGAGAGTTAGATAATGCGGTATTCTTCACGCGATTAGGTCAACGTTTAATTAAAGTACTTGATCAAATTACTGAAGATGGTTTTGTCTACCGTGTGGATATGCGTTTGCGCCCGCTTGGTGATGGAGGGCCTTTAGTATTGAGTTTTGCTGCCATGGAAGATTATTACCAAGAACAAGGGCGTGACTGGGAACGCTATGCAATGGTTAAAGCAAAAGTATTGGGTAATGAGCAAGCACCTTATGCTAAAGAGCTTTACCAAATACTAAAACCTTTTGTGTATCGTCGTTATATTGACTTTAGCGTCTTGCAATCATTGCGTAATATGAAAAGCATGATTGAACGCGAAGTGCATCGCCGTGGTTTAAAAAACAATATTAAACTTGGGGCAGGTGGCATTCGCGAGATAGAGTTTATTGTACAAGTTTTTCAGCTTATTCGCGGTGGTCGCGTAGTGAACCTACAAACTCGTTCATTATTATCTGCTTTACAGGTCATTGGGCATGAACAATTACTGAGCGCTCAAGAAGTATCGACGTTACGCGAAAATTATCTTTTTTTGCGCCGTTGCGAAAACTTACTGCAAGCGATTCGTGATGAGCAAACCCAAACACTCCCAGAGGATGATCTTGATCAGTTACGTTTAGCGATAAGCATGGGCTTTAATAATTGGTTTGATTTTGCAACTGAATTATCGGCACGAATGCAAATTAATCGTTTAGTATTCAATGAACTTATTGGAGAGGTAGAGCCTGAATTGTCCTCTAATGATAAACAGCATAATGATCAATTTGATGATCTTTGGGTACCAGATCTACAATTAAATGATGTGATGGCAATACTACCTAACTATTCAGATAGTGAGGCAAATCAATTTTGGCAGATGCTTGTGCAATTTAGAGATGATATAAGTAAACGAACAATTGGTGTTCGTGGACGAGAAATACTTGATCAATTAATGCCAAGACTATTAGAAGCTTGTTGTGCTGACAAACAAGCATTAATGGTATTACCAAGAATTTTACCATTGATAATTAATATTGTTAGTCGCACGACTTATTTAGAGTTATTATTGGAGTATCCGACTGCATTAAAACAGTTAATTCGTTTATGTAGCGCATCGCCAATGATTAGCGATCAACTTGCTCATTATCCCATATTATTAGATGAACTTATTGATATCAATTCGTTGTACCAAACCGTTGCACCTAATGAGTATAAAAGCCAGCTTTATCAGTATTTATTACGCATTCAGTTGGATGATGAAGAACAACAACTTGAAGTTTTACGCCAATTTAAGCAAATGCAATTACTGCATATTGCAGCAGCAGATGTTGAACAAGTCTTATCAACCATGAACGTCAGCGATCACTTAACCTATGTGGCTGAGGCATTACTTGATTTTGTTTTACAAATGGCATGGAACCAAATGCTTGCTCGTTATGGCAAACCAGAGCATTTGGGCGATAATAATAAAGGCTTAGTTGTGGTTGCCTACGGTAAATTAGGTGGCTGGGAGCTAGGTTATGGATCTGATTTAGATCTGGTTTTTTTACATGATTGTCCAGTCAATAGCATGACTAATGGAAATAAACAGATCGATAGCCGTCAATTTTATTTGCGTTTAGTTCAGCGAATTATTCATTTATTTAATGTGCGCACTAGCTTTGGTATTTTATATGAAGTCGATGTAAGGCTTCGCCCACAAGGTGATGCGGGGCTTCTTGCTTGTAGTTTAGATTCGTTTGAAGATTACCAAATGAATGAAGCTTGGACATGGGAACATCAAGCCTTAGTGCGTGCTAGAGCTGTATATGGTGAAGGTGAATTAATCAAACGCTTTAACCAAATTCGGCATAATGTACTTTGCAAAAAGCGTGATGAAGTTATATTAAAAAAAGAAGTGCGTGAAATGCGTGAAAAAATGAGAGTACATCTAGGTAGCGCTCAAAACAATTTATTTAATTTAAAAATTGATGAGGGTGGTATTGGTGATATTGAGTTTTTATCGCAATATCTGGTACTTAATTATGCTTATCAGTATCCCAAGATGACAACATGGAGCGACAATGTGCGCATTTTAGAACTCGCGGCAAATTACCAAATTATGGATAACGAAGAAGCCGAGCAGTTAACTAAAGCTTATATTGATATGCGTAACGAAATTCATCAATTAGCACTGCAAGTTTTACCGATCACGGTTGAGAATTCGTGTTTTAAACAAGAAAGGCATATTGTTAGCCAGAGTTGGAAAAAGTGGTTAACCTGATATTTGGTGTTAGCAGCTTAATTTGGCAAAAAATCTTGTTTTAATTTTCGGAGTTTAAAACTAAATGACAACGATTAAAGACATAGCTAAACAAGCAGGTGTATCACATGGTACGGTTTCAAATGTACTTAATGGCCGTGGAAATGTTAGTGTTAAAAAAATTAAACTAGTGGAAGATGCAGCTAAAAAGCTGGGGTATCAGCTTAATTTACAAGCGAAAATACTAAAAGAAGGTGCGGCAAAAACAATTTCAGTTGTTTTGCCTAATATCACATCTCAACAATATGCTAATGTTTATGATGGATTATTTCATGATTTAAATCAGCTTGGTTATGAACTAACGTTATACCTAACTTATGATTCCAGAGAGCTAGAACAAAAAATTATTGAACAGATAGCTGTTAAGCGCGATTATGCAGTGATAGCCGTTAGTACTTTAGACAATGCCAATCGTTATTACCAAAGAATAAAAATAGCTAAAGAAAAAATTATTTTTGTTTATCGCCAACCTGAATCGGCTGTGCAATTTATTACGTTGGATTACGAGAAAGCCGGCGCTGATATTGCTAGTCAGATAATGAAACATGATTATAAACGTATTGGTTTACTGAGTAATTCTGATCATCATACTCATGCACAATCTTTTAAAAAAGGTTTGCAAAAAGCCTTTAATGCACAACATTATCCTATTGAATTAAAAAGTATTGAATCAATTCCGTCAAATACTACTTATAATTTGTCTTTCAGTTTTTTTACAAAAGAATCTGAACCTTTTGATGTGCTTATTACCATGGATATTGAGCGTGCTCGTTATTTACGGAATGCTAGTTATTTTGGAAGCTTGCAACTTTGTCCGCCTATTTATACGCTTACTGATGATAGTTTTTTTTATGAAAACAATTTTTATCAATATCATATGAATTATGGTATGTTAAGCCAGCAAATCATTAGCTTAATCAAAGGAGAGCAAGTTTCTAAATTAGATAATAAAGGATTTTTCTTATTGCCTGATCAGATTGCTAATACCAAATTTAATAACAATGAGGAAATCAATGTATTAATTATACCTAGTCCATCAACGGAGGCTTTAAAAAAATTACTTCCACATTTTAAAAAAATGAGCGGAATCAAAGTTAATTTAATTATCGAACCGTTTGATAAAATTTATCATATCCTCAATAAGCTTGAACAATATAAACAAATTGATATTATTCGTATTGATATGGCAGGATTACCTTGGTTTGCCCCAAAGATATTTAAACCATTATCTGATTTAAATCTTAACTTAACTAATTTATTCAATCGCTATTTACCTGAAATTGTTAAACGATATAGCTATGTGAATAATACGGCTTATGCACTTCCTTTTGATCCCAGCGTGCAGATGTTATTTTATCGTAAAGATCTGTTTGAAGATCCCTTAATTAAACGATCCTATTTTGAAAAATATCGTCAACATTTAGATGTGCCCGTTGATTTTAAAAAATTTGATCAAATTGCTGGCTTTTTTAATCAAGCACAAAATCCTGAATCACCAGTAGAGTTTGGTAGTTGCATAACCTTAGGTAATGAAGAAATTATTGCATCTGAATTTTTAGTACGTTATTACGCTCAGGGAGGTAAGCTATTTAGCAACCAACAATTAGGTTTGGATTGTTCAATAGCTATTGAAACATTGACGCAATTACAGTCTTTTATGCAGATTGCAAACAAAGTAGATGCAGCATGGTGGCAAGAGTCAGTTAATCAATTTGAGCAAGGTCGGTTAGCAATGATAATGGTCTATGTTAATTTATTCAGTTATATCAATTATCGAAATATTTTGCCATTAGTGGGGTATGCTCAAGTGCCTGGTAATAGCCCATTATTTGGTGGTGGCTCATTAGGTATTTCAAAATATAGTAAAAAAACAGTTTCGGCGACACTATTTTTTGATTGGATTTATTCTGAAGAAATCAGTGAGCAAATTGCATTATTAGGTGGTACAACCGCACAAAATAGTATTCTTCAAAACCAACGTATTATAAAAAGTTATCCTTGGTTGAAATTAGCACAATTACAGTATGCCAACGGAAAACGAGAAAACTATATAGGTAACCAAGCTATTAATTTAAGGCATATTGAACATATTATTGGTCATTATTTATCAAAGTGGATTAAAGGACAATATAGTTCAGAGCAGGTTATTTTAAAAATTAACTCTCATATAAAAAAAGAATACTGCTAATAACGTTAATATTATTAGCAGTATGGTGTTTGTTATATCAATATTTACTTTATTTATTGTGTTTTAATTATGAAGTGGTTTTAGAGGTCGTAATAATATCTTTATCTCTAAAGAAAAACCAAAAACCAACAGCAACGACGGCGGCTACAGCAGCTGGGTAGATCCAAAACTCTTGCCATTGTGGACCTGCATTTGGTAAGGTTTTTTCTGTAACTACTCGGTTATTGATAAATCCGCATACTGATGCCGCCATAAATAGACCAAATCCATTGGATACAATAAGACGTAAACCTTGAGCTTGAGCTTTAATTTCAGGGCCTGCTTTTTTATCGACATAAATATCTCCAGCGGTAAAAAAGAAGTCCCAGCAAGCTCCTTGTAACAATAAGGCACCAATCACATAAAAGAGCGTACCACTATCAGTAGTCGCAGCGAAAGATAACATTAAACTACGAATGACCCAGCAAATGGCACCGAACAAAATAATCTTTTTAAAGCCAAAGTGTCCCAATAAGAACGATAAAAGGAACATAAATAAAACTTCGGTCGCGATAGCAATTTGCATCATTGATGCTGGTTCAAGACCAAGTACTGGTAAATATACCGGTAAGTAAGCACTATAAGCAGTTTTTGTTATCATCAATATAAAGGTTGATAACATAAAGATGGTGAAATATTTATCTTTAAATAATGATAATGCATCTAAACACATTGCATCGCGGATTGAAAATTTTTTATTTTTGCTTGTTGGTGGCGTGTTTGGTAGGGTAAAGCAATAAACACCATATACGACCGAAGCTACAGCTGCAAGTAAAAATGAGTTAATTGATTTTGAAAAACCAGTATAACCAAGAATAAAACCGACAACCATAAAACCAATGGTGCCAAACACACGAATGATCGGGAACCAACGTACACCATCAATATGCCTAAAACTGACACTATTGGCTAACGCCGTAGTTGGGTAAAAGAGTAATCCAACAATAAAGATCATAATTAAAAAGCCAACAGTATTGCTACTTTCAACAAAATTAGGAATTAAAAATAGTACACCTGCATTAATAATGTGTAGTATCCCCATCATCTTTTGTGAGGCAATAAATCGATCCGCAACCATACCAATAAATAGTGGTGAAATAATGGTTGCAATTCCTAATACAGAATAAGTTGAACCAACGATCTCTTTTAACTCATAAGCGGCAAGTACCGAGCCAATAACCATATTCCATGCACCTTGCACAAAATATTGTAAAAACATCATTATCAGTAAACGAGGTATTTTGAACATAGTAAGTTCCCTATTAAATTATTTTTATTAAGCCGTCGTAAGCGACTTCAATATTGTAAGGTTTAAAAATCTCAACTAATTCATCGTGCATAAAGCCACTGCTGTGAGAGTGATGAGAGGTGATGAGTTGTGTACTACTATGAAAAATGCCTTCATCAAGCATCCGTTTTTGTGCCGATATTACTGATTCAATACTCATATGATTATTAGTACGATCATTTTGTTTATATCCATAAGTACACTCAAAAATCGCTAAATCGATTTTTTTACCACTATTTTTTAGCCATTGCCAAGTTAGTTCAGGGAAATATCCCGAATCATGACCGTGAAGTATGGTTTTGCCGTCTTTTTCAATTAAATAGATATAGCAAAATTCCCATTTAGCATGATTAGCAAGTAGTGGTGTAACTGTATATCCGGCTGATGTTATAACAGATTGATAGGGCACTAATAAATTGAACACAAAACGCTCATGGCTATATCCTGGTAATACATTTAAGCAGCCATTGATTGCAATATCATTACCGTATACATAAAGTGGATGAGTGATATTAAATCCATAGTCCACCATACGGCTAAACAAATCCCCTACATTGAAGTGATCAGGATGAGTATGAGTGAACAGCAGATCTTTTATTTTGGTGACATCGATATTTTCACGCATCACTTGATAGCTAAATTCTGGAGCAAAATCAATTTGCATTATGTCATCAATGACAACAGAACTACGCGTGCGTATGTTTTTTCCTTTTATAATGCGCGATTTTTCGCATATTTGGCATTTACAAAAAGGATTTGGAATACCTTCGGATGCCGCCGTTCCCAAAAATTGTAATTTCACATTGTTCTCCTATAAGTTTAGCTTGCCACTATCTAGTTTTGTTTTTATCTATTTATTAAAATTGGAACGTTTCAATTTTATTTTACGATACATAATTCTACAATAAAAAAACGTAATTTTTTACTAATGCGTGAGCAAGATCATAAATTTTAGGGGGAATATTATCGGTGAATTAAAAAAATTCACCGATAACTTTTGAGACTGGGTTAATTTTGAAAGTTATTTAGCGGAACAATAAACTTTATTGACTGGATTAGCTATTTTGCTTTCTTCCATAAAATCATATCCTGTTCTTCAAGCTCTGAAGCATCAAAGCCAACGGTTGGCACCATATCTTCGCGGTCAAAAGCGATATCACCACCGTTAATAGCTAGATCACCTTTTTTAATTCCTTTAAAATCAAACAAATTGGTATCACACAGATGGGATAGGGTGATATTTTGTGTTGCTCGGAACATGGTTTCAATGCGTCCGGGGAACTTTTTATCCCATTCATTGAGCATTTCTTTAATTACTTGCCTTTGTAAGTTGGGTTGTGAGCCACAAAGATTACAAGGAATAATCGGAAATTGTTTAATTTCAGCGTATTTAGCGATGTCTTTTTCTTTGCAATAAGCTAGTGGTCGAATAATGATATGTTCGCCTGAATCATTCATTAGCTTCGGTGGCATTGCTTTGAGTTTACCGCCATAGAACATATTTAAAAACAATGTTTCTAAAATATCATCACGATGGTGGCCAAGGGCAATTTTTGTTGCACTAAGTTCGGTGGCTGTGCGGTATAATATTCCTCGGCGTAGCCGTGAACAAAGCGAGCAAGTTGTTTTACCTTCAGGTATCTTCTCTTTGACAATACCATAGGTGTTTTCTTGCACGATTTTGTATTCAATGCCTAGTGATTGCAAATACTGAGGCAAAACATGTTCGGGGAAGCCAGGTTGTTTTTGATCTAAATTAACTGCAATTAGTTCAAAGTTTATGGGGGCGCTGATTTTCAAGTTAATTAGAATATCAAGCAAAGTATAACTATCTTTACCACCTGATAAGCAAACCATAATACGATCACCTTCTTCGATCATATTAAAGTCAGTGATTGCCTCACCAGTCAAGCGACGCAATCGTTTGTGTAGTTTATTTTGATTATATATATTCATTACAATTTTATTGGTTATTCGACACGGCTCATATAACGGCGTTCAGCAATATGAATTTTAACTTTTTCGTGGTTATCAATATATTCAGGAACTTGAATAACAAGCCCTGTTGATAACGTAGCTGGTTTAGTTCGCGCACTGGCTGACGCCCCTTTAATACTTGGCGAAGTTTCAACAATTTCGAGGTTAACCGTTTGCGGTAATTCTAAAGCAAGGACTTCGCCATCCGCCATTAGCACTTGAATATCATTCATGCCGCCTTCAGGAATAAACAATAACTCATCTTCTATTTGCTCTTTTTTGAAGATATAAGGGGTAAAATCTTCGTTATCCATAAACACATATTCATCGCCATCAATATACGAAACACTAACAGGACGGCGTGATAGTTCAATCGTTTCTAGGATATCATCACCTTTAAAACGCTCTTCAACTTTACCACCATTTTTGACATCGGTAAAACGCATTTTATAAAGTGTACTTGCACCACGTGCGCTTGGACTTTGAACATCAATATCTTTAACCAGTAATAATTTGCCATTAAAGGCGACTGCATCGCCACGTTTTATTTCATTTGCTTTAGCCATAATATTTATTCTTCACAATTAATAAAAAGAGTTAAAAATTAGCTCGCTATTTTACCGCTAACTTGTTATTGTCACCATCAAAATTTATTCAAGCGCCTTAAATTAAAGAAAAACTATGGCAGATTTATTCAAATGCAGGCAAAACTGTGGTGCTTGTTGTATTGCGCCATCGATTTCATCAACTATTTCTGGTATGCCTAAAGGGAAGCCTGCTGGCGTTGCTTGCATTCATTTAGATAATAATTATCAATGTAAATTATTTTTACACCCATCAAGGCCTACAGTTTGTGGTCGATTAAAACCCAGCATCGAAATGTGTGGTAATAATAGAATGCAAGCGATGAATTATCTAATACAGTTAGAACAGCTAACTAAAGGTTAAGTATTGCCTAAATTTAACAAAACAGTTCGATTATTAGAATTATTTATCTCGTACAGTAGTTTTTTTGATAAACTTTCCGCACTTCATTATTTAGTGATAAATATCAATAAATTTTTGAGATAGATTTTAACCACATATATCTTTATACATCAAATAAGTGGCTAATATTACCAATAAATTTGATCTTTTTAGACAGAAGAAAATGATTATGAAAAACAAATTAAAACGAGATTTAAAAGCCCGCCATTTAGCTATGATAGCTATTGGTGGTTCGATCGGAACTGGGCTCTTTGTTGCATCAGGTGCAACTGTTGCTCAGGCAGGTCCTGGTGGTGCATTGCTTTCGTATGCCATTATAGGTGTGATGGTGTATTTTTTAATGACCAGCCTTGGTGAGCTAGCAGCTTATCTGCCTGTTTCAGGTACTTTTGCAACTTATGGTTCACGTTATGTCGATGAAGCGTTTGGCTTTGCCATCGGTTGGAACTATTGGTACAACTGGGCAATTACGGTTGCTGTAGACTTAGTTGCAGCTCAATTAGTTATCTCTTATTGGTTTGATGCAGGACCTTATAGCTGGTTATGGAGCTTATTGTTTTTAAGTATCATCTTTTGCTTAAACTATATTTCAGTTAAAGGTTTTGGTGAAGCAGAATTTTGGTTTTCATTAATTAAAGTTGTTACTGTGATTATTTTTATTGTAGTTGGTTTATTAATGATTATTGGCATCTTTCGAGGTGTCGAAGTGGCTGGTTGGAAAAATTGGACAATCAAAGAAGCGCCTTTTGCGGGTGGGTTTTCATCAATGATTGGTGTCGCAATGGTGGTTGGATTTTCATTCCAAGGTACCGAATTAATAGGTATTGCAGCGGGTGAATCAAAAGATCCAGAAAAAAACATACCTAAAGCTATGCGACAAGTATTTTGGCGAATCTTGTTATTTTATATCTTTGCGATTTTAGTTATCAGCTTGATTATTCCTTATACTGATCCTAATTTACTACGTAACGATGAAACTGATATCAGTGTTAGTCCATTTACCCTTGTATTTGAACATGCAGGATTATTATCTGCTGCGGCATTAATGAATGCAGTTATTTTAACATCCGTATTATCTGCGGGTAACTCAGGGCTGTATGCTTCAACCCGCATGCTATATGCACTTGCTAAAGAAGGTAAAGCGCCTAAAATATTTTCAAACTTATCATCATCAGGAGTGCCTCGTGCTGCGTTGTTAGCAACAACATTTGTGGCTATGCTTTGTTTCTTAACCTCGATGTACAAAGATCAGGCTGTTTATTTATGGTTGCTTAATATGTCAGGTATGACAGGCTTTATTGCTTGGCTAGGAATTGCGATTAGCCATTATCGTTTTAGAAAGGGTTACACTATTCAAGGTAAGGATGTTAATCAATTACCGTATCAATCAAGTTGCTTCCCATTTGGCCCTATTTTCGCTTTTGTATTATGCTTAATTATTACCCTTGGTCAAAATTACGAAGCTTTCTTGCAAGATACCATTGATTGGAATGGTGTTATCGCGACCTATATTGGTATACCATTATTTTTAGTGATTTACTTTGGCTACAAGCTAGTGAAAAAGACAAAATGGGTTAAATACGAACAGATGGACTTTTCTAAAGAAGATTAATTCATAAGTTTAGTCCCAATTCTTTACTTTTCCGTCGACAAAAGTCGACGGTTTTTTATTAAAAAAGAGAGAAATAAACTGTTATATAGTTTTAAATAGTTTATCTTGATAACGATATTAGCGACTACGGAAGATAATACGTGCTTTAGACAGATCATAAGGTGTCATTTCAACAGTAACTTTATCGCCAGTTAAAATACGAATGTAATTTTTTCGCATCTTACCAGAAATATGTGCAGTAACGACATGACCATTTTCAAGTTCAACACGAAACATCGTGTTTGGAAGTGTATCAAGTATAGTACCTTGCATTTCAATGTTATCTTCTTTTGCCATTGGGGCCTCTTAATAATAAATACAAATTAAATATACTCAACTGACTATCTGTTTTGCCTCTATATTAGAGCTTTATTAGATGACTTAGCGAAGTTAAGTATAAACACAAAAAAACTGAATTTAAAATATATAAACACAGCGGCGAAATAATGCCGAAAAAACTGTCAGATGTAAAGTCCTTTCTGTTATTTCTTTACGCGATAAAGTCCTTGCTGATAAATATAATGCCATACTTTGGGTGGCAACAAATTTTCACAACTGGCTTGATGGTTAATATTTTGTCTGATTTCAGTCGCTGAAATATCTTCAAGTGGTGTATGCGCAAAAAAGATATAACCATGCGGTGAATCATGCAAATCTTGTGTGTTTGGGGTGTTGTGCACATCAATCCATTGTTGTAGCTCAATATTATTGGTATTTTTTGCATAACCCGGCCTACGACAAATGAGTAAATGACAATAATCAAGTAACGTTTGCCATTTATTCCAAGTTGGCAAACTCAATAATGAATCTTGCCCCATAATAAAAGCTAATCCTTCACTATCCCCATTTTCTTGTCGCCAAGCTTGAAGCGTTTCAATGGTATAAGAAGGACGAGTTGAAGCTTCAGGTAAGATTTCTCTTACATCCAATTTAAATAATGGCAAATCTTCAATAGCCAATTTTAACATTGCCAAACGTTGCTCAGTGCTTGCTTCGGGTTGTGGCTTATGGGGTGGAATATGATTAGGCAATAAACTAATCTGTTTTAGCCCAACTTCGTTAGCTAACGAAATAGCAGGGCGAAGGTGCCCATAATGGATCGGGTCAAAAGTTCCCCCTAATAACGCAGTTAGCATTTATCGAATCCCATAAACTGCATTGATAAACTAGATATCGCATCCCACATTTGCGCTTGATTATCATGTTTTAAACTGATTTCGATTTCAGTCAGCTTGGCTAACAAATTAAATAGGCTTTTAAGATCGCAACGGTTTAGATAATTAGTATAAATCATTCTTTTATTTTGCCAAACCTTATATTCATCAAAAGTTTGTTTTAATGATTTTGTTTGCAACCCCTTTTTTAAATTAATCATCAATATCAACTCACGTTGAATAATCCGCAACAAAATTAACGGCTCAAATTCATTTATTTTCAACTGCTGTAAAATGTGAATAGCTCGCTTCGTTTTGCAGGAAATCATTGCATCAGTCCAATGATAGGGTGTAAATATTGCTGAATCATTAATATTACTTTCGACTTCATCATACGAAATGTTCTGATCGGGATACAGCAATTTTAGCTGCGCAATAATTTGCGTTAACGCTAGTAAATTACCTTCGTAATAATAGCAAAGCAATTCAATTGCTTTTGGGCCAATGGTTATATGTTGTTGCTGCAAATGATTTTTAATCCATTGTGGTAACTGCAACGTATCTGGTGTGGTACAATTAACAACCACTAGCTTATCTGATAATGTCTTATACCAAATAGTATTTTCTTGCGATTTAGTGATTTTATTAAGCGTGATTATTAGCGCAATATCAGGGGTTAAAACCTCACTTAGTGTATTAAGTTTTGCGGTAATACCTGCATTTAACGAACCGTCACCAAAATCAAGTGAAATTAAAGTATTGGTAGAAAATAGATTCATCGCCTGACAGCTATCAAAAATTGCGGTCCAGTCGGTTTGATTATCAATAACAAACGTAAGCTGTTCATTAAAGCCTGCGTGAGTAAAAGCTTTCCGTAACTCAGTTTGCGCATAATGTTGTAAATAAGGATCACTACCTAAAATTAAATAATAGGGTGATCCTAATTTATGACTAATTTGATCGACACTAATTTTAATCATGACAACGTTAATTTACTGCATCAATCGATTTTAATTTACGGATGACTTGTTTAGCAGCTTGTTTAAACATCTCGTTTTCAATTAAATCTTGCTCAACCGTTTTGGCCAAAGCTTCAGATGGATTATCAAAAAATGTCCTAAATACACGTACACTAATTGGATATATTTGTTGACCAGCAATAATAACTTGTGCTTCAACGGTTAATACCAATTGATACTCGGCTGCTTTACCATCTTGATAAATCGAAATAGTATTGCGGCTTAGATTTTCGCTTAACATTCTTAACGATGGTACCTGACTTGTAGCATTATTAGTAGTTAAAGTCACTTTGTTATCGTGTAATAACTCTTTAATGTCGCGAGACAGACGGCCATAAGGGTCATAGCTTACATAAGACATCGTTTTAAACCGCTCAGGCACTTCTGTTTCATGCTGCAAATGAAATCCACATCCTGTTAAGGATATCGCTAATAACATAAATAATGCTAAATATTTTTTCATATCTATAACTGCCTAAATTTAGTTATCAAACAATCTTAACCCACAACAAGATTTAATAATTTACCTGGAACGTAAATTACTTTACGGATAGTAACATCGCTCAAGTATTTTTGAATATTAGGTTCTTGTTTCGCTTGCGACACAACAAAATCTTGATCGGCATCAGCTGGCACCGTAAATTTACCACGGACTTTACCATTGATTTGCACAACAATAAGTTTTTCGTCTTCAATCATTGCTGATTGGTCAGCAACAGGCCAAGTTGTATTATCAATCGATTCGTTATGACCTAAAGCTTGCCACATAGCAAAACAAGCGTGTGGCATCATAGGGTAAAGTAAACGAACAATCGCATTTAATGCCTCACTCATGAGTGCACGATCTTGCTCGGTTTCTTGTGGTGCTTTTTGTAAGCGGTTCATAAACTCCATCACAGCAGCAATAGCGGTGTTAAACGTTTGGCGGCGTCCAATATCATCACTTACTTTTGCAATGGTCTTATGTAGCTCACGGCGTAATGATTTTTGTTCACTATCTAAGGCTGTAATATCAAGTTTAGCGGTTTGACCTTTTCGGGTATGTTCATACACTAAACGCCACACACGTTTAATAAATCGGTTAGCGCCTTCAACACCAGACTCTTGCCATTCCAATGTCATATCCGCTGGCGAAGCAAACATCATAAACAATCGAACCGTATCGGCTCCGTATTTTTCAACCATTTCTTGAGGGTCGATACCATTGTTTTTGGATTTTGACATCTTCGTCATACCTGCATGGACTAGTTCATTGCCATGTTTGTCAACGGCTTTAGCAATGCGACCTTTTTCATCACGTTCAATAGTGACTTCGGTTGGTGAAACCCAAATGCGTTCATTGGTTGGGCTGGTGTAATAAAATGCATCGGCTAATACCATACCTTGGCATAATAGACGTTTTGCAGGCTCATCGGACGAAACTAAACCAAAATCACGCATTAATTTATGGAAAAATCTAAAATAAAGCAAATGCATGATCGCATGTTCAATACCACCGACATATTGATCGACAGGCAACCAATAATTAGCTGCTTTTTCGTCTAACATACCTTTGTCAAATTGTGGACAAGTATAACGGGCATAATACCAAGATGACTCCATAAAGGTATCAAACGTATCGGTTTCACGTAGAGCAGGCTGACCGTTCACCGCTGTTTTTGCCCAGTTAGGATCGGCCTTAATTGGACTAGTGATACCGTTCATTTCGACGTCTTCTGGCAAAATAACCGGTAACTGATCTTCTGGTGTTGGAATAGTTGTACCGTCTTCAAGCGTCATCATTGGGATAGGCGCACCCCAATAACGTTGGCGCGAGACGCCCCAATCACGCAAACGGTAATTAACTTTTCGTTGACCAATACCTAACGCAATTAATTTATCGGCAACAGCATTAAACGCTTGCTCAAAATCCAGACCATCAAACTCGCCAGAATTAAATAATTTGCCATGCTCAGTATATGCTTTTTCAGACAAGTCTGGTGCATTGCCGTCTTGAGTTAAAATAACAGGATTAATTGGTAACTGATATTTTGAGGCAAATTCATAATCGCGTTCATCGTGTCCCGGCACGGCCATGACGGCACCAGTACCATATTCAATTAACACAAAATTAGCAATCCAAACAGGAACTTTTTTTCCTGTTAACGGATGGATAGCATAAAAGCCAGTTGCAATGCCTTTCTTTTCCATGGTTGCCATATCGGCTTCGGCGGTTTTGGTATTTTTGCATTCAGCAACAAATTCAGCAATTTTAGGATCGTTTTTTGCTGCTAATTGTGCAAGAGGATGCTCTGCGGCAACTGAGATAAAGCTCACCCCCATTAAAGTATCGGGGCGTGTTGTATAAACGCGTAATTTATCGGCATAATTTTCAACAACAAAATCAAACTCAACCCCTTCAGAGCGACCAATCCAGTTACGTTGCATAGTTTTAACTTGCTCTGGCCAGTCCTTTAAGATATCTAAATCATTAAGTAGCTCTTCAGCATATTCGGTGATTTTAATAAACCACTGTGGGATCTCTTTACGTTCAACAGGGGTGCTGCAACGCCAACAGCAACCTTCAACCACTTGCTCATTAGCAAGTACGGTTTGGTCATTTGGACACCAGTTAACCGCAGATGTTTTTTTATAAACTAGGCCTTTTTCATATAACTTGGTAAAAAACCATTGTTCCCATTTGTAATATTCTGGACGGCAAGTTGTCACTTCGCGATCCCAATCATAACCGAAGCCTAAAAGCTGTAATTGCTTTTTCATATAGGCAATATTTTCGTATGTCCATTTTGCTGGTGCAGTATTATTTTTAACAGCAGCCCCTTCAGCAGGTAAACCAAACGCATCCCAACCAATTGGTTGTAGTACATTTTTACCGTTTAAGCGTTGGTAACGTGAAATGGTATCACCAATGGTGTAATTGCGAACATGACCAAGATGCAAACGCCCAGACGGGTAAGGTAGCATCGATAAACAGTAATATTTTTCTTTTGATGGATCTTCGGTAACGTGAAAAGTTTTATTGTCTTGCCAGTGTTGTTGTACAGTGGCTTCGATTTCATCTGGGCGATATTGTTCTTGCATGACCAGTTAATGTCCTATCTATTATTGCTAATAAAAATATGTTGCTAATTGTATTGGTTATTGACACGTTTTACAAACGATATGTGAATCAAGATATTGATTTCTTGCAGTGGCAAATTTAAAGAATAATAAATTGTAAACTATTGAGTATATTTTATTGCTAATGTTAAATAACATGCTTAAACTATAGTAGGTTAGATATAACGGGTGGCTATAAAACAAATTAATCGCTATTTAAGTTTAATTAAATAGCGATTAAAGCCAAACAAAATTATCCAAAGAAGGGATCTTCAATTTAGGAAATCTAACCGCCATTAAAAACGCTGGTAAAGCGTGATAATAGCGAACGTTGCTCTTCTTTAGGCATGTTTTCAAGGTTGGCTTGAATTAGTTGATCGACTTTTTGGGCTTCATCAACTAGACCTAACTCGTTATAGGCGTTGCGCATTAAAAGCAAAGCTTCTTTAGTTGAATCGGTATCTGGAAATGTAACTAGCATCTCCGTCACACGATTAATCACTGCGACATAAGCGCCACGTTTTGTATAGAACTGCGCAATTTTTAATTGATAGCGAGCCAATCTGTTTTTCAAAAACACAAGGCGTTTTTGCGCATCGGCGGCATATTGACTGTTTGGAAAGCTTGATACTAAATAAGTAAAATCCTTAAACGCTGCTGCGGCATAGTCAGGATCGCGATCTGAACGATCAACGTTGAACCACCCTTGAATCATATTATCATCTTGCGCCATATTCGAAATACCGCGCATATAAATCACCCAATCAATGTTTGAATGTGTTGGATTTAGTTTTAAAAATCGGTCAATTGACGCAACAGCTAGCGTTAAATCACCTGATTTATAGTAAGCATAAATCAAATCAAGTTGCACTTGTTGAGAATAGGGGCCAAATGGATAATTCTTGTCCAAAGCCTCTAATACAGTGATACTGGATTTAATATTACCATTCTCGAGATATGATTTCGCTTTGTTATGCAGTTCAATTTCGGGTACATTTTCAACATCGGACTTGGAAGAAGTACAGCCAATTAACATGCCGCTTAAAGCGATAGCTAACAAAGAGTGTAAACGCAATTTCATTCAGTTTTCAATCCAAATATAATTAAACATTAAAGGCGATGATTGGTATATAATACTCTAAAACAAAACAGCTTAAAATAGATAAATTACACATGCACGAGTTAAAATTATCAACTGAAATAGAACAAACCCAACTAGGGATGCGTTTAGATCAAGCATTATCAGCGCTTTTTCCTGATTATTCGCGTTCAAGAATAAAAGATTGGATTGTGAATAATAAAGTTACTGTCAACGATGTTATCGTTAATAAACCCAAAGAAAGAGTACTTGGTGGCGAAAAAATAATAATTAATGCTGAAATCGAAGAAGAAACCTATCATCAACCCGAAGATATAAAACTCAATATTGTTTATGAAGATGACGATATTTTAGTGATCAACAAACCCCGCGATTTAGTTGTACACCCTGGCGCTGGTAATCCTGATGGTACAGTATTAAATGCCTTATTAAATTATTATCCCGATATAGTTCGAGTACCACGGGCAGGTATTGTGCATCGTCTAGATAAAGATACAACGGGCTTAATGGTTGTTGCTAAAACCATTATGGCTCAAACACACTTAGTTGAATCACTCCAATTGCGTGAAATCACGCGCGAATATGAAGCGGTTGTTATGGGTATTATCACTGCAGGTGGCTCGGTTGATCAGCCTATTACGCGCCATCCAACTAAACGCACACATATGGCAGTATTTCCAACGGGGAAACCTGCGGTCACCCATTATCGAGTAATGGAAAAGTACCGTCTACATACACGCTTGCGCTTGCGCTTAGAAACAGGTCGAACTCACCAAATTCGTGTGCATATGGCACATATTGCCCATCCGTTAATTGGTGATCCACTTTATGGTGGGCGTCCAAGACCGCCCAAAGGTGCAAGCGAATCGTTTATGCAAATCTTGCGCGATTTTGACCGCCAAGCATTACACGCTACCATGTTACGCTTATATCACCCTATAACAGGGGAACAAATGGAATGGCATGCGCCTATTCCTGATGATATGCAAAAACTGATTCAAGCATTGCAAGAAGATACCGAACAACATAAAGAAGAATTGGATTGGTAACAAATATGATCCGATCCATTTATCCTTATTGGTCAGCGCCCAAAAATATTCATGCTTTTACTTCAACACGGACAGGAGGGATAAGTTGTACTCCATTTGATAGTTTAAATATAGGTAGCCAAACTAATGATATCTTAGAACATGTGTCAGAGAATCGTAGGCGCTTAATCCAAGCAGAACAGATCCCCAGTGAACCTTATTGGCTTTATCAAACTCATAGCACGACTGTGCTTGATATTTCATCGATTAAATTACAATCCCCAACGGGGATAGCAGACAAAACACAAATCATTGAAGCGGATGCGACTTATACGTGGCAAGCTAAACAGGTAAGTGTAGTGCTCACCGCTGATTGTATGCCTGTGCTATTTTGTTCTCGTTATGGTGATGAGGTAGCTTCAGCTCATGCTGGATGGCGTGGGCTTTGTTATGGTATTTTAGAAGAGACAATTAAAAAGTTTGCTTGCCCTCGTTCTGATATTTTAGCTTGGATGGGACCTGCAATTGGTGCTAAAAAGTTTGAAGTTGGTCATGAAGTAAAAACGCAGTTTGAAGACGCTGATCCAGAAGCGAAAAAAGCATTTAAAGTTGTCAATCCAACTGAGCAAAAATATCTTGCTGATCTCTATTTAATCGCTAGACAGCGATTAAATTCAATGGGTGTAACTAAAATTTTTGGGGGTGATTATTGTACTTATACTGAACAAGATAAATTTTATTCTTATCGGCGCGAAAACAAAACCGGCAGAATGGCATCAATGATCTGGTTTGAATAAAAAGTGGTTTTTCAGCTAAAAAACGTCAATTTTTATCTGTGTTTATAAAGTAAGTATAGTATAAAATCGGCGGTAAAATGCTAATATATAAAGCGTACAATGTCTAAACCGCCTATAAACCCTGAAAACTTTTTATTACTTAATTATTACTTTATTTTGCTAATAAAAGAAGGTAATTCCCAAGCCCCACCGTCAAAACCTAAGCACTCACCTGTACTTATATTAGAGGAAAGCATAAATTTATGTCCATTCCAAGTCCAACTAGATTTTTCTAAACAATCTCCCTCACCTCTTAGCTTAGCTATACTGGATATTGTTCCATTTTTGTATGTATTGCCCTCATTATTTATAAATTTTATATTTTTATTACTTGGTTTAACTGTGTTAGAAATTATCCAATAGGCGTTACCTGAGTTATATGCGCTAAACCAACACCAAGTTTCAAGTAAATCGTGGTTATTATCTAATTTAATTAATCGAAATCTTTTATCATATCCTTGTGTTTCATCATAATAAGGATCTTCTAAATCATAAGCATCACATTTAGCTTCATGTATATAGCGTTTTTTGAATTGGGGGAATATTTTAATTACTTCATTAGTATTCAGTTCTTGACTTTGTTCTGGATCAATTACTTTACCTTTTTTTATAGTTGGTACAGGTATTGGTGCATAAACGTTTGATTCATTTTTATTACCATGTGCTATAACTGCGCCAGTTGTACCAACCCGTCCTTGTTTTTTGTCCATTGTTAACATGACATCATAAAATCCGCCATTGGTATAGGATGATTGACTTCTATTGTTACGGAATATAACTTTCTCATTTTTTGTAAACGCTTGAATAACTTTTGTGGCTTGATGTTGTGATAACTGATAAATATTGTTCCGTATTTCTTTTAATTCACCGAAATATTCTTGATTAATGAACAGAGCCAATGAATTGTCTAATTGTTGTGTGTCTTTAATTTCGATATCTTCTTCGCTATTTTTTGTTCTAACATAAATTTCAACTGGCTGATTAGCGCCCGCTTTTCGCTCAAATAATATTGATGATTTTATCAATCCTGTATCAGACATATCGCTATATTCTATAACACGACAAGTTAACGTATTATCACAAACCATATCCCAAGCTATGGCTGGAGTTGAAAACACAGTTAATAATAAATAATAGTAAAAACGCATGGTGTTTAATTTTATAAAATGGGGTATGGGGGATAGTATAATCATAATTTTAATCAAATAATAGATTAATTATTTGATTAAAATTAATAAAAACTGTTGGTTTTTAAGGTTATTTAAGTATTAATATTTGATACTAATCTATTATTCTATATTGGCAAATTTATGGGTTTGCAGACTTAATAGCCATTTATTATCTATACGGTATTGGTTGATTTTTCCAAGAAGCTCAATTGTCTCAAGCATATTCATTTCGCCATTTTTTTCACAAGGTGAAAGATAATAACGTTTAGCATTAATCTGTTTTTCAATATATTGGCAAAAATCAAGAAAATCATCATGTTTTTCTGTAACAATTCGGACTTCATTTGCTGTTGTTTGCTTAATTTTTTGATAATGTGATTGATAGCAAAATTTGGGGCTGAGTGCTATATAATCAATAAGCGGATCAACTTTACCAAGACCATTACTTTCAATGGCAATAAAATAACCTGCATTTTTTAATGGTACAAGCAATTCAGGTAATGCTTTAACCATAGTTGGTTCGCCACCGGTAATAATGATATTTTTGCTTTTATATTCTCTAACTTTAGTCATTAAAGCATCTACCGTAAATCGGGTAAATTGGCGGAAATTAGTATCACACCAAGCACAATTTAAATTGCACCCAGCAAAACGGATAAAAACAGCAGGCATGCCAGTATTATAACCCTCGCCCTGTAAAGATTCGAAGATTTCAACGATACGAAATTCGATCATTTTTGGCTCCGGTGATATTCACAATATGAAGTTGGCGTTTCCCATAATTTGATCATCGAAACAGGCAAATATTGAGATAGGCGATCAAAAATAAATTTGCTCATTGCTTCTGCGGTGGTTCTACATGGAAAGGCGAAAATTTTACGATCCATTTCTTGTAGTAACGACGCGATACGGCTCTCATTGGGGTTATGTTTATTGTAAAGATAGGCGTGATCTAACGGATCGACAATATGTTGTTTAACTATTAGCTTTAAATCGGCATAATCCATGACCATGTCTTGACTCGAACCATTATCGATAAGATCACCGCTAATTTCGACTAATAAACGATAAGTATGACCGTGCAGATTGTGGCACTTTTTATTGTGCCCATCTAACATATGACAAGCATCAAATTGAAACTCTTTGGCTATTTTGAACATTTTATATACCTAGTTTTTTTACGTGGGATGGATTACGAACCACGGTTAGCGAACCTAACAAAATAAAGACGCTGCTAATATAATAGATAAAAGCTAATTTGTCATCTTGTAAGTTTTATTTAAAACAACATTGAGTGGTAATTGATTGAATCGTGATAACCTTTATTTTTGACACTATTTAAGCTTTAAATACTTGCTGATCTTGCTGTATAAATTTTATAAAAAATATTGTGGATTTGCTCTTGAAATTTAGCTTGCAACACACATTTAGATCACATGCAAATGGGTTGAATGCGTTAAGCATTGAATCCAAATCTATTGCTCAGGAGATAAATACTATGAGGTTAGATAAATTAACAAACAAGTTTCAACAAGCTTTAGCTAGTGCACAGTCTATTGCGTTGGGTAAAGACAATCAATATATAGAGCCTGTGCATGTCCTATCAGCCATGCTTAATCAAGAAGGTAGCAGTATAACACCATTATTGACTACTGCTGGTGCAAATGTTGCTATTTTGCAACAAGAATTAACGCAAGCCATTGATCGATTACCCCAAGTTCAAGGTGTTGGTGGGGATGTTATGCCATCGCAAGATTTTGTTCGAGTATTAAATCTTTGCGATAAATTATCCCAAAAGAATGGCGATAGCTATATCTCATCAGAACTCTTTATATTAGCCGCTTTAGAAGATAAGGGTAGTTTAAGTGATATTCTTAAAAGATCAGGCGTTAATAAAGACAAATTTAGCCAAGCAGTCAATCAAGTAAGAGGTAGCGATAACGTGAACGATCCTAATGCAGAAGATCAACGTGGTGCTCTTAAAAAATATACCATTGATTTAACTCAACGAGCAGAACAAGGTAAGCTTGATCCTGTTATTGGTCGTGATGAAGAAATTCGCCGAACAATTCAGGTATTACAGCGCCGTACTAAAAATAATCCGGTATTAATTGGTGAACCTGGTGTCGGTAAAACCGCCATTGTGGAAGGTTTAGCTCAACGCATTGTTAACCGCGAAGTGCCTGAAGGATTGCGGAATAAACGCGTTTTATCGTTAGATATGGGCGCATTAATTGCGGGTGCTAAATATCGTGGTGAATTTGAAGAACGGTTAAAAGCCGTGCTTAAAGGCTTAGCAAAAGAAGAAGGTCGCATTATATTGTTCATCGATGAAATCCATACCATGGTTGGTGCTGGTAAAATCGATGGTGCAATGGATGCCGGTAATATGCTAAAACCTGCATTAGCGCGTGGAGAATTGCACTGCGTGGGCGCAACAACACTTGATGAATATCGTCAATATATCGAAAAAGATCCGGCGTTAGAACGTCGTTTCCAAAAAGTCTATGTTGCCGAGCCAACAGTTGAAGATACTATTGCCATTTTGCGTGGATTAAAAGAACGTTATGAACTGCATCATCATGTACAAATTACCGATCCAGCAATTGTGGCAGCGGCAACGTTATCGCATCGTTATATTTCTGATCGTATGTTACCTGATAAAGCAATTGACTTAATTGACGAAGCAGCATCCAGTATTCGTATGCAAATGGACTCAAAACCTGAATCTTTAGATCGACTTGAAAGGCGCATAATTCAACTTAAACTTGAGCAACAAGCGCTTAAAAAAGAGTCTGACGATGCCAGTAAAAAACGACTTGAGATGTTAAACGATGAACTTTCTGAAAAAGAAAAGGAATATGCATCACTTGAAGAAGAATGGAAAGCAGAAAAGGCAGCCGTTTCGGGCACGCAAAGCATCAAAGCTGAACTGGAAAAAGCGCGGACTGAAATAGAGCAAGCACGTCGAGCCGGCGACTTGAGCAAAATGTCTGAATTACAATACGGCAAAATACCAGAGCTCGAAAAGAAACTTGCTTCAGCAACCCAGTTAGAAGGCAAGACAATGAAGTTATTGCGTAACAAAGTGACCGATGACGAAATTGCCGAAGTGTTATCTAAAGCGACAGGTATTCCTGTTTCTAGAATGCTTGAGAGCGAAAAAGACAAATTATTACATATGGAAGATGCTTTACACAAACGCGTCATTGGTCAAAATGAAGCGGTATTAGCGGTTGCCAATGCGATTCGTCGTAGTCGGGCTGGACTTTCTGATCCAAACAAACCAATTGGGTCGTTCCTATTCTTAGGACCAACAGGGGTCGGTAAAACCGAGCTTTGCAAATCACTGGCTAACTTTATGTTTGATAGCGAGGATGCCATGGTGCGTATTGATATGTCAGAGTTTATGGAAAAACACTCTGTTGCTCGCTTAATTGGTGCACCTCCGGGTTATGTTGGTTATGAAGAAGGTGGGTACTTAACTGAAGCCGTTAGACGTCGACCTTATTCAGTCATTTTACTTGATGAGGTCGAAAAAGCCCATCCAGATGTCTTTAATATCTTACTGCAAGTTCTGGATGATGGACGCTTAACCGATGGCCAAGGTCGCACGGTTGATTTTCGTAATACCGTCATAATTATGACATCAAACTTAGGATCTGATCTAATTCAAGGTCAAGTTGAGCTAAGTTATGACGAAATGAAAGCGCTAGTGATGACAGTTGTGACTAAACACTTTAGACCAGAATTTATCAATCGTATTGACGAAACAGTGGTATTCCATCCACTTGGTCAAGAAAATATCAAAGCGATTGCAAAAATTCAATTAGCACACGTTGAAAAACGTTTAGATGAACGTGGTTACCAATTGGATATCTCGGATGCAGCGTTGGAACAACTTGCTAAAGTCGGCTTCGACCCAATTTATGGGGCAAGACCGCTAAAACGCGCGATCCAACAAGAGATCGAAAACCCATTGGCACAGCAAATACTTTCTGGCAAATTAGTTCCGGGTAAAACTATTCATTTGGAGCTGGTTGGCGATAATATTGAAGCTAAACAGTAATTAACCATCAAATGACAAACCTACCTTTTAGGGTCGGTTCAGATTGATGACAAAGAACTCGCTTTTTGGCGAGTTCTTTGATCTAATAGAGAGGAGTCCATTATAAGAGAAGTTCTTCTATGCTAAAAAAACCAACTCCAGCGACACCAGAAAAAATAGAGCAAATCTCGCTAGATGCGCTTGTCCCCCAAAATCATCTTGTTCGTAAAATAGCTAAAGTCATTGATTTTGAATTTATTCGAGAAGCGGTAGCACCACTTTATTGCCCTAATAACGGTCGTCCGGCAGAAGATCCGGTCAGACTGTTTAAAATCATGTTATTGGGGTATCTTTTCGGTATCCCCAGTGAACGTCGTCTGGTTCAGGAAATTCAGGTCAATTTAGCTTACCGCTGGTTTCTGGGAATGGGATTAACCGAAAAAGTGATTGACGCCTCAACACTTAGCCAAAATCGTCGCCGTCGGTTTAATGACAGTGAAATCTATCAACAGATTTTTGATAATATTGTTGAGCAGGCCATTGCCAAAGGGTTGATAAGTGGTCGGGTATTATATACGGACAGTACTCACCTAAAAGCAAATGCCAATAAAGGCAAAGCACGTAATGAGCAGCGTATTGTTGAGCCCAGTCAATATATTGATGCGCTTAATCAAGCCATCAACGCAGAAAGAGAATTAAACGGAAAAAAGCCTTAAAGCCATCGACGGTAGAGAAATACAAGGAGGTTAAAGTCAGTACAAC
>NZ_LZGT01000029.1 GCF_001690525.1 Gilliamella sp. App6-5 | reverse complement strand
GAGTTTTGCCGTATTCGGTGGCCAGTTTGATATGCTCTTGCCCACGTTTGTCATCCATGCGCAGTTTGTTATTAGCCGGCGTGCGAATCACATTGCGGTGTTTGTTAATGGTGGTAACAAGGTCGGGGTGAGCACTATCATGCATCGCATGGGCGATATACGGCCGGTCAGGATTGCCCTGCATAAAGGCAATCGCTACTTCAGTGCCATCAATTAATGGGAAGTGAAAGCCATAGGTGTTGCCTGCATACGGTTTGGCTAAGCGTACCCATAAGCTTTCCGTGCCATTTTTCCACTCTTTTAAATCAAAGTTAAATTTAACCCGATAGCGCCCTTGCGGGTCGATATAGCCATAGGTGTCATGATTGGGACTGGTGACACGGGCAGGTAATGTGCCACTAACTTGTGGCCAGCGTATAGGCGCAGGGCGATAGGGTTTTAAGGCTTGATAGGGAATAGCGGTAAAGGTGAGTTCATAAGCATCAGTGCGGTTACCCTGCCCTTGTACCGTTAAAATGATGATACCGTCATTGATATCTGCCAGCGGGCTGCCGTTGAGGTTAATCCATTGACCGGGAGCAAGGTTATAGTGATTACTCTTGCCTTTGAGGATAATTTGCTGGCTAATAGCCTGTTCATGGCGAATACGGGCATACCACTGACCGCTTTCAATCTGATTATCGTCATGCCTGTTATTCTCATTAGGATTATTGCCGTTATCAGGATTAACATGGTTATCATCATCGTTATTATCGCCACTATCTTGCGGGTTTTCTTGGCCGTTACTCGCTAAGCCTTTATAGTGCTCGGCATAGCGATAGTCGCTGCCATAGGTGGTAAGGTCTTTGGGTTGGGTGTTAATCTCGCCCTGTAAATCGGCGAGGGCATCACGGTAGTTATAGTCTTGTACCTTGACAGAGGAGACCACCACTTCACTATGCAGGCTGATATCCCACACACTTTCAACGCCACTATCTGCCATGCCACTGGGTGGTTTATAGTCAATATTAGCCACCTGCGCATAACCTTGTTCATAATCACTTAACACCATCACATCACAATGATGTTCGGCGTGCGTTTCAAAGCGAAACCAGATACCGACATCGGCCAATAAGCGTTGAATAAATTCAAGGTCACTTTCTTGCCACTGAGTAATAAACTCCCGCTCAGGATAGCTGTCTTTTAACTCTAAACGGTAATCAATGCCCGTCAAACCATGACTGCGTAGCACTTCTTCAACTACACTCACCACACTTTGCTGTTGAAATATGGCACTATGTTGCCCCACTGCGAGCCGTGCTAAGCACGAGGATAACACCACCTGATAATGGGCTTCCTCTTTATTGACCGATAACTGACTAAACTCAGTAATCACCCCATGCAAGGTGCGTTTATTCGTCAACGTGGGCAAATCACTTAATGAGCGGATAGCAGAAGTTAATGGTTTGTTGATAACCGGATTAAAGGAGAAGGTCGATTTTTGATTAAGAAAGGAATCAGGCGATAAGGTTTTGTCAGTACTGGTAAAGGAGATTACATAACGCCAAGGCTGGTTTAACGACTCATTACCCTCAACATGTAAAACCGAAATCGGCGCCCCCAGCCCGTCAACCGTTAAGGTATAGCGATTATGGCTAACGCCCCCTAAGCCCGCCATTAAATCGCTAAACCTTCACCCAGTTGCTCCAGAAGACGATTAAGTTCGTTTGACATGTTGTTCTCCTACTTATTTGTTTATATTTTTTACTCTATATGACTTGTTGTTTGTTTTTTATTACTGCCTTTTTTCTCTGTTTTCGATACTTTTGAGGATGATCTTTTTACCGTTGTTGCCTTTGTTTTACTATTTTTCGTTACCCATTCAAGTACAATGCCATCTGTTTCGCTAAAGTCGAGTTGTAACGTTAGTGATTGATTGTTTTGGCTATTAACCTGCTGTAGTAACAAGTTAGAAACTACTGGTAAGATTTGTTGATTTAAAATACTATCGATATTACGAGCACCTGTATCTGGCAATAAGCAAGCTGAAACTAAGGTATCGTAAAGTTTTTGACCAACATTAAACTCTATTTTGTAATGTTTTTGTAATCGAGAGGCAACTTTATTTAATTTCATTTCAACAATTTTGCGCAGTGCAACATCATCTAATGGCTTATAAATGACAGTTTGAAAACGCGCTAATAATGCTGGTTGAAAGTGTTCGCGTATAATAGGGCGCAATAATTCTTGCTGTGTTGCAATATCGGCATTTGGCATTTCATCAAATAATGCCATTAATTCATCGCTGCCTAGGTTAGAAGTCATTAATATTAAGGTATTACGAAAATCAATTTCACGCCCTTCACCATCTCGCATAAAACCACGATCGAATACTTGATAAAATAGATTCAATACATCACGATGTGCTTTTTCGACCTCATCCAATAATACAACGCTATATGGGCGTTTACGGACGGCCTCAGTCAATATTCCACCCTGACCATAACCCACATATCCAGGTGGTGATCCTTTGAGTTGTGATACGGTATGGGCTTCTTGATACTCTGACATATTAATGGTGATCAAAGATTGTTCGCCACCGAAGAGCGTATCTGCTAAAGCTAAAGCTGTTTCGGTTTTACCTACACCAGATGGACCTACTAATAAGAATACTCCCATCGGCGCATCTTCTGAGGTTAGCCCAGTTTTTGCAGCACGAATCCGTTTGGCAATGTCAAAAAGCGCGTTATCTTGACCAACAACACGTAAACGCAAATCATCTTCTAACATAAGCAAATGGCTTTGTTCATCTTTTAATAGACTTTCTAATGGCACTCCGGTCCAATCGGCAATAATTGAAGAGACAATTCGGCTATCAACATCAAGTGACAATAAAGGGAAACTTTTTTGTAGTTCACTTAATTTTTGCTGTGTTGCAATCAGTTGCTTTTGAATTTTTTTATCTTGTTTTAGTGTTAATTTTTGTCGTAACTCAATTAGTGTTTCAACAAGTTTTTTCTCTTTTTCAAATTGTATTTGTTGATTGGTTAATGTTTCTTGTAGTTCGCCTAGTTGTAAATCGATTTCCCTCATACGATCTGTTGATAGCTGTTCGCCTAATACTAAATCGGCTTCTATTGCTTCTTGTTCTATTGTCAATGAGGCAATTTTGGCTTCAAGCAACGTGATTGATTCAGGAATTGTATCAAGCCCCATGCGAACCCGAGCTGAAGCAGTATCAAGCAGATCAACGGCTTTATCTGGCAGCTGACGACCACTGATATAACGTCGAGAAAGCGAAACCGCTGTTTTAACAGCTTCGTCCAGTATATGTACACCATGGTGTTTTGCGTATCGTGATTTTAAACCACGTAGCATAAGACAGGCTTTCTCGTCATCAGGCTCATCAACTTTAACAATTTGAAAACGACGCTCCAACGCGGCATCTTTTTCAAAATATTGTTTGTATTCAGACCATGTTGTAGCAGCAATTGTACGTAACTCACCCCTAGCTAGCGCCGGTTTTAATAAATTTGCTGCATCAGCCCCACCGGCTGAATTACCTGCACCAATAATGGTGTGTGCCTCATCAATAAAAAGTAATATTGGGTTTGGTGATTGTTGAACAGCCTCAATCACATTTTTTAATCTTTGTTCAAATTCACCTTTTACGCCAGCACCAGCTTGTAGTAAGCCAAGATCAAGCATTAATATGCTAACTTTTTCAAGGTTCTTAGGCACGTTGCCTTCTGCAATACGTAGTGCCAGTCCTTCAACTAATGCCGTTTTACCTACGCCTGGTTCCCCCACTAAGATTGGGTTATTTTTGCGACGACGAGATAAAATATCGATCATTTGCCTTATTTCACTATCGCGACCAAATACAGGATCAATTTTACCTGTTTTCGCTTTTTCGGTAATATCTTCAGTAAATCGACTAAGCGCTGCTTGATAATGTTTTTGTTGCACAGCTTGTTGTTGGTTATTTTTAGTATCAGCTGTTTGTGAATCCTGATTAGTATCAATTTTTGATTGGGCGGTACTATCAATATCATTATTTGAATGATAGCTGTATTGATTTACGGGGCTTTCATCTGATGTTTCATTTAATTGAGTGCGCATTTTTTTTAATGACACAACGGATAAGCTAAGCAATTGCCATGCATCTTGTGCTTTTAAGCAATGAGGCATCTCTTGTAGCACTTGTAAAATATGTACTGAACGAATAACATCTTCTTGATCTTCAAGTGAAGCCTTTAACCATGCTGATTGTAATACCGCAATCAACGATGACGATAAACTAGGTTTTGTATTAATTGTGTGTGGTAAAATATCTAAATAATTCAATAATCCTTGCCAGACTTTGTCCATATCTAGTTGGTAATGTCTTGCAATAAATGAAATATCACCTGCGCCTTGTTCTAATAATTTTAATAACCAATGTTCAAGTGTGATTTCTGGATGTGCTCTCGTTTGACATAATTCTGCCGCAGCTTCAAGTGCTCTTGCACAATACGGATTGAGTCGCCTTAATAAAACAGAAGGATCGGCAATCATTACTATTCCTTTCGTTATGTTATTGTTTATAAAAAAAATGTTGATTCTACCATTACGGCAGAATCAACAAAAACCACATTAGGCTCTACTTTCAACCCAGCTATCTGAGTGAATGATGTTGCCATCTTTATAAGTCCAAGTGATTTTTTCGTAACGTAGCTCAATACGCTCTAAATGATTGTATTGTTCTTTTGTTGGATCTTTAATATTGTGCATTTCAGGTTTAATAGAAACAATTTTTACGTTATCCATTAATGTATTGAAATATTCAATTTCCTGACCTGCATCATTAATTTTGTACCATTTGATTTCAACAGACTTTAAGTTTTGGCCTGTAGTTACAGCTTTGTAAAGATAAGGTGATGAAGCATCAACTTCTTTAACAAATTCAAGTGCTTTATGAACGCGAGTTCCGGTTAATTTACCTGTATTACCATCGGTTGGAATATAGACTTTGTGATCAAATTCAACCACTTCAACACTACCTTCACGTCCCACTACAGTTACAGAACCTTTAATTTCTGCACCACCATCGTCTTTTAAAAACATATACGCTGGAACTGCCATTGTTTTTACTCCTTTTTTTGATTTTTACTAAACACTCTTAGTTTTCATTTGCCAAAATACAATTTGACATTTGAGGAACTAAGCTAATTTCTACTCGCCGGTTTTGTGCACGACCTTCCAGAGTGTCGTTACTAACTAGCGGTTTTTTTGCTCCATACCCTTGTATTGCAAAACAGGTTTCAGGGATATCACTGGCTTTTATAATCCAGTTTCGTACTGCTGTTGCACGCTCAAGTGATAATTGAATATTTTTATTTTCATCACCAGTGGAGTCGGTATGCCCTGCAACTAAAATAAGCCACCCTGTTCCGTGGTTAGCATTGATTTGTTTTTTCATTTCAACTAACGCATTAACTAATATTTTGGTTGAATCTGATTTTAAGCTTGATTGGCCACTTTCAAATAATGCTAAACTATCTAGACGAATCACGGGCGGTACTTCTTTCATGATAACTTTTTCTTGTTTAATAATAATTTTTTCTGGCTCTGGTGGTTTAGCAACATAATCACTCATAGAGACATTTAAAGGCTCAAGTAATTGTTGTCCATGATAAAGCCCCATACCTAAACGAATAGGTTCCCCCTGAGCTAAATATTGATTTAACATTGTTCTATCGTCTTTAAGTAACTCAAGTGCTTGTCGCTTTTCTTCATAACTGTCCATAGAAATTAAATGGTAATGTCGAATATCATTTTGTATTTGATCGGAAAGTTTAATATTGTTCCAAAAAGATGCGCCTAAGCATCCCATAATAAATATGGATGTGATCGTAATTAATCCACAGACCATCGTGGCAATAGGCGAAAATGGGTAAGCTATTGGCATAAATTTAATTAAGGAATCGGGCGGACTTACATTATCTTCAATTTTATGGTTATTTGGCAGTAGTAAAGTTGTGATACTTTCCCATTGTTTTTGCATAATATTGTTATTTACAATAGATTGATTTATAGGATAAATCGCTATCCCTGTTGGCTTACATTTTGCAATAGGCTGTTTTGGATCAATTAATGTTGATAATACGACTTGTTCAATCCAAGATTGTGTTTCGTTTAGCAGTGGTCTTAATCGTAATCGTCTTTCCCGTTCGCTTGAAGGCGTTTTAATATCATTAACCCAATTATTTAGAGGCGATAAATAACGATCAAGCAGAAATAATTTGTGATCGACTAATTGGAACCAAGAAACAGGTAATGGATTTTGTTCATCATAAATTAAATTATTTAGACCAATATGTGTCGATAAATAAACAGGCAGTTGATATTTTGCAATGCGACATGTATCTGCCCATGATTGACGAAATGCCTGCAATTTAGCAATGAATAATCCTTGTTTATCCTCAAGTTCAGGCGTTAAAGCAAGAAATATGCCTACTCGCCCTATCATATCTGGCCATTTTGCGATTAATGAATCATAAACGATAGGTAAATGAGAATATTCTTCAACATAAATCCATACCGCTTCGGATGAAATAACAATATTCGATTCTGCTATGGATAGATCTTTAGGAAAAAAGTTTTTTGCTGCGCTACCAGTTACCAATAAGATAGGTAATCGATAGCGTTGCCTTGCCGGTAATAAGTCAAGCTTTTGGGTTAAAAAATCAATATTTGTTGTTGATAAAGCAAGCATTCGCTGATAGCGTTGCATTCGCCATAGCAACCCACCTGCAATAACTAAAACTAAAACCGTACCAATAATTTTCCAACCGACTGTTATTGGTAAAAATACAAATAGTAACAATAAGCTTAATATAGCAGCATAAATGATTTGAATTCGTTTAGGGTAATCGCTCATAAATTCCCCTTTAACCTACAATTTTTTTAATCAACGTATCAAGTCGATAATCTAATAAAAAGTAAAGAACAATAACCAACAAAACGGATAACGCAGTACAAGATAACAGCATCGTTTTGCGTCCTAAATAACGATAAGTTTTGGTTTGTTCAATAATAGGATGAGATTGTTCTGGCTCGTACTCCCGTACAGCTTCACGCAGGGCTAAAACCAAGTGTTCCCTTTCCATTTGAGGTTTATCAAGATAGCACCCTTGAAAGCCAAGCCCAAGCACTCTGTCAAAGCAATTTAATACTAATGGATCTTTTTTATCTGCTTTTAAGCGTCCGCGAATTTTTTCAAATAAATCATAACCAGCATTATGTGTATTAAAAAAGATGACTTGTAATGGTGCGCCTAACCACTCATCATAATCTTGTTTTTCGGGGTTATCACGATGGCGAAGTAATACTGTTTCATCTAATAATGCACATAAAGCATAACTTATATCATCAATCACATCTTGACTATATTGTGCCTTATATAACGTCTCACGAACGGTCGTCACTTGCTGTTTACAAAGTTCATATAATTTATGCCCTGATGGAATATCCGCTTTCGCTTTTAATTGGACAACAACTAATATTGAATCTCGTAATAATTCATCAATGACTATTGTTTGTGGTTCTATACTCATAATCTTGACCCTATGATCGCAAAACTGCGAAAAGTTCTAGTGAAATATCTGGCATTGCCCTTGGTACATAAAACTCACAACATCGAGTTTGCAACATATTTTTTGCTGCACTATGCGAGAGATCCAGTGCAAAATATTGATTTTCTAAACGCATAGGTATCGCCGCCGGAACATGGCTAAGCGCTTTTATTGGTATACCCGATAATGCTGAATGTATAATTTGCCTTACATCATCTGGTGCACCAGCTTTACATAATATTGGAAACTGTGATTGTAATTGGTGTCCAGGCATACTTGAACGTACAGAGAGATAAAAATCAGCATCTTCAACAAGGCGAGAATCGTTTAAGCGGCCTGTCCATAATGTATCTTTATTATGTACTAAATCAATTTTAATCACTCGAGATGGTAAGCTTTCTTCTAACAAATTACGCACTAATCCAAATAATGGTGGAAACACTTCATTAAGATTGGTGTGTTGATAAGCTGGAATTTTATCAACATCATTTGCTAATGAAAACGTTAACAATGCACCTGTTAATGCCGTTAATGTTTGGTAAAGGTTTTCTGGGTGAATAGTTGGATTATCACGTAAAAATTTAAGTTGAGGCTCAAATGTGTTTAGTGCATTTAGAAGCCAAAACAGGGATACATCAGCTATTGCAAATTCAGCCATTTGTTCGTTACGTTCATGTCTCATGCCCATTAAACGTTGACGTTTAGCCTGTATTTGGATACATAATAGTTCTAACTCTTTTATTAATGTTCCACTTTGAGTGAATAAATTAATTAGTGGAGGAAGATATTCAAAATCAAGTACAAAACGACCATTTAGATCACGCTTAAGGCATGCAATTGGACATGTTAAATAATCACTATGATCTTCAAAATCAAATAAAAAAGTTAACGCGTAACGCTCAACAGCGATTGTTTCAGCATTTTGTCCAAATAGATCTACCACTTCCACCCATTCTTGTCGATAGCGAAGTGGTCTTTCAAGTTGTTGATTGTCTTGTAGACAGTTACCCCCATTAGCTTGTAGTAATGGTATCCCAATAAATACAATGACTTCTTCACGCTCAGGTGGAACATCCGTATTTAGTGTTCTAGCTTCGGGTAATTTATCAGCCGTATCAGTATTAATTAGCACGCCATCATGAAAGCGAATACTAATAGATTCTGCCTGCAAGCGATCGATTGTCAGCGCTTGCGTATCTATGACTAATTTTTCAACACCCCATGGGTTAGCTACTGCCATAGCAGCTAACTTTTGAGAGGAAAACTGTTGCCATAACGCCTGTTGCTGAAATTGTTGAGGTGTCAAAAAGACACCTTCATTCCATAAAGGACGAAAAATTTTCATGAATCCTACCACCCAGATTTTTTGATATTAAGCTTTAGCTTTTGGCATTTGTGATACCATCGATAAATTAATATCCATTCCTTCAACCTGGAAATGTGGGATTAAAAATGTTTTAACACGGAAGAATCCAGGGTTATCCTCAATATCTTCAACAATAACTTTTGCTTCTCGTAATGGATGAGATGCTTGAACTTCGTCACTAGGATCAGTCATTTCAGTCACAAGATTGCTAATCCATTTATTTAACTCAAGTTCAAGAACGCGACGATCTTTTGTTGTTCCAATATTTTCTCGCTGAATTACTTTTAAATAATGAGCAATACGTGATAATAAGAAAATATATGGTAAGCGTGCATTAATACGGCTATTTGCTGTTGCTTCTTTTGTATCATATAGCGCTGGTTTTTGTGCCGAATTCGCAGAGAAGAAACAAGCATAATCTCTATTTTTATAGAAAGAGAGCGGTATAAAACCTAAATTAGCAAATTCAAATTCACGTGTTTCTGGGATAAGAACTTCAGTTGGAATCTTAACTTGGTTGCCTGTACCTAAATCGTAAAGATGGATAGGTAAATCTTCGACAAGTCCTCCAGCTTGTGGACCTCGAATTTGTACACACCAACCATTACGAATAAAACTTTGTACCATGTTAGCTGCAAAAGCATACGAAGCGTTAGCCCATAAATAACGACTATGTTCAATGCCTTTAACATCTTCAATATAGTTAAAACTACGGACAGGTACTGTATCAGGACCATAAGGTAAACGAGCTAATACTCTTGGTAAAGTTAAGCCAACATAACGTGAATCATCCGTTTCGCGGAAACTGTTCCATTTTGTATATTCAGCTCGATCAAAATAATTTGCAATATCTTTAATTGCAGCAACTTCTTCCATGGTTTCTTTGCCAAAGAATTTTGGACCGACAGAACCAACAAATGGCATATGAGCCGCAGCTGCAACTTTTGAAATATTACGTAATAAAGCAATATCTTGTGGACCACGATCAAACTCATAATTCGAGATAGTTACACCTATTGGTTCTCCACCCGGTGTATCATATTCTTGAATATAGGTATGACGATAAAAACCCGTTTGGATGATTTCTGGTGCATCTTCAAAATCTTGGCGAAGATCTTCTTTTGAAGCATCTAATAATTCAATTTTTACGTTACGTCGAAAATCAGTACGATCCACTAAAAATTTTAAACCACGCCACGTCGCCTCAATTTCTTGGAAAGTTTCATTATGCATAATCGCATCTAATTGTCGGCTTAGTTTTTGGTCGATTTGGCTAATATGGTAATCCAATAAATGTTTGTCTAATTTTTCAACTTTTTGAGATGAGCTTTGAATCAATTTAAGTAAAATGTCAACAGCCATCGTGACACGCTCATCTTGTGAGGACTCAAATAATACATCATTATCTTCGTATTTATCGATCTCACCAGCTTTTTGGATTGGATTTAAATTTATTTTATTAAATAAAGATTGGTAGACACTACCATTATCTTCTAAAACGGTTTGGCTAACACTTTTTTGTTCTGTTTTTTCGTTCATTGCTTTTTTCCTTATTGTTCATCAATAACGATATAATTTATTTCGAAAGTAACTGAGATAATTTATTAAAAAACACTTATTTTGTGCTTTTAGATACAATTGATTCTAATTCTGCACGAAGCTCATCAGATAATTGTTCATCTTTAACAATTTTCTCTAGTTCGTAACGAAATGTAGCGTTGTCTAGTAAGTTAGATTTCAAATCTCTTAATAAATTACGCATAGCAAGCAAAGAACGAAGCTGAGGAATGTTTCTTGCAACTTGTTCAGGTTTAAAATCATTCATTGATTCAAAAGCGAGTTCTACACTAATATCGCTACCATCATCAGCAAGAGTATTTGGTACACTAATTTTGGCAGAAGGTCTAAATTCTTTTAATACTGCATCAAAATTATTTTTATTAATGGATACTTTCTCTTTTTCTGAAAGTGGGCGTTTGTCTTTACCACGACCATAATCACCAATAGATAAAATTTTTAAAGGTAACTCAATTTTCTTTTGGGCCCCACCAGTATGAAGATCTAGTTGAATATTAACACGAGCAGGAGGTACTTCGTTTTGATAGCTATTTGACATATTTGATTCCTTATGAAACACGAATAAATTGATAATTTCTTAAATAATATAAATAGATAATCTTTATGATATAATAAATCACGCTATTTTTCTACAAATATTAATAAAATTCCAAATATTATTAATATTTTATAAGTAAAAAGCTAAATATCTCAATCATAAAAAAAATTGTAAAAATTTGATAAATAATGAATTATTTTTATACAACACCTATATTTGTAAGGATATTACCGAGTATAAAAACAAAGCAAATGCGAAATATTTTTAAATCTTTAATTTTATATTTTTTATTCACATTATAAATATTACCATATATCTTATTTTTGTTCTTAACCAGATTTCTATTTATACTGATGATAAAACATACAATTAGATATGGTATAAAATATTTCCCAATAATGCCGTTCCAAGCGTAACACATGTAATGGCTTATACTGCTATTTTTACCAGTCATTGTTATTCATATAATTTGTAGGAATTACTGTTTATACAATAAACCAAGCATCTGATGTTTTTTTAGCTAACACTATCGCTTTCTATTCGCATTACACTCGGAATTATTGCATAATACACAGCGTATAAATTACCGAAATTAAGTTAGGAATAATTATGGAACTTCTTTGTCCAGCAGGATCTTTACCGTCACTAAAAGTGGCCATTGATAACGGTGCTGATGCTGTTTATATTGGTTTGAAAGATGACACCAATGCCCGTCATTTTGCTGGTTTAAATTTTAATGAAAAGCGATTGTTAGAAGCTTCAGATTATGTACATAAACGCGGTAAAAAGTTACATATTGCCATTAATACTTTTGCTCATCCTGAAAATTTCCAACGTTGGCAACATGCTGTCGATACAGCTGCAAATATTGGTGCTGATGCGTTAATTATTGCTGATCTTGCCATGCTTGATTATGCGGCTGGAAAGTACCCTGATCTTGAGCGTCATGTTTCTGTGCAAGCGTCTTCAACCAATGAAGAATCGATTAAGTTTTACTATAACAACTTTCAGGTACATCGTATTGTGTTACCGCGTGTACTTTCGATGCATCAAGTTAAGCAACTATCACAAGTTTCTCCTGTTCCGCTAGAAGTATTTGCTTTCGGCAGCCTGTGCATTATGGCGGAAGGACGTTGTTATTTATCATCCTATTTAACTGGTGAATCACCCAATACAGTTGGGGCTTGTTCGCCAGCTAAATTTGTTCGCTGGGAAGAGACCGAAAAAGGGCTTGAGTCACGACTCAATAATGTGTTAATTGATTGCCATAAAAAAGGTGAAAATGCGGGTTACCCAACGCTATGCAAAGGGCGTTATTTTGTTGGCGATAAGCTTTATCATCCAATCGAGGAGCCAACCAGCTTAAATACCATTGAGCTATTACCTGAACTATTTGCTGCTAATATTGCCTCGGTTAAAATTGAGGGGCGTCAGCGTAGTCCTGCTTATGTTGAACAAGTAACCAAAGTATGGCGACAAGCCATCGATCGCTATAAAGCCAATCCGCAATCATTCCAAACAGAAAAAAGCTGGATGGATACACTTGGCTCTGTTTCAGAGGGAACACAGACAACATTAGGCGCTTATCACCGTAAATGGCAATAACTTAATTTTTCTATTAAAACAAATAATTAAAAAATATACTTTTTAAATGTAATATTTCGCTTTTTATATCTTCTGTTTTTTGTAAATAAATACAGGTGATAAAGTATTATTTTTAATAATTTAATTCATTTAATATAAACAATATTGTGAGCAAAACTATGAAATACGCATTAGGACCAGTGCTTTATTATTGGCCTAAAACCACAACAGAAGCGTTTTATCATGCTGCCAAAGAAAGTGCAGCAGATGTTATTTATATGGGCGAAACGGTATGTATCAAACGCCGTGAAATGAAAGTTGCCAATTGGATTGAACTGGCAAAAGAAATTGCTAAATCGGGTAAACAAGTAGTACTTTCAACCCTAGCGTTACTTGAAGCGCCATCAGAATTAAACGATTTACGACAATTAGTCAATAACGGCGATTTTTTAGTCGAAGCAAATGATTTAGCTGCCATTAATATTGCGCAAGAGCATAAATTACCATTTGTTGCAGGCCCAGCTATTAACTGTTATAACGCATTAACTTTAAAATTATTACAAAAACAAGGGATGGTGCGTTGGTGTATGCCGGTTGAGCTTTCTCGTGATTGGTTAACCAATGTACTTAATCAATTTGAAAATTTAAATATTAAGCGAAATTTTGAAGTTGAAATATTCAGTTATGGTTATTTACCTTTAGCTTATTCAGCGCGTTGTTTTACCGCTAGATCAGAAGACAAGCCTAAAGATAAATGTGAAACATGTTGCATTAATTATCCCGTTGGGCGTGAAGTGTTCTCGCAAGAACAGCAAAAAGTATTTGTGTTAAACGGTATTCAGACTCAAAGTGGTTATTGTTATAACTTAGGCAATAATCTTAAAGAGATGAAAGGATTAGTGGATATTGTTAGAATTTCACCACTTGGTCTTGAAACGCTCGATATTGTCAAACGTTTCAAAGCTAATGAAGATGGATTAAATCCGCTACAAATTGAACATAAACGAGATTGTAATGGTTACTGGAATGGTATTGCCGGACTTGAACTTACCCAATAAGCATTTTGTGCCTGAGCAATTTAGGGCGGATTTTCCTGCGCTTAATAGTGAAAGCGTCTATCTTGATTCGGCAGCAACCGCACTTAAACCACAAGTGATGGTTGATGCAACGCTTGCCTACTATTTAGAAAATACCGCAACAGCTCAGCGTAGTTTGTATAATACCGCCCTGCAAGTCACCGCAACAATTGATAAAGCAAGGCAAAATGTTGCTGATTTAATTCATGCTAATAGCAGCTCTGAAATTATCTGGACACGGGGTGCAACTGAATCAATTAACTTAGTCGCGCAAAGCTATGCGCGTCTATTGCTACAACCTAATGATGAAATTATTGTGAGTGAGTTAGAGCATCATAGTAATTTATTACCTTGGCTAATTGTTGCAAAGCAAATGGGTGCTAAAGTCATAAAATGGTCATCAGATATTGATGAATTATCATCGCTACTGTCAACAAAAACCAAAATTGTTGCAATAACCCAAATGTCAAACGTCACTGGTTTTTGCCCTGATTTAGCTACAATTAGCCACATTGTTCATCAACATAATGCGGTTTTAGTTGTTGATGGTGCGCAAGGCATTGTTCATCATGCGCTTGATGTCCAGCAATTAAATATCGATTTTTATGCTTTTTCAGCCCATAAATTGTATGGACCAACGGGTCTTGGTGTTTTATATGGTAAAAAGTCCTTACTTGAACAAATGTCGGTTTGGCATGGTGGCGGAAAAATGCTAAAAAGCGCTTCATTTGATGATTTTATTCCTGAAGATCTTCCCTATAAATTTGAAGCAGGCACACCCAATATTGCTGGCATTCTTGGCTTTAACGCAACACTTGAATGGTTAAAAAGTTGGGATAATAAGCAGCAAGCAGAAAACTACACAAAGCGACTCGCTGACTACGCAAAATCACAACTAAACCAATTTGCGGATATTCAATTTTATAGTGTGGATAGTAGCCCGATTATTACGTTTAATATCAATGAGATTCATCATAATGATATTGCTATCTTATTAAGTGAACAAAATATTGCGATCCGCACTGGTGAGCTTTGTGCCCAGCCTTTGATGAATAAATTAGGATGCCACGGAGCGGTTCGTGTTTCATTGATGCCATATAATAATCAGCAAGATGTGGATAAATTTATTTCAGAGTTGCAAAATGCAATTGAAATATTAGTGTGATTTTATACTGAAACGTATAGTTTCCTGAAACTTTTTTACAAGCAGTTAACCGTAAATAGGTCAATATTATGCTATCACAGCAAAGCTTAACCGAATTATTTGCAAAGCAACGTACTTGGCAAGATCGCTATCGACAATTGGTAATGCTAGCAAAGCAATTACCTGATTTTCCTGAACAGCTAAAGATAGCGCAAAATCAAATTAATGGTTGCGAAAACCGAGTTTGGCTGATTTATCAAAAACAAGCAGATAATACCTATATTTTTAGTGGCGATAGCGAAGGGAGAATTGTGAAAGGGCTATTAGCCATTTTAATCATCATTGCCAATCACAAAACAGCACAAGAAATTGCAGCTATCGATTTTCAATCCCTATTAAGTCAGTTAAAAATTTCCGATGAGCTAAGCCAATCACGTTTGCAAGGGCTTGCTAAATTAATTGAGCACATAAAATCGGTTGCATAAAAAAGGGGCTAATGCGCCCCCTGTCTTTTATATAGTTACCGTTAATTTTCGGTATAAGTGTAAAGTGTGATGACTTTTTTTACACCACTGACTTTACTTGCAATTTCAGCTGCTGCTTTACCTTCTTCTGGGGTAACAATTCCAATTAAAAACACTTCGCTGTTTTCGGTTACCACTTTAATTTTGCGAGCTTTTGTTTTGGCATCTAAAACTAACCGAGATTTAACTTGAGTAGTTATCCAAGTATCATTAGTAATAGTCACTGCCCCAACAGGTTCCCCAATACGAATTTGGTTATAGACTTTTTTTACCCCTTCAACTTGATAAGCAAGCCTTTCTGCTTGTTCAACTTGTTCACTATTGGCTTGTCCAACTAAAAGGATATTACCACCATAAGTACTCGAAACAATACGCGAGCCAATAAACAAAGGTCCATGGTCTTTAATTTTTATACCCATGCGTGAACTAAGTGTTGTATCATCAACTTGGGTGCCAGTGGTACGAGGATCTGTAGCAACTTTTGCTGTTGCACCTGCGCCAACACCAATAACTGCAGCAACGCAACCTTGTAATGTTAATGTACAAAATATTAACATTATCATTAAGGTCATTTTTTTCATTATCACTCCTTATGACTTATTACTTAGTAATAATCAAATTCCAATAAATTTACCATTATTATGCCTTGTAGATATTGATTTGCAAAATAATTTTATGATTTATGCAGGCTTATAACGGTATTTATATTTCATTATAACTTAGCCACACCATAAACTCCCGCCTTTAACTTCAATTTTTATTTTGGTGTAAAATCTGCTATCTTTTGATAAAAAATAAATCAGATGATTGGAATAAAAATATGAATCAAGATGTTATTGATTGGTTATATGGCTTGTCTGCGCCAATGGTTGCCTTAAGCAAGAATAATGGTGCAAGTTATACTTCACCGTTCTTTTATCCCGATCGGGATTTTATGGATATGAGTGAAAGTTGGAGAATTGATTCTCGCCAGACATTACTAAACTGTGTCTTTGATATGGTTGATGATGGGCATGCACCTTTATTATCTCAATATTATTCAATCTATTCTCGATTTTCTGAATCAGACTGGCGTGATTATTGCCAAGCACAAGATGATTATCAAAAAATATTACTAGAGTTTGTTGAACAAACTTTTTGCGTATGCGGCTATGGCGGCATTCGTAGTTGGGATTATGCACGTATGGGATATGTACTACGCAATGGCACGACCAATAAATATATTACCGAAGAAGAAGCACTATGGATTTTTTCAAGAATTGCTGCTCGTTCTCAATATTTTTATGAATCTTGGCATAACTACTTTGCGGGTTGGTCGATTGGTTTTCAATTTTGGGAATCACTCAACAATAAAGAAGATCTTGAAGTATTACGCTGTGAATTAACCCGAGCATCACAAACAAATACCATGAAAATATTAATTACCGACAAGGATTCTCCTTGCAATCGCCTGCCTTGGTATATTGAGATTGACGAACTAGAAAAGCCTGAATCACTAACGGAGTATGATTGGTCATGAGTACAAATTTTTGGCAATTGCTGGGTATAGATCAAACACAAGATACAACTGTTATTCGTCAAGCCTATCGTGCAAAATTACCCTCATATCATCCTGAAACGGATCCTGACGGGTTTAAAGCATTGCGCGAAGCTTACGAATCGGCAATGAATTATGCAAATTCGCCCAAAACAGCCGTTGACGAAACTGCACAGAAATCAGAAGAAAAAGAAGCGCCACCATTAACAGAGGAGCAAATTAAAGCGAACGAAATTTGCGATGCTTATCAAGCCCTATTAGAAGATCCACAGCGTTGCTATAACATTGATGAATGGCAAAAATTTATCGGCTCATTCTATGATTATCCCATGACAGTTATTGATTCGGTAAAATGGCGGCTATTAGAGTTAAGTTACGAAACAACAAATATATCCGAATCATGTGTCAAAATTTTAGCCGATAATTTGCGCTGGCGTCAGCAATTGATGACACAATTCACTGATGAATTTGAAAAATATGATAATTATTTAAATCACATTGAGCGTGGTGATTTATTTGATTACACATGCTTGCCAACAACCAATAAAACACTACAAAATGCAACTATCGATTATATATATAATGCCAAATGGTTATTTTGGGAACGTAGATCTGAAGATGTTTATGCATTTTTATGCCAAGATACAGTTATTTACCTTCCTAATGATAAAAAATTTATGCTCGAATTTGCTCATTGGCACAGTGCTGCGAGCCTAAAAAATCAATCTATTTTGGATTACGCTTTAAAATGCATTGCCGAAGGCGATCAAGACGAAAATATTATTATCGAGTGGAAATATATTGCTGCCATCCAATATACTTTGCTTGAAGATAAACAAAATGCCTTACAGGCTTGGTTAGAATTGTATTATTCAGGTCATTATCAACAAAAAATAGAAAGCTGGATAGCAGGTTGGTGTGTTTATTTTGAAAAAAATTACTTTCCATTATTAGTTATGGCGCTGAATAATAGTTATTGTGTCGCTGTCGATAAAACAGAAAATTATTTGCATACTATTCCGCAAATTACTGCAACCACAACGGCACGATTAGCAGGGTTAGAAGATATCGATGAATATCCAAAAGAAATTGTCGACTTTGTTAATTGGGCTTTGAGTACAAACTGGAATTATAAACAAGTCTTATCAATATTGTTACTTGATGATGGTGATAATCGATTATATCGTTTATATCGACATGCTATTATGTTGCGCCATGGTAACGAAAGATTATTACAAGAAATTTTAGATGAGCAAAGCGATGATCCATTTGAACAATTTATTTTGCAACATTTACAACGCCAAGCACGACAACATCTTGCATGGCTGGCAGAACTTTCACCCGTGCAAGAATTTAAAACATGGTTATTTGATAATAATGAAAATGCTCAACTTCCACCTCAATTCGATCCCGACGAGAATGGCAAGCAAGTTTTATATGGTCGTTTATGGTTAGATAGATTTGAAGATATCCCTGATATTGCTCAATCACATTTATATCAAAGCTTTCGTTATTCAAATATGGAGATGTTTGATGGGGTTACATTTTTAAAATTTAATAATTATTATCAACTACCAAAATCTCCAGATCTTTCGGTTATTGCTAATAATAAAGAAGCTTATTGGCAATGGTATCGTTGGTATTTATTAGTAATTGCAATTTTTTGGGAACCAATAGAAACTGCAAAATATCTTCGACAAGAAAATAATACTTTTATTATTGATGAAAATAACCCATTTAAACCATTAATAGAGATATTTAAGCATGGTAACTGGCAAAATGAAACAGAGCTGTATAATCTGATTAATAATGATAGCAGACTAATTAATTGTGTTTTAAACAATTATCAAAATTCGATTGAATGGTTTATTGATGCGCCTCACTTTATTGATTTTGACGATATTGAGCAAAAAATGGAGCACACATGGACACAAAAACTGGTGAATAGAAATCCAATTTATTTAATGCTGTTATACATAATTGTATTAAATAAACCTGAGCAAAAAAACAAATTAGATACAATTTTACAAGATATTACTGGTGATAATAAAGAGTTAATAAAAATAGCCAAAAATTTGCAAAATAATTGGATTACACCACCTTTTGATAGCAAAGAAAAATACAGTTATACTCAACAAGTTGATGAAATAATAACACTTGCTGAACGTTTGTCTAACTATTACGGTATATGCGATGAAAGTGAACTTGAAATGTTAGACAAGTTTAAAAACAGCTGTGACAATGATTTAGTCTTACGGCTTTGTGCGGCATTACTTATAGCAAAACATCGTGAAAATCAAGAAAAACTGGAATCACAGCCATTACCTAAAAATAAATGGTGGCAGTTTTGGCATTGGAAAGGACGAACTAATATAAAAGGTTTTATTATACAATTATGTTGTAGCTTCATAGTGTTAGGATTGATGACCGTACTTAACAACAATTTTGAATTGAATAGTCCTACTTTTTCTATAATTTGTTATTCCATTGCTGTAACCAATATGGTTTTTGCTTTAAAACGACGTTTTAATGATATCTATAGAGGGCAACCACTCATCGGTTTTGTGGGCGAAATATTGGTTTTTTCCTTATTTTTTGCGCCATTTTGGGTTTCTGGCATCAAACATACTAACCGTTTTGGACCACCAGTAGAAAAAACAACCAAAGAAAAGGAAAAGTGAACAAAATAAAGTCCTCTTTTTTATCTCTAAAAAAGAGGACTTTTTATATTTTTAAAATTCTACTAGTTATCGATTTAGATCTTGTAGATTAGATTCAATTTCACAACGAATTTCGTTAATTTCTTCAGGGTTTTGTCTATTTAATACTTCCATAAAAACTTCGATATATGATCCAATTAATAGTCGTTCATCACCCAATGATTGTGCCCATGCTCGTTCTAATCTAGCTAATAATGTACGATTTGGCATTTCATCACGGGGATGAATTTTAAGCGTTTTCAAGCGTTCATGACTTTCTTGTTTTTGTTTGTCAGTTAATCCAATTGGACTATGATCAATCACTTTGCCATGTTGCTTACCTGTTTCAAGCAAAACCACATCAACTTCTAATAAGCCATTTAGATCATAACTAAAGCGAACATCAATCCCTTGTGTTTTTTCCATTGGCGTTAGAGGCACTTCAAATTCATCAATTAAAACATTATTTTCAACACGTGGATTTTCACCTTGGTAAACCGAAATACATATCACCTTTTGTTGAGGATGAGTTGTATAAAATGTTTTTACTTTCGAAGTTGGTACAATAGTATTACGTTCAAGAATGGGTGAAAATAACCCACTGACATTATTTGAACAACTTTCAATCCCAAGAGTATAAGGACACACATCGGTGAGAATGACTTCTTCTACATCTTTATTACGCAATCGGCAAGCAGCTTGAACAACGGCACCTTGAGCGACAATTGTAGTTGGGTTTATATGACGATAAGGTAATTTTCCAAATAATTTAGTAACCAATTCGCGCACCACACCAAGTCGTGATGAACCGCCAACTAATACAATATGCTCTAGCTGATTAGGCTTTAAACGTGCATCATTTAACGCTTGTTCGACCGGTGCTCGTAAACGATTAAGTAACGGTAACCAGATCATTTTAGCTCGGCTTTCATTGAGTGCAAATTGCCACTGCTTATCTTGCCAAAACCACGTCAAATTGTGCATCTGTTCACCATTTAATTTGCATTTTAATTGCTCTGCCAAATCTAACAATCGAGCATAATCATCTGCTGGAATATCTTGTTGTTTAAGATTCCATTCACTTAAGCAAGCTTTAACAAGCGTTTGAGTAAAATCTTCACCACCTAAATAGTTATCACCTGCCGAAGCATGCACTTCAATAATTGGCATCGAATATTCAAGCACAGTCACATCAAACGTGCCACCACCTAAGTCAAATACTAAAGTATTACCTGATTGTTCTTCGTGTAACCCGTATGCCATAGCAGCTGCTGTTGGTTCATTAATTAAACGCACAGCATTTAATCCCGCTAACTCAGCAGCAAAACGAGTTTGCTTACGCTGTTCATCATTAAAATAAGCAGGCACCGAAATGACAACATCATGAATTTCTTGTTTTAAAAATGCTTCAGCATCTGCTTTAAGTGATTTTAAAACCATGGCTGAAAGTTCGGTTGGTGTAAACTTTTTGTCGCCTAATTCGAAGACTTTGTTTGAGCCTAAAAAGCGTTTAAAAGCGGCTGCGCTACGATTGGGATGCGTGGTTAAACGGGACAATGCTGCATGTCCGACTAAAATAGAATCGTCTTCATCAACACTAACTGCAGATGGTGTAACAACTTCACCAATTGAATTAGGAATGAGGAGTGGTTTACCTTCTTGCCAAACACAAATTAAACTATTTGTCGTACCTAAATCAATACCTATCGGGTAACTCATAACCCCTCTGAATAATATAATAATTTCCTATTGTTTAGATTATATACTAGTGATCACTTGAATTGCAAAAATGATGTTAAAAACTGGTAAAAACAGTTTATGAATATTCTTTAAAGATAAAGAGTTTATTCGTTAATTTCGATAATTTGACTAACCAGTTTCCCTTTCTTTAATTTTGTTATGATAAATTCCCCCACCTTAACTTGCTCACAGCGACGAACCACTGTGTTGTTTTGGTTTGTGGTAACAGAGTAACCTCGATCAAGTGTAGCCAGCGGGCTGACACTATGTAGTTGCGAAGTTTTTAACACAAATTGATGCTGTGACTTTGTTAACTTCTGATCAATTAAATTAATGAGTTGCTGCTGTTTTTGTCGAACCAATTGCCCTAAATAGGTGATGTTATTTTGTGGCGATACTCGTAATAATCGCCTATCTAAAAAATTATGGCGATTTGACTGCTTGAGAAAATATTGCTGAATATTTTCATATAATGAATGACGATAGGTTAAAAGTTGATTCAATTGTTTTTCTAATTTTGTTTGTGGATGTTGAGTCTGCAATTGATGATGCCATTTATTGAGTTTTTCTCGACACTGTATTAAATAATAATCCATTGCCATGGATAAATGTTGTTCTTTTGCTTGAATACGCTTTGTTTGATCCAAATTATCATGACTCACTAATTCGGCTGCAGCTGATGGCGTGGCCGCTCTAACATCAGCCACAAAATCGGCAATGGTAAAATCTATTTCATGTCCAACCGCACTGACAATGGGTAATTGACTAGCAAAAATAGCCCTTGCCACCACTTCTTCATTAAATGACCATAAGTCTTCCAGCGAGCCACCACCTCGTCCAACAATTAATACATCACATTCTTGGCGAATGTTGGCAATTTGAATCATTTTAGCTATTTGCCCAGCCGCTTCGCTGCCCTGCACTTGCGTTGGGTAGATAATCAAATGCAAGCTCGGATCACGGCGTTTTAATATTTGGCAAATATCATGTAGCGCAGCACCCGTTGACGAAGTGATAATCCCAACAGTGCGAATATTTTCAGGTAATGGCTGTTTATAAATAGGATCAAATAAGCCTTCATCAGACAGTTTTTGTTTTAATTGCTCAAACTTTTGCTGCAATAATCCCGCACCTGCGGGTTGAATTTTATCAATAACTAGTTGATATTCCCCGCGCGCTTCATACAATGTAACAGTTGCTCTAACCAAAACCTGCTGTCCATTTTGTGGTGTAAAACCGGCACGAAAATTACTATTACGAAACATGGCACAACGAACTTGTGCACTATCGTCCTTTAACGAGAAATACCAATGTCCTGATGATGGGCGTGAAAAGTTTGAGACTTCCCCCATTAACCAAATCTGACCAATAGCATTACAAAGCAGATCCTTAACCATTTGATTAAGATCTTTAACCGATAGAATCGAACTGTTTTGCATGCGATTATCCTTTTACAACTATATTATAACTAGACAAGTTTAAACTAAATCAAATTGAGCCCAAATTGGTGCATGATCAGATGGCTTTTCCATTGCACGAATATCATAATCAATCCCGGTTTGCTTGCAATGCGCCATCATTTTTTGGCTTGCTAATATTAAATCGATTCTTAATCCAGTATGGCTATCAAAACCTTTTGAACGATAATCAAACCAAGAATATTCAAGCTCAGTTGGATGAGCATTTCGGTAAGTATCAATAAAACCAAGCGACATTAAACTATTCATCCATTCACGTTCTTCGGGCAAAAATGAACATTTACCCGTGCGTAGCCAACGTTTACGGCTATCTTGTGAAATGCCAATATCTAAATCAGTTGGGCAAATATTCATATCTCCCATAATTAAAGATAACTGACTACTTAATTGCTGCTGGTTAATATAGGCTATTAAATCGTGATAAAAATTACGTTTAGCTGGATATTTAATTTCATGATGTAAACTTTCACCTTGAGGAAAATAACCATTAATTACCGTTAAATTGCCTTGACTAGTTGGTAATTCAACCATGATCAAACGACATTGCGCATCATCACTATCAGTAGGAAAACCACACTGTACAGACAGAGGCTTTTGCTTAGTTAATAACGCCACCCCATAGTGGCTTTTTTGTCCGTGATAATGTAAGTGATAACCAAACTGTGCTAACTCGTCAACGGGAAACTGATCGTTATGAACTTTAGTTTCTTGTAAACCAATTATATCTGGTTGGTGAGTATCAATAATTGCTGCTAACTGATGAATTCGCGCGCGAAGGCTATTAATATTAAACGAGATAACTTTCATGATTATTTTATTATGTTAGATTTAATGTTGCAGTTGCCCCATCCTACCAAAAATACGTTATACTGTTAAGCTATTACAGAAAGAGTTGTCATTTGTGATAAAAGGAATCACCAAATATGTCTACCGAATTACTTGCCTTGCGCGATAAAATCGATGAAGTTGATAAATCCATTTTATCTTTAATTACCAAGCGATTAGCATTAGTTGCCGAAGTCGGCGAAGTAAAGAGCAAACACGGTATTCCGATTTATGATCCTAAGCGAGAAGCAGACATGCTAGCAAAAAGACGACAAGAGGCTGAAAAAGCAGGCATATCCCCCGCTTTGATTGAAGATATTTTACGTCGTTTAATGCGTGAATCTTATATTAGCGAAAATGACAAAGGCTTTAAAAAAGTCTACAGTGGCCAAGGCTCGATAGTAATTATTGGGGGTAATGGGCAAATGGGGCGGTTGTTTGCTCGATTATTTACTTTATCTGGCTATCAGGTTAAAACATTAGGTTCCAAAACGATGCATCAAGCTGCCGAAGTAATTACCGATGCTGCGGCAGTGATTGTCACCGTACCGATAAACAAAACTTGCGAAATAATCAAACAATTACCGCCATTACCCCAAAATTGTATTTTAGCAGATTTTACATCCATAAAAGCCAAACCACTCCAAACCATGCTTGATAAGCATCAAGGCCCTGTAGTTGGGTTGCACCCTATGTTTGGTCCTGATGTACCCAATTTAGCTAAACAAATTATCGTTTATTGTGAAGGTCGAAATCCCGCAAAATATCAATGGTTAATTGAGCAAATGCGTATATGGGGAGCTAATTTGTGTGCCATGGATGCCAAAGAACATGACAAATGCATGTCGTTCATCCAAGCTCTGCGTCATTTTACTTCTTTTTCGTATGGTGTTAATTTACAACGTGAACATGTTGACTTAGAACAATTAATCGCACTTTCCTCGCCTATTTATCGCCTTGAATTGATGATGGTTGGGCGTTTGTTTGCTCAAGATCCCGAGCTATATGCCGATATCATTATGGCATCGGATGATAATATCGAATTAATCAAACGCTATTACGAACGATTTGGGCAAATGGTTAAATTAATTGAACAACGCGACAAAACAAAATTTATCCAGAATTTTAACGAAGTGACTACTTGGTTTGGTTCTTACGCAGAGCGTTTTATCAAAGAAAGCCAAGTATTATTAAAATTTGCCAATGATAATCGAGAGTAACTTAATACTAAGCGGTATACTTTCCTGAAAGTTTTTACAACTTAAAATATGCGTCTATCAAAAATAATTTAGTATGAGGGAATAAAATGTCTAATCGAAAATATTTTGGTACCGATGGGATTCGTGGTAAAGTTGGAATGTATCCTATCACACCAGATTTTGCGCTCAAATTAGGCTGGGCAGCGGGTCGTGTGCTTGCCAAAGATGGGGTGAAAAAAGTATTAATCGGTAAAGATACCCGCATTTCAGGCTATATGCTTGAATCTGCACTAGAAGCAGGATTTGCTTCTGCTGGCGTTGCCGCTGCTTTTACAGGCCCCATGCCAACACCAGCCATTGCTTACTTAACCCGTACTTTTCGAGCTGATGCTGGCGTAGTTATTTCGGCTTCACACAACCCTTTTTATGATAATGGCATTAAATTCTTTTCAAGCGAAGGAAAAAAACTTGATGATGCAATCGAATTAGAAATTGAAACTGAACTTGAAAAAGAGATCGATTGTGTAGAATCCAAACAACTTGGTCGAGCAAGCCGTATCACCGATGCAGCAGGCCGTTATATCGAATTTTGCAAAAGTACATTCGATCATGATTTAAGTTTGGCAGAATTAAAAATTGTTGTCGATTGTGCTAATGGCGCTACCTATCACATCGCGCCTAAAGTATTACGAGAACTTGGTGCACAAGTGATTAAAATTGGCTGTGAGCCTGATGGGGTTAATATCAACGAAAACTGTGGTGCAACTGACGTAAAGGCATTAGCCAAATGTGTTATTGATGAAAAAGCCGATCTAGGTTTTGCATTAGACGGTGATGGTGATCGCATCATCATGGTTGATCATAAAGGTCGCAAAATTGATGGTGATTTAATTATCTATATCATTGCACGCGAAGCATTAAGACAAGGTCAACTAAAAGGCGGTGTTGTCGGCACTTTAATGAGCAATATGGGGCTTGAGATAGCACTTAAAAAGCTTGGTATTCCTTTTGTTCGTGCCAAAGTTGGCGATCGTTATGTACTTGAAAAACTAGTCGAGAAAAATTGGCGCTTAGGTGCTGAAAATTCGGGACACGTGTTATTATTAGATAAAACCACCACAGGTGATGGTATTATTGCTGGCTTACAAGTACTCGCGGCAATGGTACGCAATGATATGTCGTTAGCTGATTTGTGCAGTGGCATGACAATGTTGCCACAGGTATTAATTAATGTTCGATTTACAAGTGAACATGATCCACTCAATAGCGATACGGTAAAATCGGCAATTGAGCAAGCAGAAAAACAACTTGGTCATCATGGTCGAGTTCTGATTCGCAAATCAGGAACCGAACCGTTAATTCGTGTCATGGTGGAAGGAAGCAATCAATACGAAGTGCAAAAATTAGCCGAAACTATCGCAAACGCAGTTAAAGCTTAGAAACACCCCTATTTATGCCCATTAATTCAGCCATTAATTGAGCTAAATTCGATTTAAAATAATGCGCGAAGTTGCGTTAATTTACGCAAAATTAGTAAAAAGTGTCTAAAATCTTAATTTTGTTAATCAAAGGTTGACTTAATATAGGCAATTAGGTTTAAAATAGCAACTTCAGATTATTACAGCGATTGCTTATATCTTTCAAATGAAAACATGAGCAATATTTTTATTTTTTAGAAATAGGTTAAGAGGGTTATATGTCAGTTTCCTCTCCAGCTTCACCGCAAGCTTACATCAAGCACCATCTTGAGAACTTGCAAGTAGGTTCAGGTTTTTGGACCTTTAACCTTGACTCATTGTGCTTTTCAATTCTACTTGGTGTAATCTTCTTATGGGTATTCCATCGCGTAGCAAAAAAAGCAACCAGTGGCGTGCCAAGTAAACTGCAATGTGCAGTAGAAATGATCTTTGAATTTGTCAATAATACTGTAAAGGACATGTTTACCGGCCAAAATAAACTCATCGCACCGTTAGCATTAACGGTATTTATTTGGGTTTTCTTGATGAATTTAATGGATCTTATCCCGGTTGATTTTCTACCTTATGCAGGTCAATATTTAGGTCTATCACATTTAAGAGTAGTGCCAACAGCCGATGTCAGCATTACCATGTCAATGTCTTTAGGTGTATTTGCGCTTATCATCATTTATTCAATCAAGTACAAAGGAATTTCAGGGTTTATCAAAGAATATACCTTGCACCCATTTAATCACTGGGCATTTGCGCCTATCAATTTAGTACTTGAATTAGTTAGCCTATTAGCGAAGCCTGTTTCTTTAGGACTTCGACTTTTCGGAAATATGTATGCTGGTGAGCTTATCTTCATCCTAATTGCTGCATTATTACCTTGGTGGTCGCAGTGGGTATTATCGTTACCATGGGCCATTTTTCATATCTTAATAATTACGTTACAAGCATTTATTTTTATGGTGTTGACGATCGTCTATTTAGCCATGGCGTCGGCAACGGAAGATCATTAATTTTAATATTTTTTTGATAATAAACTGGAGTATATAATGGATAGTATGTTATTTGTAGCCGCAGGCATCATGATGGGATTAGCTGCAATTGGTGGTGCAGTTGGTATTGGTTTATTAGGTGGCAAATTTTTAGAGGGTGCTGCTCGTCAACCAGAATTAATGCCTATGTTACGTACTCAATTCTTTATCGTTATGGGCCTAGTTGATGCGATCCCAATGATCTGTGTGGGTATTGCACTTTATGTTATTTTTGCTGTCGCAGGTTAATAAAAATTTAAGAGGAATCGTGTCATGAATATGAACGCAACTCTCCTCGGCCAAGCAATTACATTTGTATTGTTTGTTTGGTTCTGTATGAAGTTTGTTTGGCCTCCTGTTATTAGCGCAATTGAAAAACGCCAAAAAGAGATAGCCGAAGGACTTGCTTCAGCAGAAACAGCAAAAAAAGATTTGGAATTAGCCAAAGCAAATACATCTGACATAATGCAACAGGCTAAGGTTGAGGCTAATGCAATTATTGAGCAAGCCAACAAACGTAAAGCAGCCATTCTTGAAGAAGCAAAACAAGAAGCTTCTCGTGAAAAAGAACGAATTGTTGCTCAAGGACTTGCTGAAGTAGAAGCTGAACGTAAGCGAGCTAAAGAAGAGCTCAAACAACAAGTCGCTACACTTGCTATTGCTGGTGCAGAAAAAATTATTCAACGTTCTGTTAATGAAGCCGCAAATAGCGACATCATTGATAAACTCGTAGCTGAACTATAAGGAGAATAGAGCAATGGCTGACTTAATTACGATTGCTCGCCCTTATGCTAAAGCCGCTTTCGATTTTGCGGTAGAAAAAAACAACATCGAATCATGGCATAAAATGCTAGTGTTGACATCTGAAGTGAGTAAAGATACTCAAATAAGAAGTATTTTAACATCTGACATGAAAACCGATTCGGTGGCTAATTTACTCATCAACATCTGTCAAGATGTGTTAGATGAGTTTAGCACTAACTTTATTAAGATTATGGCTGAAAACAAGCGATTATCACTTCTTCCTGAAGTCTTAACCTTGTTTGAGCAATATTGTTTAGATAAAGAAGCCCAAGCAGATGTAGATGTTATTTCTGCCAGTGAGCTAACTAATGAACAACTTAATAAGATTTCTGTCGCTGTCGAAAAACGTTTATCACGAAAAGTAAAACTAAAATGTCATATAGATAAATCGCTCATTTCTGGTTTTATTATTCGTACGGGCGATATGGTTATTGATAGTAGTATCAGAGGGCGTTTAAATCGTTTAAATGACGCTCTACAGTCTTAAGGGGACTGATAATGCAGCTAAATTCAACTGAAATAAGTGAACTAATTAAAGAGCGAATAGCTCAGTTCAATATTGTGAGTGATGCTCACAATGAAGGAACTATCATATCGGTAAGTGATGGTATTCTTCGAATCCACGGATTAACAGATGTAATGCAAGGTGAAATGATTGCATTACCAGGCAACCGATATGCAATGGCATTAAACCTTGAAAGAGACTCTGTCGGTGCGGTAGTCATGGGACCATACGAAGACTTGTCTGAAGGTATGAAAGTACAATGTACGGGGCGTATTTTACAAGTACCCGTTGGTGAAGGTTTATTAGGTCGCGTAATTAATACACTAGGTGAACCAATTGACGGTAAAGGCTCACTTCAACATGATGGTTTTTCACCAGTCGAAGTTGTTGCCCCAGGTGTTATCGATCGTAAATCCGTTGACCAAGCATTACAAACTGGTTATAAAGCCGTCGACTCAATGATTCCAATTGGTCGAGGTCAACGCGAGCTTATCATCGGCGACCGTCAAACCGGTAAAACAGCACTTGCCGTCGATGCAATCATCAACCAACGCGACTCTGGTGTAAAATGTATTTATGTTGCCATTGGTCAAAAACAATCAACTATTGCCAATGTTGTGCGTAAACTTGAAGATTATGGTGCACTTAAAAACACGATTGTGGTTGTGGCATCAGCGTCTGAATCAGCTGCGTTACAATACTTAGCGCCCTATGCGGGTTGTGCAATGGGTGAATACTTCCGCGACCGTGGTCAAGATGCGTTAATTGTTTACGATGATTTATCTAAACAAGCGGTTGCTTATCGTCAAATTTCGTTATTACTTCGTCGTCCACCAGGACGTGAGGCTTACCCGGGTGATGTATTTTATCTTCACTCTCGTTTACTTGAACGTGCAGCACGTGTGAACGAAGCTTATGTTGAAGAGTACACAAAAGGCGAAGTTAAGGGCAAAACCGGTTCATTAACAGCATTACCAATTATTGAAACTCAAGCAGGTGACGTTTCAGCATTCGTACCAACTAACGTAATTTCGATTACTGATGGTCAGATTTTCCTTGAAACTAGCCTATTTAACTCAGGTATCCGTCCTGCGGTTAACCCAGGTATTTCGGTTTCACGTGTGGGGGGTGCTGCACAAACGAAGATAATGAAAAAACTATCAGGTGGTATTCGTACTGCGCTTGCACAGTATCGTGAATTAGCTGCATTCTCTCAATTTGCATCTGACTTAGATGAAGCAACAAGAAACCAATTAAGCCACGGTGAAAAAGTGACCGAATTGTTAAAACAAAAGCAATACTCACCAATGACTGTTGCTGAACAAGCAATTGTACTTTACGCCGCTGAACGTGGTTATCTTGAAGATGTAGAATTGGCTAAAGTATTACCATTTGAAACAGCATTACTTGCTTATGCCCATAGTCAATATGCCGATCTTGTCAAATTAATCGACGAGACCGGTAATTACAATGATGAGATTGAAAGTAAGCTAAAAGCATTACTTGAAAGCTTTAAATCGACTCAAACTTGGTAAGGGTGAGGTAACAAATGGCTAATGCAAAAGAGATTAGAACAAAGATTGCAAGTATCCAAAGTACGCAAAAGATCACTAAAGCAATGGAAATGGTTGCCAATTCTAAAATGCGCAAAACACAAGATAGAATGGCCGCTAGTCGACCCTATGCCGAAATGATCCGCGAAGTAATTGGACATTTAGCGTTAGCTCAGATAGGCGCCAAACATCCTTATTTAGAAGAAAGAGATGTAAAGCGAGTTGGCTACCTTATTATTTCAACCGATCGTGGTTTATGTGGTGGTTTAAATATTAATCTTTTTAAAACTGTCATTGCTGACATGTCAGCATGGCAGGAAAAAGGTGTTGAAGCTGATGTTGCTTTAGTTGGTTCGCGTGGTGTTTCGTTTTTCTCATCAGTAAAAGCAAACATCTTAACCCAAGTCACTAACTTGGGGGATGAACCCAATTTATCCGATTTAATTGGTCCGGTAAAAACAATGCTTGAGGCATATGACAACGGTAAAATTGATAAATTATATATCGTTACTAACAAATTTATTAATACTATGTCACAAAAGCCAACGATCCAGCAATTATTACCATTACCACCATCAGAAGATAAAGAACTTAAAGCTTCATCATGGGATTATATTTATGAGCCTGATGCTAAATCACTATTAGATGTGATTTTACGTCGCTATATTGAATCACAAGTCTACCAAGCAGTGGTTGATAATTTAGCGAGTGAACAAGCAGCAAGAATGGTAGCTATGAAAGCGGCAACAGATAACGGTGCAAACCTAATTAATGAATTACAAATTGTGTACAACAAAGCACGTCAAGGTGCTATCACGAATGAATTGATTGATATTGTATCCGGTGCAGCTGCTGTTTCAGGTTAGTGCTAAATATTGGCTTATAGTTAAGAAAAAGACGTAGAGGATTAAAAATGGCTACTGGAAAGATTGTCCAGATCATCGGTGCGGTGGTTGATGTCGAATTCCCAGAAGATGCAGTACCAAAGGTATATGATGCATTAGAAGTGGAAACAGGCACTGAAAAATTAGTTCTGGAAGTTCAGCAACAATTAGGTGGTGGCGTTGTTTGTTGTATCGCAATGGGATCATCTGATGGCTTAAGACGTGGACTTAAAGTTAGAAACACAGGCCACGGCATTGAAGTACCAGTGGGGACGAAAACACTGGGTCGTATTATGAATGTGCTTGGCGATCCTGTTGATAAAGCAGGTCCAATTGGCGAAGAAGAACGTTGGGCGATTCATCGCGCAGCACCAACCTATGAAGAACTTGCAAACTCAACAGAGTTACTTGAAACTGGTATTAAAGTTATCGACTTAATTTGTCCATTTGCTAAAGGTGGTAAAGTAGGTCTATTCGGTGGTGCGGGTGTAGGTAAAACCGTTAATATGATGGAATTAATCCGTAATATCGCTATCGAACACTCTGGTTACTCAGTATTTACTGGTGTGGGTGAACGTACTCGTGAAGGTAATGACTTTTACCACGAAATGAAAGAATCAAACGTACTTGATAAAGTATCGTTAGTTTATGGTCAGATGAATGAGCCACCAGGAAACCGTTTGCGTGTTGCATTAACGGGTTTAACTATGGCTGAAAAATTCCGTGACGAAGGTAAAGACGTTTTATTATTCATCGATAATATTTACCGTTATACCTTAGCCGGTACTGAAGTGTCTGCATTATTAGGTCGTATGCCATCGGCGGTAGGTTATCAACCAACATTAGCCGAAGAAATGGGCTTACTACAAGAACGTATTACGTCAACTAAAACAGGCTCGATCACTTCAATCCAAGCTGTTTATGTACCAGCAGATGACTTGACTGACCCATCACCAGCAACAACCTTTGCTCACTTAGATGCAACAATTGTATTGAGCCGACAAATTGCTTCTTTAGGTATCTATCCGGCAGTGGATCCCTTAGATTCAACTAGCCGTCAATTAGATCCTTTAGTGGTTGGTCAAGAGCACTATGATTGTGCCCGTGGTGTTCAGTCAATTCTACAACGTTATCAAGAATTAAAAGATATTATTGCGATTCTTGGTATGGATGAGTTATCAGAAGATGATAAATTGATCGTTGCTCGTGCTCGTAAAATTCAGCGTTTCTTATCTCAACCATTCTTTGTTGCAGAAGTATTCACTGGTTCACCAGGAAAATATGTACCTTTGAAAGACACGATTAGTGCATTTAAAGGAATCATGAACGGTGATTATGACCACATCCCTGAACAAGCATTCTATATGGTTGGTTCAATTGATGAAGCGATTGAGAAGGCAAAATCTCTCTAAGAGATTCATAGAACAGATCGTATTAATGGAGATCGTATTATGGCACTAACTTCCTATCAATTAGAAGTTGTTAGTGCTGAATCTCACCTGTTTTCGGGTGATGTTCAGCGAATCAGAGTCACAGGTAAAGAAGGTGAACTTGGAATTTATCCTGGCCATACTCCCCTACTCACAACCATAAAACCTGGTATGGTTGGCATTGTGAAAACGGATGGTGAAGAAGAGTTTATCTATCTATCTGGTGGTATCTTAGAAGTTCAACCTAACATCGTAACCATCTTAGCGGATACCGCTATTCGTGGCGAAGATCTAGATGAAGCAAGAGCACAAGAAGCAGTAAGACAAGCGCAAGAACATATAAATCACCCAAGCGATGATATGTCATTTGCTCAAGCTTCTGCAGAACTATCAAAAGCATTGGCAAAAATTCGTGTTATCGAATTAACACGCCGTATCGGTCAATAATTTGCTTTTGATGTTTTATCATACACAACAAGGTTACTTGGCATTGACAAGCAACCTTTTTTTAATTTTAACATTCTAAATTGTACTAGCTCAAACTTAATCTGACAAACACTCCCTACTCATCGGCATTCGTTCTAACACAATGACTGTCTGATGAGTAAAATAAATTCTCTAGCTGCTTTTCTTTAGCCAGTCCTTTTGTCCCTACCCAAGTTTGCCAAGGCGTCTTACCATAACAGTATTTCCCTGAATGTGCTTTTTCCCGATTGTAAAACCCTAGCCAAAGCTCAATATCTTGTTGTATCTCTTTCAGTTCTGTATATATTTTATGTCTAAACATAATATCATAACATTCGGTCTTCATCGTCTTATGGAACCGCTCACATATACCATTCGTTTGCGGACTGTAGGCTTTTGTTTTCGTATGCTCTATATCCTCCAAATTCAGATACAATTCGTATGCATGACGCTCTTTATGACCGTTATACTCACTTCCTCTATCCGTCAGAATTCGTAAAAGCGCTACCTGCTCATTATCAAAAAATGGTATCGCTTTATCATTGAGCATATCCGCAGCAACTAAACTGTTTTTCTCCGTATATACTTTAGCAAACGCCAGTCTTGAATAGGTATCAATAAACGTTTATTGGTATATTTTCCCAATCCCTTTAATATGACCAACATAATAGGTATCTTGTGCGCATAAGTAACCAGGATGCTGGGGCTCAATTTCACCTTGTGCCTCTCGCGCTGCTTTCGCTTTCTCTAAAGTTTGTAGCTGGCTTTCTGTTAACACCAGCCCTTCCTAAGCTACTTTTGTTTCCAGAGCGATCAGCCTTTTTTGAAGCTTTCTAAATCGTGGCGTAACCAGATTGAACGTACGCCGCTGCCAGAGACCATTATTCCTTGCAGACGTAGCTGATTAGCTACCCGAGTTTCATCTTTGAGTAAAGCCTTAAATTGCTCAAAAGGTTCTACACAATCAGGAAGTAAAGCGAGTCTTTCTGCCTGCTTTATTAATTCTTGTTCTTTGCTTATAGTCAATTTCTTATCTATCATAATTCAGAAAGCCAATAATTAGGATAATAAACAAGACTTGCTTTCGGTTGCTTAGTTGATCATTGATCATTTTCCAAATAAATTCTCGTTCAACGAAGAATAGTTAGTATTACACATCTAATAATAATAATTTAATGATGTTTTTTGATCGCAAGTATCACTGAGTTAAATACCACAATATGTTAGCAATGCGATCAAATATTTGTTCAAAAATAAATTCTGAAAATGCCGGTAGCGTTGTAATTAAGTAAGTTAGCATAAGCAAGCCTAATAATAGTGTCACCGGATAGCCAACGACAAATATCGATAGCTGTGGTGTCATTCTATTAAGTAGCCCCAATGATATGTTGATGGTTAATAGTAAAGTCATTAAGGGGAGTGCTAACATAATACCATTGATAAATAATAGCTTACTGGCATCAATGAGTGCTAAATATCCATTTGCGGGTAATGGCATCACGGCAATTGGAATGATTTCAAAACTATTTGAGATGCCATATAAAAGCCATAAATGGCCGTCCACACTCAAAAATATTAATAGAGCAATGATGTTAATTAAGCGTGATAATACTGATGTGGATGGGCCGCCAATAGGGTCAAAAAAAGTCGCCATGCCCAGCCCCATTTGCATGCCAATTAATTCACCCGAAAATCGCACTGTCATAAATGCAAACTGCATGGTAAAACCAATTAGTGCGCCAATCATTATTTGCTGCGCAATAATCCATATCCCTATAAGAGAGTATATTTTGATATTGTCATCAAGATGAGGAAGTGGCAGTACAATCGCAATCAGTAGTGCCAAGCCAATTTTAACGCGACTGGGGATTTCTTTTTCGCCAAAAATAGGCGCTACCATGATCAACGCTAAAATACGAACAAAAGGAAAAAAGCAGTCCCTAACCCAAGAAAAGAAATCAATATTAAAGAAACTGTTGATATCAAATTCCATTACTTTTAACTAGTTAAGTTAGGAATGTCAGTGATAACGGTTTGGATATAGTCGATCATGGTTGATAGCATGGATGGACCCCATATTATCAAAACCACAATAACCACTATGATCTTGGGAATAAATGATAATGTCATTTCGTTAATTTGCGTTGCTGCTTGTAATAAGCTAATGATTAACCCTGTTACTAATGCCGCTAACAGTAGTGGTCCTGCTAGTGATACAGTGACTTTTATTGCTTGTATTGCTAAGGTGCTAATATATTCAGGTGACATAGTACGACTCAACTAAAAAAGCTTTGCGCTAGCGAGCCAAGTAATAAGTGCCAACCATCTGCCAATACAAATAACATTAATTTAAATGGCAGTGATACTGTTGCCGGTGGTACCATCATCATACCTAATGCCATAAGCGTACTGGCTACCACGAGGTCAATGACTAAGAAAGGAATAAAAATGGTAAAACCGATTTGAAACGCTGTTTTTAATTCACTCACCACAAAAGCGGGAACGAGCACTCTTAAAGGAATATCTTCACGTGTTTGAATATCATTTTGATGAGACATATTAACAAATAACGCTAGGTCGTTTTCGCGCGTTTGGGTAAGCATAAATTCTTTCAATGGCTTTGTTGCTTTGGTTAAACCTTCTTGCATAGTGATTTGATTTTGCGAATAAGGCACATAAGCGTCTTGATAAATGTTATCAATCACCGACGACATAATAAAAAAGGTCATAAACAGTGCAATACCCAAAATAACCTGATTGGGTGGTGCTGATTGTGTACCAAGGGCATTACGTAACAGACCTAACACAATGATGATACGTGTAAAGCTGGTCATCAAAAGTAATATAGCTGGTATAAAGGTCAGTAAGGTCAAAAAAACTAATGTCTCAACTGGTAATGACCAATTTTGCCCACCGCTCAGGGGCTGATCCATGACGGATAATACGGGAATTTCAGCATGAACCGATAGGCTACACAACAATAAGCTTAGCAAAATAGTTAAATTTAACCGCATTTGTTGTTACTCCTTTTTCGGTTTTAAAACGGATTGTAATATCTGCTGAAATGCATGACTTTTCGTTAGATTTTTATCTGTCGCATTTTGCGCAAGTAACATTTTGCTACGTTGTTCATTGATGGTATGTAACAGTGTCATTTGTTGAGGAGTAATACCCACCACTAATAGTTGGTTATCGACATGAACCAGTATAATACGTTCTTTAGGCGTAATACTGTATGTGGCTTTGACATCAATCCATTGATCGGATGTTTTTTTCCAACCCATTCGTTTGGCAAACCACCCTAACAATAGAATAAAACCGAGGACCACAACAAGCATCAATCCCATTGATGATCCAACTTTGGTGTAAATATTTAAATCAGTAGGCGACGCCGATAAGGTATTAGTGTTGATTGCACCAACCGTAGGTTGAGCCAAATTAGTTTGCTTTATTGTCATTAACGACTCAATCTTCTTACACGCTCCGATGGGGTAATAATATCGGTGATGCGCACACCATAGTTATCACCAACCACCACAATTTCGCCTTGGGCGATTAAATAACCGTTAATTAATATATCCAATGGCTCACCCGCAAGTCCATCTAATGCAATTACCGACCCTTGGGTTAGATTTAACAGATCTTTAATGGCTATTTTGGTTCGACCAAGCTCGACACTTAATTCAACTGGAATGTCTAATATAAGATTAATATCTTGCTTTTTATCTTCATTTTGTTGTGGAGATAATGTCTCAAAAATAGCTTCTTTAGTGATAAGCTCATCACTCGCTACTTTTGTTTCTTGGTTTTCATCGTTATTTGGTTTGATGTCAGTCATTGAACACTCCCTCATTCAATTGTTCTATCACAGGATTAATGACCTGTTCTACTTGAATTGCATATTGTTTATTTACTTTACCGTAATGACCTTTTAATACCGGTACGCCACCGACTGTTACATCTAAATTTGTTGGTTTATCGATCACTAAAATATCATCAACTTTTAAGGCTAACAGTTTGTTAACGGTTGTGTGAATATGGGCAAAGTTAGTGACTAATTCGACGGTTGATTGTTTTATTCCAGTCGTTAATGAACTCATCCAAACATTATCATCTTGATAAGTTTGTTGCTCGACAGGTGGTTTTATTAGCAACTCTTTGATTGGTTCGACCATAGAATAAGGAATACAAACACAAAAGGTTGCTTTACTATGACCCACTTCAACTTTAAAGTTTGTTGTTAACACAATATCATCAGGTGAACTGGTAATATTGGTAAATTTACTTTGCATTTCAGATCGAATATATTCGGCTTCAATCGGGTAAACATCAGCCCATGCATTTTGATAAATAACTAATGCTAACTCTAGTACTTTTTTAATGATTTGTTGTTCGGTATGGGTAAATTCACGCCCTTCTATTTCTATTTTAGTTGTATGTCCATCCCCCCCAAATAACGAATCGACAATAATAAAAACTAATTCAGGTGAAAATGAAAATAAACTTGAACCTCTTAATGGGTTAAGATGCACTAAATTTAAATGGTTTGCCGATGAAATATCAGAAAACTCTTTGAACGTATGAGGCTCAACGGGTGAAGCCATCACATCAGTATTGCGACGTAATCGGTTGAATAAACCAATTCGAAACTGACGGGCAAAACGTTCATTAATAATTTCTAACGCAGTTAAACGCTCAGGAATAAAGCGATGTTTGACCGATAGATCATAGGGTTTTACGTCAGCTTTTTTCCCGGAAGGTAACGAGACAACGGAAGCATCGATATTGTCATCATCTTCAGCTATCACAAAACTTTCAGATTTTTGTGCTACGTCATCCTTTTCATTTATATCTGTTGTGGCTTCGATCTTATCGGGCATAATAATCACCGTATAATAAAATCAGTAAATAGAACTTCATCAACTTTTACCCAATTCTTTGCATTATATTGTCGTGATAACGTATTTTTAATTTGTTCTTGTAAATTGATTTTCCCTGATTCTTGCTTTAGTTGATTAATATTCTGTTTTGACGTTAAAAGCAGCACGTCACTTCTTACTTCAGGTAAATAATCTAATAGCACCGTTTTTTGATCTTCATTAGCCACACGTAAAACGATGCCAACATAAAGAATTTTGTTGATATCGATATTGTCTTCTGAAGCAGGTAATGAAATCGTAAATGGTTTTAATGTTAAAAATACAGGCGACAAGACTTCGGGTTCTTCTGGCACTGTATGGGTGTTTGGTGAATGGTTTTGAAACCATAAATAAGCCGCAAAGCTTATCGCTGATAGCGTAATCAGAGTAAGGATTAAATTTAAAACACTGACTTTTTTTGAGGCTGTAGGCATATTTATTCTTGTCTCTATAAAATTTAAAAAGATCTCTAATCCATTAACAGGACATGGTTACAAGAATAATAAAGCATATTTTTAAAATCGATTTGAAGAATAGGCAATAAAATATTACCTATTTATGCGCTTCAATTTATTTACCTCGAAAATTAAAAAATAATGTTAATCGTTAAGCAAATATGCTAAGACCGGGATTGTGCGAACTATTTTCAACGATGATTTGCTCAACACCAACATCGGACGCATCAAGCGTTTGCACGGTCGGTAACGGGTTGTTTTTTGTTTGTTGATGCATAGCGGATTGCTGTGAATCGTTCATCATCGAAAAGTCACCAATATTGGCTTGCTCTAGCATAATGCCTTGATCTTCCAATGATGTTCTTAAAAAGGGTAATGCCGATTCTAACATACCTTTAACAACACTATGCGCAGCCATCATATGAAGATTCATCTTATCGTCATTTATGGCAAGTTTAATATGCAATGAGCCTAACTCCTGTGGATGTAATTTTATTTCGGCAGTTTGAATTCCTTGACGATTAAACATAATAATTTGCTCAGTTAGTGAAGTTTGCCATTGCGCTATATTCACTGGCGTTGATAAATTGATTGTAGCTGATGTGGCGGTGGTATTAGATGGCGATAATAATGAACTTAATCCATTTGCATTAGTCGTCAACGAGAATTCTTGATTAGTATGCACGGTCGCATCTTTATCACATTGATTTGCTATAAATTGAGTTTGAGCCGTCGCTAATTTTTGCATAATATCATTAGCATTTTGCGTATTATTTGTTTGGTTAACATACAAATTATTAAGACCGCCTTTAATGCTAATCGCTTTTTTATGAGAAACGTTAAGCTGTATCCCCTTGTTATCGTTCGTTAACGACGCTACATCTGTTTGCGGTGTTACTTTATTCATTAAATCTGCACTGTCATAGATAGAGGCAAGTAACTGCGTTGCCTGCCCATTTTCCCATGTTTCTGACGATGAATGATCAAATAAATTAGTATTTAGATTATTTGTTCTCAATGCATTGAGATGGGTTGTTATATCACTATTTTGTGCTGTACTTACAAGAGCACGTTTTTCTTGCTCAAAATCCTGTATATTAATGGGATAAATAGACATCATTAATACTTCATCTTTAAGGTCATTATCTTCGGCCACATTTGACTTGGCATTAACTGATTTCCCCCCCTGCTCTACGTGATTTTCGCTTAGTCGCAATAGTTGTTGAAAGCAATCATTATCATCAGCCATTACGTCCGTTTCAATACTCTTCGATTGATGAGAAGTGGTCATGTTCAAATCATTAATAAGATTAATATTCATTTAATGCTCTCCTTGCTAGTTGTAACTGTGCAAATTCATCTGTCAGTTTTTGTTGTAAACGATTTTGTTGTTGTTGCTGTTTTTTATATTGCTTGTCTAATAGTGTTGTATAGGTATTTAAGCTTTTTTGCGATTGATTAAGTTGATTCGTAATTTGCTTTTGCTTAATATCCAACGTTAACAATACTTTTTGTTGTTGCGCAATGCCTTGCTCAATAGTTGAAATAAAAGCATTAAAATTATTCAATTCACCGCCTTTAATACCACGAGATAAAGCGTTATTTAATTTTTGTTGATACTCGGCATAATAGCCATTTAATACATGCAGTTGCGATTGTGCATGACGGTGATTTTCATGCGCTTTTTTTAACTTAAGTAACGTATCATCGACTGATTTTTTTGCTAGTTTTTTTAATGTTAAAAACGCAAATTGCCCAGAATTTTTATTTGCCATTACGCTTTCCTAACTCGTTAATGTTGGTTCGACAATGCTCACTAATTGTTGATAAGCATCTTGATAGCTACAATGTTCATTAATACTTTGCTGTAAAAATTTTTGCATGGCAGGAAACAATACTATCGCCCTATCCAATAAAGGATCAGTACCCGTTACATAAGCCCCCACATTGATCAAATCGCGGTTTCGTTGAAAGCTTGAAAACAATTGTTTAAATAATCGGGATTTTTTTTCGTCTTCAGGCGCAGTAAGATCGGTCATCACTCGACTGATTGAAGCTTCAATATCAATGGCAGGGTAATGTCCAGACTCAGCAAGCGAGCGAGATAAAACAATATGCCCATCTAAAATCGCTCTGGCCGAATCGGCAATCGGATCTTGTTGATCATCCCCTTCTGTCAATACCGTATAAAATGCCGTAATAGAGCCTTTTCCGTTTTCATCATTACCTGCTCTTTCAACTAATGCTGGTAATTTGGCAAAGACCGACGGAGGATAGCCTTTCGTTGCTGGGGGTTCCCCTATCGCTAAAGCAATTTCGCGTTGTGCCATTGCATAACGCGTTAAAGAGTCCATAATAAGTAAAACGTTAAAACCTTTATCGCGAAAGTTTTCGGCAATTTTTGTTGCATACGCAGCACCTTGTAAGCGCAATAATGGTGACACATCAGCGGGAGCCGCTATAACAACCGCTCGAGCTAATCCTTCTTCGCCTAAAATATTTTCAATAAAATCTTTAACTTCTCGCCCACGTTCACCAATCAGACCGACAACAATAATATCCGCTTGTGTGTAGCGTGCCATCATGCCAAGCAAGACACTTTTACCAACCCCTGATCCTGCAAATAAGCCCATTCTTTGCCCTTTACCAACCGTTAGCAAAGCATTTATGGCTCTGACGCCAACATCAAGTACCTGATGAACAGGGGTACGTTTTAAGGGATTAATCGCTTTATGAGATAATCCTTCAAACTCAACCTGCTCAGATAGCGGTTTACCATCTAACGGTTTCCCCATCGCATCAACCACTCGACCTAATAGGCTCATTCCCATGGGTAAGACTTTATGACTAAAGTGCGTTAGATCATATTGCTTAGTATAGACGCGTGCGCCTAATAAAATACCGTCCGTTGATTCAAACGGCATTAAGTAAAGTGTTTTATCATTAAAGCCAACCACTTCGCACTCAACTGGCTCCGTTTGACCATTGGTTTGTCGTTCAACCAAGCAGTTAGATCCCAAAGGTAATTTTAATCCAACAGCTTCAAGCACCAATCCGGATGCTTTAACTAAGCGTCCGTATTGGCGAATTAATGATAGTGATTCAAGTTGTTGTGTAGCTTGGTCAATTTTACTTAGCCATTGTGAAGAATATTTCACGTTAATAATCATCCTTTTTTAGGCTATCAGATATTATTTGCCAGTGGTCATTGATATTGGCATCAATTTCATTAGTATCGGTTATAATTTTGCAACCGCCTATTTCAATGTTAGGATCGGCAATGAATTGCCACTGTTCTTGCTGATTTTCTTCATTAAATAGGGGTTCTAACCATTGCAAATCAGTAGGATTAAGATGTAACGATATCGGTTCTGATAAAATTGGGCACTGCTCAACTAATGTTTGTATGGTATGGCTTAACTGTTTTTGTTTTACTTTAGCCATGCTGCCTACTGTTTTTTGTGCCGCAATTAACGCCAAATCAAACAATTTAGGTACAATTAACTCATCAATATCATTAATTGATTGCTGAAAATTACTGACTAAATCCGTTATAGCATGAACTGCTTTATGTTTTTCATCATTAAGCTGCCGTTCAATCTGTTCACGCCCCTCTTGTTGTCCCTGGCAATATCCTTGTTCATAGCCAGCTTGTTTACCTTCTTCAAAGCCTTCAGATCGACCTAAATTAAACCCTTCTTGGTAGGCTTTAGCTTCAATCTCCTGCTTTAACTGCTCCAGTGTTTGTTCGATCTCGTTAGGCTCAATGGGTTCATGCTCAAAATCAGGAGCAGACGTTGATTCACTAACCTCTAGTTGCTCAATCTCATTGCTTTGGCTTAATTCTGATAGCTTAGATGATGCTAAATCGCGAAAGCTTAGTGGTTCCCAATTTAATCTATCGGGCTGATTATACATATTCATCATCACCGCTAGTTAGAATCATTTCACCGCTTTCAGCTAATCGACGAGCAATAGCCAGAATTTTCTTCTGTTCAGTTTCTACTTGAGATAAACGTACAGGTGGCCTATTTTCTAAATCTTCACGTAAAATAGATGCAGCTCGCTGTGACATATTTTTCAATAGTTTGTCACGTAATTCAACTGATGCCCCTTTCAATGCAATAATCAATATTTCATTATCGACTTCTTTAAGTAAGCGTTGGATACTTCTATCATCCACTTCAACAAGATTTTCAAACAAGAACATTTCATCAATAATTTTTTGTGTTAACTCTCCATCATAATCACGCAATGCATTGATAACCTGCTCTTCTTGCTGTGTTTTCATTAAGTTAATAATTTCTGCCGCAGTACGTATTCCACCAAGATTATTCAGTTTGATATTTTGACCATGTAATAATGTCGATAATGAGGATGAGAGTAATTGCAGCGCAGAAGGCTCAACCCCACCAAAAGTCGCAATACGTAGCATGACATCGTTACGCAATTCATCATCAAACAGATTTAAAATTTCTGCTGCTAAATCACGATTTAGATGAACTAAAATAGTCGCAATGATTTGCGGATGCTCTTTTTTGACCAGATCAACGGCTCTTGTCGCATCAACATAGTTGAGCATTTCAAGACCATCGGTCGCTTCTTCTTGATCAGTAGATAATAGTTCATCAAGTAAACGTTCAGCTTTCTCAGCACCTAATGAGCGCCCTAATATTGAACGTAAATAGCCATTTGGATCGGTATTTAAAACCGCACATTCTTCAAGGGCAACTTGGCATTCGTTAAGTATGCCTTTCAATTGTTCTTGAGAAAACTGAGGTAATGACATCATAGCGCTACTAATTTGTTGCACTTCTTTTTGACTAAGATGTTGCATGACTTGTGCTGCAAGCCCTTCACCTAACACCATTAAAATCGCAGCGACTTTTTGAGATTCACTTAAAATCATTGTTTAGCGTCCTCTTTATTGATCCAACTACGAATAATTAATGCCATGACACGAGGTTCTTTCTCAACTATTTTACGTATGTGCTGTTGTTGTTGCATATTATCTTCAAATATTTTGTGCTGTTGTTTACTGTGTGCTTTATAATCTAACTTTTCTTCTACCGTTGATTTAGGATTCAATGATTCCTCTTTTCCGATCAAGAATTGACGTTGTAATTTCAACCATAATGAACGTAATACCTTACGCCACATAATCCAGAAAATAAGAATATAAATTAAATATTTAATCCCTGTTTTGACAGAATCATAAAATTCATTGGTTTTCCAAAATGCGATATCGTCATTGCCATCAAGTGCTTGATCGGTAAATTTCAAATTCGCAACAGTTAATGTATCGCCACGTAAATCAGAAAATCCCATTGCTTGACGCGCGAGTGCTTCAATATTTTGAAGTTCATCATTATCTAGCTTGACCCATTGTTCTGTTATAGAAGATGACTGGCTGTCATCTTCTTCAGATTTAGCATTGTCTGACTCAGTTGTGACAAATTTATAATTAACCAAAACAGCAACCGATAAACGTTTAATCCGACCTTCAGGTATTTGACTGCGTATCACTTGTCTATTAACTTCAAAATTAACGGTATTATTTGATTGTAAGTTATAAGATGCTTGTTTATCGTTTTTTTCAGGCGATTCATCTTTTTCATCAATCGGTGCGCTAGATGTCGGTACAGGTTGATTCGATAATGCCCCAGGCACCCCACCTATAGCATAACTTTTAGCGGATTGGCGATTTTCGACTTGTTGCTTACTGCGAATAGTTTGATTGGCAATATCGCTATTTGGATCATAAGTTTCTGAAGTCGATTCTTGTCGGCTAAAATCAACATCGGCATTAACTTGTACCTTAACATTCTGTTTACCCAAAATTGGGATAATGATTTTTTCTACTCGCTCACGAACACTATTTTCAATTCGCTCACTAAATTCGAGTTGAGCCACATTGGTATTTCTATCTCGGTAGCCTTCTCCGGTTAATAGGTGACCATGCTGATCAATAATGGTCACTTTATCTGCATGTAACTCTGGCACACTACTTGAAATTAAATGGATAATTGCATCAATTTGGCCTTGTGATAATGAGCGACCAGGTAATAACGTTAATGCTACCGATGCTGAAGGGGATTTTCTTTCCCTGACAAATAAAGATGGCTTAGGCATTGCTAAATGCACTCTGGCATCATTAATACTACTGATGATGGATATGGTTCGAGATAATTCCCCTTCTAAAGCCCGCTGATAATTGATTTGTTCATTGAATTGGCTCATACCAAAACTTTCTTTATCGAGCAATTCAAAACCAACGGATCCACCTTTAGGTAAACCTTGTTGTGCAATACGTAATCGGGTATCGTAAACTTTATCTTGTGGAATTAAAATAGTGGAGCCAGAAGATGAAAATTGATAAGGAATATTCATCTTATCAAGCTGGCTAATAATTTCGCCACCATCTTTATCATTTAAATTACTAAACAAAACACTATAAGACTCATCTTTAGCCCATAAATAGATGAAACTAATAATCGCTATCGTAATGACACCAGCAATTAACAATGCCATTTTGGTGTTTTGTTTTAGTTGATTGACAAAAGACAACTTATTTAAGATTGATTCACCTTTATTATTGACTGCTTCGCTAGCCATAGCATCCTGACTCTAAACTATTTAGATTAACTCTGTAGTTTATTATCCATATATTTGAAAAATTCAATGGCGAGAAAAGCGTGCAGTTTTTCCCTTACTTAAACCCTTTGGTTTTTTATTTATATGTTAAATTTAGCCATACAGTAACAAAAGAGCTAAAAAGCAGTTATCAAAATGAATACAATCAACACATTCAACCCAATGGAATTCACTAATTTAAATGAATCAACGTCAATAACCCCAAAAACGCAGTTTGCAGATAAAAACTTTGTTTCAGAATTAAAAACCGCTTTAGATAACATCAGTCAACGACAAATACAGGCAAATAATGAAGCCAAAGCTTTTGAAATGGGAGAGGCGAATACTTCTTTGAATGAGGTCATGGTTAATATGCAAAAATCATCGATTTCATTGCAATTTGGTATTCAAGTGCGCAATAAACTGGTTGCAGCTTATCAAGAAATTATGAATATGAATGTCTAATTAATGACATCGAATATAATTGCCATATCCTAAATTTTGCATTTTGCTTTTACTAATAACCATTAATTCTGGGCTAAATGCGATAATCAACTCACCACACAATTCAAGTTTAAAATAAGCATCGCTCATATTTTTGATGCTTGTTGTACTGCTAAATATATTATTTTCGTTATCAACTGATAGCTCAAAAAACTTTACCATTTTTACTATACTATTTAAAAAAATAACGACATAATGCCATCATTTAATAAAAAACCAATAAAATACATAAAGGATTCAAAATGATAACGTTAAAAAAAGCCAATATAGCCTTAAATGAACAGCATCTCGACTACCCAACATTAGGGCAACTGATTGTTCTGACATCGCTTGATGGGTTTTCTACTACAAGGGCAATTTGTTATCAAGAAAAGCTTGTTATTGCTGCTAATTTTTATCCACAAAACGGGGATGATTATAAGGTTATATATGTTGTTATTGAACTCGATAAGAAAAATACTCATTATTATTATGAGCCTGATGGAATCCTACCCCATTTTTTTGTCAGCCCTACTGGTAAGGATTATGTGTCTATTACTGTGTACCATCCAGATAAAGATTTAGAAATTATGCTCCCATTATTTGATAGAGAAAATATCACCTATCCAAAGCCCAAACGCCCTATTGTCGGCGATTTTAAGGGAATATGTCATGATTTTTCTATTTTCCATTATGTTGATATTTTTTCAGAAAAAAAACCAGATAAATTGATTGCAGTTGCATTTAAAAATGATGATATAAAAAAAATCTATACCAATAAAATTCCGCTTCCAAAACATAACAAATTATTTATTGATTCTTTGAATAACCAAATCCATCTACTTGCTTGTGTTGACAATGGTTGGTTACATCGCCAAGTTGATGAGATGGGGAACGTTTTACAGTCAAGAAATATCAACACAGGAAAGCGTTTTTATCTAACTTGCGTATTGAATTTAAGCTTTTCTAATACATCGAGTATTTTAAATATTGATGAAAAAGGTAAGTTTTATTTAATCAATGTTTTACCCAACGGAGAAATCGAACTAAATCTATTGCTCGATATGGAAAGACAAATTTATTCTATTTGGGAACCGATAAAAATCGCCACAGAAACGTTTGTTATGCGGTTCACTGATGAAATCGGCAATGGGTGGATTACAATTCAAAATAATCAGGTGATCGAAGCCTTTTCTCAGGAAACCGTTGGTTGCTATATAAACCTGCACACAAAAGAAGTGTTTAAATTATCCACAAAAGAATTAATCATTAGTGAGATCGTCAAAACCAAAGATGCCAATTATACTGTTGTTTTTTACGGAAAAGAAGAAGACAATAACTCAAAAAACAAAGAGTTAATTATTTTGAATCGCAATATTGATTGAGGTTGTTTAACGGGATGCTTGCTTGGTTCCTATCGATGAATAAGATTCAAGCAAAGCATCCACAAACTTACATTAAACAGGCAATGTTTTGATAGCTACCGATTTTAGTTTGATAATCGGCATGCTTGCCAATCAACTCTCTAAGCTGAGAATGACGAGTAATCATTAATTGGGTTAACTGCTGCTGATAGCTAAGTATATTTTTGATATACATTCGAATCAGGTCTTGATGTTGCAATGGCATGTTTTCAATTTTCGAAAAATCATCAACCAACATAATACCTTTCGATAATTGAAGGTATTTCGCCTGCCAACTCAACAATAAATCCCAGTTTTCATTCTGGGCATTTATCAACATTTGTTCAACAACATAATTAAATTGTTCGTATTGTTCTAATAAGTTATTTCCTTGCATAATCATCCTTTTTTATTTTGCAATTTCACGCCAAGATTCGGCAATATTGTTTAATAAATCAAAACAGGTTTGTAATTTTTCTTTATCATTATGTAAATTGGCTAGAACTAACTGTTGGCTAATATACTGATATAAACGATCTAAATTTTCAGCAATTTCACCCCCTTTTTCTAAATCTAAGCAACTTTTAAGCCCATTATCAACAATATTAATCGCTTTAGAAATCGCGTTACCTTTACCTACAATATTGCCCTTTTCGATATACAAGTTAGCCAATTTAATTGCATTAAGTGCACCATCAAATAATAAAACGATTAATTGATGAGGGGATGCCTGATTAACACGGGTTTCTAAATTCACTTGCTCATAAGCTTTAGAACCTAATTTGTACATTACTTCCCTCTATTTTTTTAAGTTTGCCATCATATCAAATTGGGTAGTTAAATAATTACTCATGCTATTTAACGAGTTAATTAAAATATCCAATTGGGTAAATTGAACTCGGTAACGTTCAATGGTTTGTTCAATAGAATTACTCACTTGTTCATGGCGTTTATCTAATGATTTTAATGTGGTATTTAACCCATTAGTTGCCGAATCAATCATACCATCACTATCAATAAATCCACTGACTTTAGCAAAAACCTCATTGGCGATCCCTGTGTTTTTGCCATCACCTGTAAACAGTGTTGCCACTGCATCACTATTTTCATTCAGTGCTTTTTTTAGCTCATTTTCATTAATCGTTAACGTGCCATTCTTATCCATATTAATACCAATTTGAGCCAATACCGAGTATTCACCCGATTGTCCTTTGGCAAAGATAGAACGGATACTTTGGTCAATATTGCGTAATGTCGCATCACCAACAAGTGGACCATTACTACTATTTAATTCCTTTGAATTTTTATCTTCTGTGGTGAATTTAGTTAACGTTGATATTGTTGACTGTAATTGATTAAATGCTTCGACCCATTCTTTAATGGCTTCTTCTGTTTTTTCGTTATCTGCACTTATAGTAAGATTTTGGCTGGTTGTCGTAATCTCTTTTAACGTAATATCAACGCCATCTATTACATCTTTAACGGTATTTGAAGTGCTGGTTATCGCAATACCATTAAACGAAAACTTGGCATCTTGCGCTTTTGCAACTTCAGACATAGGACTATTGCTCGCCTGATTAATGTCAAACCCAATAATATTGTTTAACTTATCATCATCGGATGAAATAGAGGTAATGGCTTGTTGTTCTCCCGTTTCTTTTGACGTAATCACTAATTGATAGCCATCGGTCCCCGAACGAACAATCGCCGCATTCATTGTCGAAGGACTTGTTGTGCCATCCTCATTAACCACTTGAGCATTGTTAATAGCATTTGCTATTGATTCCAAAGATGTTTCATCTTTAGATAAAGTCACATTTAGTTTATTACCATTGGCTTGCTCAATGGTAATCGTACGAGTTTCATTGTCATTACCCAATTGAGCACTTTTATCATTGATTGCCGATGTGGCAATACGATGAGAAGTTGCTAATTGATCAACTGTAACCGCATAATCACCTAAAACCGCTTTGCTATTTGTCTTTACTGAAAAATAATCGTTATTACCTGTCGCTATACGGCTTTGAAATAACTCTTTTTTTTGGAGTTTTGCCGTTGCTGTATTAAATGTTGTTAATGCACTTTTTAACTTACCAAAACCACTAATTTTGGCATTAATCGCTTTTTGTTGAGTAGTGATTGGTGTTAAGCGTGTCTTTTCTGCCGCTTCTAATTGATTTAAAATTTCACCAAGATCGATCCCCGAACCGATTCCCAATGCGCTCATTGCCATGATTTCATCTACCTATCACAATTATTCAATATTTTTTATATCGGCTAATTTTTTCAAAAATTTAGTCATTAACGGAATTTTTATTTAATAGATAAAGGTGCCTGTGGTTTTGCGAACAAAAAATCATCATTAAAAATTTATTTTAAAAACAAGTTAATCATATGATTTATTTATTAATATCAATTATATTCTGGATTAAATTTGCTGTTTAAAAAAAGAGAATCATTAAAAAAATTAAAGATCTCAATTTTATTACCGATAAGTTATTCATCAGCAAAGATATTGAATTAAATTTCGATATCTCGTTGATTTCAATATTCATATTAACGGAGATAAAAATGGCACAAGTAATTAATACTAATACAATGTCTTTAATGGCAAGAAACAACCTTAACAATTCTCAAAGCGTTCTTAGCACATCTATCGAGCGCCTTTCATCAGGCATGCGTATTAATAGCGCAAAAGACGATGCAGCAGGTCAAGCAATCGCTAACCGCTTTTCATCAAATATCAAAGGATTGACTCAAGCTGCTCGTAATGCAAATGATGGTATTTCACTTGCGCAAACCACTGAAGGTGCACTAAATGAAATCAACAATAACGTACAACGTATTCGTGAATTAACGGTTCAAGCAGCAAATGGCACTAACTCTGAAAGCGATCTAGTATCAATTCAAAACGAAATCGATCAACGTTTAGATGAGATTGATCGTGTTTCTAAACAAACTGATTTCAATGGTTCTAAAGTATTATCTGAAGATAAAACACTTAAAATTCAAGTGGGTGCAAACGACGGAGAAACCATTGAAATCAATTTGAAAAAAATTGATAGCACGGAACTTGGTTTAAATGCATTTAACGTATCTGATACACCAACAGCAGATCCATTAAAAACCATTGATGCCGCGTTATCAAAAATTGATGCATTACGAGGACAACTTGGTGCAGTACAAAACCGTTTCGAATCAACTGTTACTAATATCAACAATACTGTAAATAACTTAAGTTCTGCGCGTAGCCGAATTGAAGATGCGGATTATGCAACAGAAGTATCAAACATGACTCGTGGTCAAATCTTACAACAAGCAGGTACTTCAGTATTAGCACAAGCTAACCAAGTACCACAATCTGTACTTTCTTTATTGCAGTAATTTTGATTATCTATTTTTGAGCATCTTAGTTTAGTCATATAGTCATAACAGTATTTTTATCATACTGTTATGACTAATCATTATAATTAGCTATTTTTTATCCCTTTATTTTACCCATTAAATTCATCAACTATCGTCATAATATTGTTAAGCATTTTATTTAACATTGGTTCGAAAAATGGGTGATAGCTTATATAACTCACAGGGTGTAATAAACCAAATTGACTGGAAACAATATATTCATCTGGTTCGTAATGAAGCTTTAAAATTAGCCGTTCGTTTACCCACAACAGTTGAGTTCGATGATTTGTTACAAGTTGGCTACATCGGTTTATTAGACACAATCAAACGTTATGACATCTCTCAGGGCAATACTTTTGCCACTTTTGCTATACCGAGAATAAAAGGCGCAATGCTTGATGAACTACGCAGCCGTGATTGGTTACCAAGGAAAATGCGTAAAAAAATCAAAGATGTCACAACCGCAATGCATGAGTTAGAACAAAAACTAGGTACAGCACCTAATGATTATCAAATTGCCCAATATTTAAAATTATCTATTCATGAATACCGCAAGATTTTATTAGATTCAAATAGTAGCCAAATATGTTCCTATGATGAAATTTATAAAAAATTGGGAGATAACATTGATGCCATTATTGAATATGAAGAAGATAATAATCCTTTTTCAGCAATAATCGATGAGGAAATTCGCAATACCATTATTCAACAAATTGAAAACTTACCAGAAAAAGAAAAACTTGTTTTATCACTTTATTACCAAGAAGATCTCAATTTAAAAGAGATTGGTAAAGTCATGGATATTAGCGAATCAAGAGTGAGTCAATTACATAGCCAAGCAATCAAGCGAATACGAAGTAAAGTTATTTTTTAGAAATGATAAAAAAGTTAAACAAACCGTAATCAATCGAAAATAAATTGAAATATTTTTTTATTGACCTTTCGCGTTTAAAAATGTAACTTTACGCACATAAAAAAATGTTTAACTTTAAATTTACTAATTATTCGTTTTTTTAAACGAATAAAATAAATATAGATTGGTGGCTAAATTGGGAAATGTACTAGATGACGATATTCTTAAATGTATACATCATTTAAATCTGTCAACACTGCTGTTAAGTCAGCGCATGCTTGAAAAAGATAAAGTTATGGCAATGTATCGATTGGGTATTGATGAAGAAACGGCCGATATTCTGAGTTGTTTAAGTACCTCGCAAATGTTGGTTTTATCAGAAACCAATCAATTAATATTTCAGCTACGATTTGAAAACGCAGAAATGATGAAAAAACTTACAGAAGAATCCCGCATTAGCGATATAAAGCAAATGCATACAGGCATTCTTTTATCAAGTTTGCTATTAGATTCAATGAATAAGTAGCTAAGGAACCGAATATGTCAGATAAAAGTATTATCCAAAAATATAAGGAAACCGAACTGGCTATCAAATTAATTTCCCTTGGCGGAAGAATTCAAATGCTAGAAAGTGAAACTAATTTAAGCAGGAATAAACTTATAAAACTTTATAAAGAGATTCAAGGTTGCCCGCCACCTAAAGGTTTATTGCCTTTTTCAACCTCGTGGTTTATGACATGGGAACCGAATATCCATGCCAGTATTTTTTATAACGCTTACTCTTTTTTAGTTAAAAATGGCTTGAAGTCTTGCATTCAAACTATTTTAAAAGCCTATCAACTTTATTTAGAACAATGCCAAGTTTCACATAAAGATGAACCTGTTTTAGGGTTAACCAGAGCTTGGATCTTAGTCAAATTTGTCGAAAAAAATATCATGCAACAATCATATTGTACAGCATGTGGTGGGCTTTTTATTACGCACGCTTATCACCCACAAAACACGTTTACTTGCAGTTTATGCCAACCACCGTCAAGAGCGGATAAAAATAATAAAACACTAAAAGAAAATAACGAAAAATGCCTAAAAGTGTTATCAACGTTAAGCAATTTTAATTCATCCGTTGTCACACGGATAACTGCGTAAATAAAAAATTAGAAATATTTCAGCAAGTTTACTGTTATTTCATGGAGAAAGAAGAAAGTCAATGCTAATCATTATAGGGTATATTGTCGTTATCGCCTCGGCACTACTTGGTTATGTACTAAGCGGGGGCTATTTAGCCGTACTATTTCAACCACTTGAATTGTTGATTATTGGTGGCGCTGCGATTGGCGCTTTTATTGTCAGTAATGAACAAAAAACAATAAAAGCAACGCTTAAATCTTTAGGACAATTATTTAAAACATCTAAATATAATAAAAACCTATATCTAACACAAATTAATTTAATGTATACCATTTTAACGAAGATTCGGCAAAATGGGGGACTATCCATTGAAGCCGATATTGATAATCCACATGAAAGTGATTTGTTTAAGCAGTACCCGCTTATTTTAAATAACCCTAGAATCTGCGATTTCATTACTGATTACTTACGACTGATGATTAGTGGCAATATGGATGTATTTGAAATCGAAACACTAATGAGTGAAGAAATTGAAACATTTGTCCATGAACTTGAAAAGCCTGTAGATGCCATTTCAGGTATTGGTGATGGCTTACCAGCATTTGGGATTGTTGCAGCTGTAATGGGCGTAATTAATACACTTGCACAAGCAGATAGACCAGCAAGTGAACTTGGTGAACTCATTGCCCATGCTATGGTCGGAACTTTTTTAGGTATCTTACTTGCCTATGGCTTTGTTTCACCATTAGCGTCTTTATTGAAGCAAAGAAACGCCGATATGGTCAAAATATTAGAGTGCACAAAAGTGATTCTTATCGCCAGTATGCATGATTATGCTCCGCAAATTTGTATTGAATTTGGCCGAAAAACGCTCTTCTCGCATGAAAGACCGTCATTCTTTGAATTAGAACAGTACATACAAGAAGTTAAAGATAAAAATACGAATTCAAATAGCGAATAATGAAAGATAAATCTATAAGAGTAATTGTCAAAAAAAAATCGGGGCATGGTGGTGGGCATCATGGTGGCTCGTGGAAAATCGCTTACGCCGACTTTATGACTGCGATGATGGCACTATTTTTAGTCATGTGGTTAATTTCGACATCGACACCTCAAGAGTTGAAAGGCATTGCTGAGTACTTTAGAACCCCCTTAATTCTTGGCTACAATGGTGGTAAAAACATTAGTGATAGTGAAAGCCCTATTCCTGGCGGTGGTGATGATGTTAGCAAACAACTTGGCGAAGAAAAAAGTCATGTTTTAAATTCATCAAAAGATGAATTCGAAAAACAACAACTTGAAAGATTACAAATGATTGAGGCGGCACGTAAGATTTATGAAACTTTCGAAATTGATGATCGCCTTAAAAAACTAGCGCCTAATCTTATTATTGAATTAACGGAAATGGGGTTACGCATTCAAATTTTAGCCTCCGATGATAAACCCATGTTCGATGTTGGTAGTACAACTATTGATCCCAATATGCAAGAAATTTTGCATACATTAGCGCCAATTATCAATTCATTACCCAATAAAATCACATTGTCAGGCCATACGGATGAACGCCAATATACAACGGGCGATCGAGGATACAGTAATTGGGAATTATCTGCCGATAGAGCCAATGCATCAAGGAGAGAGCTCATTGCTGGTGGATTAGATTCCAGTAAGATTATTCGCATTATTGCATTAGCTGACACCGTTAGTCTAAATAATGCCAACTATAGTAAAGATGCGAATCGCCGGATTAGTATCTTAATTTTGAATAAAACAGCACAACAGTATATTGAAGAAGAAAATAACATGACCGGCATCAATTTTTTAAGGCAATCACAACAAATTAAATCTGAATAAATACAATTAAAAAAAAACGATTGTAAAAATTATTAAAGTTTTGAGAAGTTAAGCCGATATAAAAAATAACTTATTTTTAATTGATGTTATTAACTAAAACTATATTGAGGGGTTTTTATGGCAAATTCATTAATGAATACCGGTATTAGTGGATTAAATGCAGCACAAAATATGCTTAATGTAATTAGCAATAATATCAGCAATGCGCATACAACAGGTTATAATCGTCAACAACAAATTTTACGTCAAGCAAATGGTACTCAACATCGTTTCGGATTTGTAGGTAATGGCGTTGCAATATCATCGGTTAATCGTGCCTTTAACAACTTTGTGGTCGGACAACTACGTCAATCACAATCACAAAATGGTTCTATTAAATCCTATTATGGAGAGTTATCCAAAGTTGATAATTTATTAGCAGAAAATGATAATAGTATTTCATCACAACTTAACAACCTTTTTGCGAGTTTAAATAAACTTGCTTCAAATGCTGGCGATGCATCAACAAAACAAACCGTGATTAGTGATCTTACATCGTTAACTAGCCAATTTAATAAAACAGAAAAAAACTTAAAAAATCAAATTGCTAATATTAATAACGAATTAAGCAGTAATGTAGATAAAATCAATACCTATACTCAGCAGATTGCTGATCTCAATCAAAAAATTTCACAACTACAATCAGTGGGTAACGGGCTTGAACCCAATGCATTACTTGATCAGCGTGATCAACTTGTTAACGAACTGAGTGAAATCATTGGCATTACCGTTACTGAGCAAAATGGACAATATAATCTTTCGCTGGCAAATGGTTTAAATTTAGTTCAAGGTTCTTCGATTAACTTATTATCGGTACAACCTTCAGCAGACGATCCTTCATTAAATACCATTATTTATACGCATCATTCAGGTGCAACACAAGAACTTACCAGCCAAAATATTACATCAGGTTCATTGAATGGATTATTAACCTTTCGTGAAGGACCATTAACCGAAGCTCGTAATCAATTAGGTTTAATTGCACTCAATTTAGCTGAACGCTTTAATGAAGTACATATGTCCGGTGTTGATATTAATGGTAATCAGGGTGAAAAGTTATTCGATTACAATCATCCTAGTTGTATCACAAATACGAAAAACCAAGGGAACGCCTCGGCTAAAATCGAGTTTAACGCTGTGACTGAAGTAAAAGCTTCTGATTATAAAATTGAATTTAATGGCAACAATTGGGTTGTCACACGATTATCAGATCGTCAGCAAATCACTCCACAAATTGAAGACGGTAAACTGGTTTTTGATGGGCTAGCTATCGAGATAAACGGAAATGCCGTTAGTGGGGACTCTTTTATCATAAAACCTGTTGCCGATATTGCCTCATCATTACAACTGCTAGTGAAAGATGTGAATAAATTAGCAACGGGAATTAATGATGAAGAAAATGGTGCAGGTGATAATCGTAATGTCACTAAATTATTAGAAATCCAACATGAAAAACTCGTTAATGGTACCACAACATTAAAAAGCGCTTACACGACCTTAGTCAGCTATATTGGTAGTGAGACCCAAACAGCGAAAATTTCTGCGCAATCAAGCCAAAATATTACCCAACAAATTTATGAACAAAATCAATCAATATCTGGGGTTAATCTTGAAGAAGAATATATCTCTATGCAGGTCTATATGCAGTATTATCAAGCTAATGCAAAAGTGATTGATGCCGCAACCACACTATTTGATACCATTTTAGGTTTAACTAAATGATAAAAGGATAAAAAATGCGCCTTAGCACAAACTCACTCTATCAAAAAAACTTGCAAAGTATTTTAAATACCAATAGCAAATGGCAAAAATCGGGGTTACATTTAGCGACTGGCAAAAAGATTTTATCGCCTTCTGATGACCCAATGGGTGCATCACAATCATTAATAATAAAACAAGCGCAAGCACAAAATGAACAATTTCAAGCAACACGCGAAAGTGCCGATAAATTACTAAGTCGCCAAGATACTATCTTAGCGGAAGCCAATACTGTTATCCAATCCATTCAAGAAACATTGGTCTATGCCTCAAACGAAACCTTAAATGAAGAAAATCGACTCGATCTTGCTAATAAATTGCAAGGTTTAAAAGATCAACTTTTATCATTAGCCAACGCAAAAGACACTAATGGCAACTATCTTTTTGCGGGTAAGAAAAACGATACTCCTCCTTTTGTTATGAACGAAGCTGGCGAAGTGAGTTACGTTGGCGGCACAACATCGGTAAATGTTTTGATTGATGACTCGCGCGAAGTATCACTGAGTTTTACCGGCATTCAAGTATTTATGACAGGCTCAAATGTTAAAGAATCTGATGGTTCACCGGCAGAAAGTAACATATTTGCCAGTATTGATTATGCGATTGAAGCGTTAAAAATAGATCTAGATTACGATAACGAAGATACCGTTGAACAATTTAGAGCTGGATTATCAAAAGCTCGCCACGGCATAGACAATTCTTTTAATAATATTTCAACACTCAGAGCTGAGGGTGGCTCTGTATTGTCTGAAATTGATAGGTTATTAGCGCTTGGTAAAACATTAGATATTGAATTTCAAACACAAATCAGCCAGCTTGAAGATGTTGATTGGTACGAAGCCATTTCTGAATATGTGATGCTACAAGCTAATTTGCAAGCTGCACAATATACCTTTATGACGATGCAAAATATGTCACTGTTTCAAATGAAATAAACATTGCATGCTGATTTGTACAACGTGATTTTACCCGCAAAATAATTCATCCCTTAAGGAGGCTTAACGCCTCATTTTTTGCTGAAATGCTCAATAAGTAATGCCATATCATGCAAGATAAGCGATCAATGTAATTGTATAATTAACATAAAAAATTAAATTACAAACTTTAATAAAATCAATGATTTTTCTGAATGATTTTTATCGTTATTAGCCTTGATGATTTCTAACGTAAACTTTATACTGACATTTACCTTGATAAATTCCAATTTAGTTCAGCTTTATTTTTCATTAAGTTATTAGTAATAACAGATAATAAAATCATACCTATAATGAAAATAATTAATGTAAAAATTCTAGCTTCTTTAAACGCTTCTTTATTGTTAGCTTTAGTTCCCTTCATTGCCCATGGGTATAACCATAGGCGATGATCGATAGCACGGCGCAGGGCATAGGCATAATAACTTCCATCTTCTAACGTTTCGACCACCACTTCGACCTTGTCGCCATTACGGAAAAATGCCCGACAAAAAATGCCTTGTATGGTTAATTTACCCAGTTTACAGCAAAAGTATTGCACGCTGTTAAAGTAATCGACCGCTTCTTCTTGACCGCTTGCCATGCCAACTTGGCTAGCGGCTTCGACACTGTTGCCCAAGTAGCGGCAAACTAGCTAAGGCATTGTCGCCAAATAGAGATAAATTGGTATCAATCACTTGCAGTTCGGTGATTTTGCCAGTAATAATGAAAATATTTATTCATTATAAACCTCGTTATTAATTCATTTTGCCACTAAAGATGTCACCAATCGAATAACCATTAACATTGATATATTCGTACTGATTTTTAAATTGCTCTGCTAAGGCTTTTTGGGCGACAGCATCAGCTAATAGAGTGATTAGAGACTGTTTTTGCCGATTATAATCATCTATAATCAGTAATAAAGCATCATATTCGGAAAATGAATTATCAATGATTTGTTCTGCTTGTTGTGTATTATTTTGATTGTTCGCCTGTGATAGTATGGATTCATCAAGACCAAACATGTTTTTTAATGTTTTTTTAAATTCGGCTTTTTGCTCAGTCACATTTTTAAAGGCATTTTGACTCTTATTTTTAGTACCTAATGCACTATATTTTAACCATTTTTCAAGATCATTATCAGTAATATACCAGATTAACCCTTCAATCATTAAAGCAAGTAAGTTGGGTTATTCTGATGGTAATAAGCCTGTTCACTAAAAAATGCATCATTTAAAAAGTAAAAAAGTCAATAAGTAGTCATTACTGCGCTTTTCTAGCTGATTGAGTTCTATTCTGACTATCATGATTTTTTAATCTATTAAGTAAGCTGTTGTTTTAAATCATCCGGTAAAAATGCCTGAAAATAATCGATTCTCCCGTCATTAAAGGTTATTTTGATATTACTATTTTGTTGTAGGGCAAATAATGCGAGTGCTTGCGCTCGATATTGCTGTTTTTGTTTTTCGGCACGAACAAGATCCGTTTGATATATGGAGGCTTCTTTACATTTTAATGTTTGTAAAGAAGGTAACTCAGCTAATCTTGCAATGGTTGAAAGTTCAATTTTAGTTTTATATAACTCTAATTGCTTAACCTGATTTAACAGTCCACGATCTAACCATTGGTTAAATAATGAATCCTCAATTGACCAGATAGAGAGGTTATCGGCAAAAATATCCTGTTTTGCCAATAAATCATCAAAGGTTTTAAAATCGATACCTAAATCATCTCGAGGTACTAATAGTGACACATAAGCATAATCATCTTTTATAATCACTTGTTCAATCTGTTTTTGCTCATTGAAATATAATTCTAAATTACCTGAATGATCTGTTTCTGCATAATCTAAATAGCGCGATTCAATCCTTTTGCATACATTATTTTCCCACTCCAATAACCACTCTCTATCGCCAGTTGTTTCGGTAATATCAATGTCATTTTCTTCATATTTTCTTATTCGACCTGTACCATCAGGAAAAAAAACAATATTCTTAACAACCCAACCATCAATACATAGCCCTTCACTTAATAAAAATCCAGAACTATAATTATAATATAATCCAGTAAATGGCTGTCCTTGATAATAACAACGTATCTGATTCATTTCATAATCAAAATATTCTGCGCTAGTTAACAAATCATAATCAATTTTAATCATACCATCGGCTTGTAAAGCGCCATAATCTCGACTACCTGTAATAATACCGTCGGTAATTTCGTATACCTGATAAAGTTGATTATCTCGATGATCATAAGCTTCGCCATTAAACGGCGTATCGTTATAAAAGTAGTCATTACTGCGCTTTTCTAGTTGATTGAGTTTTATTCTGACTATCATGATTTTTTAATCTGTTAAGTAAGTTGATGTTTTAAATCATCGGGTAAGAATTCTTGAAAATAATCGATTCTGCCGTCATTAAAGGTTATTTTTATATTGCTATTTTGTTGTAGGGCAAATAATGCGAGTGCTTGCGCTCGATATTGCTGTTTTTGTTTTTCGGCACGAACAAGATCCGTTTGATATATGGAGGCTTCTTTACATTTTAATGTTTGTAAAGAAGGTAACTCAGCTAATCTTGCAATGGTTGAAAGTTCAATTTTAGTTTTATATAACTCTAATTGCTTAACCTGATTTAACAGTCCACGATCTAACCATTGGTTAAATAATGAATCATCAATTGACCAGATAGAGAGG